>JBAUGW010000035.1:0-119721 GCA_049679945.1 Pyrinomonadaceae bacterium | reverse complement strand
GAGCTGATGCGGCGGTGTTTAGGCCGTCGACGACGACTTGGTTTATCTCGAATTCGGGCGGCAGCGGGACGTCGATCCTGAACTTCGGCATATCGACGGACAAGCCCGTTGTGGCTGATTACGACGGCGACGCGAAGGCCGATATCGCGATCTGGCGAGCCGGGCCGGGCGAATGGTGGGTTCGCCGCAGCACGAACGGTTCGATCTTCGCCGTGCAATTTGGCGTCACATCCGATCGTCCCGTGCAGGGCGACTTTACCGGCGACGGTAAGGCAGACATCGCATTCTGGCGTCCCGCCGACGGCAACTGGTTTGTAGTGCGCAGCGAAGACTTCTCGTTCTTTGCCTTCCCCTTCGGCTCAAACGGCGACACCCCAACACCGGGCGATTACGACGGCGACGGACGACAAGACGCCGCCGTCTTCCGCCCATCTTCCGCCACTTGGTTCCTAAACCGCTCAACCGCCGGCATCGCCATTCAACAATTCGGCCTGCCCACAGACACGCCTATCCCAAGCGCGTTCGTGCCGTAGCAGAGCTGTCACGCGGCCCAGGTTGTGAGCCAAGTGGCGAATGTCATCCAAGTGTCGGTAGCTGAAATGGCGAGACGCAGCGGGTACGACAAGATCAGCAAGCTTGCGCCGGCAAGAAGGGCTTTGTTGAGTTTCCCGTTCTTCCAAGTGTCGAAAATAACGAGCGAGAGAATTATCAGTGACGGCACCCCGAAAAAAACCGGTGGCCCGCCCGAGATGAACGGCTCAAAGGGAAACCGCGCGATGGCTGGCGGCAGCAAGCCGATAATGGTGAGCAAGATCAGGCGCTTGTGATCGGCGGGACGCGTTCGGTAGATAAATGCGGCGGCAAACAGAATCGAAAACGTCACCATGTCAAAAAGCGGAACGGCCAAGAACTCCAGCGGCTCGACTCCCGGCGGCGTCGATGGCGACGTGAACTTTGCTCCCGCGACGGCTGTAAAGAATCCCACAATGACAAGCGCAACCGCCAAAGCGAGGCCGACAAAGCCGAGGCGCATGTGCACGCGGTGGTTTTTCGTGCGAATCAGCAAAACTTGCGCGCAAAAGAGCAAAACCCACGCGCTCATCACCAGACCATGCAGATGAACCAGTTTGCCTGGCACCGGCGGGGCGTCAAACGCGAACCTCACATAATAGGTGCGCCCAAAACCGATCAAAACAATAACGGGGAAAAGTATGGCGGCAGCGGCAAATATCCGCCTGTCAAATCGCCGCCAATCGAATTGTGTATTGAATGCCACGTTTTTTCGAGCAGTCTATCAACGGTCGGTGCCGATTATCAAGTCACAGACTCGCTTGCGGCCAATCCTTGACAGTCAACTAGCGGAGGTTTATATTCTGAAATTCGGCTTGTCCCGGTAACACAGGCCGCCCTAGCTCAGTTGGTAGAGCGTTCGATTCGTAATCGAAAGGTCGTCGGTTCGACTCCGATGGGCGGCTCCATTTGATCGCAATGTCAGACAGATGAGATCATGAAACGATGTCCGCAGTGCAATAATCTCTTCGACGACATAAACGATTACTGCCTTAATGACGGCACGCCTTTGTTGACGGCTTCCATTCAATCTTTTCCGTCGCAGCAAGAAATGCCAACAGTCGTTGCACCACGGCAGCATGAATCGCATGCTCGCGGCTCTGGCCGTTTGAAATGGATACTGCCGATTTTGCTTTTGTCCGCAATGCTTGTAGCTGCAGTTGGCGTGATCGGTTTTCTTTTAGTTACCAGAAACGCCAACGAAGCAAACAAGAACGCAAATACTCAGCAAAACGTCGCCGTCGCAAAAACACCTGCGCCGAAACCGACTGAGACCGCGACAAAAACTGCGACGCCGACGCCAACGCGAGAGGAAGATTATCCCGCGACGACGCGTTTGAAATTTGAAAAAGGCGCAGTACAGACGCGTTTCGACGGCGAGATCAATGGTAACGACTCGAGGTCGTTTGTGCTCGCGTGCGCGGCGGGACAAGAGCTGTCGGCCGTCGTTGCGTCTGACGGGGACTGTGTGGAATTCAAGTCGGGCGGCAAAGATTACGATGCGATCACTTCAAAAGGCGACAACTTCGTGACGGTAAAGAATACCTGCTCGCAGAAAACCACTTTCCGCATCGAAATCTCGGTTCTCTAAATATCAGGCACCCAAAATACACGCCCGCTATTGGTTACTTTTTTCAGACCAAGTTTGGGAAGCTCGCTCTCAGCGACGCCGAGGTACGTAAAGTGCGGCAGGTCGGAGACGACCGTTTGATGCCAGCCGTGCTTTGCGAGAATAGAGCGCACCTGCGCGTTTTCAAACTCCTCAACGTCAAGCGCAAGCATCGAGAGATGCTGCGACGTGCCGGGCGGGGCGACGGAATAGATGATCGACTTTGATAAATCTTTAGAGAAGAATATGCCCTGCGATTCGAGTTTGAAGATCTCCGGCACTTGTTCGTAAGGCGTGAGCGATTTTATGCGCTGCGCGTCGGCAGCCGTGATTTTACCTTGCGCTGTCCAATGTTCGAGACCCGGATTTACACGACTCGCCCACAGCTCGACCGTGCCCTGATATGAACGTTTTGCCGCTTCGGCGCCGCGTGGCGTGATGGTCAACTTGTTTTGTGCAGCTTCGGCAGCAGCTTCATTCAATGCTTTCATCGACGCAGATTGCAGCTCGACTTCGACGCCGCCGATAGTTTCGCGAGACGACTGAACTGACGTCTGAAACTGCGCGACCTCGCCGTCATTCTTGAAAACTGCGGTCTTCGGCGCGCTTGCGCGAGAGACGAATATCGCTCCGTATTCTTTTAGCATTCGACGGCCGACGTCGTCGTTCGGCTGCGCGAATCCCGCGGGCAGATTGTTCATAAAGCCGCTCTTCTTGTTGTCGGCGACGGGTGTTGAGTTCACGGCGTTGTTACCATTGGGCGATACACTGACTGTCTTCCATTTGCTGTTGTCCTCACTGTTGCACGCGGCGGAGCAAAGCGTTAACAATATAAAAAATTTGATCTTCGCATTCATAAACTTTATCTCAATACGCGATAGAAAAAGGTTTGCCACCGAGAACACAGAGATCATAGAGAAATTCGTCTGATTCCCTCACGCAGCATTTTTGCACCAAAGTTGATTATCAACGCGCGTTTCAAACCAGTTGCTTTTAAGTAAGATAGAGCTTGTGCCATTGAGACTTCGGCGAGTTTGCTGAGGGATTTGATCTCGACGATGACCTCTTCTTCGACAAGTATATCGAGTCTTTGGCCTTTAATGACTTTGTCTTTATAAATCACATCGATCTCAACTTGTCTCCGATAACGAATTCCTCGCAAATCGAATTCATGGCAAAACGCTTCTTCATATATCGACTCTAACAAACCGGGACCGAGTGCCGCACCTATTATCTTCTGAGTCAAAATATCGCTTTCCATTCTCTGAGTTCTCTGTGCTCTCTGTGGCTAAATTTCGCCGCTCGGATCATTCTGGAATTCTTTATCCGCAAGACCGTGTTTATTGGAGAAAAGCGGCAAACGCCCAGCCGCGTTTGCCGCCCTCGGTCTGCACGTAGGCGTAACGAGACGTGACACCATTAAAAGTTTCGACATTCGCCGAGTAATCGAGTATGTAAACTCGCTGACCGGGATTGAGGCTGCCAATCTGGTTTTTTGCAAATTGCGTCGGGCCGCTGCGAAGTTTGATACGCGTCTTAACCGTTGCGGCGGTTCCGCCGTCCGGCGGCGAGACCGCGGTGGCGACATTTGCAGGCGGCACAGCGGTTTTTGTCGTGACGAGCGGCGGCGCGGTTTTTGGTTTTAGCGCAACGGAAGCTGCTTTCAGCAAATCGTCGTTGTTTGCTTTTGTAGAATCGCGCACCTGAAACGGCCAAAACCTGTGCTTGCCTTCGTTAAAGTAACCGTCAAAAAGCGCAAAGGCGTAACGGCCGCTAGTAATGTCTTGAGGCACGCGAATTCGCTTCATCTCGGGCTTGCCGTCAACCGGCGCGACCTGAAAATCTAGGGTCTTCATCGAACCGTCATCCTTTATCGTATCGAGCTGAACGAGCCGCATGTCGTTGACCGGCACGTCGCGACTGTCGGCGTAAAGTATCAGATTCGGCCGCGGCGTGACGATCAGGTGATCGCTTTTCATCAAGCTGTTACGCGCTTCGCCTCCGTTCGTAAAATCCTGCCGGCGAATTTCGTCGACGCGATCCTTCGCATCCGACTGGACGAACATTCCAAGATGATCGGGCAGCGTCTCGCTCTCGCCGCCATAATTCATCGCAATAAACAAACCGGCAACGGCAATCACGCCAAGCACTAAAATCGCGACTAGTGCGATCAACACGGCGACAAGCCCGCGCTTTTTCGGCGGCGCCGTCGACTGACCGATAAACGGAGTCACGACCGACGGAAACTGCTGATCGACAACCGGAATCGTCGGCGGCTGTTGTTGATGTTGATACGCAATGGTCGGGTGTGCGGAGAACGTCTGGTTCCCTGTGATCGGGTGGCCGCAGCTATTGCAATAGACGTTATTCTCGTCATTGACGGTGTTACAGTTTGAGCAGATCATCGCTTCACTCCTTCATGTCCGGTATCCAAAAAGTTTGCCCCGAGATTACTTCGCGTTTCAAGCCGAGCGTCGGAAGATCGCCTTCGCTCACGCCGAGGTACGTGAAGTGCGGAAGGTCGCTCTTCACCGTTTGAAACCATCCGTGTTTTGCAAGTATTCGCCGCACACGCCCGTCAGCAAATTGCGACACGTCGAGCGCCAACATAAAAACATGCTGCGACGCCCCGGGCACGGCCACGGAATACAGAATCGACTTTCGCAGGTCTTTGCTGAACCAAATACCTTTCGCTTCCCACGCGAGCACCATGGCGACCTGCTCGCGAATCGGCGCTTTAATTGAAGCATCGGCCTCGTCGCGCGTGATCTTTCCCTTCGTGGTCCAGTAACGCAATGCAGGCGAAAAACGTGAATTCCACAGCTCGACGGTTTTTGCGTAGCTGCGCGTCGACGCCGCCGAGCCACCACGCGGCGTTATTGAAAGTCGCATCTTTGCAGCCTCGGCTCGCGCATCTTCGAATGCATGCATCGCGGCGCGTTGCAAGGTGACGTTCACGCCGCCGACAGTCAATTCGTAAGGTTCGGCCAACGATTGAAACGCCTGCACTTCGGCCTCACTGTCAAAAACGCATCGGCCGGGCAGTGATGTTCCCTTTGATACAAAGATCGCTCCGTAATCGCGAAACACGCGATTCGCAACCACGTCACTTGCGGGACAAACTTTTGCAAGATCGAGTTTACGATCTTTCAAAACCCTTTCAACAAGCGCGCGGAAATTTGTTTGCGACGGCGGCTGTCCCAAAACATTGCAAGCGGCGATGACAAAACACCCGAAGGTGATCAGCGGTTTCATATTGTGCGAATGCCGCAATCATACACCAATTCCTCGCGGGTTCAAAAATTATGGACCGGCGATCGCAGTGTTTTGCTTTCGACTCAAAAGACGAATGCCGAGCACGAAGAGAAAAATAATGAGGGCGGGCGAGAGCAGCAGGAACGGATGCTGCGCCAATTGCGTGAGGTCTGACGCCGAGGTGAGCATGTTACCGAGACTCGGTTCGGGCTCTTGCAGACCTACGCCGAGGAATGAGAGCGCGATCTCGGCAAGGAAAAATGCAGGTAAGATGAGCGTCGCTTGAACAACGAGCGGTCCGGCGATGTTTGGCAAGATGTGCCGCCACAGAATTCGTGTCTCGGTCGAGCCGCCCGCTCGCGCCGCCATTATAAAGTCGAGCTGCCGAACCGCTAAAACCTGTCCGCGTGCGAGCCGCGCCATTTCTGCCCAGCCGGTGAGAGCAAAGATCGTGACCAACATCGTCGCGGCAAGAAACGGCGGCAGCTCGAGCGGAAACGCGGCGCGCGCCGCCAGTATCAATATCAACGTCGGTAACGAGATCACCGTGTCGGCTACGGTCATCATCACGCCGTCAATTGTACGGCTTGCATAGCCGCTGATCGCGCCGAATACGACACCGATCAGACACGCGAGTAATGTACCGATCGGGCTGACGAGCAAAGAAAATCTTGTCGCGACGAGCAGCCGCGAAAAGCGGTCGCGTCCGAGCTGGTCCGTCCCGAGCAGACGAATACGCGGAGCAGGTTCGTTTGCTGCATCTACGCCGAACAGGTGAATGTCAGTGCTGAAAAGCCCGAGCAAATTGTAAGCGTCGCCTCGGACGAAAAACGACAGTGGAAACTTTTGCGACGTGTCCTGCTCATAACGAGACGAGAGCGCGTCACCGAGTTTGCGGTTGTAGATAAAAGGACGCAGGCTAAAACTGCCGTCGTTGTCGACAAAATGAATTGTTGATGCCGGAGCAGACGGTTCGTTGCGGGTTTGTTCGCGATAATGGTATGGAGCGATGAATTCGGAAAAAATCGCCAGTAGATACAGCGTCGCTATTAGGGCTAGCCCAAGGTAAAACAGGTGCCGGCGTGGGCGAATATTATTCTCAAATTCGCTCATTAGTAACCGTCGCGTATCCGTTTGTCGTTCATCGCCTGAAGAAATTCGGCGAGCGTGTTGCCAAACCACACGGCCGCGCTGGCGATCAGGACAATGCCCATCACCAGCGGTACGTCGCGTCCACGCACGGCCGTCACCATCAGCGCGCCGATTCCCTGCCAGCCGAGAACCGTTTCGACGATCACCGAACCGCCGAGCAATCCCCCGAGCGAAAGTCCCGCAACCGTCAGGAACGGATTTAGCGAGACGCGAAGTGCGTGGCGCGATACAACCTGCCACTCGCTCAGGCCCTTTGCGCGGGCGAGGCGAATGAAATCTTCCTCCATAACGTCTTTTAGCCCGTGAACAAGCTGCGCAAGAAAGATCGAGATCAGAGGCACGGCCAGCACGATCGAGCCCGCAATCAGTTGAAACCACTGAGCTCCGCCCGCCGATCCACGCGGCAAGATGCTTAGTGACAACAAAAGCGCTAGCAGCGAGAGCACCATTCGGGGCGTCGATGCAGTGAGGAAAATCAGTATCTCGATCACCGTGTCGACAATTGGCTGCCCGCGCATTACGGATAAAATCGCGAGCAGCAGCGAAACAGAAATTGCAAGCGTTAGCGCGATCACGCCCATCATCAGCGTATTCAAAAACCGGGAACCAACAAGCGTGCTGACCGGAATTCGAAACGCTATCGATTCGCCGAGATTGCCGGTCGCAGCATTGACGAGCCACGAGCCGTAACGCTCGATCAGCGGACGATCGAGGCCGTAAACTTTGCGTAAGTTTTCGATAGTGCGTTCGGAGATTTGCGGATTGTCTTGCAACACCGACAGCGCGTCCCCGCCAGCTGCCGAAAGCAACACGAATGTGATGGCCGAGACAACCAACAGCATCAACACGCCTTGAATGAGTTTCCGGATTAAAAGATTGAGCATCGTCTCAAGCGACACACCCGACAAGAAACATCAACATTCTTCATCATTGGCTATTGATTTGCAAAACGAAAGCAACTAAACTCGGAGGCGCCCATATACTTTTCTCTAATCTAAAAACGCGTCAGGACAAAACATGAGAACACAATTTAGAAGTAAGCTCTATGTAAATCTCCTCATCGTCTCGAGCCTTCTGTTTGCTGGCTGTGGCCAAACTCCGCCGTCGAACTCACTTCAAGGCGCCGCGGTTGAACCTCGCGTGAACGGAAAACCAGGCGGCAAGATCGTATATCGTCTGACCGCGCCGCCAAAGTCTCTTAATTACCTGCTCGCAGCCGACGAGCCGACCTTGGTGGCGGCATTTTTTATGATGACAGGGCGTCTGGTTGATTTCGATCATAGGGCGCAGAAGTTTGTTCCGGGTTTGGCTGAGTCATGGACGACTACGGACGGAAAAACTGTCGATGTAAAACTCCGCGACGGGCTAAAGTTTTCCGACGGACACCCGCTGACAACCGACGACGTGATCTTCACGCTCACGGCGATGACCGATGAAAAGGTTAAGTCGCCTGTGTTTCATGACGCGATGATGGTTGATGGCAAACCTATCGAAACAAAGAAGATAAGCGACACCGAGATGCAGTTCATCTTTCCGCAGCCAGTCGCGTCGGCCGAAAATTATTTTGTAAATCTTGGTGTGTTGCCGCGTCACATTCTCGAAGCCGAACTGAAAACCGGCAAACTCGCCGAAACATGGAAGATCGATTCGCCCGCAAATAAAATTGTCACGAGTGGGCCGTTCATTGTTTCTGCGGTGACACCCGGCGAAAAAATCGAATTCGCGAGAAACCCAAATTACTACAAAAAAGATTCCGCCGGAACGCAGTTGCCGTACATCGACGCCTTGACGTTCGAGATCGTCGCCGACGCTAACAATACGTTTGCGCGGCTCGGGCAGGGTTCAATCGACATCGCGGACCGAATTCGTACGAATGACTTTTCAGAATTTGCAAAAGGGCAGAGCGACATTCGCGCTTTCGACGCCGGGCCGGGGCTCGGAGTCGACCACATTATTTTTAATCAGAACACGAATGCGCCGGACGGTTCGCCATTGAATAACGTGACAGAACGTACGTGGTTTGCCGATAAAAGATTTCGTGCAGCGATCGCCTCGGCGATTGACCGCGATTCGATTGCAAACATCACTCTGCAAGGGATGGCAACGCCCATTTACGGAATTGTCTCGCCCGGAAATCGAGTGTGGCTGAGCGCGAGTCTGCCAAAGATAAATTATGATCTTAAGTCTGCCGAACAGCTGCTCGCACAAGGCGGTTTTAAGAGAGGCGGCACGGCCGATGCGCCGGTTCTAACCGACGCGCAAAACAATGCCGTCGAATTTACGCTTTTGGTTCCTGCTGAAAACGAAGCAAGAAAATTGATGGCAGCCATCGTTCAGGAAGATCTGGCAAAGCTCGGCATCAAGCTGCAAGTCGTGCCACTCGAGAATCGGGACGTGCTCGATCGCCTCAGCAAGACGTATGATTACGATGCAGTTTTGTTCGGTCTTGCGGTCACCGATATCGAGCCATCATCACTTGCAAGCTTTTTGCTAAGCAGCGGCTCGTCGCACCAATGGCAGCCGAAGCAAAAATCACCCTCAACCGCGTGGGAAGCCCGTGTTGATGAGCTTTTTGCTCAGCAGGCGACCGAAAGAGACCCGCAAAAGCGCACCGACCTATTCTCCGAAATTCAGTCAATATTCAGAGAAGAACTTCCGGTTATTCCGCTCGTTTCCCGTCACGTAGTCGGTGCGTCACACAAAAGGATCGGCAACTATGCCCCGAGCGGCATAACGCCATACTCGCTGTGGAATGTCGAAGATCTATTTGTCAGATAACCCAAACTGTCTCTCACGACCGCACCATTCAATTCAAAGTATTCCGGTATACAGACTTTTCTGCTCAAGTCGGCTAACGTGAATAAAATTGGCCTTCGATTGGCGTCGTAGAGACGTGTTTGGGCGTGTTCCGGAGGGGGAGACGCCCACATTTTCTATTGTATGAATAAAAATGGTAGCCGACCGAACAACTCATCGAAGCAAAAACGCAGCGAGTTTTGAACCGGACCCTTGCATCATTGGCGCGGGCATCGCGGGATTGAACGGCAGCGTGTCTGCTTGCAAAGGAAGGATGCGATGTTACTGTCGCCGATGCCATTACTTCGTTAGGACCGCTTAATCCGAATGTCAAAAAACTGACAAAAAAAACTCTGCGCACTCGGCGGCGTTTTTTGATATGTTGTTTTTGCTTATCCGTTGTGAGTCCGCCGCGGCGTGGACATCGTATTTATATTCGAATTCACATTTGAGTTCTTTTTTTTTCTTGTTTCAAATTATCGGTTTATTGTCGTTTCCGTTCGAAGCCGGAGTTTCCATCGGCGACGATGTCGGCGTCGAACTCGACACTCACGAATTCGGTCCGACATTGGTGTTGCGATAGTTGGTCTTCTTGGCTGCCGATTGGCAGCCTGCAAAGCTGAGCGTGAGCATCGTCAACCGCACCACACAGCTGCAAATCTCATACTGTCACATCTATTCTCTTTTTATTACTGTGCGAGTAAGGCTGGCCGTTTCGCTCCACACGAGTTACATCTGAGAGATCGTCCGACCAGCCTAACACATCGGAGAAACCCCGCTTCTCTCCGAGAACGTGTGGCGGAAACAGTGCCGCACCTATCAATAATATGCATTTTAGAGTCGGTGAAGTGTATCCTGTAAGACATTGACTTAAAGGGGTTTAGGCCGGATGTCATTAGGGGCCGGCAGTTAAATCGCAAAAAAAACGCCCCGTACATTACTGCACGGAGCGTTTCAAAAATAAGGACAACTGAACTTCTATTTTTTCTTAGCTGCTGGCTTTTTCTTTGCCGCAGATTTTTTCTTAGCTGCTGGTTTTTTTGCCGCCGGTTTTTTAGCAGTAGACTTTTTAGCTACTTTCTTTTTTGCCGCTGGCTTTTTCTTAGCTGCTGGTTTTTTTGCTGCAGTCTTCTTTACTACTTTCTTTTTGGCTGCAGGTTTTTTCTTAGCAGCAGCTTTTTTTGCTGCTGGTTTTTTTGTAGCAGCTTTTTTTGCTGCCGGTTTCTTTTTAGTTGGCATTTGGTTAGTTAACCCTCCTGCGAATAACTTTACATTATTTTTGCAAGTACTCGCAACAATTTTTTTGCATTTTAAATAAAAAAATAAAAGGGGGTTTTTCGTTTGCCTGATAAAGTTTTTCGCTCGACTCTTGATTCGATAATTTTTCATTTTTCTTTTTCAACTTATGCCTGACAATTCGTCACGCATTTTAATTACATTTATTGCATTTACTTTTTTATTTTTAAGTTTTACTTCCTGGATGAAATAGATGGCCTGCAATTTTTCGTACGGAAGTTATTTGTTTGCTGGGCTAATTTTGGATCCGAGTTATCGTGTTCTACTAAAAATCACCGTCCGTACAAGAGGACGTTTGATAAATTTCAACGTGGAAATTAATGTGCGCGAGAATAATCAGGCGAGACAACAATAGGGGCGTACCGAGATTCTGAAATGAAACATTCAGATTTTCTAACAATTCTTTATGCAGACAGCGACGAATCTTGCGCGAAAGTTTGTCACGAACTGGCTGCGGGTCAACGCTCGAAGTTATCTGTTGACGTGCGCAGCCAGCGGTACCGAGGCTCTGACTCGTGTTGAAAAGAAAGCATTCGGGCTTTATTTATTCGACTACTGTCTATCTGATATGACCGCGCCGGAACTTTGCGAACGTGTGCGGGCGATCGACGCTAAACCACCAGTTATTACATTCAGCCCTTTTGATCGTGAAATTGATCTCGAATGGCGATGGCAGCTAAAGCTGCTGATTTTATTGTTAAGCCCTAGGGTTTTAGACGGCTCGCAAATATGATAAGAAGTCTGCTCAGTAATAAGCCAAGCCTACGAAGATGCGGCCACCATCTTCAGCGAAGGTCCGCAGCAATAATCTAGCTGTATGAAAGCAATCGCTTTTCAAACCGCCGTCGATCAGTTCTGACGATTTTTTAGTATTTTTACGAAAGAAGCTGAGCGCAGTTCTTCGAACGTAATGCCCGTGCGCGTTATCGCTTCGTCTTCGGTGATCGCTCCGCAGTTGATGGCACGCAAAAAGTAATTAAGCAGGCCTTGACCGGTTGCTGCGTCGTCAAACACATCGCCGACAAGAGTCGCCTGTGCTGCCTTCTCGACAAAATTGCTCAAGCGTTCGCTAGCCGCATCTAATCCTTCGAGAAAAAATGTGTAAACGGCCGCGTATCTCGTCGGCAATTGTGCGGGGTGAAGATCCCAGCCTTGATAAAAAGCATTTGCGAGCGAATGTCGGCAATGTTCGTAATGAAGCTTCCATGCGCGGTGAACGACTTTGTTATTTTCGTCTATCTGCTGTGTCGTGAGATTCTCGCCACGATGCGGTGCGACCGGCATAATATTTGTCGCTCCGTCAGAAAGCCAAACGCCGGTGCCGCCAAAAGCGATCTGCATCATACTCCTCGCAAAATCACACGCCGGATGAAGCATGTCCTGATAAGCAGCCGTTATCGAACAGCTCGCCGTATAGTCATACGTCCCAAAATGTGCGCCTGTGCATCTTCCGCGAGCGGCTTGCAAAAATCGCGGCAGATTTGATGCTCCGTCCGCAGCGATGATCGATTGCGTCGTTTCGATCATCAATTCCATCTTCAGAGAGTTTGCAGCAAGGCCGAGTTTGGGTTCGACTTCGTCAAAAATATCAGCCAGCGTCGCAACCTGTTCGCTGGCGACGATCTTTGGCAGTGTGACGACAAAATTATCGGGCATCCTGCCGTCGGTCGCATCGATGAGCGTCGTCAAAAACAGATCGAGCGTTCGAATGGCCCGTACATGCAGCTCTTCGCTAAAAGTTTTGATGCGAATACCGATGAATGGCGACAGCGTGTTCGCCGCCACGCCGCTTGCGACCTCACGAGCGGCGGCGACTGCGTGGCCATCTTCTTCCGTGTCACTGCGCGTGCCATAACCATCTTCAAAATCAATGCGAAAATCTTCGACGGCTTCGCGAACGAGCTTTTCGCGAACACGCTCGAAAATCGTTTCAGTGAGAATTGATGGCAGATCGAGCAGGTCGGCAAACGTTTTAGCGTCAGCGGCGTACGCCTCAAATGACCGCAAGGCAAGCTGACCGAGCTTCGCCGGAGTGTCGGATTTGAACAAATGAGCTCCACCGTAAACCGTGTGCACCGGCTGCCTTCGGCCAGTCTCGCCTGGATACCGCTCAGCGAATTGCCGCATCGACTGACGAAGCGGCTCGGTGATTTCATTTAACTGTTCACTTGAAAGTGTATTGCTCATACTTATCGAGTCAATCGAGCCTCGATCAGGCCGTGCGGTTCATTCGTAGGAACAAAAACTCGATTATCGTTCGTTTTGCCAAACTTTGTCATATCGACCGGAAGGTAATGAATATTTGGTAGCGAGAATGCAATTTCATCAATCTCGCTAAAAGTCTCAAGCACGGCCTCGCCCATCGCGTAAAGCGTGTGCTGCACCGAAAGACTGTCGTGTTCGGCAAAGACATGCAAGATTTTTTCCCTAATCGAATCAAAAACTTCTTCCCCCGCCGAATCCGGGTTGCTATAACGCCAGACTGCCTTGATAGCGGTCGAAAACACTCGGTCGGACATTTCGGGTAAGGTTGTGTAGGCGTCTTTTAGAAAACCGATAAAGGCGGATCTCGCCGTTTTCATGACGATCAGGTCTTCGATGCCCGACTCCAAGGTTTCGCTATCTCGCTTTACGTCGATCTTGGCAATCCGTGTCTCACCGCTGCCTGCTATAAGTGCATGGACGTGTTCTCCATCGTCGAATTTCATCCGCTTCCAGCCATGCTGGTGAATATTAATGACGACACGCTCGACCTGTGGATTTTTACCTAGAAAATGGGTTGCGAGTCTGCGGCCAAAGACCTCAATCTGCTCGATTTCCTCAGTCTCGGCGGCAAGGGCATAGACCGTATTCTTCATCGTGTCGGTTGGCAGGCAAAGACTGTTATCGCCGTCCTTATGAATAGCATCAAAATCGCCTTCGAGTGCGATGTCGATGGTGAGGTTCTGTATCTCATGGCGTTCATTACGGCGGTCTACTTTTAAAAGTCGTACTTTGGATTTGCCGTAATTGTTTTGGAGTATGCGGATTGCCATATGTTTAGGTGCCTCTATAAGTGCTGTAACTAAAAGGACTTAGTAACAAGGGCACATGAAAATGCTGCCCAGCATCTTTCACGACGAAAGTGATCGTAACCTGCGGAAAAAAACATTCGGTTTGCCACATATGAAAATAGTCGCCTGTTTCAAACGTAAGCCTGTATCGTCCGGCTGAGAACTCAGTATCGGACGTTATGAGGTTATTGATACGGCCGTCATTGTCTGTCACGCCATTGGCCAACGACTGCCAGCCCGCCTCTTGAGTCTCATATTCAATAGTCACGGCGAGCCCGCAAGCAGGCTTACCCGTCGATGTGTCGAGCACGTGTGTTGTAATAGGGGTCATGTTTCTAAAAGCTTGGTCAATCTGATCTCGGTTATTCTTTGCTGCTGCTCGGCAGCGATCTGCAACTCGGTCTGAACAGAATTGTTTAATCTCGCACGACAAAGCGCAAGCATTTCGTCAGCCGTCCTTCCGGTAGCACAGACGATAAATATAAACCCGAATTTATCTTGATACAAGCGATTGGCCTCGGCTAACGAATCGCGAACTTGCCGGTCGGCCTCGTTCATTCCTGACTGTTCGTTCTTTGACCAACCCGCCGAGCGATTATTTTGAGACTCCGAACTTTTCTTTGAACCAATTTTGGGATGCGCGGCAAAGGCCTCAAGGTGTTCCGAGATGGGCAGCGAAAACCAAACGTTCTCCGCAGTTGTGAAAAGATTGTCGAGCATTGGAAACGGCCGTGCCGTGGTCATTGCCTTGGCCCATTCGCGCGATCCGCAACAGTCGAGAAATGCCGCTTCGGCCTTTGCCGTTGAAAGTTCATTCAGCCAAGCTAGTTTCTTGTAAGGTTCAGTGCTCACACGATCCTGCCAAAAAGTCGCAAACGGCTTACGCCGCCGTCGGGAAAAATGTTGATTCGGACGTGCGTAATCGCCGCGATGTCAGCGAGCTCGTCGGCAAACGATTGTCGAGTATGGGCATGAAGTTTAGACATAGGCAGCAGCTCCCGCCAATCGATTGAATTCAGATCGCTACCTGTGAGAACGCCACCCTCGAGCATACAGTTTTCAGGATAGTTGCCGCGAAAGAACGATGTGTCGATTTCGACACGCGTGATCGTGCCCTTTGTGCCGAGTCGGACGATACACCAGTCGTGTCCGGGACTGCGACTGCGGCGCGTCTCCCAACCGTCGCTCATATCACGCGGAAGACCCGGCATTATCAGATTTTGCCTATGGCCAAAGAACTCATCGCTCGCCGCAATTACATCACCGCCGTTTTCCGCCGCAGCGAGATCTAACTCGCTGTTCCGGTTTTTGAGAGCGTCCCAATCGGGCTGTACATTGCCGTAAGCTCGAAGGCGGGCGACGCCGCCGTCTGGATATATCTTGAAACGCATATGTGTTACGCGCCCGGTCGGCCCGATCTCAAATTTATTTTGCAAATCGCCTTTGAGTTCTGAGATCGGTAATATCTCTCGCCATTCGGTCGCATCGCTCGTGAGTTGGGCCAGATCGGGTTGGCCATCAACCGCACAGGCCTCGAGCGAGCAGTGCGATGGAAAATTACCTTTGAAATATGCCGTATCAACGACGACGCCTTTTATCTCACCGGGCATTCCGAGACGAACGATGCACCAGTCGAACTTTTCGTCGAGACGGGGCGAACGGCGGCGGCGCGTTTCCCAGCCGTCCATCCATTTTCCGTCATCGGTATAGAGGCCTTCCTTCCAAACAGGAGCGACGGCACGAATCAGGTTTTCCTTCGCGGCAAAAAAGTCGTCGTTTGCATACAAAACCGAGCCGCCAAGCTTTTCGGATGCGAGATCAATGAGTTCGATAAAATCCATATTTTTACTGTATTAGATTACCGAATCGTCCATCTGTAAAGCTGTGATCTTCAAAAACCTTTCGTCCGCCGACGAACGAAGCATCGATTTTGCCGAACAACTCCATTCCCGAATAAGGAGTGAGTTTGTGACGATGTTGAATAAGCTCAGTGATGACGGTAAATCGCTCGTCCGGATTCCAAATGACAATGTCGGCGTCGAAGCCGGCGGCGATTTTGGCTTTGTTCCTATCGAGGCCTGCGAGTTCCGCAGTTTGCTCGGACATCAGGCGTGTAAGATCGGTGAGGTCGTAGCCACGCGATTTCAAATTCGTCCACATAACCGGTAAACCGAATTGCAGAGCAGAGATACCGCCCCAAGCGTTCATAAAATCACCCGACTCCTGCAATTTGAGCGCCGGTGTGCAGGGCGAATGGTCGGACACGACCATGTCGATCGTGCCGTCGGCAAGTGCCTCCCAGAGCTTTTCACGATTCTCGCGCTCACGCACCGGCGGACAGCATTTGTAATGCGTCGCTCCGTCCGCTATGTCTTCAGCAGTAAATGTCAGGTAGTGCGGACACGTCTCGGCGGTCATCGGCAAGCCTTCGTCTTTCGCCGCGCGCAGCATCGGCACAGCGTCCGACGACGAAAGATGAACGATGTGAACCCGGGCACCGGTTTCGCGGCAGAGACGAATCATCATTGCGATCGCTTCGTTCTCGGCTTCGCGTGGACGCGAACGAAGAAACGTGTCATACGCTCGCGGATCGCTGTCGAGCAATGACGTTGCAGCCGCATCGATCGGCCCCGCAACTTCGGCGTGAACAAGTAAAACTGAATCGAGACGTGCGATCTCTGGCATCGCGACACGTAAATCATTTTCGGTCACGTGCGGAAATTCATCAACGCCGGAGTGGATCAGAAAACACTTAAAGCCGCGCACGCCTCGTGTCACCAGCGGCGCGAGTTCGCTTGTGTTGCCCGGCACAACGCCGCCCCAGAACGCAACATCGACCGAGCATTTGCCTTTCGCCGCCGCAAGCTTCTCTTCAAAACCGGCGAGCGTCGTCGTCGGTGGGATCGAATTCAGCGGCATATCGAGAACGCAAGTCACGCCTCCAGCCGCAGCGGCGCGAGTCGCCGTCTCGTAACCTTCCCACTCGGTGCGGCCCGGCTCGTTGACGTGAACGTGCGCATCGACAATGCCCGGCATCACGACCGCATCGCCCGCGTCGGTAAGTTCGGCACGCGCATCGACATCGTCCCATTCACCGATCCGCGCTACACGGCCGTCGGCAATTTGCACCGACGCGGCGCTGATGCCGTCGGGCAAAACGACTCGGCGGCTGCGAATCACAGTTTCGATCATCTTGACATGATAATAGCGCCAATTTCGTGCAAACGGCTAAACCTCGTGTTTATTTGACTTGAGGCGGGGTTTCGCGTAAAACTTTTAGCAGTTTCCGTTCAATTTTATGGCATCGAATTTGGTATCGATAACCCGTCGCGGCTTTGGCGAGACGATGCGAAAAGACGGTTGGTGGATACCGTCGGCGCTCACCTTTCTCGGCTTTTCGGCGTTCATTGTTTATTCAACGTGGGCCGCGTTTCAGGGCGAGCACTACTCGTTTGGGCCGTACTTGTCGCCGATGTATTCGCCGCTCATCTGGGAAGCTGCGGGTCAGCCGCTATCGGGTCACGCATGGCTCGGAGCTTGGCCATCATGGTTGCCCAGTTCGCTTCTTATACAACCGATCACGCCTGCGGTTTTGATACTTTGGGCACCTGGTGGATTTAGATTTACGTGCTACTACTATCGCGGCGCATACTACAAAGCGTTTTGGGCCGACCCGGTTGCGTGTGCAGTGGGCGAGCCTCGCAAGGGCTATCGCGGCGAAAATTGGTTTCCGCTGATCTTGCAAAACTTTCATCGATATCTGCTTTACGTTGCCCTGATTTTTATCGCGATCCTCACGTACGATGCGATCGCCGCGACGCAATTCAATGACGGCTTCGGGATCGGCGTCGGAACGCTGGTCCTAACGATAAATGTAATTCTGCTCGCCAGCTATACGTTCGGCTGTCACAGCCTGCGGCACCTGATCGGCGGGCGCTGCGATGTAATGTCCGATAAACCTGTCCAGCAAGCCGCCTACAAATGCGTCAGCGGATTCAACCGACGGCATATGCTGTTCGCGTGGCTGTCGCTTTTTTGGGTCGGATTTTCGGATTTTTACGTCCGCATGTGCTCAATGGGGATATGGAGTGACTATCGATTTTTCTAAAAATATTCACCACAGAGTCACAGAGGACACGGAGTGAGTTTAAGTGGTCGAATGCAATTTATTACTTTTTTCTCTGTGTCTCTGTGGTCAATTGATTTAAATGGATTTTCCAACATTTGAACACGACGTTATCGTCATCGGTGCCGGTGGCGCTGGCTTGCGTGCTGCGATCGAGGCGAGCGCGGCGGGCGTCAGCGTCGGTTTGATTTGTAAATCTTTGCTCGGAAAAGCTCACACCGTGATGGCCGAGGGCGGAATGGCGGCTGCGATGGGGAACGTTGATGACCGCGATAACTGGAAGGTGCATTTCTCGGACACGATGCGCGGTGGCCAATACATAAATAACTGGCGCATGGCCGAGCTGCATGCAAAAGAGGCGCCGGATCGCGTGAGGGAACTCGAAGCGTGGGGCGCGGTTTTTGATCGCACAAAAGACGGCAAAATCTTGCAGCGCAACTTTGGCGGTCATCGGTATCCGCGGCTCGCACACGTCGGCGACCGCACCGGGCTTGAACTAATTCGAACGCTGCAAGATCATGGCATCCATCAGGGCATCGAGGTTTATATGGAGGTCACCGTCGTTTCGCTGCTCAAGGACGGCGACCGCGTTGTCGGTTGTCTGGCGTATGAGCGCGAGCACGGACGGTTTCGTATTTTCAAGTGCAAGGCGTTGGTTCTCGCGACCGGCGGCGTCGGACGCGCATTTAAAATTACAAGTAACAGTTGGGAAGGCACCGGCGACGGTCACGCTCTCGCTTATGACGCGGGCGCCGAGCTGATCGATATGGAATTCGTGCAATTCCATCCAACCGGGATGGTTTGGCCGCCGTCGGTGCGCGGCATCCTCGTAACCGAGGGCGTTCGCGGCGAAGGCGGCATCTTGAAAAACAGCGAAGGCAAGCGGTTTATGTTCGACGACATTCCCGACAACTACAAAGACCAGACCGCGCGAGATCCAGAAGAAGGCTGGCGATACACGCAGGGCGACAAATCTGCGAATCGTCCACCCGAACTTCTCACACGCGATCACGTCGCACGCTGCATCAATCGCGAGGTAAAGGCCGGTCGCGGAAGCCCACACGGCGGCGTTTATCTCGACATCGCGTGGACAAAAGAGAAACTGCCGAATGCTGCCGAGCACATCAAAAAGAAACTGCCGTCGATGTATCACCAGTTCATCCAGCTCGCAAATCTCGACATCACGACGACGCCGATGGAGGTCGGGCCGACGACGCATTACATCATGGGCGGCATCCGCGTCGATGCCGACACGCAGGCCTCGACAGTGCCGGGCTTGTTCGCCGCGGGCGAGTGCGCCGCCGGCATAAACGGCGCTAATCGGCTCGGCGGAAATTCACTTTCGGACCTAATTGTGTTCGGCAAGCGTGCTGGCGAATACGCCGCAAAATTTGCGCAGGAGAATTCGCAAGGAAAGATCAACGACGACGAAGTCGCGGCAAAAGCAAAAGCCGCACTTGAGCCTTTCGAACGCGATGGCGGCGAAAACCCGTACGCAATACAGCATGATCTGCAGGAGATGATGCAAGCCAACGTCGGCATCGTTCGACATCACGACGAAATGATCGAGGCGCTAAACGGCCTCGACGTTCTTCGCAACCGCGCGTCACGCACGTTCGTCCCAGGCAATATCGATTTTAATCCCGGCTGGCACACTGCCCTCGACCTTCACAACCTTCTGATCGTCTCTGAGGCGATCACGCGTGCCGCGATCGAACGCAAAGAAAGCCGCGGCGGTCAGTATCGCGACGACTATCCACAGAAAGATTCTGAGTATGCGAAATTCAATTACTCTTTGAAAAAAAGCATGGACGGTGCAATGGAAATTGCAAAAGCACCGATAGCGGAAATGCCCGCGAAGTTAAAGCAGATAATTGAGGAAATGGGATGAGAATTTTTAACGCAAAGACGCTAAGAAGCAAAGACGCAAAGAATCCAATTGCTTTCCTTTGCGGCTTTGCGGGCTTTGCGACTTTGCGTTAAGAAAGATTATGAAAGCAGTCTTCAAGATTAGACGCGGCGGCGCGACAGGCGGCGAGATGGTCGATTATCACACCGAGGTCTCGGAGGGAATGGTCGTGCTCGACGCGGTGCATCAGATACAGGCCGAGTTGGCGCCCGATCTGGCTTGTCGGTGGAACTGTAAAGCGGGCAAATGCGGCTCTTGCTCAGCAGAGATCAACGGCATGCCAAAGCTGATGTGCATGACGCGGCTCGACACGATCGACATCACAAAACCCGTAACCATCGAACCGATGCGTGCGTTTCCGATGATAAAAGATCTGATCAGCGACGTCAGTTGGAATTACGAAGTAAAAAAACGGATAAAGAAATTCAACCCGCGACCGCCCGACGCCGAGGATGGAACTTGGCGAATGCAGCAATCGGACATCGACCGCGTGCAGGAATTTCGCAAGTGCATCGAGTGTTACCTCTGCCAAGACGTTTGCCACGTGCTGCGTGATCATGTAAAGCACGAAGAGTTTATCGGTCCGCGATTCCTCGTCTATTCCGCCGCGCTCGAGATGCACCCGCTCGACACCGAAAACCGCACCGAAGAGCTAAAAGAGCTTCACGGCATCGGCTATTGCAACATCACAAAATGCTGCACAAAAGTTTGTCCCGAACACATAACAATCACCGACAACGCGATCATTCCGCTTAAGGAACGCGTCGTTGACGAGCATTACGATCCGATTGGGAAGCTTGTGAAGATCTTTAGAAAGAAGTGACCTTGCGTGGCATTGGGCCTACGTGTCAGTAGCCCGCACGTAAGTAAGGGCTCAGGCTGGCCACGATGAGCCCTTACTCACGTGCAGGCTACGGACATAATGAAATATTCGGCAGAACATTGGGAAGAAAAGCGGCGAAAAGGTTTAGGCCGCTTTCTCTTAATCGACGGCATCTTGCTCACGGGCGGGCCGTTTGCCGTTGTGATGCAAATCGTCGGCTTTTTTTTGTTTGGAGACCAATACACGTCTTTCGGCGCTTATTTTACGGCGTCAAAGACTTGGATGACGTTTATGCTGCATGGCGTCGGGTTTGGTTTGGTGATGGGCTTTATTAACTGGCGACGCGGGCGACGCGCGTTTGCAAAGGGGACGGATGACGGGCAAAATGGTGCCTGACGATGTTCGAGCTGAAACCACTTCATCAGGAAGCGATTGCCGCCGCGCTTGAAAAGGCCAACCGCTATCGCCTGCTCAACGAGCCCGGAGCCGCCGAGAGCATCTATCTCGACATTCTCGCGGTCGACCCAGACAATCAGGAAGCTATAAAAAACATTGTGCTCGCGATGTCAGATCGCTTTGGTAAAGATTACGCGGTCGGCGACGCGCGAATTTCGGAGTACATCACACGCCTAAAAGACGATTACCAGCGCGCGTATTACACCGGCATCATGTACGAGCGGCGTGCAAAGGCCGAGCTTGCAAAAGGCGGCGTCGCGGCCTACGAACTCTTTCGCCAAGCAATGGAATGTTTTGAAAAGGCTGAAGCGATGCGCCCCGTCGGCAACGACGAATCGATCCTTCGCTGGAACGGCTGTGCCCGCATCATCAACCGCAACAACCTGCGTGAGCGCGACATGCCGAACGATTTTATCGAGTAACTGCACACCAAAGTTGCCTGACAGCACAAGCTGTGCGATATTTTACACACACGAAAAATTGCGTTCCTTAGCAGCGATTCGCGTTATCTTTTTACAACCTTGAGGAGAAACAACAATGGCAGGAAAATTTGAACTAAAGCAGGGCGAAAGCGAAAAATACTCATTTAACTTAAAAGCTGGCAACGGTCAGGTAATCTTGACGAGCCAATCATACGACGACAAAGACAGCGCGCTGGGCGGCATCGAGTCAGTCAAGAAGAATGCACCCGATGATGCAAATTACGAGCGTAAAACTTCGACGGCCGGCGATCCGTTCTTCAGCCTAAAAGCGGGTAATGGCCAGACCATCGGCAAGAGCGAGATGTACAAAACGGCGGACGCAATGGAGAACGGCATCGAGTCCGTAAAAACGAACGGGCCGACTGCTGAAATTGCCGACACGACGGCTGGATAATATTTTGAAAATCAATAACTGATCAAAGCCCTTGTTAACGCGAGGGCTTTTTTGAATCAGCCGCGAATGAACACGAATCGACACAAATAAAAACCTCAGTTTTCGCGTAGCTTTCGTGTGGTTTCGTGGTTACTATTTTTTTATGAAACGAACACGTCTCGGTGTCGAAATTCTTTTAGACGGCAAAATCGAACTTGTAAAAGGCCAGCGCGTCGGCCTCGTCTGCAACCAAGCGTCCGTTTTGCCCGATCTCACGCACGTTGCGGACGTTTTCGCAGAGCGCGACGACATCCATCTCACAACATATTTTGGCCCGCAGCACGGCATTCGCGGCGATGTGCAGGACAATATGATCGAGACCGATCATGCTATCGATTCGCGCTACGGCCTGCCGATCTATTCGCTCTACAGCGAGACTCGCGAGCCGACCGAAGCGATGCTGAAGAATGTCGACACAATCGTTTTCGACATGCAGGACGTTGGCTGCCGGATTTACACGTTCGTTTACACGATGGCCAATTGCATGCGCGCCGCCGCAAGATACGGTAAGCGCGTCGTCGTCTGCGACCGGCCGAATCCAATCAATGGCGTGGCTGTCGAGGGTAACGTCACCGAAACCGCATTTACATCATTCGTCGGCCAGTTCGAGATACCGACGCGGCACGGAATGACGTGCGGCGAGCTTGCAAAAATGTTCAACGAACATTTTGGCATCGGCTGCGAACTTGAAGTCGTTACGATGGAAGGTTGGGATCGCGAGATGTGGTTTGAGCAACCCGGTCTGCCGTGGGTTTTGCCGTCACCGAATATTCCGACCGTCGATACGTGCGTCGTCTTCCCCGCGACCGTTCATCTCGAAGGCACCGAGCTCAGCGAAGGCCGCGGCACGACAAAGGTTTTCGAGATCAACGGCGCACCGTTCATCGACCCGTATGAATGGAAAGCCGCGCTCGACACGTACAATTTCCCCGGCGTCACTTTCCGCCCGTGTTACTTCCGCCCGACGTTCCAGAAATGGGCGGACCAAACCTGCGGCGGCGTCCAACTCCATGTCACTGACCGCAGCGCCTTCACGCCCGTCATCGTCGGCATCGCCATGGTCAAAACCGCCCACGACCTCTACACCGACAAGTTCCAGTGGAAACAGGAGGCTTACGAATACGAATTCGGCAAGAACCCATTCGATGTCGTGAGCGGAACAGATAAGATACGCAAGGCTATCGAAGAAGGCGACGGACTGGAGGCAATAGAGATGTCTTGGTCCGATGAACTCGGGAGTTTCAAATCAGTACGAGAAAAGTGTCTTCTTTACTAGCACGAGCGAGAGTCCTAGAATCGAAGCTTGTAGTGAAAATCTTCGTATTTATTGTCGCTCTCACCGTAGGAACAATGTCCGCGTGCTCCTTGTACGATCGGGTCTTTCCTAGTTTTCGCTACATGGGTGGTAATACTTTTCTGTCGCCGGGAGGTAAGCTGAAGTATTCCGGCGACTGCATTGGCTGTCCGCCATACGGTGACGTATCGATCTATCACAACCGTGAGCGAAACCCTGATCATACTCAATACACACTAGGCGCAAATTGTGGAGAGAATGCCAATGGCGAAGTCCTAGAAAGAACCGAAAAACTAAACGATCGCGGTGAACGAATTGGAACTCGTTGTATCGTGACAATGGGAACCGAACCACGAATATTCTGGACTGAGGGCGAAGAATATTACATTGTCGGCGGTCCGACCGTCGAGGTATTGCGAGCTTTCGAAGCTAGCGATGAGTTTAAAACGTGGCGCCGTTCTCAAGAGTAGTAGCTTCTAATGTTTCAAAGCTTCGAGCACCTTCTCGCCGCGCGGCGACAATCGATAACCTACCTCGAGGCTCTCGGTCAGGCCGAGGGATTTTAGTTTGCGGACCCACGGTTTGAACTGCGGTATCTCTAGGCCCAAGCTGTTGGCGAGGACACCGGAATAAGTTGCGGGACGATCGTGGATGAGCTGTAAATAACTTTGTGTCCACGCGCCTCGTTTGCTGTTTGCGTCTAGTTTTCTAAGTTTGCCGATCACCTCATTCAATTCGTCGTGGGTGAGGTCGGCCTTTTCGCGCAGTACTCTTCTCGGGTCTTCGCCGGCAAAGTAAACGCGAATGCGATAGATCGGATCGTCGCGATAGTCGAGATGAGAGATCAGTTCTTCGGCGGATGCAAAGCCGGCGTTGCGTGCATCGAGGTCAGTGATCTCGTCTTCGGTGACGACATCGACCGCGTCGATACCGATCACGCCGCCCTGCGTCATCTGCGTGCCACCGGTTTTCACTCCGGGCTTTTTCCAGCGGCGGAAGAGCAGAGTAATCTCGCCGGATTTGATCTTTGCAATTGTCTCGTCTTTTAGGAGCATCGTTCGTCAGCCGCCGCTGACGGCGTTGAAGATGTGGAGTTCGCCCGACGTTAGTTTTGTTTGTAAACCTTTCAGCCGCCTAACGTCGTCGCTGCCGACAAAGATGTTGACGTGCTGTCTAATGTCACCGGTTTCGGTCAACACTCGGTCACGAAGCGCGACGTGTTGCTGCCAGAGCGAATCGAGTGCGTCGCCGACTGTCGCAAACTCGCCGGACAAATTCACTTCAACTTCGCCGCGGGTGAATGGTTTGAGATGGCCTGAAAGATGTACAACAACTGACATTTTATAAATTGCCTCCAGCTTTAGCTGGAGGTTTGCAATAACAAAAGAAAGGGCTTTAGCAGAACTTAAGAAAAGCAAATTCATTTTGGCTTCAGCCGAATGTTGGGCTAAAGCCCGATATGTTTTATCAAACAAAACCTCCACCTGAAGGTGGAGGCAATTTAAAAGACTAAACCAGATAAGATTTGACGCAGCAGATCTCGGGTAGCGAGCCTTCGATCAGCTTCCACGAATCGCCGTCGTCTGACGAGCCAAAGAGCTTGCCGTTCTTTGTGCCGAAGAAAATGTTGTTGCCGACGCTCGTGACCGCGTCGCGCAGTATGACTTCGTAGGCGTTTTTCTGCGGTAGGCCTTTTGTGAGAGCACTCCATGATTTGCCTTCGTCACGCGTGCGATAGACGCGAAGCTTGCCTTCGCACGTAAAACGCTCGGCATCTTTTTGCAGCGGCACGATAAAGACCGAACCGGCGTCGCTCACGGTTAGTCCAAAACCGAAGTTCGACGGCAAACCGTTCTCGATCTCTTGCCAAGTCGTCGCGCCGTCGCGGCTGCGATAAACGCCGTGATGGTTCTGCAAAAAGAAAAGACCTTTCTTCCGCGGATGACGTGCGATTTTATGAACGCACTGGCCGAATTCAGGATACGGGTCGGGGTTGAAGTACGCCGAGACGCCTTTGTTCGTCACCGTCCAGCTTTTGCCGCCGTCTTTCGATTGATAAACCCCGCCGGTCGAGATCGCTACTTTCAAGTCGTTTGGGTTCTTAGCGTCGGTGACGATCGTGTGCAGGCAAAGCCCGCCAAAGCCCGGCGTCCACCTCTTACGATGCGGATGCGACCAGAGGCCTTTGTTTAGCTGCCAGGTCGCCCCGCGATCATGCGACTCGAACAACGCCGCGGGCGCAACGCCGACGTAAAGCGAATCCGCGTCGCCGCCCGCCGTGATCTGCCAAATGTTTTCGAGTGATTTCTTTGTGTTGGCGGGCATCTTGATCCGCATCCGCTCGGGTGCGTCCCACGTTGCGCCCATGTCGGTCGACCTGACGAGCTCGGCGCCGAAATGCCAGCTTGTCCGGGCGGCCCACATTTCGTTTCGGCCCTTTCGCTGGTCAAAAAATGCAGAGTAAACCGCAAGTCCCGCAAAACGCGGCCCGTCAATTGACCATTTACCGTTACCGCCGCGCTTTAGAATGAACAGCCCTTTTGCCGTTCCGACAAGCAAGAGAATAGTGCGCTTTGTCATAGTCGCTCCTCAAGAATTTATAACATTCTTTACATCGAGGCTGCGGTTGCGTAGATCGAGGCCGCCTTCGAGCACCGACTTCAGATTTGCAAGAAAGAATGTCCAGCCGTATGAACAATCAACATAAATCTCTCGATCCTCGTCATCCGGAATGCGGCTCTGCGTAAGTTCGACCACAACTTCGCCCATTTCTTCGATTAAGCTGATTGATACGAGGGAGTCGTGTGTGAATGTAAAATCAAAACGGTTGAGCCCGTTTGCTTCGACGATCTTGCCATATTCGCTGACTTCGTCGGGGTAACCGTACCAACGCCAAGAGTAGCCGCAACCCTCACTGACCGGTAGATGGTTGTCGTGTGTCTTGCCATCGGGATCGACATATTGGGCAGAACGGAGAAACCAGAGTTCGATCTTCGACGGAACTGCCCAATGCTCATAGATAGCTTCCACAGGTCGGTCAACCGTGATTCGCCGCGTGAATTGAGACCAATCTCGAGCCATCTAAAACCAGCTGCTTTTGCCTTTGCCGCCCAAAATACTGCCAAGAACACCGCGGACGATCTGGCGCCCAAGCGTGCTGCCAACCGAGCGGGCGACGGATTTGCCCAGAGATTCGGTCAAACTATCGGTTCGGCGCGAACCGCCAGCCGCGGCACGCTCAGCTTTCTCTTCGGCTGCTGCCTGTTTTGCGGCCGACTCGGCTTCGGCAACCTGAGCAGCTTCGGCAGCCATGGCATCGGCCTTTGCCTTTAACAATTCGTACGCCGACTCGCGGTCTACCGCCTTTTCATACTGACCGGCAACGAGCGAATTTGCGATCAGGGCGGTGCGCTGTTCTGGCGTGATCGGGCCGAGGTGACCGACCGGCGGCACAACAAAAGCTCGCTCTACCATAGTCGGAACACCCTTTTCGTCGAGCGTCGAGATCAGAACTTCGCCGACGCCGAGTTCGGTTATTACGGTTTCGGTTTTGAGTTTTGGATTTTCGCGGAAAGACGATGCGGCAGCCTTCACACCTTTTTGCTCCTGCGGCGTGTATGCGCGAAGCGCGTGCTGTATGCGGTTGCCGAGCTGCGCGAGAACCTTCTCCGGAATGTCCGCCGGATTTTGCGTGACAAAATAAACACCGACGCCTTTTGAACGGATCAGCCGCACGACCTGCTCGACCTTATCGACCAGAGCCTGCGGCGCATCGCTGAAAAGCAGGTGAGCTTCGTCAAAAAAGAAGACGAGCTTTGGTTTTTCCAGGTCGCCGGCTTCAGGGAGCGACTCGAAAAGCTCGCTCAGCAGCCACAACAAAAATGTCGAATAAAGTTTCGGCGCGTTTATCAATTGATCGGCGGCGAGCAGATTCAGCACGCCCTTGCCGCTGACGGTCTGCATAAAATCATCGAGCTTAACGGCCGGCTCGCCAAAAAACAGGTCGCCGCCTTGTTCGTCGATCTGCAGCAGCCCGCGTTGAATCGCGCCGACCGACGCCGTCGAAACGTTGCCATACTGCAGCGTGAGTTCGTCGGCATTTGTCCCGACCCACTTCATCAGCTCCTGTAAATCCTTGAGATCGAGCAGCAGCATGCCGTTTTCGTCGGCATACTTGAACGCGATCGACAACACGCCTTCTTGAGTGTCGTTGAGCTGCAAAAGTCGCGAAATCAGCAGCGGCCCCATCTCGCTCACTGTCGCCCGCAGCGGATGGCCTTGCTGGCCGAAAACATCCCACACAGTCGCAGGGAATTGCTCGAATTTCGGCGTGATGCCAAGCAGCTTGTTGCGGTCATCGACCTTTGCATTACCGCCGCCGGGCTGCGTCACGCCGGTCAGATCGCCCTTTATGTCGGCCATAAAGACCGGCACGCCGAGCTGGCTAAATCCCTCGGCAAGTCGTTGCAGCGAAACAGTTTTGCCCGTTCCGGTTGCGCCCGTGATTACGCCGTGACGGTTCGCCATCTGCGGCAGGAGAAAAAGACCCGCGTCTTTATCATCTTTTCTTGCTACTAAAATTGGTTCGCTCATATCTATAAAGTATAAAAGGGAAAGAGTGAAAAAGTGAAAAGGCGAAGTTAGAGATTTACCGTCGCCTATTTCACCTTTTCACTCTTACACTTTTTCACCGTTTTTGTCTCCTCAACACTTTTCGTATTTCCAGTTGCGGCGTTTGCCCATCGACAGCCATTCGATCGTCGTTGCCAGCCTTTTGTCGCGCGTCGGGTCGGTCTTTGCCTCGTTTATCCACTCGACGTATTCACGTTTGCAGCTCGGTGGAAAATTGTCGAACGTCTCTGCTGCCTTTTCGTTACTGGCGAGAGCTTGGAGTAAGCAATCGGGCAGGACGATTTCTCTCTTTGGCTTTGAAACTACTTTTTTAACGTTAATGCCCTCGTCGTTGAGCCGGACGGCTTCTCTGATGAGTTTTTTCAGCGTCGCGTCGCTCGGCAGATCTTTTACCGAAGTGATTCGGCCAAAACTGCCCATCGCGTTTTTCTCAGGGAATTTCACTTCCTTCAGCAACGATTCTTTCCAAAACCCAAACGAGCAGTGCTGATTAAACGCCGCAAAGCCGCACAGAATTCCCTTGTATTCAAAACTCGGCATCGACCACTTGAGCGTCTCGGTCACGTCGGGACACGCGTCGTGCACCAGTTTGCGCAGGTGTTTGAGAATCGGCTTCGCAAAATCCTGCGCTCTGTCGATGTAAGCATCGACGCGTTTGTCCGTCGTCGGCATGACGATAATATACCCCAAAACGGTGGCTCGCGGGTACTTTATTTCACGCGATTCTCTCTGCGGATCACCAGCTTTAGCCCCGACCATTTGTCATCGACCGCACAAACTTTGACATCGACAAGGCCGAGCGGAAATGCAACCTCGCGGATCGTGTCTTCGGTTATCTCAGTTGGCAGCTTTGCGGCCTTTTTATACCACGAAACCCAGATCGCACCGTCTTGCTTAATCAGATTGCGGCATTTTGAAAGCTCGGACGACAGCTCGTCGCGGCTGTTTATGAAGAGGTGAATGAGGTCAATAATACTCTGACTATGCGAGAGGTTCTGCAACGTGACGTCATTCGGAAGCGGAGAAAGCAGCTGCTCGTATTCGTCCGGCGCGTTGGTAGTCGCGACCGTGAAGCCATCTTTTATGCCGAGCTTTTTCGCGAGTGGGGTCCCTGAGTATCCTACGGTCATAAAGTCCTTACTAACACGGTTCGCTCACGCGGGCCATCGAATTCGCAGAGATAAATTCCCTGCCAGCGCCCCAAGAGCAACTTGCCTTTTTCAAACGGCACGGTAGCGCTCGCCCCGACGAGCGACGATTTTATGTGCGCGTCCGAATTGTGTTCAAAATGTCTGAAGTTAGGCTCGTGCTGCGGTATCAATCTTTGCAAAAACCCAAGCATGTCGCTCAGTACGTCCGGGTCGGCATTTTCGTTTATCGTCAAACCGCACGTGGTGTGCTGCGTAAAACAAACGACGACGCCGTCGCCGTCCGGCAGCAGGGCCGCAATTTTGGATGTTATGTCCATCATCTGCTCGCGTTTTGACGAGTTGACGCTGATAGTTTCCATCTTTGCGAAAAGCGTTCGAGCCTGTCTTTCGGTTAGTATATCAGAAAGATAATTACCGGCCTTTGGCTGAAATATTTAGGAGCAATTATGTTTAAGGTTTCACAAAACGCATTTTTATTAGCGGCGATTTTTATTCTGTCTGTAAACATTTACGCCCAAAACAGATTCGAGGGTTACTCGCTCACGGTCGAGGCTAACGAGGACGGAGCGTGTCCTGTAAGGTGGCTGCCGTCAGCGGGTGGTGGTAATGCAGTTGACGTTTTTGTCGCAGGAACAAACCTGCAAACTCGCGCGACCGGGCTTACCGCATGTGACGAAAGCAGCTCTACGGGCAATCGCATCAACCCAAACGGACTCGGCAAATGGTGCTTTTCAGGAGCCGAGCCAATGTACGAAATAAAGCTACAGAACGGCGTAACATATCTTTGGCCTGCATTGACGAAAGAATCAGGCATTTACAACGTCAAGGACTTTCGGCCCGTTCGGCGAGCGCTGGACAATCCGGTTAAGTACGTTTTCAGCGAACCGGCAGATTACACAAAAACAGTAAAGAACGCGATTGCCTACATCGCAGCGCGACAAGGCGGCACGCTCCGCTTTCCCGACGGCGATTACATCGTCGGCACGACCGACGGCAGCACTCGCGACCCTTCTTATCAGGCAATCACCATCCCGTCAGGGGTTGTTGTTGAGGGTTCTGGTGCAAATGCATCGATACCGTCGTCCAACATGCCTTATCGCACAACCTCGGCGCGAATTCGCCTGAAAAATGACAACCAGACAATTTTTAGAATCGGCGGCTGCACAAATCAAGTGACGATCAAAAACATCGAACTACTCGGTAATGACGTCGTGTATGGCGAAACCCTGCGTGGGTCGAACGTCGGTACTGTCGGCATTGAAGGCTTGGGGAAGTGGGCGATTGATCCTGTCACTAAGCAACACTTGCCAAATTCAACTCAATTTATTCGCTTCGAGAATCTCACGATCCAAAATTTTGACAAAGGAATTTTTGTTCACAACGTAAACGAACGTAATTGCAAACCGGCGGAACAGGCGTGCGATCAGTGGCAATTCGATTACGTTCGAGTCGATCAACTGTACTCTATGCACAATAAAACAGGCATTTGGATCAACACTTTCAACACCGACTGGCAGGTTAATAACACTTTCTTTGCCTATACGTCGAAAAACGCACCCGGTGATGGCATTCGATTGCAAAAAACCGGATCGATGTTGCTGCAACAAACATGGGGCGGCGGTTACGACCGGGGCGCGAATATCGGTGGCACATTCCTATACATCGATTACGTCGGTGGTGTAACGATAATCAATTCCGGTGCAGAAAACGGCAAGCGCAGCATTTATACAAACCCCGCAGGCGGCGTTTCGAGTACCACGATCACGGTGATAAATTCAGGCTTTGGCGATCCGGTCGAGCTGCGAGGACGCTTAAATTATGTCTCAAGCGGAACCTTTTACCAGCCAAATACGATAACGGCCGACCCCACTGTAACCATCACATCGACAGGCGATCGATTTTGTTATGACCCGTATTCGTTGCCCGGTCGGTGTAAAGACAGTTCGGGACGAAACGTTTTGCGGCCAAATTATTCTGGCGGGCGCATTATGTTTCAAACCGGCGCTGTTGCAGACGGCAAAGACGCCGACAAGATCGAAGGCCGGCCCAACTTGTTCGGTTACAACGTCGAAATCCGTGACGGCCTGATGCAGTATGACCCGAATGTGAATTTCAAACTCATAAACGACTGGGCCAGCGGCGCCGACGGCCGTCCGCCTGTCAAGGACGGTGCGTTCGTTTATTGCAACGACTGCCGTGGCGGCAATATTTGCTCGCAAGGCACGGCACGCACAGACGGAGCATTTGCTAAACGCATCAACGGCCAGTGGCACTGCGACTGAGTAATTAGCCGCAGATTTGCACAGATGACGCAGATAAAAAACAGCCTCGTATCCGCGTCATCTGCGTTTATCTGCGGCTAAAAATTTGCCCGCCTTATTTGTTAAATCGCAGTAAGTATTTGATAATCATTAGCTTTGGTATAGAAACAGTATGAACAGTTACGTAATTTATTTAGCACCTGCTCTCGGAATTTTTGGACTGCTGGTGATGTGGTATAAGTCGGCGTGGGTCAGCAAGCAGGACGCGGGCGACGACAACATGAAAGAACTCGCCGGCCACATCGCCGACGGAGCGATGGCTTTTTTAAAGGCAGAGTGGAAGGTGCTCAGCATCTTTGTAGTGATCACCGCAGCGCTGCTGGCGTATTCCGGCACGATCCACGAGATCGACGGCAGACAGATTCACTCGCATTGGCTGATCGCGTTTGCCTTCATCATCGGCGCCGTTTTTAGCGCGACCGCCGGTTTTATCGGCATGAAAGTCGCGACAAAAGCAAATGTGCGCACAACACAAGCCGCACGCACGAGCCTCAAACAAGCGCTGAAAGTTTCGTTCACCGGCGGAACGGTGATGGGCCTCGGCGTCGCGGGTCTCGCGGTTCTCGGTCTGGGCGGTTTGTTTATTGCGTTTCTCGCGATCTTTGCCGACCTCGGTGCAAATCAGGTTCGCACTGCAATCGAGGTTCTCACGGGCTTTTCGCTTGGAGCAGAATCGATCGCGCTGTTCTCACGTGTCGGCGGCGGAATTTACACAAAAGCTGCTGACGTCGGAGCCGATCTCGTCGGCAAAGTCGAGGCCGGCATTCCCGAGGACGACGTTCGCAACCCTGCGACCATCGCCGATAACGTCGGCGACAATGTCGGTGACGTCGCCGGCATGGGCGCCGACCTTTTTGGTTCGTATGTCGCGACGATTTTGGCAACGATGGTTTTGGGGCAAGAGATCAAGGTCAAAGACTCGTTCGGCGGCATGTCACCTATCCTTCTGCCGATGGTTATCTGCGGTCTCGGCATCGTGTTCTCGATCATCGGCACGATGCTGGTGAGAATCAAAGACGACAAATCAAACGTGCAAAACGCGCTGAACGTCGGCAACTGGACATCGATGCTGCTAACGGTCATCGCGTCTCTGCCCGTCGTGCTGTGGATGCTACCCGACGGACCGATCTCATTACGCTCGGCCACCTTCACTAAGCTCGGCGTTTTCGCGGCGATAGTTGTCGGAACGATAGTCGGCGCCATCATGAGTTTCGTCACCGAATATTACACCGCAATGGGCAAAAAGCCCGTTAACTCGATCGTTCAGCAATCGTCGACCGGACACGCGACGAACATCATCGGCGGGTTAGCCGTCGGTATGAAATCGACCGTTATCCCAATTCTGACATTGGCCGGGGGAATCATGGCTTCGTATTATTTTGCGGGACTTTACGGCGTGGCAATCGCCGCCGCCGGAATGATGGCGACGACCGCGATGCAATTGGCCATCGATGCGTTCGGGCCGATCGCTGATAACGCCGGCGGCATCGCCGAGATGAGTCAACTGCCGCCCGAAGTTCGCGAACGTACCGACAATCTCGACGCAGTCGGCAACACGACCGCCGCGACCGGCAAAGGTTTTGCGATCGCTTCGGCAGCTCTGACCGCACTTGCTCTGTTTGCCGCGTTTGTCGGAATGGCCGGTATTGACCGCATCGATATTTACAAAGCAAACGTGCTCGCCGGTCTGTTTGTCGGCGGCATGATCCCGTTTATTTTCTCCGCGCTTTGCATTCAAGCCGTAGGCCGTGCCGCGATGGACATGGTGCAGGAAGTTCGACGACAGTTTCGCGAAATTCCGGGCATCATGGAATACAAGGCCCAGCCGGAATACGAAAAGTGCGTCGCGATTTCGACCAAAGCCTCATTACGCGAGATGATGATGCCCGGCGCGATCGCGCTGATCACACCTGTTGTCGTCGGCTTCACCTTCGGCCCCGAAGTTCTCGGCGGTCTGCTCGCAGGCGTCACAGTCTCCGGCGTGCTGATGGGCATCTTCCAGTCGAACGCCGGCGGCGCGTGGGACAACGCAAAGAAATCGTTCGAAAAAGGCGTCGAGATCAACGGCGAAACCGTCTTCAAAGGCTCGGAACCGCACAAAGCATCCGTCACCGGCGACACCGTCGGCGATCCGTTCAAGGACACCTCGGGCCCGTCGATGAACATCCTCATCAAGCTGATGTCGATCGTCTCGCTCGTGATCGCACCTTATATTTACGGGATCGGACAATAAGAACAGAACCAGATCACTGATGGCGGCTGTGCCTTTACGAAAGCGCGGCCGCCATCTTTTTTCGAATGAATTCAAGCGAATGACCTTGCACGCCCGTCGTTTACGTTTTACATAGAAGAGGGGGAAGTTTGGCGCGAAAGGAGTTTGGTTCGAGCCAAGTTGACGGGCGCAATCGGCACACGCTAACTTATAGTCAAGCAAAAACATTATGGCGGCACAGACGCGAGCTTCATTTGCTCACTATGAGATCATCTCGCCTATCGGCTCGGGTGGGATGGGCGAGGTGTTTCTCGCGCGCGACACCAAGCTTGACCGGCAGGTTGCGATAAAGTTTCTGAGTGACAAGTTCAGCCAGGACGAGGCTCTGCTCGGACGCTTTGTCCAGGAGGCAAAGGCGGCGTCGGCCCTCAATCATCCCAACATCCTGACGGTTTACGAGGTAGGCGAGAACGAAGGGCGGCATTACATAGCGTCCGAATACATCGACGGCACGACCTTGCGCGAAAGGATGAAGTCACGGCTGAGCTTTGACGAGACGCTCTCCATAGTGGTCCAGACGGTCGAGGCTCTTTCGGCGGCTCATCAGGCTGGCATCGTACATCGCGACATCAAGCCCGAAAACATAATGGTTCGCTCCGACGGTTATGTGAAGGTGCTCGATTTCGGGTTGGCAAAGCTGACCGAGATACACCAATCGTCCGGCGAGGAAGAAACGCGGAAGCTCGTCAAAACCAATCCGGGCGTTGTGATGGGCACGGTGACATATATGTCGCCCGAGCAGGCCCGCGGCAAGCCGACCGATGCGCGATCGGATGTATTCAGCTTTGGCGTGGTTTTGTACGAAATGCTCACCGGCGAGGTGCCGTTCGCGGGCGAAACGGTGACCGATACGCTCTCGTCAATCATCAGCTTGGAACCGCAGCCGATAACGAGTTTTGCGCCGCACCTGCCGCGCGAGCTGCAGAGGATAGTCCAGAAAACCCTCAAGAAAAAACGTGACCAGCGTTATCAATCGACACGCGACCTGCTGGTCGATCTCAAGGAGCTACGCGACGAGCTGCAGCTTGAGGCAAAGCTCGACCAAACAGCGGTGCCGAGCAAGCCGGAAGTATCGCAGCCGAGCGCTCTGAGGATATCGACGAGCTCGGGCGGCGGCATGCGTGATTCGATTCTTTTGACGGAGTTTGAGAATACGACGGGCGAAGCGGTGTTCGATCAGACGCTCAAAATGGCACTCGCGTATTCGCTTGCCCAGTCGCCGTTCCTTGATATTGTTCCCGACTCGAAGGTCAGCCAAACGCTAAGGCTCATGGGCCGCAATCCGGAGGAAAGAGTATCAAAGGAATTGGGCGAAGAGATCTGCATGCGGCAGAATCTAAAGGCGTTCCTTACGGGATCGATAACGAAATTTGGCGAGACATACGTTCTGACGCTCGAGGCCATCAACGCCCGGAACAATGAGAGTCTGGGTCGCGAGTTTGAGCAGGTCAACTCGCGCGAGGAGGTGTTGACCGCGCTCACGCGTGCAGCTTCCGGACTCAGGGAAAGGCTCGGCGAAAGCCTCAGCTCCATCGAGAAATTCAATGTGCCGAGCGAATCGATAACCACGTCTTCGCTCGAGGCTCTAAAGATATTTGTGCTCGGCCGCGAGCAGATTGTGAATGGACGGCAATTCGAAGCGATACCGTTTTACAAGAAGGCGCTCGAGCTCGATCCGAATTTCGCTCTGGCATACACCGAGCTTGCCGTCGTCTATCGAAACACTGATCAGTGGAAACTCGCGGCCCAAATGACGGAAAAAGCGTACGAGCTTCGCGACGCTGTGAGTGAAAGCGAGAAGCTTCGAATAACTTATTATTTTCACAATTTTGTTAACGGCGAACTGGACAAGGCAATCGATACGCTTGAGCTTTGGCGTAACACGTATCCGAACTTCGTCGTGTCCTATGTCAGTCTTTCCGACTCGATGGAGAGAATCGGACAGAGCGAAAAAGCAGTGGCGTTTGCGCGCGAGGGTATTCGCATCGACCCTAATTATGCAACGATCTACATGAATCTTGTCGAGTCGTTGGTATCCTTGGGGCGCAACGAGGAAGCCAAGGAAACGTGCAAGTTGGCATTCGAGCGAAATTTAGACGGCACCTATTTTCATCTCTTCCCCCTGATGATCTCCTTTATCGAAAATGATCAGGCCGCAAGCCAGGACAATCTTCGTTGGTTCGCCGGACGTGACGACGAGCATCTCGCCTTCGACGTGCAGGCTCGGGCGGCGTCGGTCAAAGGGCAGTGGCGAACGGCCCAGGATTTTTCGCGCCGGTCGGTGGATCTTGCAAGCCACACAAACGCATTGGAAGTTGCGGGCAAATATGCCGCAGAGCAGGCCGTGCGTATCGTGTTTTGGAGTTCGGGTAACGGATTACCTGAAAAAGACGACGCCACGCTGCGATCGGTCCTGAAAGCGCAGACCAACAAGGCGTTGAGCCTTGAAAAAGGGCAAATGGTTGTCGTCACGATCGCTCTTGCCCTGGCTGTCGCGGGCCAGTCTGATGAGGCGGCAGGTTTGCTGGACGAGTTGTTCGCGGACAGACCGAACGATACGCTTCTAAAACACCTTTGGGCACCGACGATCAAGGCGGCGCTTTGGCTGCAGGCCGGTAAACTCAAAGAGGCTGTCGAGGAGCTTGAGATCACCGAACGTCTCGAGAAGGCCGGTGAGTTCATTCCCCAATACCTTCGCGGCCTCGCGTTGTTAAAGCTCGGACGGAACCAAGCCGCGGCGCGCGAGTTTGACAAGATCTTGGGCAACCGCGGGGAAGCACCGCTCTCCTCTCTTTACCCACTTGCGCAGCTCGGCAGAGCCCGCGCTTTGAAGGATAAGGCCGAATATGAAAAATTCCTCGAGATCTGGCAGGATGCCGACAAGGACATGCCTGCCCTCACCGCCGCCCGTGCCGAGTTCGAAGCTCTCGGCTAACTGTTCATCAGGTCGACAAATCTCGTAAACAAATATTCTGAATCATGCGGGCCCGGGGCGGATTCGGGATGATACTGGACTGAGAAGACCGGCAGTGTTTTGTGTCGCAGGCCGGCGACGGTGTTGTCGTTGAGATTGATGTGCGTGACCTCGACATCCGCAGGCAGAGAATCGGCATCGACGGCGAAGCCGTGATTGTGCGAAGTGATCTCGATCTTGCCGGTCGTCAAATCTTTTATTGGCTGGTTGCCGCCGCGGTGGCCGAATTTAAGTTTGTAAGTTTTGCCGCCAAATGCCTCGCCGAGCAGCTGATGACCGAGACAGATGCCGAACATCGGCGTCTCGCTTGCAGCAAGTTTCTTTATCTCATCTACAACTTTTGTCATCGACGCCGGATCGCCGGGCCCGTTTGAGAGAAAAATACCATCGGGCTTTAGTGCGAGAACTTCGTCTGCCGTAGTCTCGGCCCGCACGACGGTCACGCGGCAGCCGAACTTTGCAAACTCGCGTAGGCTGTTTGTCTTGACGCCGAAATCGAACGCCACCACGTGAAACTTTTCGATTGCGGATTGCGGATTGCGGATTGCGGATTCCTGCTCGTAGACGTAATTTTGTGTTACCGTTACTGCCGAAGCGAGTTCACGATTTTGCATCTCGGGCGATGATAAAACTTTTTCGAGTAAAGATTTTGCGTCCGTGCCAGTCGTCGAAATCCCTGCTCGCATCGCACCTTTATCACGAATGTGTCGCACGAGAGCGCGGGTGTCGATGTGCTCAATGCCGACGATGTTGTTTTGCTTTAAGTAATCCTGCAGCGAGGCGGTCGAGCGAAAATTCGATGCGATGCGGCTCGCTTCTCGAACGACAAAGCCCTCGACCCACGCTCTTCGCGATTCGATATCCCCGTCGTTCGTACCGTAATTGCCGATCAGCGGATACGTCATCGCGACGATCTGACCGGCGTAACTCGGGTCGGTCAAGATCTCTTGATAGCCCGACATCGACGTATTAAAAACCATCTCGCCAAACGCCGTTCCGTCGGCGCCAAACGATTTGCCGGTAAACTCACGGCCGTCTTCGAGGACTAATATTGCGTTGCTCACGATTACATTTTACCGCAGAGACGCTGGTGACGCGAAGGAGTAAGAAATTTAGCCGCAGATAAACGCAGATGACGCAGATTAGGAAATTACTAATATCTGCGTTATCTGCGCTGATCTGCGGCTAAAAATTCTTACCTATCTTCGGCGCGGAGGTCGGTGTCGTCAGGCGCCGCGGTCGGTGAGGGTTTGGGAACGCTCTCGTCGTATTCGCCGTGGTTGAGAAAACCGACATTCGACGGCTTCCAGTAGCGGAAAAACGCTTTGCCGTAGATATATTTTTCGGGGACGAGTCCCCACGAACGCGAGTCGAGCGAGTTGTCACGATTGTCGCCGAGAACGAAGTAATAATGCTTTTCGACAAGTTTGCTCGGCACGTTTGGCAGCGAGCTATTGTAGAGCGGGTCGAGGTAGTCTTCTTTTAATTGGATGCCGTTTACAAAAACGTTGCCGTTGCGAAGTTCGATCGTTTCGCCCGGCAGGCCAATCACCCGCTTGACGAAACTCTTGTCAGGATCGTCCGGATACCAAAACACAACTATGTCGCCGCGTTCGATGTGTCCCCAACTCACCGATTGAATTTTGTAATAAACGAGTTTGTTTACGAGCAGGCGTTCGCCGTCGTGCAGCTGCGGCAGCATCGACGTGCCTTCGACGACGACCGGTTGAACGAAGAAGACGCCGAAGAGAATAAAGACGACGATGATCAAAAAGATGTCGCGGAGCAATTTAAAGCTCTCGGTCCACAGCCCTTGTCGCGATTCGCGTCGAAGCTCGGTGACCTCGATTCCGCCGTCATCGCTCGCGGAAACGAAGCCGAACTCCGATTGCTTTTTTCTCTTCAAATCGAACATAATCAAGCTGTTTAGCAACTCGGACGAAGCGCGTTTCGTCCGAAAGGCAATCTTTATAATCCGCCTATTGCGCGCAGTTTGTCAACGCAATTATGAACGAACAAATTCGCTCGCTCTTTCTCGCCGCCCAGCATTACACGTATCTCAACAGCGCGGCCGTCTCGCCGATGCCCGCGACCGCCGTCAAGGCCGTAATTTCGCAGCTTATGGATGTCGCCGGCGGCGGAATGCTCGGTTATCAAAACTGGGTTGATACGAAAAATCGCGCACGCGGACTTGTCGCTGGCCTGATGAAAGTCCGCGCCGACCAGGTTGCGTTCACACGTAACACGTCGGACGGATTTTCGTCGATTGCCGCCGGTATCGATTGGAAAACGGGCGATAACATTGTAAGTTTCGAAAACGAGTTTCCCGCAAATTTTTATCCATGGCGGCGTGTTCGCGACGAATTCGGCGTCGAACTGCGGCTCTGCCCCGAACGGATGGGGCGCATCGATTTGGACGAATTCATCTCGCTGATCGACTCGAACACAAAGGTCGTCACGATCAGCGCCGTGCAGTACGCGTCAGGCTTTCGCGCCGATCTCGAACGAATCGGCCGCGCCGCTCGCGAGGCGGACGCGCTGTTTTGCGTCGATATTATTCAAGGGCTTGGTGCGATGGAATTTGACCTTCCCGCGCAGTTTGTAGATGCCGCGTGCGCGGCCAGCCACAAATGGCTTTGCGCGCCGGAAGGCTGCGGAATTATTTATCTCTCGGATCGCGCCCGTGAACGTGTGAAACCCACGCTTGTCGGTTGGATTTCGGTTGAAACGCCATGGGATTTTGCAGATCGCGAGCAAAATTTCAAATCGACAGCACTGGCTTGGGAAAGCGGCACCGGCCCCTCTGCTTTGTTTTACGGCCTCGAACAAAGCTTAAAACTTCTCAACCATACCGGTATTGGGAACATCGAGAGTTATTTGAGCGACCTGTCCGATCAGTTATGCGATGCGGTTGCAGGGAAAAACTTTGATATTGTAAGCTCGCGCTCGCCGGGCGAAAAATCGGCAATCGTCTGTATAAAGTGCCGCAACGGACTATCGCCAAGCCAAATCGCTTCGCAACTTGAGCGCAAAAAGATCATTGTCAGTCCGCGCGGCGATCGGCTGCGTATCGCGCCGCATTTTTACAATAATTCCGCTGATATTGATCGCCTGATCGAGGCTTTGCCGTAAAGACAAACTACTCGCCGAGCAGTCGTTCGGGTTGAATGTCGGCCGTAAAACCGTCGAGATTCAGCCGCGTCATGCCGCCGGCGTCGGTAAATGCCGTTGCGGCGGCACGTCTTCGCGTCCGAAGTAGAAAGTAAACAAATCCAGTGATCAGGCCGCCAACGATCGAGATGCCTATACCTATAACAATCACGAATACGGTCGACATGAAGATGTCCGCTGTCGTCAGCACAAACGCTCGTTCGGCCGAGATGCGAAACGGATTATCGCCAAGCCATTGTACTTGCTTTTCGTATTTGACCTGATCGAGCAGAGCGTTAGCCGCGTCCTCGTCCGCTCCGTCAAAAACAAACGCGTTGTAGTTGCCGATGCGTCGGTAAATAGTCGCGCCGCTTTCATTGGCAAGAATTTCGTTGAACTTTGTGTCGGCGTCGATCGAGGCTTGCGGGCTGGTGTATTCGATTATTAGCAGCCTGCCGGCGTCGTATTGAGCGGTCGCAGCTTCTGTGCCCGGGGCAAAATCGATGACGCCGAGTACAGATCGTTCACCAACTGCTGCCTTCAGGGTTTCGCCATCGGTAGCGAAGACAGCTTGTTCCCGCACGTTTTCCCAATCCGGCAGATGCTTTAGCAGCACGGGAACACCGTCGATCTCGGAGACTTCCTGGCTTTTATTATATTTTGGCGTTGTAATCGATTGAGCGCTCGCAAATGAGGCCGCAAAAATGGCAACACATAACGCTGAAGCAATCTTCCTAAACTGTGCTGAATTCATCAGTTAATTGATCTCCGACGATGCCAAACGACGGTTTGTTTGTAGGGATTCTAGCATCTTTAATCGAATTTACCGCCCTAAAATAACCGTGCACCAAAACGTGTAGCATTTGATGCACACTGCGCACGAAAGGGTTACGTGAATCCGTGTTGGTCCGAACGACGAAAACGGTTTATGTATGCAAGATAACAGAACAATCGGCACGTTTTGTCGTGAAATAGCATTAACGGGCGTGGTTTGGGGTTTTGGCACGGCATTTGAGAAGTGATACTTCGGGAGGGAAAATCAATGACAACTGAAACATTAAATTTTCCGGTTTTTCACAGCGAGCAGGGAGTCGATACGGACTATGTGGTCTTTAAGGCGGAAAGCTCGCCGTTAGACATCAGCAAGGTGAAAGATTTCGATCTTGCACAAAGCGCTTCGAAAGGCGACATGGTCGCATTCGAGGAGTTATACAAACGCCATCACAGGCGAGTTTATTCGATCTGTTTGCGTATGCTGCAAAATACCAGCGAGGCCGAAGACCTTACGCAGGACGTTTTTATCCAGCTTTATCGGAAGATCGGCAGCTTCCGCGGCGATTCGGCCTTTACGACATGGCTGCACCGCATGACCGTCAATCAGGTGCTGATGCACTTTCGCAAGCGAACGGTGAAGTTTGAAAAGACGACCGAGGAAGGCGAAACGCCAGATCAGATCGTGTCAGGCACGGCAAATCCGGAAAGGATGCGCATCGTCGATAAGATCGCGATCGACAACGCGATCGCTCAGTTGCCGCCCGGTTACAAGAACGTTTTCCTTCTGCACGACGTCGAGGGCTTCGAGCACGAAGAAGTCGCCCGAATTCTCGGCTGCTCCGTAGGAACGTCGAAATCGCAGCTTCATAAAGCTCGACTGAAACTGCAAAAGCTTTTGAAGAAAAAAGCCAACCCGCGTCTCGTCGGCATCGAGGCGTAATTAAAAAAGCATTAGCTTAAGTGAGGCTTCTCGGCGACGAGAAGCCTTTTTTGTTATTCCGAAATTTGAATATCGATATTCCGCCGATCAAGCTCGGCAACGAACTTTTCCGCGTCAATCGCCTTTTCCTGAGGCGTTGCGCCTTTCACGAGAGCGTCGCCGCGAGCCATCATCTGAGCGATGATCGAGGCTGGGAATGCGGTCGTTCGCATCATGGCCGACATGCCGGTAGCCTCGTCCAGTTTGTCAACGATGTCGTAACGCAGCTTTTTGACCGCGCCATCCTTCACACCGACAAAATCGAGCCGCACGAGCACGTAGTCCGGGCCGTCAGCCGGCAAATGTCTTTGGAGAAGATCGCCGAATACCTTTCGCGGCGTGATTTTGAAGTACCCAGTCGCTACCGCTGCCGGTTCTGACAATACGATCTCGTCGCTCGAGCACAGACCGAGGCCGATCATCGTTTTGAATTTTTCACAATGCCCGGCGTAGCGAATTGTCTTGTAATCCAGCTCGCGTATTTTACCTAAAAACGTATCCGGCAGCGTGGATGTGCCGCCGCTGGTTTGAAATGCCTCGAGCGGTGGAAACCCTTCGAACGACAAATCTTCGATCTCGGTCATCGATTCGACCTCGGTGATCTTGCCGTCGCGGATCAAGCGTGCGACTTCGATGTATTCGTTGATAAGACCTTCGACAGAGAATACGAGTTGGTAATTCAGCGGCGGCTGTGGATCTTGCGGCAGGCCGCCAACACGGATGTGAATTTCATCGACACGGTCGAACTTCGCTGCACCGTGCATCGCAAGAATCGAAACCATTCCCGGCGCCAGACCGCAGTCGGGAATGATATTTATGCCGGCGGCCTTGGCTGAGTCGTCCAACGCAAGCTGCGTGTCAACGACATAATTATTGCCGCCGAGATCGCAAAAATTTGTTCTTGTCTCGATCGCCGCACGCGACAAACTCTCGTTATGCCAATAGTTTACACACGAAATCGCCGAGTCGTGATCGCCCATAAGCGCAACGACGTCCGAGTAATTCGACGCGTCGACGTGATGAGCATCGACTCGAGACGTCCCGACGGCTTCGGCGACAGCCGCGGCTTTTTTCAGGTCAAAATCAGCCACTGTTACCCGCTCGACGCCCGGCGAATTGTGTATCAAATCAAAAACGGCGCCGTGTCCCATCCGTCCGGCGCCCAGCACAAGTATTTTCATAGTGTTCAGTGTTCAGTGTTCAGTATTCAGTGATCAGTGGTCAGTCGTCAGAAAAGAAAAAACCTTCTGACCACTGACCGCCGGCCACTGACCACTGCTCTTTACCACTCGTCCAGTTCTTCCGGTTGCTCCGCGGAGATAGTTTCACCCGCGAGTTCCCAAACTTTCTTTTTCCAAACACGAAGATTGTCGGTAAGTTGAAGCGCGACTTGCGGGTGCGAAGCGTTACGTTCGAGGCGGATGACCTCGGCGGCGACGGTGACTTCGTCCTCCGGGTTCTCTGTGACGGTGAGATGCACCTTGCCTCCGACGAGCGGCAAAGCCCGCGGCAGATAGATCAGCGTGCCGTGCGGGCCGACATTCTCGGTTAGGCCATCCTGCACAACTTCTTTGCCACTCTCGTCCTTCCAGCGGACACGCACCGGAAATGAGATCACATGCCGCTCGCCGCCACGTTTTTCACGCATAACTTTATCCTCGTCTAAAAGCCGTAATCGATCTGGAATCGCCCGAATCAGGCCACTAGAGTCTAACAAATTCAAAAAAAATTGCCACACGTAAGCGCCTGGAAACAAAGTAAGTTGCCGCGGAATCAAATATTTGCGGCAAATCGCGGGTTGGACACGCTTGACTTTGAGGTGGTATCCTCAACCTAGGTTTCGCCCATTAGCGCGGAATTCAGGCAGACAATGAATCTGCCGAAACGGTCTTGCTAAATATGAATAGCGGCTGACGACACAAATCTTCAGACGCTATTTTTGCATTTAAAAGACAAACAAAGATAGGAGAATATGTAATGAAAAATCTCGTTAGAGGAGGAGCGATTGTTCTGGCATTTTGTATGCTCGCTGTAGTTTTTATCTACGCGCAGCCCGGCCAGGAAAAAGACCTCCGCATAGGACGCGATTCGCAAATAAATTTAGAAGATAATATCGTTGATATAGCTCTATTAGATAATAATTTAGTTTCTTTGGCACTTAACGATTCGGTTCCGGCAGACGATTCGAAGTTGGTAAATAAAACCGCTTCGGTAAAATCAACAGGAGCTGGTGCAAGCCGCGGTGCGTTTAGCGCAACAGCGTATTGCTTGCGCGGAAAAACCGCGATGGGCCACGGCGTTCGTCGTGGTTTGGTCGCAGCCGACCCGCGTGTTTTGCGGCTCGGCTCGCGTGTCGTATTGAACGGCGGTGGCTACTCAGGGACTTATCTCGTCTCCGACACCGGCGGCAAGATCAAAGGAAAAAGACTCGACATCTGGATGCCCAGCTGCTCCGAAGCAAAACGCTTTGGCCGCAGAACCGTTCAGGTTTATTCTGCAAATTAGTTAGTAGTTTTTAACTTAAATTGAAACCGCCTCGAGTGATCGAGGCGGTTTATTTTTTATGGAACGTAGTTATACGTGATGATACCTGAAACTTTAACAGGTTGACCCGAGAGCAAAGTGGGCGAAAACCGCGAATCGCACGCTGCAATTTCAGACCCGCGCCTTAAAAGCGGATGACCATTTACTGCTCTGGCCGAATACATATTTCCCTGCTCATCTATCAATACCTGAACTGCAACCTGTCCGCTTGCGCGAACTGCTCTTGCAGCTGGTGGATATTTGGGCTTTGCTAATAAGGTGGCTTTGCCATTCAACACACCACCGCCGACGGTTTTTGGCAACTGTGCGTTGTCCGAGTTTTTGTCGCTTTTCGTTTTGTCTTCTGTGGTTTTGGGCTCGACTCTGGCGCCAGTTGTCGAATCATCAATCGTGCCTAGTTTAGTTAGTCCTCCGCTCTGGTCAGCGCCATAAGTAGCAACTCGCGCGCCAACTGCACCGACTTTTGGCTCAACATTCGATTCGAAGAAATAATTTATTCTTCCGGCAACGCTGACAGCTTTATTTTCTACAACAGCTGGTTTGAATTTTGCTTTTTTGGCTGCATCAATCGAAGCAGTGCGCATAGCCAACACTTTTAAATCAATGACTGCCTTGCACACAGGATAAGGCCCGTCGGCGTCATCGGCAGATGTTACTTTACCTGTTTCATCAACTGAAATTTTTACTGACACAATTCCTGCCAGACCGATCTTCTTTGCCTCAGCAGGATAGGAAGGCACCGGAAGTTTTATGACCGTCGGGTTGGCGTCAAAGAATACAGCCTCAGCCGTAATGCTTGATTGTTGCGCCGAAACAACCAACGCTGTCGCAGAAAGTAAGAATAAACAGATTATTGATCGCATAGCCATATATTCCATGATTTAATCCGTCGCTTCAAGTTCTTCCTCTAACAGCTGGCGTTCGTAGAGATCTGCATATTCGCCGTCGAGAGCGAGAAGTTCGTCGTGCGTACCGCGTTCGATGATGCGCCCCTCTGAAAGGACGCAGATCAGGTCGGCGTCACGGATCGTCGAGACGCGGTGCGAGACGATCAAGGTGGTGGTTCCAACGCGAACGTCGCGCAGATTGTGAAGTATCTTGTCCTCGGTGTGAGTATCGACGGCCGAAAGCGAATCGTCGAGAATTAGAATTCGCGGATCGCGCATGACGGCGCGTGCGATCGCAGTTCGCTGTTTTTGCCCGCCCGAGAGCGTAATGCCGCGTTCACCGACGAGCTGTTCGTAGCCGTTTGGAAAGTCGGCAACGTCGTTTGCAAGCCCGGCAATCTCGGCGGCTTCTTCGACGGTCATGAAGGTTTTGGCCGCAGGTTTGCGCAGATGACGCTGATCGGCATTCGTTTTTTTATCTGCGTCATCTGCGTCATCTGCGTTTATCTGCGGCTCAAAATATTCTTCGAGCTGGCCGCCCGCTGACGCAGGCGGTTCTGACACGCCGAACGCAATGTTGTTCGCAAGCGTGTCGCTGAATAGAAAAGTTTCCTGCGGCACAAAGCCGATTGCACGGCGAAGCTGCGTGAGCGGATATTCGCGCACCCGGCGGCCATCGACGAGGACGCTGCCGTCGGGCGCGTCGACTAGTCGCGGAATCAAACTTACCAACGTCGATTTACCGCTGCCGGTTTTACCGACAAATGCGATGGTTTTACCTTGTTCGATTTTTAGAGCTATGTCGTGCAGCACCGACTTGCCGTTGTAGGCAAATGTAAGGTCGCGGAACTCGATCTCGCCGCGAATTGACGGCTGTTCAGTGATATTCTCATCATCTTTGATAGACGGCTCGGCTTCGAGGATGGCGTTAAAACGTTTCAAACTCGCGGTGCCGCGTTGATAGAGGTTGACAACATAGCCAAGCGCGATCAGGTACCAGATCATCCTTTGCAAATAAAGAATAAACGCCGTAAAGTCGCCCGCCGTGATCTCGCCGCGAACCGCCATCGGCACGCCAACCGCGACGATGATGACAAATCCGAGGCCGATAAAAAAGAATAGCAGCGGACGCATCGCGGCGGCGTATCGGACAAGACGGAGATTCTGTGCGGCATACTCGCGATTTAAAACTTGGAACTGCTCGATCTCAGATTCTTCCTGCGCGTACGCACGGACAACTCGAACACCGGTGAAATTCTCTTGCGCTCGAGCCGAAATGTCGGAGAAAAATTCTTGTATCTTCTCGAACCGTTTGTGAATCTGTTCACCTAGATATTTTACGGTCAATGAAACCAGCGGCATCGGAATCAACAGCAGTAAAGTTAATTTTACCGAGATGTTGAGCATTATCGGCAAGCTTATACACAACGCAAAGATCGCCTGGAAGCTGTAAAGGATCATCGGCCCGACAATTTGCCGGATCGCGGCGAGGTCGTTTGTCGCACGAGCCATCAGGTCGCCGACGCGATTCTCTTGAAAATATTCGAGCGATTGATCGACGAGTGCCGCATAAAAATCACGCCGCATGTCGTATTCGATGTGTCGCGATGTGTTTATCAACAGCCGACGCTGCAAAAACAAAAACACGCCGCTCATCGCGCTGATGCCGAGGATCACGAGCGGATAGTAAATTATTTTGTCGGTTGTAACGCCTTTGCTGAGGTCGTCGATCGCCTGCCCAACCATGTATGGAATAAACAACCCAAACGACATCGACGCCAAAATGCACAAAATTCCGAGCAAGATCGTACCCTTGTACGGTTTAAAGTATCGTGCAAATTTTCTAAGTTGCTCCATTTAGAACAAAAAATTAACCACAGATGGACACAGATATTTTCTTTCCGACATCTGTGTTTATCTGTGTTCATCTGTGGTTCAAACTCTTGTATACGTCGAAAGTCCGGTCGCGATCAGTTTGCCCTCGTCGTTGTGCACATCTGCGGAGACGGTGAAGATTCGCTTTCCGGCGCGAACGACGCGAGCAGTGCATATAAATGTACCTTCGAGGTGCGGGCGAACGTAATGGATCGTGAGGTCTATGGTCGCGGTCGCCTCGTTTATAGCGAGCCGCGTTCGGACGGCGAACGCCATTGTCGTGTCGATCAGCGTCGCGGTCACCCCGCCGTGCAGCACGCCGCTCGGCTGTCGCAGGTCGTCCCGCATTTCAATGCTGATCGTGGCCAAGTCAGGTTCTAATTCGACAAGCCGCATGCCGATCAGCTTTGCAAACGACAAATTGTGCAGCGCGTTCTCGGCAAAGGCTCGCTGCTCACGAGTGATCTCAGTTCGTGGATTGTCGTTCATGTTTACTGTTCGCTAGTTACTGCTCGCCGGGGCGTTTCGTTTTGCGCGGAACATAGTCGAGCGACGCTATGCGGCCGTAGCCTGAAGGCAGATCAAAAATGGAATCGTCGGTCTCGAGTTTCAGATTACGCACCTCGTAAAAGTAAACGACGGGCGTTTCGTTGCCAACTGGTTTGTCCGCGATCTCTTGGCGGACAAGCACGCCCGTGCGCTCGTCGATCGTGACGGTCACATCGCTTTTCGAGTTTTTCAGCATTCGAGCTTTGTATTTGACGAGGCTGCCGTCGCGACCGGCCTCTTCGTACTCGATGTAGTTCGCTCCGCGGAAAAATCCCCACGTCAGCGAATTAAAATATCCGCCGTCAAACTCCTGCTCTTGCGCGCCTTGCAGCTTCGAATAAACTCGTCTTTCGTGATCGACAAAGTAAACCGTCCCGCCGTCACGAATCTGCGATATCCACGGCGCTCCGTCACGCTTGATATCAAATCGCCAATTCTCGCCATCTCTCGCGACAAAATATTGCTGCTCGCTTGTGCCGTCGCCGACGACAAAATCGCCCTGATAAACTTCAGGCTCTTTTGTCGGGAACGGGAACCGCTTGCCGTTTGGCTGCAAGACGGCGTTGTTAGAATTTGTCTGCTCATCGCCGCAGGCCTGTATTAACAGTGCAAAAAGTGCGATGACGAGCAGCTTTTCTTTTGGATTTGACAAAAACATTAGAGGCATTAAATTTTATCATAACGGATCCGTCGGATTGAGTTCTCCGGCGGCAACCCCGCGATGAATTAACTTACGAATGAGCAACTTGCGATCTTTACAACGAAAATTCATATTCGGGGGCATCGCGCTCATCCCGCTCGCGCCGTTTCTGTTTCTGCAGGGCCGTGTGACGCGTTGGAAGGTCGGCCTACTGCCCGACGCGGCGGGCGACCGACATGGCCGCTGCGGCGACGGCGAAGCCGTAAAGCTGTTTGTTCTCGGCGAATCGACCGTCGCCGGACTCGGCGCCCGCGACCATAATCGTGCGCTCGCCGGACAATTTGCACTGCAGCTCGCCGAACATCTGGGCTCCGCAGTTGAATGGCAGGTGCTTGGGCGTAACGGCGTAACGGCTCGGGATGCGATCGACAAATTAGTTCCGCAGATGCCGGACGAGCGGTTCGACTACATCTTGCTCGGCATCGGCGGCAACGACGTGATGAAACTCTCATCGCCTCGGAAATGGCGCCGCGACATGACCGAGCTGCTCACTATTCTCAAAGACAAAAACCCGGACGCCGTCGTCTTTATCTCAAACTGCCCGATGATCGGAGCATCGCCCGTCATCCCGTGGCCGTCAAAGCAGTTGCTCTGGCGGCTCTCGCAAATCCACGACGCCAACATCCGCGAGTTCACACGCGGGCTCGACCGCGTGTTCTATTACCCGCAGCCCGTCGATGTGCGTCTCAAAGGCTTTTTCGCCGACGGCATTCACCCGTCCGAACAGGGCTACGCCGATTGGGCCGCTGCAATGATGCGCCACTTCGCCGAAAATCACAAATGGTAAGCACCGTCGAATTGCATGAGTTTGTTGCGGCGAGTCACGAATGGCTGCTTGTACGTGAAACAGGTAAAACTTTTCCGCTCAACGCAACGGAGATCGAGTTTGTCGAGACGCAAGGCAAACGTCACTTTGGGTTTATCGACGACAAAGGCTTTCACTCTTGGCGATTGAATGATGCGTCGATTGCCGGCAACGAGATAGTGATCGAAATTGCCCGTGCGTTCGCCAAAAAACGTGAGACGATGCGGCTCGTTCCGCGTGAATCGGCAACAAAACTGATCGCCGAGATCGAAGCAGCACGTGTTCACAAAGCTAACGAGATCGCCCAGCTGATTACTGCAAATTATGTCAGCGCAAAGCTCGGCCGCGTGGCTCTAAACGATGACAACGGCCGCCTCGCCCAGATAGAGTTTGAGAACGCGGACAAAACGTCGCTTGCCGCGATCGCCGATGTCACAGCAAAACTCACGCCCGAGATAATCTTCACCGCAGCGATTCTCTGGGTCGATAAAATTTCCCTCCGAAAGAAAAAACCAGTCAGCGAAATTTGGCTCATCTGCGAAAAGCGTCAAGCGCGGGCGGCGCAAAAGCTTCACGCCCTGTTAACTGAATTCTGGAAGCGACGCCTTACGATCATAGAGATAAATCGCAAATCCGACCTGCCGCGACTCGTCGAACTTCCAAAGCGCATTATACGCGATCTTTGGCGTGAAAAACCGCCGAAACTTGTTCTGCCCGAGCGTGTCCGTAGCCCGCACGTAAGTAAGGGCTCAACGTTGGAAATGAGCATCACCGCACACAAGATCATTGGTCTGGCACCTGACAGCATCGACATTATTACTTCGCGGCACGGCGAAACGTTGCGCTTTAACGGACTGCCGTTCGCACGCGTAAGGACAATCGCCGGCGCAGAAAAAGCGTGGTTCGGTGTCGGGCGTGAGCGCCGAATTTTATCGGATGAAACTTGGGATGATCTTTGCGAGCTAGTAGAGAGCCTCGATCTAAATCGCTCGCATCAAGCTACGAACAAGCGTCATAAACATTTTCGTATCGCACCCGAAGCTTGGCTCGAATCGATCCTGCGACGCAACATAAAGCTGCTCGATGCGAACTTGATCTTATCGCCGATCTACAACCAGTTTCGTTTTGTTCGTGACAAGATCGATCTGCTCGCGCTCCGCCGCGACGGGCGGCTCGTAATAATCGAGCTAAAAACCCAGCCTGATCGGGCCGCCGTTTTTCAAGCTGCGGATTACTGGCGAAAGATCGAATTGCAGCGCCGCCGCGGAGTATTATCGCGTTCGGATCTTTTCGAAGGGCGCGAGATCGCAGACAAACCGGCGCTTGTTTATCTCGCCGCACCGGCTTGGAGTTTTCATCGAGATTTTGAATTTTTTGCACGATGCCTGTCGCCCGAGATCGAGCTGTGGCGCTTCGAATTGCACGAAGAGTGGCGAAAAAAGGTCCGCGTGATCGCCCGGCACGACTACGACGGCATGACAAATTTGTAGCCGACGCCGCGGACGGTCACTAAGGTTTGCGGATCGTTTGGCGTATCTTCGATAAGCCTTCGCAGGCGGACGATAAAGTTGTCGATGGCACGTGTGTCGGTGTCCTCAGAGAGATTCCAGACGTCCTCGAGTATAGACTTACGCGAGACGGCGTTGCCCGCATTGTCGATAAGATAGCGGAGCAGATCGGCCTCCATGAGCGTGAGCGGAGTTAGTTCCTCGCCGCTGCGAAGTTCGAGATTTTGAAAATCGATCTCGCGTCCGTTTATCGAGACGACATCGGAGGCACGTTCGCCACCGCCGCGTCGACGCGACCATTTTTGCCTGCGAAGGAGTCCATTCAATCTCGCCAAGAAAATTTCGAGATCGAACGGCTTTGGCAAGTAATCGTCGGCTCCGGCCTCGAAGCCCGCGAGTACGTCTTCGGGGCGGCCGCGTGCGGTCAGCATCAGCACCGGCGTGTAATCATTGGCGTCGCGCATCGCTCGCGCGACTTCGAAGCCGTTGATTCCCGGCAGCATCACGTCGAGCACAACGGCATCGAAATTTGAATTTTGTACTTGCACGAGCGCCGCTTCGCCGTCGGCGACAAGCTGCGGCTCGTAGCCCTCGGCTTCGAGATTGAACCGCAGGCCTTCGGCGAGATGTTGTTCGTCTTCGACGACAAGTATTTTCATAGGTAAGCTATCAGCCATCAGCAGTCAGCTATCAGTTTACTGTTCACTATTCACTATTCACTTTCACAACCGGCAGTTGCACAAAAAACGTCGCGCCTTGCCCTTCGCCTTTGCTGTCAGCCCAAATTTTTCCGCCGTGCCGCTCGATGATCGAACGCACGATCGCGAGCCCAAGACCGGTGCCTTTCACGATCTGCGAGGCTTTATCCGGCACGCGGTAAAACCGCTTGAAGATTCGTTTAAGATCACCCCGGGCAATTCCCCGTCCGCTGTCTTTGATAATGATGTCGACGTACTTTGCGGTCGAAGTTCTGACCTTGACGCTGATCTTTGGCGCATCGTGCGAATATTTGACGGCGTTGTCGAGCAGATTTGCAAACGCCGTTTGCAGCTCGCCACGATCACCGAGAACTTCGATCTTGTCTGCTGGCACGCTCACGCGAATCGCAGTCTTGTCGAGAGCGTAACGAGTCAGCACGATGTCGGCAGTCTCGCTGATAATCGCGCCGATATCGATCTCGGCGAGATTCATCAGCCGCTGCTTTTCGCGAGTGCGGCTCGCCTGCAAAACTTGCTCGACGGTGCCGAGCAGACGGTCGCTGTCCGAGAGCATCACATCGTAAAACTCGGCGCGTTTCGCAGGTTCGACATCGCGTGATTTTAATGTCTCGAGATAAAGCTTGATCGAGGCAATCGGCGTTTTTAGTTCGTGCGTGACCGCGTTTAAGAATGCGTCGTGCTGTTCGTTACGGCGAATCTCGCGCACCAGAAACACTGTATTCAATATCAAGCCAGTAATGATCAACGCGAAAAATATGACGCCGAACACCAGCAGCGCCACTTCGCGTAAATTAAGCAAGATCCAGCCGACGTTTAGCGCAATGGCGAGCGCCGACAGCGAGATGCCAAATACGAGGAAGAAGATAGCTGTCTTTCGCCGACGCATGCATTAAAAGTAGAAAGTAAAAAGTAAAAAGGCAAAGTAAGAGGAGAGTTTCTTGCCTTGCCTTTTGACTTTTTACTTTTGACTTGGCTTCAAGCAGCCTTTTTGTAAACTTTCGCCTCTTCGGCTTCGAGATCAATCGCATACACGTCGCTCACAAGACCGAGCTTTTCGAGTAGGCGGATCTGCACCCAGTTGACGTCGAATTCACGCCAAGTCAGGCCGTGCTTTGCCGAACGAGGATATGCGTGATGATTGTTGTGCCAGCCTTCGCCAAAAGTGACGGCAGCGATGAGTCCGTTGTTCCGCGAATCGTCACGCGTGTCGAAGCGTCGCGTGCCCCACAGATGCGTCGCCGAATTTACGAGCCATGTAAAATGCCAGCCCATAACCGTGCGCAATATGATCGCCCATACAACCATCGTCCAGCCGCCGATTGCCATCAACGCGATGCCGGCGATGATCGCCGTCACGTAATAATATTTATCTAAAAATAAAAGATACGGGTCGCGGATCAGATCGGGCGAATATTTTTGTATCGCAGTTTGCGGCTGCACTTGCGCCGTGCCTTTAAAGATCCAGCCGATGTGCGCCCAGTAAGTTCCGTTTCGCGGGCTGTGCGGATCGTTGTCCATGTCGGTGTACGCGTGATGGATGCGATGAGTCGTCACCCAAGCTATCGGCCCTGATTGCAATGCAAGCGTGCCGAATGTCGCTAAAACACGCATCAGCCATCGCGGCGTCTTCATTCCCTTGTGCGTCATCAGCCGGTGATAACCGATGCCAATGCCCCAGCTACCGGCGACCCACCATGTGATAAAAGCCGCAAGTAAATTCTGCCAGCTGAATGTAAACAGCGCAGCGACGGCCACCGCGTGAAAAATACCGACGAAAAAGATCGTGTTCCAGTGAATCGTCTGAGGGTGCGATGGTTTGAAATCGATTACGTTTTGCAAAATATGGTAACTCCGTTTCTGAAAATTAGCTGAGCTTGATCTGGCTCGCATTTTTAGACTAACAGTTCGTAAGCTGTGTGATTGTAAGAGTTTTGTAAGACCTGTAAACTCGACTTTTAGCTTTCGATGGCAAGAAAACGCGGCAGCATTATATGGATCGAATACGCGGGGGCATGGCTCGCGCTTGGCCTACTCGGGCTGTTGCCACGCGGTGCTGCGATCCACACAGCCACGTGGATTTTGCTGGCCGTGCCAAAACTTTTGCCAAAGCTGCGCAAAACTGGGCTTAGAAACTTAGAGATCGCATTTCCTGAGAAGACTGCCGCTGAACGCAACGCCATCCTCCGCGGCACGTTTGAAAATCTCGGCCGCGTGCTCGGCGACCTCAGCCAGTTTCGTAAATACACACGCGAGCGCCTTGCCGAGCTGATCGACTTTAATCTCGATGACGAGACAAAGAACCTCTATGAAATGCAGAAGACAGGTCAGGGCTTTTTGATAACGACCGGTCATCTCGGCAACTGGGAAATGCTCGTGCTCGGCTTTGCGGCGTTGTATGAGCCGATCAACTATCTCGCGCGTCCGCTCGACAATCCTATGCTTGACGACATGCTAAACGAACGCCGTACGACATTCGGTAACACGCCGATCAACAAAAAAAATTCGGCGCGGCTCGCTATCTCGATACTGCGTGACGGCGGCATCCTCGGAATTTTGTCAGACGTTAATGCGCAGGTTAAGGAAGGCGTCTTTGTGCCGTTCTTCGGTGTGCCGGCTTGTACATCGAGCGGCGCGGCTGTGATGGCTATTCGCTCGAACGCGCTCATCTATCCGACATTCTGCGTCTGGGACAAAAACATTGACCGCTACAAGTTTGTCCACGGCACTCTGCTCAAGCCCGTGAACTCGGGTGATCGCAAACAGGACATCATCGACACGACCGCGGCATTCACGGCCGAGATCGAAAGAATAATCCGCGCGTATCCCGATCAATGGATGTGGATCCACCGTCGCTGGAAAACGCGCCCGCCTGGCAAACCTGAGGTTTACTAGCTCCAGGTTAAGACCATTCCTATTGCCGCGGCGAACATTATCGCCGCTGCTATCCAGCCGAAGATATTTGTGAAGACGCCGTTGGTTCGGTTGCCCATAACGCGTTTGTCGTTCGCAACCAGCATGACGACGACAAGCAGCGGCGGCGCGACGACACCGTTTATTACGGCTGTCCAAAACAGAGCACTGATCGGATTGATCCCGGCAAAATCGATTGCGACGCCGACTAGTGTCGACGCGGCGATAACGCCGTAGAATTTCTTTGCATGCCGCGGCTTTTCGTCAAGTCCCGATGGCCAGTTGAATGTCTCAGCCACAGCATACGCCGCCGAACCCGTAAGCACGGGAATTGCCAGCAAACCAGCACCGATCAAGCCGATGCCGAACAATACTGTCGCAAAATTCCCCGCCAGCGGACGCAAAGCCTGAGCCGCGTCTGTGGCGGATTGGATATCCGTCTGGCCGGTGGCATGAAGGGTCGCTCCGGCCGACACGATCACAAAATAAAAAACGATGTTGCAAAACAGCATTCCGATGACGGTGTCGATCTTCTCTTTTTTTATCTCGGCGTCGGTCGCCCCTCTTCGCGAGGCGATACTATTTCGTCCTTCCTCCTTTTCTTCCTCGACCTCCTCACTAGCCTCCCAAAAGAATAGATATGGCGAAATCGTCGTGCCCAGAATTGCGACGATCGTCGTAATATATTCGCTGCTAAACGTGACCTGAGGAACAAATGTGGCTTTTGCAACGGCAAACCAGTCGGGTTTTGCGAGAAACGCCGCTATTACGTACGCAAAGAGTGAGAGCGTCAGCCATTTGAAGATCTTCACGATCAGATGATACGAGCCCCAAACCTGCAGAACGACAATCGCCACCGCGATCGGAACAACCATCGCCGAGATCGGCACGGGGACAAACATATTTATCGCCGCCGCGATAGCCGCGATGTCGGCACCGGCGTTGATGGTATTGGCAACAACCAACCCTATGACAACCGGATAAAGCAACCCTTTTGAATAATAGCGATGCAGCACGCCGGCAAGCCCGCGACCGCTGCACATACCGATTTTTGCGCAAATGTGCTGGACAACTATCATCAAGGGCAGCGTAACGATCGCCGTCCAAAGCGTCGCAAATCCCAGTGTCGCGCCAGCCTGTGTATAGGTCCCAATGCCCGACGGATCGTCATCCGACGCGCCCGTGATCAGCCCCGGACCGAGACGATTTAGAAACCCGGCAATTGCATTTTTCGCTGAGTCCATTGAAACTAGCATCGAGTTTACACCACTTGCGACGGATTGATTTGTGATGAAGATTACGAGTACGCGAACGCGAACGTACCGCACACTCGCGGTTTTGATCGTTCTGCTAACGGCCGCAGCGTTCTGTTTCGGACAGCAAAGACTGCTCGTCATCGGCGGCGGCGAACGTCCGAATGATGCGATGAAAAAATTTGTCGAATGGAGCGGCGGCCGAAACGCGCGGCTTTTGATGATCACGTGGGCGAGCGGCGTGCCCGACGAGAGTTTCGCGTCACTCGAAAAGCAGTTTTCGCAGTTTGAATACAGCAGCATCGTGCACGCTGCGACCCGGCCGCTCCATGCTGAAAAACGTGCGGAATTCATCGAACAGTTAAGGACGGCAACCGGTGTGTTTCTCTCCGGCGGCGATCAGAACCGAATTATGGATGTTCTCGCCGACGAGGAATTACTAAAGCTGATCCGGCAAAAGTACGCCGCCGGCACGCCATTCGGCGGCACGAGCGCGGGCGCAGCCGTAATGTCCGATCCGATGATGACGGGCGAAACTGATTTGAAAATTCTCGACGGTGCGAAGGTCGGCGTTCGTCACGGCCTCGGCTTTATCCCAAACGTCATGTTCGACCAGCACTTCCTAGTCCGCCAGCGTCACAACCGGCTGATTGGTTTTGTTTTGAAAGATCCGGAATACCTCGGCATCGGCATAGACGAAGACACCGCCGTCCTCATCGAAGACAACCGCAAACTCACCGTAGTCGGCACGTCGCAAGTGATGTTCCTGAACGCCCAGCCACGCGACGCAGTTCGGCTGAATATTTTGAAGCCTGGTGAACGCTTTGATTTGAAAAAACGTAAATCCGAAACCCGACAATTCCGAAATTAATTTGCCTTGCGGGCCTGCGATTGAACCGCTGTGATGGCAACGGCGTCGACGATGTCGCTTGCCGTGCAGCCGCGCGAGAGGTCGTTGCACGGGCGGTCGAGGCCTTGCAAGATCGGGCCGATCGCGGTGCCGCCGGTGAGGCGTTCGGTTAGTTTGTAGGCAATGTTGCCGGCGTTGAGGTCGGGGAAGATCAGCACGTTTGCACGGCCAGCGACCTGTGAGCCGGGCGCTTTCGAATCGCCGACGGATTTGACCAGCGCGGCGTCGGCCTGCAGTTCGCCGTCGATAGAGAGATCTGGCATTCGCACCTTTACGGTCTTAGTCGCCTCTATGATCTTGTCGAGCGATGCGTGTTTTGAGCTTCCTTTTGTTGAGAACGAGAGCATCGCAACTCGCGGCTCGGATTCGAGCAACGCACGGCAAGAGTCGGCGGACGCTATCGCGATCTCCGCAAGCTCGCTCACGTCAGGATCGATGACGACACCGCAATCGGCATAGATCATTGCGCCGCCCGTTCCAAACTTTTTATCCGGCACGACCATCAGGAAAAAACTAGAAACTGTTTTGAGTCCTGCGCGCGCACCGATGCAGCGAAGCGCGGCCGCCACGGTATGGGCGGTCGTATTTGTTGCGCCGGCGACCGAGCCGTCGGCTTGTGCTAAGCGAACCATGAGGTTGCCGTAATACAGAGGGTCTTTGACGGTTTGCTCGGCCTCTTCGAGCGTCGTGCCCTTTGCACGGCGAAGTTCATGATACAGCGTTGCCATGCGGCCGAAATCAGCAGCTTTAAGGTGGTCGACGATGTTTACGCCATTCAGATTTGCGCCCGCCTGAGCGGCAAGTTCCCGCACATTCTCATCGTTGCCGAGAACCGTGATCTTTGCAATGCCGTCACGAGCGCACGTAGCCGCAGCCTCGACGGTGCGAACGTCCTCGCCCTCGGGCAAGACAATATGTTGCATGTCAGCGGCGGCGCGTTCACGTATCTTTTGAAGGATCATTGAAGACGAATTTACCATACAACCAAACGCAGTAAAACTTGCTCAAACATCGGCTATTCTCTACACTTTGAGGAAAGGGCACAAAATAAGCGATGGCTGAGAAGAAAAACAAATTGCAAAGACGCGAAAAGAGCGAACTAAAAGGCCGCATGCGTAGCTTCTTGATGTTTTTGCCGAACATGGTCGTGCTGCTCGGCCGACTGCTCAAAGACGCTCGCGTGCCGACAGCCGAGAAGGCGCTGTTCCTCGCCGCGATAGTCTACGTCGTTTCGCCGCTCGATTTTATCCCCGACGTTTTTCCGTTTATCGGTCAGGTCGATGACCTTTATGTCGTTGCGTTGACGCTGTTGCGTCTCATCAATCGCACCGACGAATCCGTTGTTCGCTCACTCTGGCCGGGCGGCGGCGACATTGTCGCCCTGGCAGATTCGATAGCGAATATCGCACCAAAATTCCTGCCCAAACGTATTTCTCGCGTGATCACGTCGCGTGTCGAACTCGCCCCGGCGGGCAAAGCTCTTCGCAGCATCACGAAGCGCGACGAGGCCCTCGTCAAAGAGATCGCCGACGATAAGTTCGAGATCGACGCCCGCTCACGGATGGCAAATTAGGCGCACAACCTGTTTTTACAAAATTTCCTGTAAATTACTGCGTTATTTGTGGATTCCGCCGTTAATTAAAACTATCCTATGCGGAAGCTCGTAATCTTGTTTTGTAAAATCTAGCGCTATTGTCTACGCTTTCGTTATAGTCAGTGACGAAACGCCGGAGTTGTTTTTATGTTTGAACGCTATACGGAGAGGTCTCGACGCGTAATTTTTTTCGCCCGCTACGAAGCGCTCCAATACGGTTCACAAGTCATCGCGCCGGAGCACATCCTGCTAGGCTTAATGCGCGAGGACAAGACTCTCTCCGCCCGCTTTCTGCCGTTCAGACACACAATAACGGTCGATACGATTCGGCGCGACATTCAAGAGCGGATTACCCTGCGTGACCGCATACCCCAATCGTCGGAGCTTCACCTTTCGCCCGCGACAAAGCAAATTCTCTTCTACGCCAACGAAGAAAGCCGCCAGCTCAAAAATCGCCACATCGGTCCTGAACACCTGCTGCTCGGCATCGTTCGCGAAGAAAAATCAATCGCCGCCGAGATACTCTTTGGTTATGGATTGCGGCTGTCGGACGTTCGCGAGGAGGCGTCGCGACACAACGTGCTGCCGGGCATCGCGACGTCGAATAAAGAAAATTCAAAGACCCCGAGCCTTGCTGAGTTCACCCGCGATCTTACGCTTGAGGCCGCCGAAGGGCGTCTCGACCCGCTCGTCGGTCGCGAAGCCGAGATGCAGCGGATCATCGAGATTCTTTGCCGCCGCACAAAAAATAATCCCGTGCTGATCGGCGAATCGGGCGTCGGCAAAACCGCGATAATTGAGGGCCTCGCCACGCGTATCGTCGAAAAACAAGTTCCCACCTTTCTCGAAAACAAACGCATTCTCTCGCTCGACTTATCGCTGATCGTCGCCGGCACAAAGTATCGTGGCCAATTTGAAGAGCGGCTGAAAAAGATCATGGCCGAGCTAAAAGAGAGTGCCGAGAACATCGTCTTTATCGACGAGCTGCATACGCTGGTTGGTGCCGGTTCGGCTGAAGGCACGCTCGATGCGGCAAACATCTTAAAGCCCGCGCTTTCGCGCGGCGATATTCAGTGTATCGGCGCGACGACGCCAGCCGAGTTTCGCAAAACTATCGAGAAAGACCGAGCTCTCGAGCGCCGCTTTCAGGCCGTCCGTGTCGAGCCTGCGACCGAAGCCGAAGCGATGGAGATCATCGCCGGCATCGTTGAACGATATGAGGCGTTTCATCAGCTTCGTTATACAAAAGAAGCGCTTCGCTCGGCCGTCACGCAGTCGAACCGTTACATCGCCGACCGCTTTCTTCCGGACAAAGCGATCGACGTTCTTGACGAAGCAGGTGCGCGCGCGAAATTGCGTTATCAAAAAGAGAACATCGGCGAGCCTTCATGGAAAGAAACGGTCGAAAACTGGAAGCGCGCATCCGCAAACGAAGACCAACTCATCTCGCTCGAGCTGCAGTCGCTCGACGCTTCGTTCTTCGCCGTCGAAGTGACAAAAGACGACGTTGATGAGGTCATCGCGCGTTGGACAGGCGTTCCTGTGTCATCAGTCAAGCAGCAGGAAGCCGAAAAACTTTTGGGAATCGAAACCGCCCTGCACAAACGAATAATATCGCAGCGGCCCGCCATCTCGGCGCTTGCACGCGCGGTTCGCCGATCGCGTGCCGGCCTCAAAAATCCAAGTCGCCCTGTAGGCTCGTTTCTTTTCCTCGGCCCGACGGGCGTCGGTAAAACTGAAGTCGCGCGTTCGATCGCCGAGTTTTTGTTCGGTTCGGAAAAGTCGCTGATTCGCTTCGACATGAGCGAATTTATGGAAAAACATTCGGTGTCAAAATTCATCGGCTCGCCGCCAGGATACGTCGGTCACGAAGACGGCGGACAGCTCACCGAAAAGCTGCGACGATCGCCCTACGCCGTAGTGCTTTTCGACGAGGTTGAAAAAGCGCACCCCGATCTTTTCAACATCTTGCTGCAGGTTTTTGAGGACGGCGTACTGACCGATTCGCAGGGAACGCCGGTCGATTGCAAACACGCAATCTTTATAATGACCTCAAACCTCGGCGCCCGCGTTATCCAAAAACGAACTTCACTCGGCTTTCAGGGAGGCGTCAACGCTTCGCGAGAGAAGATGGAAGACGAAGTGATGCAAAAGGTTAAAGAGACCTTTGCACCGGAGTTCATCAACCGACTCGACGAGATCATTCTATTCGACGAGCTTACCGACGACGATCTGCTGCAGATCGTCGATCTCCAAGTAGAGCGCCTAAATCAGATCATCGAGCATCGCGAGTTAAAGGTTGTGCTTTCAGACTCTGCCCGCAAATGGCTCATCGCCAAAACCTGCGCTGACCGTAAATACGGCGCACGCCCACTAAAACGCGCGCTGCAGCGCTACGTCGAAGACGAACTTTCGGAAGCGCTCATCCAAGGCGACATCGCCGAGGACAGCACCGTCGAAGTTTACGCTCGGGGCGACAAGCTTGCCTTTCGCGAGGTTCGTGCGAAGAAGACTGAGAAAGAGCTTTCGCAAAAGGCCTAAGTTGTTCAACCGATTCGCGGTTCCGCTCATTTCCCTGTATAATTCGGAAGTTTGTTAAGACTTAGGGTAAGGGCAACCTCGCTTGCCGTCGCTGAATCAAAAGGCAAGTTAAATCTTGCGTTGAAATGCCGTTTTTATTGGGTTATCCTATTGTCTGAATCCGGTAATTGATCGCCAAAAAGCTTCTCGGAGCTTTTTTAATTTGCATGTCTTTTACGATAAGTTCCGCATTTATGAACATTATTCGAGCACTCGCAACTGCGGTATTTGTCTCGGCAGTTTTGGTTACGTCAGCGGCCGCCAATGACCTCACGACTGCAAAAAAGAACGCGCCCGCTGTCCAGCAGGTGGTCGAAAACGTCGATATTCAGGGCAATCGCCGTCTGCGTGACGAGGATTTACTTTATTACATCAAGACGCGTCCGGGTGACATTTACGACGCCGCGGCTCTCGAGCGTGACCTCAAAGAGCTGCTTTCGCTGAACTTTTTTGACAAGACGGCGACGCGCGTCCTGATCGAGGACGGTATTCGGGGCGGCGTTAACGTGATCTTCGAGGTGCGCGAGCTGCCGATCATTCGCGACCTTGTTTTCAAAGGCGCAAAAGCTCTGCAGGAATCCGACATTCTCAAAGAATTTCGCGAAAAGCGTGTCGGCGTTTCTAAAGAATCGGTTTACGATCCCGTAAAGGCTCGCAACGCTACGCGCGTACTTCGCGAACTGCTCGCCGCGAAAGGTTATCCAAATGCGAAGGTTGAGATTCAGGAGGACGAAGTTTCGGCGACGTCGATCGCGCTGACCTTCAACATCGAGCAAGGCGCTCGTTCACGCATCATTCAAATCGAGTTTGAGGGCAACGAAGAATTTAAGGATGGCGAGCTTCGCGACGCTTTGCAACTCGTCAAAAAAACCGGTTTGATCTCTCGCGTCAAAGGCCAGGATATTCTTGACATGCGAAAGCTGCAGTACGATCTCGACCGCAATGTCCGCACTTACATGTGGTCGAAGGGGTATTTTCAGGCTCGCATCGGCAGCCCCGAAGTCGTCGGACAAGGCCTGAAACGCACGGGTTTTCCTATCTTGAAAAATTTTCCGCTGCCGCTCATCACATCGGTTGACGACACGTTGAAGATCATCGTGCCGGTCACGGAAGGCAAGATTTATCGCGTCGGTGAGCTGAAGGTCGAGGGCAATTCGATCTTTTCCGAGCAGCAGATTCTGGCTGGCGTCGGTTTGAAGAAAGGTGAGGTCGTCGACGGAAAGCGTTTGCAGGAATCTGTTTACGAAGATCTTAAAAAGGCCTATGGCTCGCAAGGATTTGTTCAGTATAGCGCCGAGTTTGACCCGGTCTTTAAGGACAATCCGACTAATCCAAACGAAGGCATCGTCGATATCACACTCGCAATCGAGGAAGGAAAACAGTTTACGCTTCGGCGACTCGAATTTACGGGTAACACGTTTACGCGCGATAAAGTTATGCGACGTGAGTTCCTGCTAAACGAAGGCGATATCTACAATCAGCAATATCTCGAAATCTCGGTCGCGCGGCTCAACCAAACACAATACTTCGACCCAGTCGACAAAGAACAGGATGTTGAAATTCGCACTGACGAAGAGAAGGGCGATGTCGATCTAATCGTTAAGGTTAAAGAGAAAGGCCGCCAGCAGATCTCGTTCAACGGCGGACTGTCGGGCATCGGCGGATCGTTCTTCGGGCTGGAATATTCGACGAACAATCTGGCGGGCCGCGGCGAGATCCTCTCCTTTAATCTTGGAGCAGGCAACCGGCAGCAGAGCATCCAGTTTTCGTACCAGGAACCGTATTTCCGCGATCGGCCGATCTCGGTCGGCTTTTCGATCTTCGCAAGTAAATACCAGTTTTTTGGCGAAGGGACATTTTTGACACAGAATCAGGACGTTCTTAATCAGCTCTTTAATCCGCTCGGCACGATTACGACGGATGAGAGCAACCTGTTTACGCAGAGAACTTACGGGGCAAATGTCTTCGCGACTGCGCCGCTGTCTGAGTTGTTTTTCAAAAAGCGCCGCTTCACGCAATTTTCACGTCTCGGATTGACGTATCAAATTTCAGCGACGACATTAAAAGATCCTGAGGTTAACCAGGCTGCCGATCCGGCAGCAAGAATTCCGGTCATTTATCGCCAGCCGAATATCATTACGAGCCAGGTAACGGCATCGTTTGTTTACGACACGCGGCAACCGGCGGCAAACGGCATCGACACAAACAACGGCAAATCGCTGTCGGTTTCGCTAGGATTTGCAGGTCTCGGCGGCGATGTTCGCACGTATTCGCCGACGGTTCAGTATTCGCAATTCATCCCGATCCGCAAAAAGAAATCAAAAAGTCCCGAGGTGTTAGCGTTTCGCGTCATTGCCGCCACCGTTGGCACTTGGGCGATCACCGACAAGGTTCGCAGTGCAAACTCGCTGGCGTTTATTGGCGGCGTTCCGGCATTTTCACGTTTCTTCCTCGGCAGCGAGAACGACATTCGCGGCTATGAATCGCGAGCCATCAGCCCCGTCGCTCCATTCGACACTTATATCACCAGCCGAAATGTTGTCGTGGCTACAAACGGCTTTGGCACGGCGGACACAAACACCGGCCTCAACACGCGTGACACTGCCGATATCAGAACTATCGGCCAACTGACTGGCATCGGCGGTGCTAACCCGGCGCTCTTTACGCGAAACTTCAGATTTATCGGTGGCGATACGCAGCTGCTCGCAAACGTCGAATATCGATTGCCTATCTTCGGCCCGGCAACTATGGCTTTGTTTGGCGACATCGGTTCCGTCTTTAATTTGCGCAGCACTGGGCCGCAGGTTATCAACAGTGAATTCCTGCCCGACGACACTTTTTTGGGTTTTGGTCGCCTGACGGCACTGGGACTGATCAATACCCCGGTGCTCGAGAGTAGCTTTGGCAGCATACTCTATTATCGCGGCCGCGTAATGACAAAAACGGACTTTATTAATGAGTTTTGCCGTGGAAATCGCGCCGGATGCCCGACCACCTTGTCGCCGCAGGTTCAGCCGCTTTTCCTTCGCGGTGAGGTGCAGCAAAATTCACAGCTAAATGTCGGTGGAGCAAAATTTGGCAAGCTGAGCGACTATAAGGCCAGCGTCGGCGTCGAATTTCGCGTGCAGGTGCCAATCGTAAATGTGCCGTTTCGGTTGATCTATTATTACAATCCGAACGCGCAGATCGGCTTTACGCAGGAGTTGCCGGGCATCTTTTTGCCGGGCAAACGTAACGGATTTAAGTTTACGGTGGGACGCACATTCTAGGCAATTACTGATTGACTTTGACTGGTCGATTCATTACTATTGCTATTCTTTTTGAAACGCCAAGCAACAAATCCCACAGTTTGTGTTTCAAAGCAGATGTAAAAGATCAAAGGGCGGCGTGAGCGGCCTTTCGCTATCGGTTAAGGAGTTATAGTGAAAATAATGAAAAGAGGAAGTTTATTTATCGTCAGCCTCGTGTTCGCGGCTGTTTTTGCGGTTTCATCGTTTGCACAGAACGGCGGTGCAGCTCAACCTGCCGGCCCGCTAAAGATCGGTATCATTAATACTTTTGCCTTCGGCGACGAAAAAGCCGGCATAACCAAATATATTAATGCTCTGAAAGCCATCAACACGGAATTTACGCCAACACAGACGGAACTCGACACGATGAACACCAGATTGAGTAATCTTGCCAAGGAGATTCAGGTGTTCCGCGATCAGGCCACAGCCGGAAGGGTCCCGATTGATGAAAAAACAGTGCAGGCTAAGGTCGACGAAGCCGAAAAACTCCAGCGCGATCTCAAGTTTAAGCAGGAGGACGCAAAGGCTCGTTACGAAAAGCGGCAGCAGGCCGTCATCGGCCCGGTCATGCAGGATATCGGTAAGGCTCTTCAGGATTTTGCTAAACAAAAAGGATTCACGCTTCTCCTCGATATAGCGAAAGACGAAGCCGGGCTTCTTCTCGCGATCGGCGATGAGAAGATCGATGTCACAAAGGATTTCATTATCTTTTACAACGCGCGACCTTCAGCAACCGCAACGACGGCGACGCCTAGATAGTTGTTTTTCTAAGTTTTTAATCTCGGAGGTCAGGGGAATTCCTCTGACCTTTGATCATGTAAGGAGCAGATATAGTCATGACAAAATTTCGTTTCGCAGCCTTCGCTTTCTTGATAGCAGTCGTCTTTTCGGTTTCAACATTCGCTCAACCCGCGGCGCCGGCAAAGATCGGTTTTATAAACTCGGAAGCGTTTTATGATGAAAAAGCCGGAGTCACCAAGTTGATAAACGCTCTGAAACAACTCGAGCGCGAGTTTGCGTCGAAGAATCAAGAGCTGACCGGGCTGAACACCAGATTAGGGACAATCGCGACCGAACTTCAAAATATGCAAAAGCTTCCGCCAGCGCAATTCAACCAGGTTGCATTCAACACAAAGCGAGAAGAAGGTGAGAATCTGAAACGCAAGTTCGATTATGAAAAGACCGTGGCGGAAAACGACGTAGCAAAGCGCCGCAGCGCATTGATTGGGCCGATTTCACAAGAGATTGGCAAAGCGATCGACGAATATGCAAAGAAGAACGGGTACAGCGTGATCCTTGATCCGAGCAAACTGTCCGAGGCGATGCTCCATTACGCCGAGGGTGCCGATTCGACAAAAGATTTCATCACCTTCTTTAACGCAAAAACTCCGGCCGCACCGGCTGCCGCGACGCCGAGATAATCCGGATAACGAATTGCGATTTGTTTCGCATTGGCTGATATAATCCAGGTTCGTTATGCCGATATTGGACTCTGTCGCGATTGCAAAGATATTGCCGCACCGTTATCCGTTCCTGCTCGTAGATAAGATCGTTGAGCTGGAACCGCGTGTACGCATCGTCGGCGTAAAGCAAGTCACAATAAACGAACATTTTTTTGCCGGGCATTTCCCCGGAGCGCCTGTCATGCCGGGCGTTTTACAGATAGAGGCGCTCGCGCAGGTGGGTGCTATTCTCGCTCTTCGCGAATTTGAGAATCGCGGCGACAAGATACCGTTCTTCAGCGGCATCGACAGCGCGAAGTTCCGCCGTCCGGTCGTGCCCGGCGACACACTCATGCTCGAAGTCACGGCTCTTCGCATCGGCAGCAAAGTTCAAAAAATGCGGGGCATCGCGACGGTCGATGGGCAGGTAACCTGCGAAGCCGAGATCATGTGCATCATCGCGACGCGCTCAAAGGAGGAATGATGGACTACGCGCAGTTTAGAGAGTACTTTCAGCAAAATTTTTACTATTTTCTAGTCGGCCAACTAGTTTTCGGCGGGATAATCGGCGCGATTCCGCTGTGGCTCGGAATAAAAAAGGGCGAGCGTAATCTCGGACTTATTGGATTTATTACATCAGTCGTATTAGCCACAGTTTCGCCGCTACTTTGCATAATAGTCACAGTCGTTTTTGTCGTGATCATTGCTCGCAAAAAAAGCGCGGACAAATAATTTCCCCCGATGACTACGTTTATACATGAATCCGCAATCGTCGCCGACGGCGCAAAATTGGGTGACGGATGTCATATCGGACCATTTTGCACGGTTGGAAGCGAGGTTGCGTTAGGCAACAGCGTGCGGCTCGATTCGCACGTTGTTGTTGACGGCAAAACAACGATCGGCGATGAGACACATGTATTTCCGTTTGCATCTATCGGCTTGGCTCCGCAGGATTTGAAGTACGCCGGCGAACCGACCGGAACCGAGGTAGGCGCGCGAAACCACATTCGCGAATTCGTCACCATTCATCGCGGCACATCGGGCGGCGGCGGCGTGACGCGAATCGGCGACGGCAATCTGTTGATGGCGCAGGCACACGTCGCGCACGATTGCCAGCTCGGTAGCGAGATCATTATGGCAAACGCCGCGACCCTCGCCGGTCACGTTGAGATCGCCGATAGAGCCAGCGTTGGCGCGTATTCGGGTGTTCATCAATTCTGCCGCATCGGTCTCGAAGCCTTTGTCGGCGGCTACTCTGTCGTCGTAAAAGACGCGATGCCGTTCGCAATCATCCAGGGCAACCATGCAAAATGTTATGGCCCAAATCGCGTCGGCTTGAAACGCCGCGGCTATTCACGCGGTGTGATCGACAAGCTGAATCACGCCTTTCACTTGCTGCTTTCGGCAAAGTTAAACACAACCCAAGCCGTCGAAAAAATCACAGCCGAGATATCGGATTGCAAAGAGGTTGATCTTCTCGTCGAATTTATCAACACATCAAAACGCGGCGTGGTCAAGTAGTCTGTTGCTAATGCGATTAACCCGCAGATGAAGCAGAACACGAAGATCAAAAAAATATTTGTCTCTGCTTTGATCCGCGTTATTTGCGTCATCTGCGGTTAATATCCTCCAAGTAACAAACATCGTATGGACAACAATCACGAACATTTAGACACCTTCGGCAAACGCATCCAACGATGCTATGGCTGTTTTATCGCCTATCACCTTAGAGACATGTATCTCGGCGAAGATGTAACGTTCTTTTGCGAGCACTGCAAGGACGAGACGATGTTCCACTTCGACGAGTTTTCAAAACTACTCGACATCGCAAAGCTCAATGAAGTTGCGGGCGACCATCATCACTGACCGCGGCTTTAAGCCTCGCTCAATTTCCCTTAAAATCTCATTGTGGCAAAAACCAGTAGCAACAAAACTACGCTGACCGGACTCGCGCGTCATTTAAGTGAACTGCCGCCTGACAAAAAGCGTGCTGCATTAGAGATTAGCGCCGCCCTCGCTGGCGTGAGTTTGAAAGTTAGCCGCGAGTTTGTCGAGGCGGTGCCGCGGGCCGCAAAGATTTTGTCGGCAGGCGATCTGCGAAGTTGGGGCGAGCTTGGCCGCCGGATCGCGATGGGCAGCAGCGAGACTGGCGTAAAGTTTTTTGCTAAGGGTGTCGGCGGGTTGAAACGCGTTCCGCAGAATGCTCGTGCCGCAGCTTTTCAGATCTCTACACGGCAACTTGTTTTGTCGAGCTCGATCGCGCTCGGGTCGTTCGAGCTGATTCCAAAGATTGCAGCCGAAGTAGCAGACAAAAAACTGCTCGCCGACATTCTAAGTCTCGCCGCCGAGATCGCGCAGCGAAGCGCAAAACACAGCGCCGACTTTCTCACGCACACGCCTGCGACTGCACGGGCGATCAGTGCGTACGGAGAAGCTCGCGTGAACGAAGCGGTCTTTGCACTGGCAGGAGATTTTGCACATCGCACCGGCGGGCTGACAGCGGAGTTGTGGCAGATTCTGCCCGAAGCGTTTGAAAATCTGTCGGCCGACGCAGCGGTGCGGCTGATTCAAAGCGCGTCCGAGTTTCTCGAATTTGGCGGCAGCGTTACGCTGCATTTCGTCTCGTCGGGCAGTAAGGTTTTGTCCGACGCGCCGAGAGCGTTTGACGATTGGACCGCGCTCTCACGAACGATCGCTGTTCACGGCAACGCAGTGCTGATCTCGTTCCTGCGTGCAACGCCGAAGTTTGTTTCGCAAATGTCGGCACGGAAAAATATTGAGGAGGCCGCAATTCGCCGCGTTCTGCAGCTAACCATCCGCATCGCCGAAACGGACGCCGAAAGCGCTTTGGCCGCATTTAATTCGAGCGCCATGGCGTTACAAAAAGTCTCACTTGCTCAGTTCGAAGATTGGATCACGGGCGGCCTCGTCGATCTGGACGAAATGTCGGCAAAGGCGAAGCGCAGCTACTTCGCGCTCGAAACCCGAGATTCGAACGAGCGCCTGCATAAAACGCGAATCGGTCTGCCGCTGGAAAACATTCAGCACGTTCTTCAACTCTACGTCGAAGCCCTGACCGGCCGCGAGGTCGAGATCGCGCCGCTGAGGGCAATGCCGCAAGAAACGCGAATCGGTGACGGCAAAGCAATCTATCTGCCGACTTCAATTGCAGAGTTCTCCGATGATGACAAAGACTTCCGCCTCTACAAAGTTCTCGCCGCTCACGGCGCAGGCCAGATAGAATTCGGCACCTTCGCCCGCGACACAATCGAGTTAAAAGCCGCATTCGCGGAATTGACTGAACTTTATTCCGCCACCGCCGAAGAACGTGACGCGTTTTCGCTCGACGGTTATCTTCAAAAAAGCTCTCCTCCTTACGAAGGAGGAGTGGCTGCCGCTTCGGCAGACGAGGTGGTTCTTTTGCCGCAAGATTCGGATTACAAAACCGTCCTCAACGCATTTCCTGAGCCGCGCTTGGCGCGCAAGATCTTCAGCACAATGGAAAATGCGCGCATCGATTACCTTTTAAGACAAACTTATCGCGGATTGCGACGCGACCTCGATCTGATGCAGTCGTTCTTGCGCGCAAATCGGCCATACATTTTCGACCTGCCGATTCACCAAGTACCGTTCGAGCTGCTGTTTCAGATAACGCTCTGCGGCGGCGCAACGGACGACGCCAAGCAATTTTATGGACAGGTCGTCTCCGAGATTGAGACGGTGGTCGAATCATATCTCCAATCGAATCCGCAATCCGCAATCCGCAATCCGCAATTCCCCTCGGTTGCCGATTCGTTGATGGCGACTTCGCGCGTTTATAACCTGTTTCAGAACATTACACCCGAGCAGACGCAAGAATCCGAATCGGACAACACTGAAGAGAAAAGCGAGTTTGCCTACGACGACAAAGACACCGCCGAGTCTGTGACCGAAGATCAGGTCAAACGCGAGCGGCAGCAGCAGGCGCAGGACATCCGCGATCTTTTTAACGCGTGGAACTCGCTCGACGACGAAGGCGAGCCCGACGATCTACAAGGCAGCGAGGCGTGGTCGCAGATGGACATGCCCGAGCAAGCTCTCGAAGCCGATGACGTTGCGTTTGCTTACGACGAGTGGGACCGCGAGCTGAACGATTATCGCGTCGGTTGGAGCCGTGTCATCGAGAAGAAAGTAAAACAAGGCGACCGCGGCTTTGTAGAATTAGCTCGTTCGCGTTATCGAGGCGTGATCTCGTCTATCCGGCATCAATTTCAGCTGATGAAGCCTGAAAACCTGACCCGCATTAATCGCGAACTCGACGGCGAAGATTACGATCTCAATGCCCTCGTCGATTTTGTCATCGACCGTAAGGCCGACGGGCGTCAGTCAGAGAACATCTATACAAAACGCCTCCGTAAACAGCGCGACGTTGCCGTCTCGATCTTGCTCGATCAGTCCTCATCGACGGCCCGCACGATCACGCGAAATCCGCTGCAGCCATACACTTATCCCGGCCGGCGAATTATCGAGATCGAAAAAGAGGGCCTTGTGCTGATGAGCGAAGCGCTCGAGGCCGTCGGTGACGTTTATTCGATCAACGGCTTTACGAGCGAAGGCCGCCGCAACGTCAAGTTTTATGTCGTAAAAGATTTTGACGAAAAATATTCTGAGGACACTGAGCGGCGTATCGGCGGCATTACGTTTCAAAACAACACGCGTCTAGGCGCCGCGATTCGCCACGCGTCGCACAAACTGCTGCGACAGGAAGCGCGAACAAAGCTGCTGATAATCCTGACCGACGGCCGACCCTACGATCATGATTACGGCGACGCTCGCTACGCCCGCGAGGATGTGCGCGAAGCCCTGACCGAAGCAAAGACCACAAGCATCACGCCATTCTGCATCACCATCGACCGCGAATCCGAGGCCGAACTCCGCGACCTGTATGGCGACGTCGGCTACACGATAATCGACGATGTAATGACGCTGCCCGAACGCATGCCGAACATCTACCGGCGACTTACAAGCTAATGGTTAAAATCGAGGAACTTGGCTTTCAAAAGACGCCGCTTGGCGACCTCACGCTTCGCCGAAGGCCGGAGCCGCTTCTTCAAAATCGTGAAGTTTTTGAGATCAAGCTCGGCGACGAATACCTGATGTCGAGCCTCTTTAACCTTGCCGAGCGAGAGCTCGCGCGACTTGGTCTTGCCCCGCTCGAGGGTGAGTTAAATGTCTTGATCGGTGGTTTAGGATTGGGATACACCGCCGCCGAGGCATTGAAAAACAAAAACGTGAACCGGCTGCTCGTCATCGATCTTTTTCAGGCAGTGATCGACTGGCACCGGGCCGCACTCGTGCCCCTCGCAAATGTGCTAACACACGACGCCCGATGCGAGCTGCGCCAAGGCGATTTTTTCGAGCTCGCACGCACCGGCTTCGATGCATCGGCGCGGGAGCGTAAGTTTGACGCGATACTTTTGGACATCGACCATTCGCCCGAACATTTCCTCGAGCAGGGAAATATGACCTTCTACACATCCGACGGACTCGCCTCGGTGCGAAGCCAACTAAACCCCAGCGGCACCTTCGCCCTCTGGTCCAACGACCCCGCCAATGACGACTTTACCGAGCACCTCAGAACGGTTTTCGGCTCCGCCGCCGCCCACAACATCGATTTCCTAAATCCCTACACCAGCTCAACATCCGTAAATTCCGTCTACGTCGCACAGAAGATCGGCAAGAGGGGATGCCCGGCTAGGTCACCGAATTAAAATCTCCGCAAACCAGTTGCGAAGCGCGAGTTCTAATTCTGCAAAGCGATTCATCGACCAGAAAGGGATTTCCGCCGCAAGAACATTGATCTCATCTCGTCCTTGAAATTGTGGTTCGAGGCGGAGGTTGCGCGACCTCTACGGCGACAGCGGCTACACGATCATCGACGACGTAATGACGCTGCCCGAACGCATGCCAAATATTTATCGGAGGTTGACGAGCTAGTGCGAATTTTCGAGCTCAAATTGCTCGTGTTTTACCCATTGGCCGCACGACATCCAGATCGTTTGACCGTCGCGAGTGACAAGTTTGACCTGACATGACCGCGTTTCATTCAGATCGTCAAAAGCAAAGTACTGCGACCAGCGACTGGCCGAACCGTTGATAAAGATCGAGACCAAAACACCAAGCCCACAAGTCAAAAAGAATGTCGATATTTTCAAAGCGATATTGTGCATAGTTTTCCCTCCAAAATTTTTAGTTAAGTTCGATTCCGGCGTATCAGCAGCCACACGAAATGTAAAACTGCGCATTCATCTCCGCGGCCCACTTTCCGTCTTTTATTTTTATCAGTTTGCCTTCGAGATCCGGCTGATCTACATCGGTGTCACAATAATCGCCGAGTGCCGAACTCCGAAAACGCCCGGTGAATCGATAGCCGATCCCGTTGATGGTCTTTGTTTGAAATGAAAGCTCTCGGTTGCTAACCGCTATTCGCGCGAACGTAAATTCACTGCCGGCAAACACAGACCCTTTCGGCACAATCGGCCGGTCCACGAATTGTCCGTTCTCTTCATAAGTTTCGCGAGTTTGCAGATAAACATGATCGATGTTCGAAAAAGCCTTCGGCACTTTTTCGGATTCCAGATAGTACCAGTCGCTCGGGTCCCAAATCTCTGGGTTTGGCATTTCCACATTTTCGCTTTCGACAATAGTATCTTTGATCGCTACGGCCTCTTCAGCGATTGCTACAGGTGGAAGCGACTGAGTTGGAGCGTCTTCTGCTTTTGCTTGAACGGGCAAAAGCGAAAACAGATACTGGATGGTTGCGGTCGTTGTGAGACCAATAACCAATGTACCCGCCAATACAAAACCGTAGAATCCAACTCGGAATATTTTCATAATTTGCTCCTCAATCTTTGGCTATTTTGACGAGTTAGGTAAAGGTAACGAAGCGTCAAGTCATCACTGTTGAATGTGGGTTGCCACATAGTTGAAGAGTAGCGACACCGCTGTTGAATCGCGGCAGAGATAAATAGAATTGTGATTGCGCGGAATACTGCTATAATCCGGCTCATCGTATGTCAATATTGATCGCGGAAGACAACGAAACTCAGCGTCGCTACTTGCGAGAGCTGCTCGCCGAGCGGTTTCCGACACACGCTCCAGTGCTCGAAGCCACGGACGGTGAAATGGCTGTTCGCACGGCGCTCGAAGAGCGGCCGGCACTGTCGATTCTCGATATTCAGATGCCGAAGTTGTCGGGCGTGAAGGCGGCGCGTGCCGTCTGGCGAGAGTTTCCCGAGGCGCGGATAATTTTCTGGACGCAGTTTCCTCACGAAATTTATATCAACGAGATTCGCAAGATCGTCCGATCGATCGAGCCGCAGCCGACGTACGGTTTTATTCACAAAAATAATCCTGAGGAACGTTTCGTCCGCTTTGTCGCCGCCGTGCTCGAAGACGGCGCGGACATGATCGACCCCGCGTTTAAGGACTCGTTCCAGCGGCCGCTGCTGACGGAATTCGAGTCGGAGGCGCTCAGGTATCTCGCGCTCGGCCTGTCCAACTGGGCGATCGCGCGAAGATGCAGCCTGAGCCTTCGCGGCGTCGAGAGCCGTCTCGCGACGCTCTACGAAAAACTTTTCCCGACACATTCCGGCGGCACGGATTTGGAAGGTTATGACAAACTCGCTTTTAACACGAGAACGCGCGCATTCTTCGAAGCTCTAAAACGCGGTCTGATAAACAACGACGAACTCGAAAAGAGCGAAAGCGAACTCGCCGATTGGCTCGAGCGCGACCGCGAGCGATATTCGCGAGATTCAACGTAGGTTTGTACAAAGAAAAAAACGCTGATGGAACGCTTCATACTATATTTGGACATCTTCTTACTCACCTTTGCGATTGGCATCAACAGCCATACAGGTTACGTCTGGTATAACTCGCCTCCGCCTCCTCGTGAGGAGTATTGCGGAGCGTAATTCAAATATGATCATTGCAAAGACCGGGTAGTTTCATGCAAAGCTCGCAAAGGACGCAAAGCAAAACAGCGTGGGAGTTAGACTGTAATTTCGTAATGCAGATTTTTCGCTCCAGTAAAATATTTACGGCCCTCGTGATTTGCTTCTCACTGACCGCAGTTCTCACGGGCTTTTTTGCACAGAATTCAGTTCCCTCGCCCACGTCATCTCCGTCGCCTTCGCCAACTGCATCGGTAACGCCCTCGCCCGCGAACTCCCCGACGCCGACGCCGACGCCGCCCGTCGCGCAGAATTTTCATCGTTGGGGCTCTATCACGCTCTTTAACGGCTTGCCGTCGGACAGCGTTCGAGCGATTGCGCAGACGGCGGACGGCGTGATGTGGTTTGGAACAGACAACGGCTTGGCGCGATTTGACGGTCGACGCGTACAAAACTTTTCGCTCGGCTCGCCGGATGCGAATCGAATCACCGCGCTGAAAACGGCAGCAACCGGCGAGATGTGGATTGGAACTCGCGCCGGTGCGTTCGTTCACGCGGACAATCGTTTCACGGCGGTCGCAGGAACCGAAAACGTCGGCATAACGGCCATTCTGCTAAGTTCGGAAATTGTTCTCGGCACGGACTCGGGAAACATCTTTCGCGTAAAGCGAAATAGCGAGGGCGAATCATTCTCAGTCGAAAAGATTCTCGCCGAATCCTTCCGTGCCGACGACGGCGGCACGCTCGGCATTACGAGTCTCGCAGAATTCGAGGGCAAGCTGCTCGCCGGAACTTCAGGTCGCGGTGTTTTTGTCGTTGATAACGGAATTGCGACTGAATTTCAAACGTCCCCACCTCCGCTGTTTGTAAATTCGATTGTTAGAGGCGACAACGGAGAACTTTGGTTCGGCACGGCGGCCGCAAAAGGTGTGAGCGGCATCTTCCATGTGAGCGGCTCTCACGTCGAACGAATCGCGGCTCCGACCGCTGACATTCTCGCGCTCGAAGTGAACGACGCCGGTCTTTGGGCAGGGTCGGAACGCTATGGTTTGTTTGAGATTTCCGACGTGACGAAACCTAAAAACCACACGTTTGAAAACACGTCCGGCGGCCTGCGTTCGAATACGATCTATTCGATCTTCACCGATCGAGAAGGCGTCGTTTGGATCGGCACAAATCGCGGCGTCAGCCGCTACGATCCGCTAGGGCCGTTTCAGGAGAATGTCTCGGATATTCCGAACAGCAACTTTATCCGCACTTTGTTTCGTGCTTCGGACGGAAAGATCTATGCGGGGTCCAATCGAGGAGTTTTCCTGCGGGACGGCGACGAGTGGGTTCAGCTCTCAGCCAATGGAAATCAGCCGAGCTATGCGATAGCCGAGGACCGGTCGAAGAAACTCTTGGTAGGAAACGAACCGATCGGCGCGCGTTCCTTTACTGCTGCCGATGGCGCTGTTTGGACTCCGGCCGAACACGGCGTTGTTCGAATGCGAGACGGGCAGGCCGAAAAGGTTATGGATGCGGAGGACGTTCGCGATATATTTGTTGACGGTGGTGATGTGTGGGCCGCGACGACGACTCGCGGATTGCTTCATGCACGACACTTGGAGCGGTTTGGCTGGTTGGTTTCATCGATAGGTTTTGAACAAGGACTGCCATCGGAAAAGACGTTTGCGATACTTCCTTTGGATGAAGGTCTTTTGATCGCGACTAATCGCGGCGTTGCGACATACCGGCCCAGAACGGTTGTTCCAAAAATTATTCCCGTGCGCGTTTTGAGTCAGCGGCTGCATGATTTGGCTAAGTTGCGTTCGACAATTGAGCTTGACTATCCGCAGAATTCGCTCGTCGTCGAGGTTGCGGGGCAGAGCAGCCGGACGTTTCCTGAGGAGTTTCAGTACGCGTTTGTTCTGACAAACTCGAAAGGTGAGATGATCGAGAGCCGTGTTTCGAACGATGCACAATACGCTCCGAAGGATCTTTCTTCAGGCGAATACACGATCGAATCGATTGCGTTCGACCGCGATCTTAATGCGTCGGAACCGCTGTTGATGCGGTTTTCTGTCGCAATGGCTCCATTCCCATGGACGGCGACGGCGCTTGGTGTATTGCTTGTCCTCGCGGTCGCCGGACTCGTTTGGGCGGTCATCGAACACAGACGAATTACCCACCGCAACCGCGAACTTGACGCCGCTCGCTCAGATCTTGCAAACGAAGCCGAGCGCGAACGCAGTCGTATCGCCCGCGATCTGCACGATCAAACGCTTGCCGATCTGCGAAAGCTGATGATGATGAGCGACAAGCTGCCGCGAAACGAGAATGTAGACTTTCGCGCTGAGATCGAAAACGTCTCGGGCGAGATTCGCCGCATTTGCGAAGACCTCAGTCCGTCGGTGCTCGAGAATGTCGGCCTCGTCGCTGCGCTTGAATTTTTGCTCGATAACACGATCGAGAAAGAAAAGTTCTCAGCCGATGAGCAGCTCGAAGAAAAGATTAATTTTGCGATCAACGTTCAGCTTCAGATCTATCGTATCGCTCAGGAAGTGCTCACAAATATCGCGTCACATTCCGACGCGACGGAAGTCGAGATGGCGGTCGAGATCAACGGTGACGAACAATTTGCGTTGACGATAACTGACGACGGAACGCGATTTGAGCCCCGACCTGTCGGGGTTCGGTCCTACAAAGGCCGCGGCATCGCAAACATCAGAGCGAGAGCGTCCCTGATAAATGCGCAAGTTGCATGGAATGAAACCGAGCGTGGTGGCAACCGATTTTCGCTGACGCTTGAGGGCTGAACCGCGATTACTGCGTTCGCCAGTGGTCGTACGCGTGCCGTCTCATTATGCGGTAGACCGCAAGTGGGAGAATGAGGATCAGCGGTGTGAGTAGGACGAAGACGGAATGTTCCCAAAAGTTCTTTCCCTGCATATACGCTCCGTTTGCGATCGGAATTCCCAACGTAACCGCCCAGTAGATCAGCAAAGGAAGGAAAGATCGTCGGAGCATATAAAACGGGTCCTTGAAGCGCGAACTGGCATTTTCATTCAGGCTCTCGCTCAAAACAAATAGCAAAAGCAGAAAACCGAAGTAGATAAAAATTCCTTCAAAGCGGTGAAGCTGTTCGGGGTTAACCCAGATCATGTCTGGCGACATTCGATGCAGACGAATTGCGACCGCGATGCGCACAGTGTTGGCCACGATCGTTGTGAGATAAGCGATTAAAAAAGTCGCGGGAATCATCGCCCAACTCGCTTCTCGTTTCCAAAGTCTGACAATCGCGAGCATGAGAAACGCTGTGATGAGAAAATTCATACCAGAACAGGAAGACGCGATTAGGTATGAATAGTCGGCGTTCATGTAACCGGCGTAAGACTCGAATTCGAATGTTTCGCCGGTAACGATCTCGACAAAAACACAAGTGGGAGCCAGCACCCAACGCAGATCGTTTACCGACGCCATCGAGTAAAAAACTTTCAGCCCTCCGGCGATCAATAGTACGACCGAAAGTTGTCCGAGTTTGTGCATCATCGATCTGTCCCTCACAGCACGATCACCTCTCGATTGGATTCATGCGAAATCGGCTTCGCAAAAACATCAACAGTAACGCCGCGACGAGCGACAGCATCAGCCAGACCAGCTCGGGCTCGCTGCCGATGGCAAGATTGTTAACCCCGGTTGGCAACGGCAATGGTTGATTGACGTCGCGCGCATCGCCGTTCGGGTTGACGACCTTTTCGCGAACCGCGATAAACGACGTGTAGGGCGTCAGCAGATTGTACTTGAGACCGAGATCGGTGATCGCGCGGATTCGGTCTTCGGGCACATAACTCGAGCCGTAATCCGACAGCTCTGCGATGCGCGAGCGTGCCCACAGGTAACGCAGAGCGCTATTGCTTTCGTCCGTCCTGACACTCGACACGTCAAAGCTATCGACAAAATCGCCATCGCCGGTTTTGCCGGTTAGCTCGAATGTGCCAGCAACCGGACCACGCCATTTGCCGAAAACAATGATTGGACGCCGTGCAAGCAGATCGGGAAGATTCGCGGGCTGCACATCGTATGTTTCAAAGCCGACGGCGCGCACCTGAACGTTTGTCAAAACCGGACTCTGAATATATTCGCGAAACTTTATCGCCATCGCCTCGGCCTCGGATTCACTCGTCACGACAAACGGCTCGCCCATGCCGGCCTTTGCGACGCCATCGACCAAATAGCGGTTCACGGACGTGCCGATGCCGAACGAGAAGACGTTTGCGTTGCCGAGGTTTTGGCGAATGTAATCGAACAATTCGCTTTCGCCCGAAATGTAGCCATCGGTAACGACGACGATGCTGCGCGAAATGCCCGGTTCACGCGGCAACGCCATCGCCTGCTGGAGTGCGGGCAGCAACTCGGTGCCGCCCGCTCCACGTTGCTGGTCCAGCAAGTCGGCGGCGCGCATGACGTTTTCCTGATTTGCCGCAAGCGGCGTCGGTGACAAAACGGTCGAGTCGCCCGAGAACAGGACAACATTGAAATAATCCGTGGAGCGCAAATTCGAGATCAGATCGTTAAGCAGGTATTTTGCGGTATTTATAGGAAAGCCGTTCATCGAGCCCGAAACATCGACGACAAAAATGTATTCACGCGGCGGAATCTGCCCGGGCGAAACGCGCTCAGGCGGCTGCGCCATGTAGAGAAAAAAGTTTTCGTCCTCGCCTTGGAAAAGCAACAGTCCCGATCTCATCGCGTCGCCCGACAAACGGTATCGCAATATAAAGTCGCGATTGCCCTGAAACGGATTCGGATCGTCGAGCGTCAGCCGTGCAACATCGGAACTCTGCCATTCGGGCGCGATCTCGTGCGACATGCAGCGAAGCTCCTTGACCGGCATACCTGCGGCAATTCGTGTCGAGATATGAAGCGTGCTGGTCGGCGCCGTGCCGTTTTTGAGATATGGCGAACTCACAAATTTCTGCCGCTCGCCGTCGGGCGATTTTTCTTTGGACGGATAACGCGGCCCGACAACCGTGGGATAAACGACCTCGTAAACGCCGTCTTCGTGGACGAGCAGCTCAGTGTATCGCAGCTCGATCTCTATCTCTTCGCGCGGCATAATGTTCGCCAGGCTCATCGTGAAAACATTAGGCCGGTCCTCCTCGAGCAAGGACGCGCTCTTGCCCTCCTTCTTTGCTTTTTCAAAATCCTGCTTGGCCTGCTCGCGTTCCTTTATCTTTGCGTAAATCAGCTGGTCGCCGATCCGCATCCGCATCGAATAAACCGCGGCCCGGGTCGATGCCGGAAAAACATACGTTGCGTTTATCGGCCGCGTGCCTTCGTTCGCGTATGTCTGCACGACTCGCACATCGGCGATGACGCCCGAAACCGCGATGTCAACACGCGTGTCCTTAAGCGGCAACTGATCGACGCTCGGATCGCCCTTTACAAAAAAATACGGCGAAAGCGTCTTGTCCTCTGCTTGCTTTTCTTGAGCAGGAATTACAAAAACAAACGTCGCGAGCACTAGGCATACGACGGTGAAACTTAAACCAACACATTTTATTTTCATAGCAATCGACTCCATAAAGTGTCATCTCGGAAGTATCGAAGCGATGCTATTCGAAAAATAAAAGTGCAGAAATGTCAGCTGCCACATTGCGGCGGCGTAGTAGCCACAGTAGCGGATTCGTAAAAACTACGGAAAGTATGCGATGGCCTGTTAGACAGAGTCTTATCCGGCGATGCCTTTTAGCAGAACGCCGACGGCGTAGGCGAGGCTGGCGGCTAGGCCACCGACAACAAGTGTCTCGATGCCCGAGCGCAGCCACGACGAAGTTGACCAGAGACTCTTAAGCGAGCCGATGAGAAAAAACGTTATGCCGGTTAGGATCGCTGAAATCTGAAACTTCGAGCCAATCGCGAACAGATACGGCACGAGCGGAATGAGTCCGCAGATCATAAACGCACCGAACGTGCTAAACGCGGCTTTCCACGGCGAACGAATCTCGGCGGCGAGACCGTACTCTTCGCTCAGCATCGTCTTTACCCAGATATCACGGTCTGCCGTGATCAGCTCGACGGCCTGATCCAGCGCCGCCCCGCTAAATCCTTTCTTAAGGTATATCTGTCGAACTTCTTCCCGTTCGCCCTCGGGTTCAAGATCGATGTGGCGATGCTCGATTCTCTCGATCCGCCGGTAATCGTCTTGTTCGGCCTTGGTGCCGAGAAAGTTGCTCGCCGCCATCGAGAATCCGTCGGCAATCAGGTTTGCAAAGCCGAGTATCAGCACGACGACCGTCGAAAGCTCGGCACCTGCGACGCCCGAAACGACCGCAAAGGTTGTCACTGACCCGTCGATGCCGCCGTAGATGAAATCGCGGATGTAGTTGTGGCGAACGCTCGATATGCGTTGCGCTATCGCTTCGTGACTGTGTTCATGCTCGAGATCTGCCATGATTAAATATTAGACTGCTTTTACCCGACCAACAAAAAAGACGGCTCAAAAAAGCCGTCTTAGAAAAAGTGTGGTGGCGGGGGGGAGACTTGAACTCCCGACCTCGGGGTTATGAATCCCGCGCTCTAACCAGCTGAGCTACCCAGCCACGAATATCTGATTATAGGCGCGCACGCGGAAAAATCAAGGCGCTCGTTGTCGCTCGAGCAAGGTATGGCTTGGTAAGATAAGGTCTGAATCATGCCGACGATTATTGCAGCAAATATTGAGAGCGCCGCGATTCTGCTTGATCTTTTCATAATGCTGGCGGCGGCGAAGCTGATGGCCGAGATCTTCGAACGGCTAAAGCAGCCGGCTGTCGTCGGCGAAATTCTCGCTGGCGTCGTCATCGGGCCAAGCCTTCTCGGTTGGGTCCAGCTGTCGGACACAATTAGCATCCTTGCCGAGTTCGGCGTTATTTTTCTGCTTTTTAATGTCGGTCTCGAAACAAAGCCGCAGTCGATCTTCACGGTTGGCCGGCGGGCTATGACGGTCGGCGTGCTTGGGGTGATCGTGCCGTTCGTCGCGGGTTATTTTATCGCACTCGCGTGGGGCGGCTCGTTCGCCGAATCGATGTTTATCGGAGCCGCCCTTGTCGCAACATCGGTTGGAATTACGGCGCGGGTTTTGGGGGCGCTCGGACTGCTCGATTCACAAGTTGCTCGGATCATCCTCGGCGCGGCTGTCATCGATGATGTCCTTGGGTTAATAATTCTGTCGCTCGTTTCTGCCGTTAGCAAGGGCGAGATCAGTTACGTTGCTCTCGCAAAAACAGGAGGAGCGGCGATTCTCTTCGTCGCGTTTGTCGCGCTCGTCGGCTCGCGAGTCATTAACCGGCTTGCTCCATTCATCGAGCGGCTTCGTCTCGGTAAACCGTTCTTCACACTTGGTTTGATCTTGTGTCTCGGTCTCTCGGTTGCGTCCGCTTATGTCGGCGTTGCCGCGATCATCGGCGCCTTTCTCGCCGGTATGGCTCTCGCCGAGGCCACCGAAGAAAACCGTAAAATGCATCAGATGACGACCGGAGTCAGCGAGTTTCTTGTCCCATTCTTTCTCGTCAACATTGGTATGCAATTGAATTTGCACGTGTTCAAAGATCTGGGCGTCGTTACCTTCGCGATAGTTTTGACGCTGATCGCCGTAATAACAAAATTTGTCGGCTGCGGTCTCGGCGCATATGGTTTACGGCGACATGAAATGGCGCAGGTCGGCATCGGAATGGTGCCGCGTGGCGAAGTCGGAATCGTCGTCGCACAGATCGGACTCGGTCTCGGCGTTATCGGTCAGCAGTTTTTTGCAGCCGTGCTTTTTATGGCTGTCGCGACTACGCTGATCGCGCCGCCGTTTATCAAAATGTTGTTCGCCAAAAGACGTAAGAAAGATAAAGAGCCTCGAGAGGAAGAATTTTCACGTATCGGTTAAGACTTATGAAACTGCGGTTTTTACAAACATTGGTGATCACCGCTTTGCTCACGGCATTGGTCGGTGCAAGTTACGCTCAAACGCGCTCGATCACAATTTCGACCGAGCCGAGCGCGACCGTTTGGATCGACGGCGTGCGTTACGGCAAAGCGGATTCGAGCGGAAAGCTCGCGATTAAAACTGTCGCCGCAGGCACTCACACTTTGCGTGTGAGGTTGGACGGGTTTAAAGAAAAGACACAGGCTTTGTCCGCAGCTCAACGCGGCGAAATAAAAATAGCGCTTGTAAAAACTACCGACGAAGCCGAACTTGCCTTTCAGGAGGCCGAACGGCTCACCACCGTCGACCGTGAAAAAGCTGCCGAAGCATTTAAGCGCGCGATCACCTTGCGGCCAAGTTATCTGGAAGCGCACATCGCGCTGGCTCGTGTTTTGTCCGAAGCGGGCGATCTTGACGGAGCGAGAAAGGCTCTCGCTTCGGCACGCAGAATACGTCCCGGATTTGCTGAGGTATCTGCGATCGAAGGCCGCATCCAAAAAGAGAATGGCGAAGAACAAAAGGCCATCGCTGCATTCAAACGCGCGATCACCGAAGGTCGCGGCTTCCAGCCCGAGGCTTATACCGGTCTCGGTCTTTTATATAAGGAAAAGGCCGAAGGCGCTGGCGGCAGCGGCGATTTTGATGGCGAAGAAGTTAATTACGCGGAATCCACAAAATACTTAAAAACTGCTCTAAAACAACTCTCCGGCGCGCCCGACGCGATCATCATTTACCAGCTTTTGGGCTTGATTTATGAGCGTCAGAAAAAGCCGACCGAGGCGATACAGGTTTACGAAGAATTCCTGCGTTTCTTCCCCGACACAGTCGAGGCCGAGGCGGTTCGTTCGTTTATAGTGCAGCTCAAGAAAGATCAGGTCTCGCCAAAATAGGTCAGTCTGACCGAATCTAATTCACCCGCGAAATAAATTGTTGACACGTGAAAGTTTAACTGTGTATTATTAGTTGTCAACGATGTTGATCATCGTTTTCTTTGTAAAAACTTCTCGATCAAATTGACCTAACGTTCTCTGCTAAGTAATCCGCCGCCCCGCGTTTTTTCTCAAGAGAACGCAATTCTCATAAATCGATGTCAGCAAAACTAGGCGAAATTCTCGTCCGCGAAAATCTTATCACCTCGCAGCAGCTGCGTGAGACGCTCGAATACCAACGTGCCAACGGCGGTCGTCTCGGCTCAAACCTCGTCAAGCTCGGCTATGTTTCGGACGATGTGGTGACCGCAGTTCTGTCGCGTCAGTACGGCGTGCCGTCTATCAATCTCGATCTCTTCCAGATCGACAAAGACGTTATCAAACTTATCTCAGAGGAAGTGGCGCTCAAATACTCGGTGCTTCCAATTACAAAAGCCGGCGCCACGCTAACACTCGCAATGGCCGACCCGACAAACGTATTTGCGATGGACGACATCAAGTTCATGACGGGGCTGAATGTCGAGCCGGTGATCGCTTCGGAATCGTCGATCCAGCTTGCCGTCGGAAAATATTACAGCGGCTCGAACGAGATCGATATTTTCGACGCAGCATTTGCCGTCGAGGCAGAGAACTTTGCGCCGACATCTCCCAAAAACGGTAAGAACGGGCATGCCAAGCCAAAGCTTAGAAATCAGCAGCCCGAAGTCGAAGCTCTTTCGGAATCCGATCTCGACGTTTCGCTCGACCGTTTTGAATTCTCCGGTGACGGCAGCGAAGATTTTGAAGTTGTTGAAGAGAAAGACGAGATCGATCTCGCCGCTCTGGCACGCGCCAGCGCAGACGCGCCGGTCGTGCGTCTCGTAAACGTCCTGATGGTCGACTCGCTTCGCCGCGGGGCATCGGACATTCACGTCGAGCCGTACGAAAAAGATTTCCGCATACGCTTCCGCATCGACGGCGTGCTTTACGACGTTATGCATCCGCCGCTCAAGATTCGCGATCCGCTAATTTCGCGCCTCAAGATCATGGCGAAACTCGACATTTCTGAAAAGCGTCTGCCGCAGGATGGCCGCATCAAGATCAAGGTCAAGATCGACAATCGTTCGCGCGAGCTCGACTTTCGCGTCTCGACGTTGCCGACGTTGTTTGGCGAAAAGGTCGTGCTCCGCCTGCTCGATAAAGACAAGCTGATGCTCGACATGACCAAGCTCGGTTTCGAGCAGGAGAGTCTCGATAAATTCCAACGTGCGATCTCAAATCCGTACGGAATGGTGCTCGTGACAGGTCCGACAGGTTCGGGTAAAACAAACACGCTTTACTCGGCGCTCCAAGCGCTCAACACATCCGAGACTAATATCATGACGGCCGAAGATCCGGTCGAATTCAATCTGCAGGGCATCAATCAGGTGCAGATGAAAGAGCAGATCGGACTCAACTTCGCTGCTGCGCTGCGTTCGTTCCTGCGTCAGGATCCGAACATCGTCCTCGTCGGCGAAATACGTGACTTCGAAACGGCTGAGATCGCGATCAAGGCCGCTCTTACTGGTCACCTTGTGCTTTCGACGCTGCACACGAATGACGCGCCTTCGACGATCTCGCGTCTCGTGAATATGGGCATCGAGCCTTTTCTCGTCGCGACGTCGGTGAACATCATTCAGGCGCAGAGACTTATCCGCCGGGTTTGTAATGAATGTAAACAGGAAGTTCATATGCCGCCCGAAGGTCTTGTCGAGGTCGGCTTCTCAAAAGAAGAAGCGCCGGGCATCAAGCTCTACAAAGGCAAAGGCTGCTCGAATTGCAACAATACGGGTTACCGCGGCCGCGTCGGTCTCTATGAAGTGATGGATATGACCGACGAACTGCGTGAATTGATCATCATCGGCGCAAGCGCGATGGAATTGAGAAAGAAAGCTATCGAAGTCGGAATGATTACCCTACGCCAATCAGGTCTCCACAAAATCCGCGCAGGCATCACGACCATCGAAGAAGTTGTTAAGGAAACGGTTTTATAAGTTTTGGAGGAAATATGATAACGAGAGCAATTGCATTATCGTTGGCACTTTTGATCGGTATCGGCACGATAGTTCCGCTCGCGACGGAATATGCAGAGGCCGGGCCAAAAACAAAACGTAAGCATCGCAAGGCGAAGAAATACAAAAAATATTCGCGTGGATGGTGGCGCCAGTATCGCGCCCGCATGAAGCGTAAAAAGGCGATGCAGGCCCGTAAACGAGCGCTGCGTCTTCGACGTCTGCGTCTTGCAAGAACAGCTGCAAGAGCTCGCGCGAACGGCCAAAAACCGACGATTGCGAAGATGAAGAAAAACACTTCGTCTTCCGCCGCAGTTTTGCCCTCGGGCGATCCGGCACCGGCCGGTTGGCGTCCTGCGCAGGCTTCGCCCGCCGAGTTACAGTTCCGCGTTGACAATTCTGCGGGTGACCAAGTCGGTTCGGCTTCGATCTCGGTTGTTGGTCCGGCGATCGGCGATTCGTCCAGCTTTAACCGCACCAAATCTGTCGGTGGTGTTGCGACAACGGCGCTTCGCCGTGACGTGATCGACCGCATGATCCGCGAGAATGGCTGGGTTGTTAACGATTACCAAAAGGAAATCAGCGGGCAGCAAGTTTACGTCGTTGTCGCTCAGTCGCAAGCGAAGAACGGAGCATTGCAATCGCGCATGTTTTACTTCACCGAAGTCGACGGCAAGATCTACAGCGTCTCGACCAACTCGCCTGCACAAGAGCAAGAACGCCTCGCCGAGGAAAGCGAGAAGGTAATCAACTCGCTCAAAAGCCGCGTGCGCCCCACGCAACGCGCCTCAAACTAGTCTCAAGTGACGCGTGACAGGTAACGAGTTTTTACCTGTCACTTGTCACCCTTCACCTGTCACCAACCTTATGAGTTACGAACAACAGACATCGGTAGAATCGTCGGTCACGCTGCCCGAGTTGCTGCGCAAAATGACCGAGCTGGGCGGATCGGACCTTCACCTTTCGACCAACTCGGCGCCCCAGGTTCGCGTGCACGGTCATCTCGCACCACTTCCGGGCTTTGCGAACATGTCGCCGTCGGACACAAAACGTCTCGCGTATTCGGTTCTTACCGACGCGCAAAAACATCGCTTCGAAGAAAATCTCGAACTCGACTTTTCGTTCGGTTTAAAAGGAATGTCGCGCTTTCGTGCGAATATTTTTAATCAGAAAGGCGCGGTCGGCGCGGTGTTTCGTGCGATTCCATACGAGATCAAAACGTTTGAAGCACTCGGTTTGCCCACCGTTGTTTCAGACATGTGCAAAAAACCGCGTGGACTCGTGCTCGTCACGGGACCGACCGGTTCGGGTAAATCGACGACGCTCGCATCGATGATTGACAAGATCAACATCGACCGTCACGATCACATTCTCACCATCGAAGACCCGATCGAGTTTCTTCACAATCACAAAAACTGCATCGTCAATCAACGCGAAGTCGCCGCTGATACACATTCGTTCGGCGCCGCGCTTCGCACGGCACTTCGTCAGGATCCCGACATCGTGCTCGTCGGCGAAATGCGCGATCTCGAGACGATCGAGATGGCTCTGCGTATCGCTGAAACAGGTCACTTGACCTTCGCGACGCTGCACACAAACTCGGCGTATTCGACGATCAACCGTATCATCGACGTGTTTCCGGCTGAGCAGCAGGCGCAGGTTCGCACGCAGCTCTCGCTCGTGCTCGAAGGCATCATGTGCCAATCTCTGCTGCCAAAATCATCGGGCGACGGCCGCTGCATGGCGCTCGAAATCCTGATTCCGAACGCCGCTATCCGCAACCTGATCCGCGAGGACAAGATTCACCAGATCTACTCGATGATGCAGACCGGTCAGGACAAATTCGGCATGCAGACATTTAATCAGGCGCTCGCCACGCTCTACCACAAACGCCAGATCACGCTCGAAGTCGCGATGCAGCGTTCGTCAAATGCGGACGAACTTCGCGAACTCATCGATCGCGGCTCGGGCCTCAACGAATCTTACGGTGGTGGCGGCGGCGGCGGCGGCCGTCCCGCGACTCGCCCAACACAACCCGCCAGCGGCGGTAGCCCATACGCCCAGGGCCGGCCTATCGGCGAACGTCCGCCAGTAAGATAATTAAAAATGAAAAATGAAAAATTAGAAACTTCAGGTTACGACATTTTGCATTTTTAATTTTGACTTTTTAATTGGAGTAAATATGCCAACATACGCTTTTAAGGGAAGAAACCGACTCAACGAAATGATCGCCGGCGAAAAAGAAGCCGCGAATCAGGACGAGTTGCGTGCTTTATTGAGACGCGAGCAGATCGTGCTGACACAGGCCTCGGAGAAAGGCCGTGAGATATCGATCCCGAAACTTGGCCGCCGCAAGAAGGTCAAGGCTAAGGAACTCGCCGTCTTTACGCGACAATTTTCGGTCATGATAGACGCCGGTTTGCCGCTCGTTCAGTGTCTCGATATTTTGGGTGAGCAACAGCAGAATCCGTTCTTCAAAGACGTCCTGCGTCAGGTTCGCCAGAATGTCGAAGAAGGTTCGACTCTCTATCAGGCTCTCGAGCGCCATCCGAAAGTTTTCGACAATCTCTTCACATCGATGGTCGAGGCTGGTGAAACGGGCGGTGTGCTCGATCTGATCTTGCAGCGCCTCGCAACGTTGATCGAAAAAGTCGTTAAGTTAAAACGCAGCGTCGTGTCGGCTTCGATCTATCCGGCAGCGGTTATAGTCGTCGCCATCGGCGCGATCGCGATCATAATGGTCGTCGTCATTCCGCAGTTTCAGCAGATCTTTCTAGGTTTGTTAGGACCGGGCGAATTGCTTCCGTTGCCAACGAGAATCGTGGTGGGAATAAGCAATTTCCTAGCCGGCTGGGGCGGTCTTACGACTCTCGTCGCTATCATCGGAGCGTCAGTCGGAACAAGCTTTTACTACAAAACGCCCGGCGGACGCTGGCAGATCGACAAGCTAATGCTCAAGGTGCCGATCATCGGGTCGATCCTGCGAAAGGTCGCTGTCGCACGCTTTGCGCGAATTCTCTCGACACTGCTTTCGTCAGGTGTGCCGATCTTGCAATCGCTCGACATCACGGCTAAGACTGCCGGCAACGTCATCGTCGAAGATGCGATCCTCAAGGTTCGTGCCGGCGTCGAACGCGGCGAAAACTTTGCTGATCCGCTCAAGGCAACCGACGTGTTCCCGCACATGGTCGGCCAAATGATCGGCGTCGGCGAACAAACCGGTGCACTCGACGCGATGCTCGGCAAGATCGCCGACTTTTACGAGGAAGAGGTCGATGCGGCCATCGGCGACCTGCTCGCCTTGATGGAACCCGTCCTCATCGCCTTCCTGGGCATAACCATCGGCTCGATCGTCATCTCAATGTACCTGCCGCTGTTCTCACTCATCGGCAAACTCTCAAGCCCAGGCTCGAAGTAGGACAAATGAAAACTATTGATTTCAGCACCTATATTGTTGTTTACAATTTTGTCATCGGCGTCCTGGTCATGCTTGCGAGCCAAAAACTCGCAGCTTACGCCGGTTATCTTAACACGGCCAATCGGACAAGAATTGTAAGATTGGCCCATGTTTCGACATTTGCATTCGGCGCCTGTATCGCAGTATTGTCAGCGTTTATTTATTTAGCATTCCATGTGCTAAAAATAGGCGTTTAGGCTGTTCGTCAACAAATTAGTGGCCAATGGTGAATGATGAGCGATCATCATTCACCTTTTTTATTTGAGGGTCATCATCCGCTCGACATATTTTGCGATGATGTCGGTTTCGAGATTGACGCTCGAATCGGGCGTTAAGCAAGAGAGGTTTGTCATTTCCCAGGTTTTTGGGATGACGGCGATGTCGAAGGAAGTTTTGTCGAGAGCTGCGATGGTGAGTGAGATGCCTTCGACGGCGATGGAGCCTTTGTGGACGAGGTAGCGCTCTAGTTCGGGCGGAAAACCTATTTTGACGGTGTAAAAATCACCTTGCTTGTCGGCTGAGAGAAACGTGCCAATACCGTCGACGTGGCCTTGAACGATGTGCCCGCCGAAGCGCGTAGTGGGCAGCATCGCTCGTTCGAGATTTACAGGAGAACCTGTTCGTAGATCGTTGATCGTTGTCCTATGAAGCGTTTCAGGCGAAACGTCAGCACAAAATGAATCCTTAGTAACATCTGTCGCGGTAAGACACACGCCGTTGACGGCTATCGAATCGCCATTTGAAATATCGGATGTGACGAGATTTGCCGAGATGACGATTCGCGCGCCGTCGTTGCTCCGCTCAAGCAGGTTGATCGTGCCTAATTCTTCTATAATTCCTGTGAACATATATTCGTACGACGGGCCGCCAAGCCCGTCGCCCATGCATACCCACCACTCACGTCACGAGATAATCATTCAATCGTTGATGAACAGGCCAGGCGGCCTGTTCTACTTTTTAGAACCACGGTTTCTTGTTGATAATGTACGTGTTCGAAAATTCCTCGTCGGATTTTGTGAGATAGATTACGCCCTCGACGATGCCGATGATGGCGACGACTATCGACGGGATGCCGCAGAGGAAAAGTCCGACGATGTAAGTGACGAGCATGATGACGCCCTCGGTCGTGTAGCCTAGGATGAATTTGTGAATGCCGAGGCCGTTTAGCAAAATGCCGCAGATGCCGGCAGCGATCTTTTTCTCCGCACCGGGCGGTTTCTGTTGATACATAGGCTGCATCGGCATCGCGCCTACGGCCAAGCCTGTGCCGCAATTCGTGCAGCGTCCGCCCGGGGCGAGATTCTGCGTCCTACAATTTGGGCAACTAATAGTTTGTGTCTGCATATATAGTTAACTGAGAACTGATAGATAATAACTGAAAACTAAGATATTTATTATCTTATTTCGTTCTGCTGGATTTTGCTGTTTTTATTGACGCAACAAGAATCTTCTGAAGCTCTTCGCAATCAATTATGAGCGATTCGGCTTGGGTTGCGGTTATTAGTTCGGAGTCTCTCAACAAACGTAACCAGTAATTTGTCTCGAACGCTTCTTTGTTTGCTATTGATAATTTATGAACAAAATCTAATTTCGACTCAGCCTGTTTCGACTCCTCAACATTAGCGCCAATCGAGGTTCCGGAGCGTAAGACCTGTTTCGAAATTACAAATTCTCGCTTTTCCTCGATTAGATAGCGATTTAATTTGATAGTCCTCAAGGCGAATTTATACGATTTGTCTTTAACAATATCTTCTCTCACTCAAAATAGTTCTCCCTTTTCCGTTCTCAGTTCTCAGTTTAGGTTGCCGGCTCGATCATAGACAGCTTACGAATGTCGATCGAAATTGGTTCGCCATCCGCAACTTCGTTGTAGATGCTGACGAATTTGTGTCCGCAGCGGATGTCGTCCGGCTTGTATGACGAGCGCGTGTGGACGGTCTGCGCAAACGTTTCGTCTATAGCAGTTATTAGGATCAGTACCTCGGCATCAGTGCGGATGTAGTCTTCGCTCGTCAAACCTTTTAGCGGCGAATCGTCGTCGATCGGGTGAACAACCGTCAGCGACAGCGGCAGAAACGTGACCTTGCTGCGCTCGAGATCGAGAAAGTCGAAGCGACGCACGGCCCAGCCGTTTTCGTTGACAAAGCGTGCGAACAGCACCTTTATCTCGACCTCGATCAGCTGACTGCTGCGGCCGTTCACCAGCCGAAACATCAATCCCTCGATGCCGCGATATGGTGCAATTACGGCCACGTCGCTGAAAATCAGCTTCGCGACGGGACGAGCAAAGCGCGCGAAAACTAAACCCGTGATCAGCGCATTTGCAAGCAGACTGTAATACGATTCGATGGTGACGAGCAGATTTGGAACGATGCCGACGGGGTGAATCGTGCCGTAACCGATCGTCGCGAACGTCTGCACGCTAAAAAAGAAACCTCGGACAAAAAGATTCGACGTCGGCTCTGCCGATGTATCGACGAGCGCCGACGCGCCAAATGACGCATACAGCACGCCAAAAACAATATTGCTCACAAAATACAATAACAGCACCAGCAGCAGGAACGTTCGCCACTTCATCGAGAGCAATATGTGATACAGATTGAGCGAAGTAACGGCTGGCAGGCCGGTTCTCTGGACGTTGAATGTGCCGTCCGCGTTCAACAGACGCTGGCGGCTCTGGCCCGCGACGACGGAACCGAAACCGAGATCGCGCTGCTCCTCTTCGGGAAAGTCAGTTGTATCGAGCGCATTGTCTAATGTTTGTTCGGCCACGGTAAGGTGATTATAACGAGCCGAGGGCAGAAACGCGACCATTAGGGAGTGTGGCGTTCGCGTGATACACGCTCGTTCATCCCGAGTTGAGTCGGGATTTCCGCCCTTAACCGAAATGTTCTACGATTCTTCTATGGCCGAACCTCAGATCGACAATCAGCCGCCGAAATTGCGCCGCAGCGAGTCTGGCGAGATCGACAATAGCTCGCTCGCCGACCAGATCGAGTGGTTTCTAAATTTCGACGAACGCGTTGCACGCATGCGTCATGCGAATACCGAAGAGCTGTTTCAGTGGAAGCAAAAGGACGACGCGGAACAAGGCATCGGCGTTTATCCATTTGAGAATGCCGAGGCAAGATTTGCGATCGGCGTCGTCCAGGCTTTGGCCGAGAACAACAACGAGCCGCTGATGAAACTTTGGATCACCGACGTTCTTGCAGCCCTAAACCACTCGCGAGAGACAAAGAACGAACTCACCACAGCCTACGATCTCGACGCCGACATCGAGGCTTTTTCATTGGCTAAAGCCGAGAAGCTTACGACAAAAAACGAACGCCGACTTTACCTCACAAGCTGCTGGCTCGAAGCTCTCTGCACCGCCGAAGCGCGCGTGCTTGGTTGGATTTATCAGGAAATTTACGGCAGGACGTACTCGCCTTAGCCTAGTTAAAAACTGGTTGCCATTTTTGTGGGCCTGATGGCTTTCAGAACTTGTCGCTCATTACGCTCAGCCGATTGAAGATCGCACTTCATCTGTAAATTGAGCCAAAAGCCAGGTGACATGTCGAAAAATTTTGCGAGACGAAGCGCAGTGCTCGGAGTGATGCCACGCTTACCAGCCACGATTTGATTAACACGCTGAAACGGAACCTTGATAGCATCAGCAAGTTCTTTTTGGGTTAAACCCATTGGTACTAGAAACTCTTGGAGCAGCATCTCGCCAGGATGTGTCGCTAAACGATTTTTCGGCATTCTAATCATAAACTTTTAGTGGTAATCAACGATCTCGACATCAACCGCTCCGGTCTCCGTCCAAATAAAACAGATTTGGTATTGATCGTTGATCCGTATGCTGTGTTGACCGGCACGATCTCGTTTCAAAGCCTCAAGTCGATTTCCCGGAGGAACTTTTAAATCGTCAAGAACCGTTGCAGCATCAATCTGGTCAAGTTTGCGAATTGCCACGTTGCAAAGACTGCGTGGAAGCAGCTTTCTTGCCGCCGAAGAATTTATGCCGTCATAAATATCCTCTGTGCCAGAATTCGCAAAGGATTCGATCACAATCCACTATAGCACGACAGTCGTGCTACGTCGAAATTTACTTAAATGTCTGACACTGACGCATGTCGCCGGATTTGAAGCCGCGTGCGAACCACTCCATTCGCTGCTGTGCCGAGCCGTGTGTGAACGAGTCGGGAACGACGTAGCCCTGCGTGCGTTTTTGGATCATGTCGTCGCCGACGGCTGCGGCGGCACGGATCGCTTCTTCGGCGTCACCGGCCTCTACGCGGTTTTGTTTTGCGGCAACGTTCGCCCAAATGCCGGCGTAACAATCGGCCTGAAGTTCGAGCGCGACAGAGAGTCGATTGTTCTGACCGGCACGCTGAACCTGATCCATGATGCCCGTTAGATTTTGGATGTGATGGCCGAATTCGTGCGCGATAACATAGGCTTGCGCAAAGTCGCCCGGCGCTTTGAATTCACGTCGCAGCTCGTCAAAGAAAGCGAAGTCGAGATACAAATTGTAATCGCCGGGACAATAGAACGGTCCGGTCGCAGCAGACGCGTAGCCGCACGCGGACGAAACTTGTCCGGTAAAAAGCACGAGCTTAGGATCTTGGTAACGGTTGCGCGACTGCTGCGGCAAAACCTGTCGCCACATGTCTTCGAGGCTGCCCATTATGGCGCCGACGAACTGTCGCTGCTCGTCCTGACTCACAGTTTTGTTGGCTGCTTGACCAGGCGCAGGAACTTCGTTGCCGGTCGGCTGATTTTGCAGCAAAGCGCTCGGGTCGCCGCCGCACATGTAAATGGCGAGAGCGAGCACGAGCACGCCGATGCCGCCGCCACCGATCATCGCCGGGCCGCCCATGCCGCGACGATCTTCTACATTTTCGCTCTGCCGCTGATCTCTCCAACGCATAATCGTGTGTTTCCTCCGCTCGTTTTGCGCACGGTGATAATAGCACCTCACTTACTTTCCAGCGAAGCCGCGAAATGCAAACTCTTGACAGATGTGGACTTAGAGGATTATGATTCATTTGCGTTTTAGTTTTGATTGCTCCCATGCGTTTGTCCCTTCAGGAGGAAAAGATGATCAAACTGGACATTGTAAACATGGTCGCCGACCGGACAGGCGTACCAAAGCAGAAGGCTGAGCAGGTCGTCGATTCGCTGTTCGAGGCGATGAAGCAGGCTCTGGCCGCCGGTCGCCGCATTGAGCTTCGCGGATTCGGGGTTTTTGTCGTAAAACCCCGTAAACGCGGCGTCGGACGCAATCCGCGCACGGGGCTCGAGGTGCCTATTCCGGCCGGTAAGACCATTCGCTTCAAACCCGGCAAAGAGTTGTCGCCAAAGGCCGTCTGAGGCCGAATTTACCTTAGATTTTTGAGATCGCACAGGCTGGCGGCGTGCGATCTTTTTTATTAAATGACAAACCCCGAATCGCCCGATCGACTCTATCGCGACCGGCAGGTTTTGTGGCCTAAGTTCGGCACGTGGATAAAACATTTGCTGCTGCTGGCCGCGACATTCTGCACGGCGACGCTCGCGGGCGTACTGTTTCCGTTCGGGATGATCGACACGTTTCCGGCTGACGATCCGCAGACGGCTTCGGAATTTTTACAATTCATAATCTCGCTACCGTCACGTTACTTAGCGATGATCGTTGACGCGGTCGGCAAGCTTTTTACCGAACCGGGCTATCTCGAGCACGGACTAAAATTTTCGATCTCGCTGCTGTTTATCTTGATCTGTCACGAAATGGGACATTACATAATGTGCCGCCGCTACCGCGTTGACGCGACGCTGCCGTTCTTTATCCCGACGCCGCCGATGATCGGGCCGGCCGGCACGTTTGGCGCGTTTATTAAAATTCTCTCGCCGATGCCGTCACGAAAAGCCGTCTTCGACATTGGCGTCGCGGGGCCGATCGCAGGGTTTGTTGCGCTGATACCTGTCGCGATCGCCGGAATCGTAACGATGCGGCCCGCCTCGCCCGAACAGCTCGCAATGCCGAGCGGTCTTGTATTCACCGATCCGTTGTTTATGCGTGGACTCGGCGCTCTGTTGGGCAAAGACCCGACGTTGAGCATCGGCAACGCGTTTTACTTCGCGGGCTGGGTCGGTTTGCTCGTAACCGCGCTGAATTTAATTCCATCCGGCCAGCTCGACGGTGGCCACGCGATCTATGCCGTGTTTGGCGAGAAAATTCATTATTGGACCGGCCGCGTTGCGTTTGTCGTAATGGCGACGTTGTCGGTTGTCGGTTATTACTTTTTCAATAGCCCGAGCGGCTTTTTGATCGCGATAATACTCGGCATAATGATGAAGATCCGCCACCCGACGCCTTGGGACACTTCGGCATTAGACGCAAAAAGGAAGGCCGTTGCCTTCCTCGCACTGATAATTTTTGTTTTGTGCTTCGTGCCTTTTCCGATACAGATCAACTGATCGGGGAGAAACGCGACCGTTAGGGAGCGTGTGTTCGTTGTATTGAGCTGGTCTGATTCTACTGAGACACGCTTGTTAACACTCGTCTTGCGCCCCCCGCAACCTCATTCACCCATGTCGAATTCCGTATCGCCCTGCTCGTAGAGTACGTAAGCAATAGCGCGTTCAACATGACTTTCTTTCCATAGGTAGCGTCGACTACGTCCTCGTGCCCACGGTTTTAGATCGCCGGCGATCAGCGAGTTCGATCTCAGCTCTCGCGTTGCATAGCTTTTGAAGGCGTCCGCAATTGCCTCAGGTTTCATCTGTCCGGAAACAACGATATGAACGTGATTGGACCGAACATTGATTGCGAGCAGTTGATAGCCTCGATGTTGACATACCGCCTTAATCGCTGAGACAACTACCCTACGCATTTCTCTATTTAGGGTGAATTCTTGTTGGCCCATATTGCGAGCCATCTTTGCCTCAAGCTTTGCATTCGGTTTGATGGTTGACGAGCGAAACTTGTTTTGACCTCGATGAGTGTCAACCGAACGGCGTTTGTCTCCATGGAGCCAACTTCCGTAGGTACGAAACGTAATTAAATAGGCTAAGGGAAAATCGCCGTAATCCCAATCCTCGCCAAACGGTTTCATTGCACTTCACTAGTATCGCAATCAACAGAAACACGCTCGTTAACACTCGCGTTTCTGCCCGCGTTACGCGACCGCAGGGAGCAGCCCTTTTATCTCGCGTACCATCTTCTCGACATCTTCTTGTCCGTCGAGAGCGATCATAAAAAAGTCGTAGCTCGTCTTAAAACACACCATTCCGTTGCCAAAGAACCAGACGCCTTCGAGCAGCGGATTGCCGCCGATGATGTTGCCGATCGGAAAGCCAGTGACCGTCGCCGGATTGAGTATATTGGTCATCATCACGGCGCCGGAGGCGAATGAAAACGCGCCTAGCAGCGGTGCACCGATTCGTTTTGCAATGTCGCGCTCGAACGCGATGCGCTCGGCGTCGGCTTGGTTGAGCGCTCCTTTGTCGATGAGTTCCTCGCGGCGTTTGAGATAGCCGTTAAATTGTTCAGCGAGCTTCTTGACAGACCAAGTTGGAATCGCCGAATTTAGTAGCCAATGCGAACTCAATCCTGTAAAAATAATTCCAAGCCCGGCGCCGATCGCCATCGAAGCGCCAGTTGTCGCGGCGCGCATCGGATCTTCCTTTGCCCAGTCGGCCGCCTTTTTGGCCGATTTCAAACCGGCTTCGAGCGTTGTAGACACGCTCGCACCAAAACCGACGACTTTGGCGACACGCTTTGCGTTTGTGCCGACCGTGTCAGCCGCACCGCCGACAAAATCACCGGCTTTTTCCGCTGTGTCGACAACTACGCCGCCGGCTTTTGAGCCGACGTCTGTCGCCGCGTCGCGAACCGGTTCGCTTACGTTCCAAGCCGCCCGGCCCACGCCGCTGGCCGAATCAATAACGTCTTCGGTGACCTTGACCGCGCGTTTGCCGAGGTCGGTTTTCTCCGCCTCTGTCTTTATAAAATCGGCGCTCGATTTGGCCGCATCGACAACAACTTTCGCGCCGCCCTCGATCTTTTCCTTCAGCCCGAGCTGAGCATCGATCTCTTCAAACTTCTCCGTCGCCCGCTTTGTCCACGATTCGAATTTCTCTTTATAATCGCTCATATCAGTTCCTTTTTATCACAGTTCCGAGGTTTAGAGTACGCTTCTCGTCGCGCGGTTGTTCGCATTACTTGGCCGCCCGCCTGTGATAATCTTGGCGTATGTTGATGGTCAAATGCCCGCGATGCGGTACGGAAACTCAATACGAGGACAACGAATTTCGCCCGTTCTGCTCCGAGCGGTGCAAGCTGCTCGATTTCGGCGCGTGGGCGGATGGGAAATATTCGCTGCCAACCGAATCTGCGGAACTGACCGAGCAAGATATCGACGCCATAGAAAAAGCGCTGGAGGAAAAATCATCATGACAATGACCTTGGTCGCAATCGCCTTTCTACTCATTTTTCTCGTGATCGCATTCATCGCCTTCAAAATGCTCAAGCAAACCGTCAAGATGGCGTTGCGCGTCGCCATCGTCGCGATCATCATCGCTGTCGCAGTCGCGGGCAGCGCATTTTTCCTTCTCTACGGCTCATCAAAAGCGACAACAAAACCTAACCCTGCGACCACCCGCTAAATGCCTGCCGATGTTCAAGAAAAGCCTACTTCGCTCTGGCAGCGTTATCGTCGCTTGCCGCCGAACGTGTTGGCGCTGAGTTTTGTTGCGCTGCTAAATGATGTTTCGAGCGAGATAGTTTATCCGCTGTTGCCGGCGTTTTTGGCGCTGAGTTTGGGCGCGTCGCCGTTTGCGATCGGGTTGATCGAAGGGTTTGCGGAGTCGGTTGCGAGTTTGTTGAAACTGGTTTCGGGTTATCTGAGCGATAGGTTTGGGACGCGAAAGCTGCCGGTTTTTGCGGGTTATTCACTATCGGCGTTGGTGCGGCCTTTTTTAGCGTTTGCGACAAGCTGGCCGCAGGTCTTGGCCGTTCGAATGACCGACCGCATCGGCAAAGGCATTCGCGGAGCTCCGCGCGATGCGCTGCTTGTCGAGGGAATACCGCAGAACGAACGCGGCTTTGCGTTTGGATTTAATCGCGCCGCCGATCATCTCGGCGCAGTTATCGGCCCGATCGCGGGATTTGTTTTGCTGACGATCTTTGCGGCAAACACCGCGAGTCCGACGGTGCTCGAATACCAGCAAGTCTTCCTCTTTGCCGCGATACCGGTTTTCGTCGGATTGCTTGTCGTAGCGTTCTTTGTGCATGAGCGCCCTAAACAAGCCGACACGCACGCCGAGCCGCCCAAACTTTCGCTCAAAGGCTTTGACGGCAACTTCAAGCGCTTTCTGCTCGTGATCGCGCTGTTTACGCTGTCAAACTCGACCGACGCATTTCTGCTGCTGCGTGCTACCGATGCAGGGATTTCCCCGCTTCTGCTGCCGCTGCTGTGGATGACGCTGCACATCAGCAAAGTGTTGAGCTCGCTAGTTGGCGGACATCTGTCGGATAAGTTTGGGCGCCGAACGTTGATAATGTCGGGCTGGCTGGTTTACGCACTCGTGTATGCAGGCTTTGCGTTTGTCGATTCGGCGTGGCAGGTGTGGCTGCTCTTTATAATTTACGGCACGTATTTTGGCATGACCGAGGGCGTCGAAAAGGCGTTCGTCGCCGACATGGTGCCCGAGAATAAACGCGGCACGGCGTATGGGCTTTACAATCTCGCGTTCGGCATCACCGTCTTCCCCGCGTCGCTGCTGTTTGGTTTGACGTGGAACAACTTCGGCGCGCCGACGGCGTTCATCGCAAGCGCGTGCGTGTCGATACTCGCGATGCTGCTGCTAACAACTGTGAAAGCGGGACATCCATTTAGACATAACGCTTCAACAGAATAATCTCCGCACCTTTTCGTTGACACGCCATCCCTATCGGAGTATATTGCGCATTGTTAGCCCAAAACTCGCTTGGACAACGATTCGCGGTTGTTTCGCCTTTCGAAGACCAAACAACCTTTCTAACGTAAGCCACCCACTCTCCCGTGATTGCGGAAAGGAGGTAATAAAATCAAAACATTTACAAAAGGAGCAGCAGTGATGCTCGTGGTAATTTGCGCGGTATTTGCCGGTGCAGCACAGGACAAACTTCGTCGGGTCGAGCAGCCTGCGAAGTATATTTACTCGAATACACCGATTGAGGTTGTAGTAAATATTGATGGCAAGGAAATGCCAAGCAGAGAAATAATGGCTGGGTCTGATTGGCTTAAAAGAGTAACTTTAGAGATCACTAATACATCCGGCAAGGACATCAATTGGTTGTGGATCAACTTGATGCTTAGGGAACCTAAATACGGAGCTACGGAGCGAAAACCCGAAAACGCTGGGATCGCGATCCCGGTCGAGCTTCGGCATACAGATGTAAAAGTTTTGCGGGCCGAAGAGCGTATCATGCTTAAGCCACCTGTGAATATGGTTGAACATTGGACAAAATACGCCCGTGAACAAGGAATGGAGGATATCGAAAAAGTGATCCTAGATATACACCAAGTCGGGTTTACGGACGATACAGCTTGGACAAATGGCCGCTTTAGCCGTAAAGATCCCGAATCAGGACGCTATCTATTTATCACCGAGAAACCTGAATATCTCAATAGCATTTTCATTCCAAAAATAGACCTCCTTTTTTTTGACATTCGGCCTTGAATCCGAAAATAGTACAGACCCGGGAGGTTGTGTTTGGCAAACTTCCACAGCGTTACCGAATCGTATCGCCTGTGCAAGCGTCTCGGATGACGGATGTGCGCAGTTAGGTATATGTGACAGGCCGCCTGATGATTCAATTAGTCCCAACCCTCCTCCGGGCGGAATTAATTACCCGTACGGAACGTTTGGCGAAATTGGCTTTATTTGCGAGCAAATAAATAACCGCCCCTTTTATTGTAATGGCTGCACACAAAGATTTTGGAAGATTTTCTATGAAGGATGTCCAACTCTTTGTGCAAATGCAGTCCGTATGCCCAGTTCGAATCAGTGTCCGAGTGGTACGACCGCGAGCGCACTGAATCCCGGCTGGTGCTGCCCACCCCCGTGCGTAAATCCACCAGTCGATCCCGACTTTTGCGATTCCGGAACGAGTTGGAGCGTCTGCAAGGGTTGCTGCGTTGATGCGGGCGGAAACTGTCCCAATTCACCGATTGTGATCGACATTGACGGAGACGGCTTTGCATTAACCGATGCACTGAGTGGAGTCGATTTTGACCTAAACTCAGACGGAACCGTCGAACGGCTTTCCTGGACAGCGGTTGGAGCTGATGAAGTCTGGCTTACGCTTGACCGTAATGGAAACGGGATGATCGATAATGGACGCGAGCTATTTGGTAACTTTACACAACAGCCCGCACCACCCGCTGGTGAAGCGAGGAATGGATTTCTTGCACTTGCTGTATTTGACAAGTTGCAAAATGGCGGTAACCGCGACGGTTTCATCACACGGCGTGATTCGGTATTTTCAAGCCTTAGATTGTGGCAGGACGTAAACCACAATGGTGTTTCCGAGACTTCGGAACTACATACTTTACCTCAACTTGGCCTGCGGAAGATTGAATTGGATTACCGCGAATCAAGATGGGTTGATCAGGACGGTAATCGTTTCAAGTACCGGGCGCGGGTCAGAGACGCAAATGATGCGCAGCTTGGCCGATGGGCTTGGGATGTGTTTCTAGTCGGACCACCGGTCATTCCATAGAAATAAGCCGCAGATCTTAAGCAAATCTGCGGCTAATAATTTTCTCAAGCTGGCCGCCCACTGACGCAGGCGGTTCTGACTAATCGTTAAATCTGACCGAGTTGAGAATGCTCCTAAAAGCGTTCGAATAGGAATTCGACTCGTTTTCGGGCACGACCATGTCGAAGTAGATCATCTGGCCGTTGCTGAGCTGCGTCGTGTAAACAGTGACTAGTTCTGTCCGGTTTGTAACTGGCGAGCGTCCGGAAAGCGTCGTCACATAAGCGTTACGGCCGTTGATCGTTGTGCGTGAGATGCTGCCGCGTTGCTGCAGGTATTTGTTGCCGTCGAGAATGCCTTTCAAATAATCCTGCGTGTCCTGTGCGAGATTTCCCTGCCCGGCGTAGGTGCCGACCATCGCTCCGTACGTGATGCCGTCGTCGCCGTAAGCGCCTTCGGGTGCGAACATTATGTCCGAGCCATTCGGAAACTCTTTCCAGTTATCCGGAACATTAAATCGTATGGCACCGCCGCTAACGGCGCGATAACGGCTCGATGGATAAGCAACATTCTCAGAGTATTTGCCGCCGGCGGTCGGGTTTGTGCCGCTGTTATTTTTTGCGTCCTTTTCGATCTCGGCCATGGTCTTGGCCTTTGGCATCGCGCGGAATTTCGCCAGTATGCGTTCGAAATCGCGCGTGATCTTGATCGGGTTTGACGAAACGCGCAGAAGCTGCGCTTCTTTATTTATCTTCTCAAAGCGGTTGCCCGGATCGGGATGGCTGGAGAGCCATTCGGGGCCGCGACCGCCGCCCTGCTTCGCGATCGTCTGAAACATATTCGCAAGATCGCGCGGATCGTAGCCCGCATTTGCCATGATTCGCGCTCCCAAAAGATCAGCCTGCGACTCGTACTCCCGGCTGTATTTTGTCGCCCACGCTTGCGCACCGAGCATACCGAGCTGCGCGCCCGTTTGTCCGCCTAAGATCGCACCGCCGATAATCATGCCGAGCGTGCCGAGCGTGTTCTTCGCACTGCCCTGTTTCGTGGCCTGCGCCGTCGCGTGACGAAGCGCTCCATGGCTGATCTCGTGTGCCATCACGCCGGCGAGCTCGCCTTCGTTCTTGGCCGCTTGCATCAGGCCGCGATTTACATACATCGGCACGCCGGGCAGCGCGAACGCGTTGATGTCGCTCGCGTTGACCCACTTGAATCTGTATGTGAATTCGGGATGCTGAAATTCCGGCGGTATCGCCGTAACCAGTCGGCTACCGACACGCGAGATGTAGTTCGCCGCATCTGCGTCAGTGATTATCGGAAACTGCTTTTCGACCTCGGCCGAAGCCTGCGTGCCGAGTTTTACGTCGTCCTGAACTTTGTATTTATTCTTGGGAGCCTTGATCTGCGTCTGTGCTAACGACGCAATAGGCGTCAGCAGCATTGCCGCGGCCAAAGACATTGCGGCAATACGCTTGCCAAATAGTAATTTATTCATGATCCCTCCGGGATAGCTGTATAACGTGATTCTAAATCTCAGGCCGCGCAATCACAAGGCACGGCATAATTGCAGGTTTTGGATGTAAAACGTAAGAGTGGAAGTTTGCTGCTAGTTGTGGATGGTAATCAGTAAAGAAAGGTAAAGAAGTTTACCCATGCATGCCGCGGGCTGCCTTTTCCAGTTCGGCCTGATGATCCGAATCGGTGCTCTTAGCTGCAACCTTGAGAAGCGATGATCGGATGTTACGAATCAACGCCAACGACTCTCTAGAATCGATTTTTTGGCTGTGTTTTTTCTCAACAAAGAACGCAAACGCCATCTCGTTTTCAAGGTCGTTTATAAGGTCCATAGGTTCCTCGACTTCGGTCAGATTTACTGTTGTTAGTGAATGTAAACACTGCGTGTTAAATTCACGTTAAATCAATGTTAAATATTTGGTTCCCGACTTCGCACTTATTGAAGATTCGGTATAAATTGTGTCTTGCAGTCAAGAACACAACTTAATCCTGGCATATGTTTCTCTCAGGGTCGTACACGTTTTGCTATGCCTCGAGTCTTGCACAGGTAATGTTGGAAAGCAATTAAACAGATTTTAGGAGATAAAAGTGATCATAAATAAGCTAATAGTTAAAGTTACATTCTTTTTGTTGCTCTGCGCCGTTGCTATCGGAATATCATGTAGCGGTCAAAAGATGGGGTCCGAAGGCGGCGGTTCGTCAACCGGCAGTGGAGGCGTTCAAATTCAAGGCTCCGGCTCGACATTCGTCAAGCCGATGATGGACAAATGGACGAGCGAATTCGGCAAGCTCAATCCAACGGTAAAGATCGATTACCAGTCGACCGGTTCCGGCGCCGGCATCAAGGCGATACAAAACCGGACTAGCGACTTTGGAGCAACAGATGCGGCAATGACAGACGACGAACTGAAACAGGCGCCGGGCGAGATCGTCCATATTCCCGTGGTGCTTGGCGCGGTCGTGATTACATACAATCTTGAGGGCGTGACGCAGCCGCTTCGCCTTTCGCCTGAGGTAGTTTCAGATATTTATCTCGGCAAGATCAAAAAGTGGAACGACGATAAGATCAAGAAAGAAAACGCGGACGCTCAACTTCCGGACGCAACTATTACGCCGGTTTTTCGTGCCGACGGCAGCGGAACATCCGACGTTTTTACCGACTATCTTTCAAAGACGGTGCCTGAATGGAAGGAAAAGATCGGCAGGACAAAAAATCCGCAGCTTCCTGAGGGCGTTGGCATCGGTGCAAAAGGCAACGAAGGCGTGATGGGTCAGGTCAAAAACACCCCGAACACGATCGGCTACGTCGAACTGACGTTTGCAAAGGCCAACAAACTTCCGACCGCTCTTATCAAAAACTCATCTGACAACTTTGTCGAGCCTAATGGCGAGAGCGTGAGCGCCGCGGCGGCCGAGATCGCCGCAAAGATACCGGACGATCTGCGAACCCAGTTCACGAACGCGTCCGGTGCGACGGCCTATCCCATCTCCGGCATCGTGTATGTGCTCGCATATAAGGATCAGGCTGACGAAGCACGCGGTAAGGCTCTGGCAGAATTTCTGTGGTGGGCAACTCACGACGGAACCAAATTTGTCGCGGATTTGCATTACGCACCGCTTCCGGCCGGTCTGGTCACAAAGGTCGAGGGCAAGATAAAATCCCTAACGAGCGGAGGCAAGCCGCTTAAACAATAACCTTGGCACAAACTGGCGCCCTCGGCGATAAAATCTTCAAGTCCGTTCTTCTGGTTGCGGCCGCGACCATTTTGCTTATCGTGGCCGCAATCGTCGTAATGATGGTTCTCAATTCCATACCGACGCTCGAGCGGTTTGGATTTGGATTCCTGATCGGCCGCGAGTGGAATCCGTCGCAGGCACAGTTTGGAGCACTTCCCTTTATTTACGGCACGGTCGTATCGTCGCTGATCGCGTTGATACTGGCCGTGCCGGTTTCGCTCGGGATCGCGGTCTTTCTGGTCGAACAGGCGCCAAAAGGCATCGCCCGCCCGATCGCGTTTCTCGTCGAGCTGCTTGCCGCCATCCCGTCGGTTGTTTACGGACTCTGGGGTATTTTTGTCCTGGCGCCGTTTATACGTAATTATCTCGGGGCCGTTCTGCAGGACTATCTGGGCTGGCTGCCGCTATTCGAGGGACGCCTTACAGGAATCGGCATGCTGACGGCCGGCATCATTCTCGCCGTGATGATCACACCGATCATCACGGCCGTTGTTCGCGATGTTCTCGAAGCCGTGCCGACGACTCAACGAGAAGCCGCGCTGGCTCTCGGCGCTACAAAGTGGGAGACAACCAAGATCGTGCTGACCAACGCCGCTTCGGGAATCGCCGGCGCGGTCGTGCTCGGGCTGGGCCGCGCGCTTGGCGAGACGATGGCCGTGACGATGGTCATCGGCAATTCGCCGCAGATAACCGCGTCGTTGTTTGAGCCCGCGTACACCATCGCTTCGGTCTTGGCTGCAAATTTTGCCGACGCGACCGACGAGCTTTACCTAAGCGCGCTCGTCGAGATGGGCCTTGTGTTATTTCTGGTCACATTTGTCGTCAATGCCGTTGCAAAGCTCCTCGTCTTAAGAGTGACGAGGGATGTGCGAGCCGCCGGACACATTTAGCATTATGGATTTTACCTCGCGACGTAGGTTGGTTAACAGCCTCATGACGACGGCGACGGCGGCGTGCGCCGGCATCGCGATCGTGATTCTTGTATTGATTATCTCGTACATCGCTTTTCGCGGATTTACATCACTCAGTTTTCAGTTTTTGATCGATACGCCAAAGCCCGTCGGCGAAGGCGGCGGGATCGGCAACGCGATTCTAGGCTCTGCTCTGATGACTCTGCTGGCGTCGGCTATCGGCCTGCCGATCGGCATCGCGGCGGGCGTCTATCTTGCCGAATACGGCAAAAACTGGTTTGGCAGCTCAGTTCGCTTTGTCGCGGACACGCTGATCGGAATTCCGTCGATCATTATTGGTATCTTTATCTACACACTGGTCGTCATGCCGATGGGCCGGCAGTCGGGTTTGGCAGGCGGGCTGGCATTATCGGTAATTGTTATTCCGATCGTCGCACGCACCACCGAAGAAATGATCAGGCTCGTGCCCGGGTCGATGCGCGAGGGCGCTCTGGCTCTCGGTGCTCCGCAGTGGCGCGTTTCATGGAATATAGTTTTGCCTGCGGCTGCGTCGGGCATCGCGACCGGCGCGATGCTCGCGGTTGCCCGCATCACCGGTGAGACCGCGCCATTGCTATTTACGGCACTTAACAGCCGCTTTTACAACGTTTTCCTGGATCAGCCGATGGCGTCGCTGACCGTGCAGATATTTAATTACGCGACGGGACCATTTGAGGTCGAACATGCGATGGCATGGGCGGCAACTCTCATTTTGGTTGGACTGATCCTTTTTATTAACATCGTGGTGAGATTTTTGACACGTAAGAAGTTTTAGAAGATGGAAGCAAAGATCAAAATTGCCAGTCTGGATTTTTTCTATGGCAAGGCGCAGGCGCTCTTCGACGTCACGCTCGACATTCCCGAGCGACAGGTCGTCGCGTTCATCGGGCCGTCGGGCTGTGGTAAATCGACGTTCTTGCGTACGCTGAACCGGATGAACGACACGATACCGGGCACGCGTGCGACGGGCGATGTCGTTATCGACGGCGAGAATATTTATTCATCCGGCACCGACGTCGTCGCCCTTAGGCGTAAGGTTGGGATGGTTTTTCAAAAGTCGAATCCGTTCCCAAAGTCGATTTTCGAGAACGTCGCCTACGGCATTCGAATAAACGGAATTCACTCGAGCAAAGACGACTTGAACGATCGCGTCGAAAAGGCGCTTCGCGACTCTGCGTTGTGGGAAGAAGTCAAAGACCGGCTTAACACCTCGGCCTTTGGCCTGTCGGGCGGACAACAGCAGCGGTTGTGCATCGCCCGGGCGCTCGCCGTCCAGCCCGAAGTCATCCTTATGGACGAACCGGCGTCGGCTCTCGACCCGATAGCGACGCAAAAGATCGAAGAATTGGTCGTCGAATTGAAGAAGGATTACACGATCGTGATAGTCACGCACAACATGCAGCAGGCCGCACGAGTGTCGGATCGCACGGCGTTCTTTATGCTTGGAAAGCTGATCGAATACAATCCAACGCAAAAAATGTTTACGAATCCGGATGAGAAGTTAACTGAGGACTATATAACCGGCCGATTCGGTTAGAAGTTAGTACAATTTAGTTTGTCACTATGGAACACAGAATTATCGATCAACCTCTCGGCGTGCTGCAGGAAAAGTTAATGGCGCTCGGCGCTGCGACCGAGGCAGCGGTCGAGCGCTCGATGCAGGCTCTGACAACACGCGACAGCGAATTGGCGCAAAGGGTTCTCGACGAGGATGTCGCGATCAACCAGATGGAGCTCGAGATCGACCGTATGAGCATCGAGATACTCGCGCTGCAGCAGCCGGCCGCCCACGATCTGCGATTTGTGATCTCGGTCGCAAAGATCACACCGATCCTTGAGCGCATCGCCGATCACGCCGGCAACATCGCCGAGTCCGCGCTGGTGCTCAACAACGAGCCGCGGATAAAAGACTACGTTGATTTCCCGCAGATGGCCGAGATTGCGCGAAAAATGCTCCGCGATTCGCTCGACGCGTTTACTCGCGAGGATGCAGACGCATCTCGCGAGATCATCAAACGCGACAAAACAATAGACGAAGCGTACCACCGCGTGTTTAATGAGCTGCTCGAACAGATGATCGAGGACCCCAGCCTTACGACGTGCGCCGCCCATTTACTGTTTGTGGCAAAACACCTCGAACGCATCGGCGATTATGTCAAAGATATCTGCGAACTGAATGTATATCTCCGCGAGGCTGCGTTTATCAAGCACAGCATGTGATAACGACATTCGATCCGCCAAAATTTGTCTCAATCCACGGCTGCGGATAGACATCGGCGCGCATTGTCGTTTATTCTAATTTCACCTTTTAATCCAGATCAGGAGATTTTCGTGCATGGCTTTTAGCTTTTTACCGAAAGAAGACCACTATTTCGCATTATTTTCGCAAATGACCGTGAAGATACAAGAGGCGGCGGCGCTTCTCGTTGAGCTTTTGCAGGGGTCAGATGAGAATTTTGACTCCTTGTCAAAAAAGATCAAGAGCGTCGAACACGAATGCGACGAGATCACTCACAGCGTCACTACAAAACTCAACAAATCGTTCATCACGCCCTTTGACCGCGAAGACATTTACACTCTCTCGGTCGCTCTTGACGACGTTTGCGATTACATTGATGCGGCGGCTCGGGCCGTGGTGATGTACAACATTCATGAGTCAGACCCGTTTGCCGTAGAGCTTGCCGTTGTACTGCAAAAACAGACGGTCGAGATACATGGTGCCGTCTCGCACCTTAAGACAGCAAAGGGAATGGAGCAGAATCTCCTCGATATTCAGCGTCTCGAAAACGATGCCGACGAAGTTTACTTCCGTGCGATGGCTGCCCTCTTCAAAAACTCAGACGCCGTAAAGATCATTAAGTGGAAAGAGCTTTACGAGATCCTCGAACACGGAACCGACCGCTGCGAGAGCGTCGGCAATATCATTGAGAGCATAGTTCTGAAACACAACTAAGCAGTAGTCAGTTGTCAGTGGCCAGTTGTCAGAATCATTTTCTGGCTGACCACCGACAACCGACCACTGACAACTGAATTTATGGATGTCCAAACCGCATCATTCGCCCTCGTGGTATTGATCATTATTGTCGCGCTGGCGTTCGACTATGTGAACGGATTTCACGACGCGGCAAATTCGATAGCAACAGTTGTAGCAACGCGTGTACTCTCGCCCGGTGTTGCCGTCGCGTGGGCCGCGTTTTTCAACTTCATCGCGTTTCTTGTATTCGGCACGGCGGTCGCCAAAACCATTGGCGGTGACATGGTGAATATAGCCATTATCCCCGACGACGACCGCTTGTTTGTGTTGCTCGCAGGCGTGATCGGCGCGATCATCTGGAATTTAATAACGTGGTATCTCGGTTTGCCGACTTCGAGCTCCCACGCGCTCGTCGGCGGTTACGCGGGCTCCGCCATCGCGTCATACATTTGGCACTTCGGCTGGAACAGCCCGCAGGTCGTCCTCAAAGCCGAGGGCTGGATCAAGACGCTTTCGTTCATCGTGCTCTCACCGCTGATCGGCATGACCATCGGCTTTACGCTAATGGTGATCGTCTATTGGATATTTCATAAGGTCTCGGTGAGCAAGGTGGACAAGGTCTTTCGCGTCGGTCAGTTGTTCTCGGCGGCGGCTTTCTCGCTCGGCCACGGCGGTAATGACGCACAAAAAACGATGGGCATCATCACAGTTGTGCTCGTGGCCGGCGGATTTCTGCAAATGACGCCTGCCGGCAAACTGCCTGACATACCTTTATGGGTCGTGTTGACGGCTCACGCAGCTATCGGTCTCGGAACACTCTCAGGGGGCTGGCGCATCGTAAAAACAATGGGCACAAAGATCGTGAAACTGCAGCCGGTCGGCGGTTTTTGTGCAGAAACTGCGGCCGCCATGACGCTTGCCGCGGTCACTGTCACCGGCGTTCCGGTTTCGACGACGCACACGATCACCGGAGCTATCGTCGGCGTCGGTTCGGCAAAACGCTTCTCCGCAGTCAAATGGGGCGTGGCGGGGCGCATCGTCTGGGCATGGGTTTTGACGATTCCAGCCGCCGCCGCAATCGCCGCAATTTCTTACGGAATAGTTTTAATAATCGAAAAGATCTTCGGTGTGATTTAGCCCGCAAGCGGCAGTTCGATAATAAAGGTCGAGCCTTTGCCGGGCGTCGATTCGACGCGGGCTTCGCCGCCATGCAGACGTGAAAGGTGCTTGACGATCGCGAGACCGAGGCCTGTGCCGCCAAGCTCACGCGAACGCGCCGTGTCGGTTCTGTAAAACCGTTCGAAGATGCGCGGCAGTTGCTCCGGCGCGATTCCTTCGCCGTTATCGATCACGCGAATTTGGTGAAAAGAATTCGATCTGTCGTAAGCGACGGCGATGCTGCCGCCATCGCGAGTGAATTTGACGGCGTTACTGAAAAGGTTTGTCAGAATCTGTTCGATCCGCCGCGAATCTGCAAAGATCACTATATCGCCTGCGACCTCATTGGTGAACGAGATATTCTTTTTCTCCGCCTTTCGCGCCATCGACGACCACACCTCATTGACAAGCGGCGAGAGCGGAAATTCTCTCGCTGCGATCTCGATCTTGCCGGCCTCGATCGCCGAGAGTTCGAGAATGTCGTCGATCAGATGATGCATCCGCTCGGCGTTGCGGCGGATGACTTCGAGAAAACGCTGATTGTTTTCGCGGTCGTAAAGGCCGCCGTCTTCGAGCGTTTCGACAAATGCGAGTATCGACGTCAGCGGCGTGCGAAGCTCGTGCGAGACATTCGACAAAAACTCCTGGCGAACTTTTTCTAATCTTTCGAGACGCGTGATGTCGTAGAAGATACCAATCGCACTCGCGTGACCTTTCTTATCCGCGAAACTCAACGGCGTCACGCGCATATCGTAAACGCGATTGTCGTTGCGAACGCGGATCTCGACCGTGGTTTCAGTCCGCTCATTATGAGCGAGGGCCCGCTCAAACGCATCGTGAATTAACTCGTCGTCGATCACGGCGCTTAAATGTTGAGATTCCAAATTTTTGCCACTGAGAAAGTCACTCGCAGCTTCATTCGACGCAGAGATCACGCCGTCGTGCTCGACCAGAATGATGCCCTCGCGCATGCTGCTGATCATTTCGTTGAGCAGCAGACGCGAAGAGCTCGCAGCGTCTTTTATTACGGCAGTTTGTAACATTAAATCCAAAGTTGCCAAAGCCCGCGCGTAAGCAAGGGCGATACACTCAGTTCAAAATTATGATGACTAACAGCGAGAATCGACAAGTTCTGCGATTCGCTTACGCCCTTGCTCACGCGCGGGCTTCTGCAACTCAGTAGCTGCCAGTAAACCGATAACCGACGCCGACGACAGTTTCGATCGAAACTGCACACTCAACGCCGAGTTTCTGTCGCAGCCGTCGCACGTGCACGTCGAGCGTTCGCGTGTCGCCGTAATAGTCGTAACCCCAAACGATGTCGAGCAGCTTTTGCCGCGTCGCCACGCGATTTTGACTTTTTACCAGCGCGGTCAGCAGAGCAAATTCTTTACGTGTGAGTTTTACCTCGTTGCCGCAGCACGTTACGCGAACGTCGTCGAAATCGATTGTCAACTTTTCGTCCTTGTACGACGGCGACGCGTCCTCGTTCGCACGACGCAGAACCGCGCGGATACGCGCCGTGAGCTCTTTGACCGAGAACGGCTTTGTCATGTAATCGTCGGCGCCGAGATCAAGACCGGTGATCTTGTCAGCCTCGGACGCTTTTGCAGTCAAAATAATAATTGGAATTTTCTCAGTCTCAGGTTTGCGCCGCAGACGCTCGCAAACTTCCGAGCCGTTCATACCGGGCAGCATCAGGTCGAGAACGATCAGGGACGGCGTCCGAACCGGGTCGGTCGCCATCTTAAAACCCTGCTCGCCGCTCTGCGCGATATTCACGACCAAGCCCTCGCGTTGAAGGTTGTACCTCACGCTTTCGGCGATATCAGGATCGTCCTCGATGATCAAAATGCTCTGCTGCATGATTTGCGTAAACTAAATTGTATAGGACTGGCCGATATGCACAAACCCGCGCGTTAGCAAGGGGCGGTAGCCGGAACGCGCGGCTCTTGCTACCGTCCTGCGTTATCCAGAACGTCTCTTGAATGTTCCCTTGCTGACGCGCGGGCTTTTGCACTATTTAGAACCGTAGCTTCGCACGAAACTGTCCGACACGCGGCCCGCCGAGCGTATTCGTGACGATGCCAAAATCGACCGAGTCTTGCAGGTCGCTGTTCGGATTTGCAAAGTTCACCGTGTTGAAAACATTAAACAGATCGAAGCCAAGCTCGAAGCTGATGCGTTCGTTCACCTTTGTGCTCTTTGCAAAGCTAAGATCAAGCCGTTTCTGCATCGGGCCACGGAACGTGTTGCGACCTAAGCTGCCGAACCCGCCAAGCGGTGAGCTAAAGCAGCTGGAGTTGATCACATTAAGATTGCTCGTCGTCGCATTCGATACGACACTCGCGGCGTCGCATGAAATATTCGGACGGCCAAAGCCGAGACGATAAAGCCCGCCGGAGCCGCGTGTGAGATTCGTGAGCTGGCTGACGTTTGCGATCTCAGGCTCGGACGCAAACACCGTGAACGGCGTTCCGGATTGCGCCTGGAAAAAGCCCGATACAGACCAGCCGCTGACGAATCGATTGGTGTTTCCACTGGTCGGAATTTCCCAAACGAAGTTCGTGCTAAAGCGGTGCGTGCGGTCAAAATCGGACAGAGCGCGATTGCCATCGAGATTTCGCGAGTCGCCTTGAGCGATAAATCCGCTGTTCGGCACGTCGGGTTTGCCGCTGCCGGCCGTCGAGCCCGGGTCGGTTGACATCACGTCGATCGACTTCGAAAACGTGTAAGCCGCGTTGAATTGCAGCCCGCGCGACATTCGTTTTGTCAGGCTGAACTGCCCGCCGTGATAATTCGAATAGCCCTTCGATTGCAGCAGCAACGCCTCGGGCACGTTAAAACCGAGGATCGGAACGCGAGCTTCGAAGTTGATGTAAGTGCCGTTCGCCGCCGACAGATTGAGATCGGTCTGACCGGTCACTGTATTAAGAAAACCGAACGCGCGACCCAGGCCGCGTGCTCTCGCCGTCGAGCCGGCATTGAGCGCTCCATTCGGCGCTCCGGCGGCAACGTACGCCTGATTGAACCGCTCGAAGATGTGATCGGGCGTGTTCGGGTCGTTGAGGTCAAATCCCTGATTGAGCGCCGTCGCGACGAGCAGATTTTTGCCCATCGTGCCAACGTAACGAGCTTCGAAGAGCAGGTCTTTGACGAGTTCGTATTGCACGCCGACATTCCACTGCTGGATGAACGGGGTCTTTAGATTACGATCGACGGCGCGAAACTCGAATGTCTCGGCGATGTTGCCGCGTGTGCAGCCAACGCCAGTCGTCGGAACGCAGGCGGCTCCTTGCGGCGTGCCACGCGAATCGACAAACACAGGCGTGTTGTCGCGTATTTGATACGCGCCGGTTGCACCAGCGGCTCTGACAATTCTGAACGGCAGCCATTGATCAAGCGGAATGTTTGTCGCGACGCCCGAAAACGCTGAGGCAATCGCGACGTTGCCGCTCGGCACGGTGATCTCAACTTCGCGTAGGAACGGATAATTCGAGAACACAGTGTTTATGAACGCCGCCGACGGACGATCATAAAACAAACCATAACCACCGCGAACGACGAGTTTGTCGTTAAAGGCATATGCCAAACCTACGCGGGGCGCGAAGTTGTTCGTGTCCTGACCCTTTAGCGTGTGTTTGTTGTTCGCCCGGTTGGTGACGGCGACAGCGCTGTCCACAATTGCGACGCCGGTTGCCGACGCGTTGTTAGGTATCAAAAATCCCGGCGTCGGATTGTCGCACAACGCATTGCTGCCGCCGGTTGCCGCAAAGCACGGCAGGAACGGTTCGAGGTCGAAGTTGCCGATGCGACCGTTTTTCTCAGTCGGCCACATAAACAGCTCGTATCGCAGACCGAGATTCAAACTCAATTTGCGACTTAGCTTGAAATCGTCGGTGATGTAAAAACCGTAATCTTGAAAACGAAAGTCTTTGTCCGTGATGCCGTATTGCGTATCGGCCTCGGTCGCGTTGCCGGTGAGCAGCTGCGTGAACGAGTCAAACTTTTCAAACTCGGTCGCCTGTTCTTCGGGCAAGTTTGTTTGGAATTGATGGCGTTTGTATTCGCCGCCAAATTTGATGTTGTGTCGGCCGGTGATCCAGTTCACATTGTCGCCGATGCTGAACGTGACCTGCTTGCGGCGGTTGAACGAGTCGTTCGGGCCGCCGAACGAGAAGTTAGCGATGTTGTTGCGGCCGATGTAATGACCGAGCCGCGTCGTCGCAACGCTCGAGTCGAAGATCGATGCCGGGTTAGTCACTCCGATCGCCGCGTTCGTAAAATCGCCGGTCGAAAATTCCTCGGTCAGCGAGCGCGTGTTGTTGAGCGAGAAGTAACCGAATCGCACCTCGTTGATAAGGTTTGACGAGAAGATGTGCGTGTCGCCGATCGATAGCGTCCGGTTGCGGTCGTTACGTTGAAGCGTGGTGGGAGAAGCGAGACTGTTCGGGTCGGGGAACGAGTCGAGACCCGGAAAATTTGAGTAAAAGAATGTTCCACTCAATGTGTTATTACGGCTGAGTTGTCCGTCAAGCCGCGTCGTAAATTGATGCTGCTTAAAGAGCGACGGCTGAACGCTGACAACCTCGACGAGCGGATTGTTGCGTTGCAGCGTGCGGCTCGTGACAGTCGGAAACATGCCGTACTGAAAACTTCCGGTGCCTGTCTGATCGACGATTCCGAGATTGCGAAAATTTGTTATCGACGGTAAATAAAAACCGCCTGTCACCGGGTTTCGAAGATTGAAGATCCTAAATGCCACGTCGCTGACATCGGATGCGAGCAGACAAGTCGTGCCGACGGTGCAGCCGTTGAATTGGTTGAACGCCGCGGCGATTGCAGCTTTTGAGCGATCTGCGCCGAGCACGGTCATTGCGAGCGGCAAAACGGTTCGCGTTCGAGCCGTCGGGACGAGGCCGGTGTTAGCGTCGGTGTATTGATATCCGCCAAAGAAAAATATCTTGTCCTTCTTTATAGGCCCGCCGAGCGTAAAACCAGTCTCAGTGCGGTCCGCACGTGGTTTTTCGTTGCCGCTCTGCGACAAGAAAAACTCATTTGAGTTGAACGCTTTGTTTTGCACGTAGTAGTAAATCGTGCCGTTAAATCCGTTTCCGCCCTGCTTGGTAACGAGTTGGAAGTTGCCGCCACCCGAGCGCCCCGTCGAGGCATCGTAGAGTGAGGTTTGCAGCTTGACCTCCTGCAGCGTTTCGGGTGCGGGCGAGATGTTGTCGCTCAGCGAGCCCTCGTTGCTGGTGATGTTCGTCGCGTCGACGCCGTTAAAGAAAAGGCTCGTCGAGGTTGTTCGTGTGCCGTTGACCGACGGCGAGATGTTGCCCGTCCCGTTAACGCCAACCGGCGAAAGTTCTGACGACACGCCAGATTCGCTCGACAAGATTCCCGTAAAGCTGCGCGTCGATGTCGGTGTTTTTGTAAGCTGGTCGCCGGTGATCTGCCGCGTCACGGCCGCAGTCTCGGCCTGAACGAGTGCCTGATCGCTCGTCACATCGACAAAGACATCCGACACACCGACTTCGAGGGTCACATCGATCGACCGTGTGACAGACGCCTCGACATTGACGGCCGCACTCTGCGCTTTCTTAAAACCCTCTTTCTCGTAACTCACCGAATAAGTTCCAACCGGTAAAATTGTTATCGTCCAGCGGCCGTCGTCGTTGGTGACGGCGTTGCGGGTCAGGTTCGTCGCGGTGTTTTTTACCGTTACGTTCGCGCCTTGAACCAATGCTCCGTTCGGATCGGCAACCACGCCGCTCAGTCCGCCCGTCGCCTGTGCGAAAATTGCGGGTGCGCCCGCCAGTGTTACAAACAAAAATAGTCCTATAGCCAGAATATGCGATTTCATATTTACTCCTTGCACGTGTGCAATGTTTTTTAATTTAAATTATTAGCTGCAAGAGACAGACTATTTTCGAGATGTTAACGAGAGGTGAATGGCAAGTTAAATTAGTGTTAATTCTCAGCCATTGGGCGGAAACGCGAGTGTGAACGGGTGTGTATTGCGTAATAACTATGAAATCTTTAACACTGGTTTACAGTTGTGTTCCCCCTTCGCTTCACTCACGCACAGGTTTATAATGATTGGCATGACAGCTGTTTTGGAACAAACTCGCGTTCTCGAAGATTACCTCGTTATGTCGGACGCTGAGGTTGCAACTCGCATAGAAGAAGCGCGTCGCGAATCGGGCGCGCGAGTTATTATTCTCGGTCATCATTACCAGCGCGATGACGTGATTCGCCACGCCGATCTCTTTGGCGACAGTTATCAACTCTCGGTGATGGCATCGCAGACCGAGGCAGATACAATCGTCTTTTGCGGCGTGCATTTTATGGCCGAGTCGGCGGATATTTTGGGCAAACCCAAGCAACGGGTTATTTTGCCGGACCTCGGCGCGGGTTGCTCAATGGCCGATATGGCGACCATCGATCAGGTTGAGGACGCCTGGGAGCAGCTTCGTGACATCGGTGTTTTGGACCAAAAGGTCGCGCCTATTACTTACATGAATTCGTCAGCAGCGATCAAGGCGTTTTGCGGCCGTCACGAAGGCGTCGTCTGCACATCGTCAAACGCCGTCCCGCTGTTTGATATTTACCTAAAAGAGTTCGACAAGATGTTTTTCTTCCCAGATCAGCATCTCGGTCGCAACACGGGCGCGAAGTTTGGCATACCGCTCGACAAAATGGTTTTGTGGAATCCGCACGAAGATCTCGGCGGCAACTCGGCAGAAGATCTGCACAACGCGAAACTAATATTATGGCGTGGACACTGCTCGGTACACGGCAGATTTAAAGACTGGCACGTCGATAAAATTCGCGAACAAGTTCCCGGCGTGCAGGTGATCGTCCACCCCGAATGTACACGCGAGGTCGTCGAAAAGAGCGATCTCAACGGCTCGACGAGCTACATCATAAAAACCGTCGAAGAGTCTCCGAGCGGCTCAAAATGGGCGATCGGCACCGAGGTCAATCTCGTCAGCCGTCTCGCACAGCGTTTCCCCGACAAAGAAATCCACCTGCTCGCACCCGACCTCTGTATGTGCGCGACGATGTATCGCATCGCTCCGCAAAACCTCGCGTGGGTGATGGAAAACTTGCTTGACGGCAACGTCGTCAACGAGATCGTCGTTGACCCGGACACAAAACACTTCGCCCGCATCGCCCTTGATCGAATGATCTCAATGACAGAAAAGAAATAGCCACGAAATAACACGAACCGGCACGAAATAGCAATAACTCGTTTCGTGTCTTTTCGTGTTTGTTCGTGGCTAATTTCCTTCCTTGCTTTATTCGGGCTCGTCGAACAAAATGAACGTATGACCGACGCCGAGACTACTGCCATTTCACGTATGAAGTGTAGCGAGATAATGACGAAAAATGTTCGTTACGCGCCGCCGGACGCGAGTTTGCGAGAAGTGGCGGCGATGATGCGCGACGGCGATATGGGCGCGGTCCCGGTTGTCGATAACGGCAAGCTGATCGGCATTGCCACCGACCGCGACATTGTTGTTCGCGCCGTCGCCGAGAGCAAGTCAGCCGACACACCGATCAGCGAAGCGATGACGACAGAGTTATTCACGGTCGCGCCGGACGATTTTGTTTTCGAGGCGATTCGTCTGATGGGCGACAAACAAGTGCGGCGGATTCCGGTAGTTTCAAGCGATGGCTCGCTTGCCGGCATCATTGCAATGGCCGACGTCGCATTAGAGATGGAAGACGAACGCGAAATCGCCGAAACGCTCGAAGAGATCTCAAGCGGCAGCGCTTTTTGGAGCAAATCTTGATTGCATGAAAAGGTCAGTTAAGAAAACTGCAATAGTTGGGTTGCTTTTTGCCCTGTGTGGTCTCAAAACGACGGGACAAGATGAGGGTGTTGAGATTTCGTTTCCGATTTCTGTGCTTTCTAAAAAGGGGCAATTGCAAGATAAAGTTCTTAAGGCAGTGGATATAGAGGTATTCATTGATAAGAAACCTCAAAAGATAAAGTCATTAGTTCAAAAGGACGAACCCTTAAGCGTCGGTGTTTTAGTTGATCTTTCGGGTTCAATCGATCTTCGTGTTTTGCCCTTCGTTCTACAATCAATCACTGACTTCGTTAATAAAAGCAATCCGAATAACGAATACTCGGTCATTAGTTTTGCACAATCCCCAACCGTTTTACTTGAAACGACACGTGACAGGAAAAAACTCCAACAGACGCTAAATGATCTCGCCTCAGCAAAGATTCAAGGCAATACAGCCATTTACGAAGCTTTGAAGCTTGGTTTTGAACAGATAAAGAAAGCTTCCTATCGGAAAAGTGCATTAATAGTTTTCTCCGATGGCCAAGACAATGTGTCTAAAGGCGTTGATTCCGATGATATTCGAAACCACTGCAAACAATCAGAGGCACTCATCTACCTCATAGACATGAACAATGATGTCTTCCGGGACTTCAATCTTGGCGTTAAAGCAGAGAGTTTCTTCAAAGACCTTACTCAATATTCTGGCGGGCGTAGATTTTACCCAAAGACTAATGCTGAACTTAAGGAATCTTTAGAAACATTAACCGCCGAGTTAAAGAATCACTTCGTTCTAACTTTCATCGCTGACAATGATTTTAAAGGCTCCAAGTGGAAGAAAATACAAGTACGTCTTTCAAAAACCGTGAAGAAAGAACTTGATGATGTTGTAATTAACACGCGTAGCGGATTTTATTTTCAGTAGTTAATTTTGCGATGGCAAAATCTATCAATCGTCATTTTCAGTTCGTCGGCTCGGCGAAGAATGTTCGTGAGGGGCAGCTTTGGTATCCGGCGGCTGACGTGTATCAAACGCCGGACGGTTGGGTTGTTAAGGTCGAGCTGGCGGGCGTGTCGGCTGAGGATACGGAGATCGATATTCAGGGAAACGTGCTTTACATTGCGGGCTGCCGAAAAGATAAATCGTGCGCGGCCGGCGCGACGTATCAGCAGATGGAGATCACGTACAGCAACTTTGAAAAGACGCTGCGATTTCCTGCATCGATCGATAATGCAAAGGTCGAACATGAGTTTGAAAACGGTTTGCTGATAATCACTTTGAAGAAAGTCAGTTGATATTTAAACGCAGAGATCGCTGAGACCGCAGGGGTGTTTAGAATTGCTTGATTAATGACACGAGGTATTGTGAATGGAAAGAATAGTGGAGCAAACGGTCAAAAATAGGTGTTGAAATTCTGCGATCTCTGCGTTAACGCCTTTTATGGTTGAAAAATCACGCGATGAGTTGAATCGCATCAGCGGAAAAATAATTGAGTATGCAATTGCTGTACACAAAGAGCTCGGACCGGGGATGCTCGAGGGAGCTTACGAGGTTTGTTTAGTACACGAGCTTGTTCGCAACGGATTTCACGTTCAACGACAGTTGGTTTTGCCGATCGTTTATCAGAACATCAAGCTTGACGCAGGTTATCGAATTGATCTGTTGATTGAAAATACCGTAATCGTTGAATTGAAAGTAGTTGATAAACTTCATCCCGTTCATGAAGCACAATTGCTTTCGTATTTGAGAATGAGTGATTTGCGACTCGGACTTTTGATTAACTTTAACGTCAAACTACTTAAGGACGGCATTCGACGAGTAGTAAATAAATTTTGAACTCTCTGCGTTGAGAAGACGGCTTTAACGCAGAGATCGCAAAGGCCGCAGAGATACTAGGAAATAGTTGAATTGACAGTAGTAAATAGATTTTTAAACTCTGCGTACTCAGCGGTCTCTGCGTTTAAAATTTCTTAGTGGACAAGAATTATGGCGGACGAGCAACAATTCAAAACGCAGGAGATCAAGCTGCCGCAGGAGATGGAGATCGCGATTTTGCCGCTGCAGAATACGACGCTGTTTCCGGAGACGGTCGTGCCGCTGGCGGTTGGTCGTGAGCGTTCGACGCGCGCTGTCGAGGCAAGTTTAGCTACGGAAGAAAAACTTCTCGCCTGCATCACCACAAAAACCGAAAACGTCACGGGCGACGACGCAAAATTTGACGATCTTTACAAAACCGGCACGCTGGTGAACATAAAGCGGATGATGCGCACCGAAGACGTGATGCAACTGATCGTGCAAGGCATGCAGCGTTTTGAGGTTGTCGAATGGACGGGCGAACAGCCGTATTTGAAGGCGAAAATACGATTGATGCCCGAACTTCGCCGCGTCGATGACGAAGAGATCGAAGCTCTGAAACGCAATATTCACGGCATGATCCAGGAGGCTCTGGCTCTGTTGCCGCAGATTCCGCCCGAGATTCGCGTCGCGGTGACTTCGCAAGAGAATCCTGTCCAGCTCGCTTATTTTCTCGCATCGGTGCTTGATCTCGGCACCGAAACCGAACAGAAAATGCTCGAGTCGTCGACGGTTGACGCCCTACTCACGCTCACGCACGCGGCGCTGGCACGCGAGCTTGAGATCATGCAGATCCGCTCAAAGATCGCCAGCGAGGCGCAGAACGAGATGGATAAGTCGCAACGCGATTACGTCCTGCGGCAGCAGATGAAGGCGATCCAGAAAGAGCTTGGCGAGGACGAATCGGGCGAGCAGGCCGAGGCCGGGCAGCTTCGCGAGCGGCTGGAGAAAGCCGATCTGCCGGACGATGTTCGCAAAGAGTCAGAGCGTGAGTTAAAGCGAATGGAAGCGTTGCCGCAGGCCGCACCCGACTATCACGTCATTCGAACTTATCTCGAATACATTCTCGAACTGCCGTGGCGAAAGTCGAGCGAGGAGAAACTCGATCTGAACGCAGCGCGCAAGATCCTCGACGAGGATCATTACGGCCTCGAAGACATAAAGGAACGCATTCTCGAGTCGCTCGCCGTTGTGAAACTGAGGCCTGACAGCAAGTCGCCGATCATTCTGTTTGTCGGTCCGCCGGGCGTCGGTAAAACTTCGCTTGGCCGCTCGATTGCACGTGCGCTCGCGCGCGAGTTTGATCGGTTAAGTCTCGGCGGCATGCGTGACGAGGCTGAACTTCGCGGCCATCGCCGCACATACGTCGGCGCGATGCCGGGGCGAATTATTCAGTCGCTTCGGCGCGTCGGCGTGAATAATCCGGTGATGATGCTCGACGAAGTCGATAAGCTCGGCAACGATTTTCGTGGCGATCCGGCGTCGGCATTGCTCGAGATTCTCGATCCGGCCCAGAACAACAGTTTTCGTGACAACTACTTGGATCTGCCGTTCGATCTGTCAAAAGTTTTCTTTATCGCGACGGCAAATCAGCTTGCGCCGATACCAATGCCGCTGCGTGACCGCATGGAGATAATTCAGCTCGCGGGTTACAGCGATCGCGAAAAGTTGAACATTGCAAAGCAATATCTGGTGCCGCGACAGATCGAGGAAAACGGCCTCAAGCCAGAGCAACTGACGATCACCGACGACGCGATAAACCTTTTGACCGCAAGATATACCCGTGAGGCGGGCGTTCGCCAACTTGAGCGAGCCGTCGGCAATCTCGCCCGTAAAGTCGCTCTAAAGGTCGCGGAAGGCTCAACCGAAAAGGTCACTATCTCTGCCGAGGAAATTCGCGGCTATCTCGGTCCGGCAAAAGTTTTCCCCGAAGAAGCGCGAAAAGAATTGCCCGCGGGCGTCGCGACCGGAATGGCTTGGACAGAGATGGGCGGCGAAGTTTTGTTTATCGAAGCGACTCTTTTGCCCGGCAGCAGCGGTCTGACGCTCACCGGCCAGCTTGGCGAAGTTATGAAGGAATCCGCACAAGCCGCTCGCAGCTACCTTTGGTCGCACGCTGCGGAATTCGGCATCGACCCGGAACTGATAAAGGAAAATGGCATACACATCCACGTGCCGGCGGGTTCGATTCCAAAGGATGGCCCGAGTGCGGGCGTCACAATGGCGACCGCGATGGCTTCGCTCTACACAGGCCGAAAGGTGCGGAGCGACACTTCGATGACGGGCGAGATTACTTTGTCGGGTCTTGTCTTTCCGGTCGGCGGCATTAAGGAAAAAGTCCTCGCCGCGCATCGTGCCGGTATTCGCCGCATCATTTTGCCGAACCGCAACGAAGCCGACGTTGAAGAAATCCCCGACGACGTCCGAGCCGAGCTTGAGATCGTCCTCGCACACTGGATTAGTGATGTTATCGCCGCCGCGCTCGAGCCGATCGAGGGGAAATCGGCGGACAATAAATTTGTCGTCCCCAAAACCGACGGCCATCAAACCCCGCAAAGTGCGAAAACAGTACCAAAATCAGATTAGCGGTGTTGTCCCAATCCTGTGGTGTTCTTCGCTTTGTGTCCTTTGTGGGTTTCGCTTTGTGAACTTTGTGTTTCAAAC
>JBAUGW010000034.1:0-41553 GCA_049679945.1 Pyrinomonadaceae bacterium | reverse complement strand
CGCACGGAGTAAGGGCGCTCTCAGCGGCGACGGGCGCCCTTACTTACGTGCGGGCTACGGACACGCTCTTTACACTTATTGGCTCGCTCGTTATACTTTGTAAACGTCAGTCGCAAGGCGCCTTCGTCTATCGGTTAGGACGCGAGGTTCTCAACCTCGAAAGAGGGGTTCAATTCCCCTAGGCGCTACCAAAAACAGTGGGCAGTTGTCAGTGGCCGGTTGTCAGAAAAACCGTTTCTCAAACTGATCACTGACCACAGAGCACTGACCACTAAAACTATGATTGTCACTACCGGAATGGAAATCGAGGGCAAGCAGGTCGCGCAGTATCTCGGCGTGGTTCGCGGCATCGTCGTGCGGGCGACGGGATTGGGACGCGGTATTATCGGCGGATTAAAATCTCTCGCCGGCGGCAACATCGAGGAATGGTCGGTCGTTTGCGAACAGGCACGCATGGAAGCTTTTAACCGCCTAGTTCAACACGCTCACGAGATTGGCGCCGACGCAATTATCGCGATGCGTTACGACGCGACCGAATTCTCGCAAGGCGCAACCGAGGTTCTCGCCTACGGCACGGCGGTCAAACTGAAGTAGTTTCGACCCCTCCTAATCTCCTCGCCAATATTTACAGCAAACTCACGAGCGAAAACGCGAATCTCTAGGGCGTAGTTCACGCTCTTCCCGATATCAATAACGAGAGGATCAACGATGAAAACAATTTCGACATTCATTCTTATAGCAGCGATCACGGTCATGGGTTTGTTTGCGACGGGCTGTCCCGACCGCAAGAGCATTGCCGACATCGAGGCGAATCCCGGCAAATACGCGAATAAAGAAGTCGTCGTCGCGGGCACGGTGCGCGACAGCTATGGCTTTGGCATCCCGGGCACGAACATCGGCGGCGGCGCGTATAAGATCGACGACGGCACGGGCTCGATCTGGGTGCTCGTAACCGACGGCAACGTTCCGTCAAAGGGCGCGCAGGTCGGCGTCAAAGGCACGGTTGGCAGCGGCGTCAGTTGGAAGGGGCGCAACTACGGGCTCGGCATTTACGAAAAAGACCGTCGCTACAAGAAAAAGTAATTTTCTCTGCAGAGTGCTAAAATTGGGCGGCTCGCGCATCGTGCGTGGCCGCTCGTTTTTTATGGATGCGATTGTTGCCGGATTTAATTGTTCGTTTGCCTTGCTCGATCAGCGCTCGCGTGAACTGCTTGATAAGATCGATGACGCACAGCTTTTCTTGCGAGTTGCTGACACGGGTTCGCTCGCCGGAGCGAGCGTCGGCGAATATATCTTGCGCAGCGCTGCGATGGTCGAGAAAACTTTCGGCGGAATAACAACGCGGCTTTGGGATGACCCATTCGAATGGACGCTGCCGGAAAAGCTATCGGACAAAGCCGCCGTACTGGTTTACCTCGACGAAGTCGAAACAACGCGCGCGAAAGGTTTTGCATATTTCACTTCAGACGACGACCTCAGTCGCCAAATTCCCGCTCCTGAAAAACTAACCCCCCTAATTGACATACTGCTCGACACGTTGGTGAAAGCATCGCACTATCAAGGCCGGGCGGCCGTCGTGTATCAGATCATCTCGGGTCCGGAGCCCGACCGTTAGGAAGGGCGCCTGCAATAGTAACAGGCGCCCTTACTTACGTGCGGGCTACGGACACAACTGCCTTTATTGCACATCGAACATTTTCGTGACAGAATTCGTTGTTAGAAAGACCATGCACTGCCCTAGTTGCGGACAACATCAAATAAATAACGAGAGTAAATTCTGCTCGCGTTGCGGCCTGCCGCTTGGCACAATCGCCGAGGTGGTCGCGCACGGCGGCTACCTGCCGCAGCTCGCGCAACTGTCCGAAATGCAGCACAAAAAACCTTTCTTCTCAAAAAAGAACGGAGTCACCTTTGGCATCATCTGGTTTATTTTTCTGACGATGTTTATGACTGCGATGCTGGGTATACTCGACGCTCCCGAAGAATTGATCGGCATTGTCGCGGTGACCGGGGTATTTGGAGCAATGATGGTAATTGTCGGTTCGCTCGTCGCTTTGCCAAGTTCAAAACCGCCGACGCTACTTGCTAACGCCGTTCCGATGAAACCCGATCAATTGAACCCCGCAAGCGCACACTCCGCGCTTCCGCCACACCAAACGCATCCTGTGTACGCACCGGCCACGGGCAATTGGCGCGACACAAACGACCTACAGCCTGCGAGCGTTACCGAGAGCACGACTCGCCTTCTCGACAAGGAAGGAAAGTAGAATGTTTTGCCCACAATGCGGACAGGAGCGGATTTCGAGTGAGACGAATTATTGTTCACGGTGCGGTCTTTTGCTTACAGCTGTGAGTGATCTGCTTAATGTGGGCGGCCTCGGCCCTCTGGCAACACGGACAGCAAGCGCCCTGTCGCCGAGAAAGCGCGGGTTAAAGCAAGGGCTTTTCATGTTCCTGCTTACCTTCTTATTTGTTCCCCTAGCCGGTATGATCTCAATCGCGCTAGATGTAGAGCCAATCGCCGCCGGCATCGCCGCCATTTTCTTTTTTATTGGCGGCCTTTTAAGAATGGCGTATGCACTGATGTTCGAATCAGGTGATCCCGGTGCGCCGACACTTGAGGAAAAAGCGCTGGCAGGTGTGGCTGGGTTGAAATCTCCTCGAACTTCGCAAGGAGCGTTGCCTGCTCAGAGCTCCGGGCCAATCGCGACATTCATCGCACCGGCCTCAGGCAATTGGCGCGATACAAACGATCTGCAGCCTGCCAGTGTTACCGAAAACACAACTCGTCTGCTCGAAAAAGACGACGCCTCTCAATAACCAATTGCCAATCCATCGCTGCGCGAGTCGATCGCGCCGAGCCGCACGCCTTTCTCATCGATCATGATTCCCGTCGCCGAAGCAATGTAACCCGAATTGTCAGCGAACTTGTGTCCGTATCCCGTAAGGACATTTATCGTGTCGGGCGACATTCCGTAAGGCTCGTAATTGATCTGATCAGGCAGCCATTGATGATGAATGCGCGGCGCGTCGATCGCCTCAGAGATGTCCATCTCGTGATCGATGACGTTGATGACCGTCTGCATCACGGCGGAAATAATGCGGGGGCCGCCGCGCGCTCCGACCGCAAACCACAGCGAGCCATCTTTGCGCAAAACAATCGTCGGCGTCATCGACGATAAGGGTCGTTTGCCCGGCTCGACTTTATTTCGCTCGCCCTGCACGAGCCCGAACATATTCGCTCGGCCCGGCCGCGCCGCAAAATCGTCCATCTCGTCATTCATCAAAACGCCGGTGCCTTTGATCGTGACCCGCGAGCCGTAAAGATCGTTGATCGTGTATGTATTTGCGACGACCGTGCCGTCTTTGTCAACGACCGTGTAATGCGTAGTTTCCATCGGCTCCGCGCCGGTCGGTTCGCCGAATTTAATTTCACGACTCGACGAGGCTCGTGTGAGGTTGATTGATGAGCGTCGCTGTTCCGCGTATTTTTTATCAATAAGTTTCGCGACCGGAACATTCGCAAAATCCGGATCGGCCATGTACTCTGCTCGATCTGCAAAGGCCCGTCGCATGGACTCGGCGAGGACGTGGTACTTAGCCGCGGAATTCGACCGCATCTTTGCGACGTCGTAATGTTCGAGAATATTCAGCACCTCGAGCATCACGACTCCGCCCGAACTCGGCGGCGGCATCGAGATGATCTTGTGACCGCGATAGCTCCCGGTTAACGGCGTTCGTTCTTTTGATTTGTAGTTTTTGAGATCGTCGAGCGTGATGAGGCCGTTGTGGGCTTTCATATCGTCAGCGATCAGTCGCGCGGTTTTGCCGGTGTAAAATTCGCGCGCGCCTTGTCGCTCAATGCGTGCGAGTGTCGCAGCAAGCTCAGGCTGGCGAAGCACGTCGCCTTCTTCAAAAAACCTACCGTCGTTTAAAAAAACGTGCTTGCTGTCCTCATAATCCTCGAGCGTATCTTTGTAGGCTTTGAACAAATTTGCAAGGCGATAGCTAAGCACATAACCATTTTGCGCGATCATTCGCGATGGACGAACAAGGTCGGCCCAACGCACTTTGCCCGAACCATATTTTTTGAACGCGAGATCAAAACCCGCGAGCGTGCCCGGCACGCCCGAAGCGCGATAGCCGACGGTCGATGAACCTTCGCCGCGAATAAGTTCGCCTTTGCCGTCAACGAAAACATCTCTGTACGCCGCCTTTGGCGCCATTTCACGATAGTCGATTGCATGCGTCTCGCCATTCGCCTTGCGGATCAACATAAACCCGCCGCCGCCGATATTTCCCGCTTCTGGATAAACAACCGCAAGCGCGATGCCGACCGCGATCGCTGCATCAACGGCATTGCCGCCTCGTCTCATGATCTCAACACCGATCTTCGACGCAAGCTCGTGCTGCGACGCAACCATCGCATGACGCCCGCGAACCGGCTCCCGCGCTGCCAAAACCCGCTTCGATACCGGCGCGAACGACAGCAGAAAGGCTGAAACTACTAATAAAACAAACGCTTTACTGAACGGTTTACAAATCATATTCGAACTCTCAGCTGAAAGGTCTTTGCTTACTACGGCAATGGTAAATACGACTTCATTGCGTCTACATCGAGAGGAGTTTGCATTCGCGTCATTACTTTGGATACATCTTTATCGCGGAAACCATAGCTTGATCATCACTAGGGCTAGGAACTGAGCCCTTCGTCCAACAGATGCCGCCGTTCGCGTCTGAATGTTTGACGAATGTCATAGCTTTACAACTTTCATTCGCAGCACACAGATCCGAACACTCAGCTGCACTGTTGGCTTGAATTCCAACCTTAGACAAGTCACCTCCATTTCGAGTAGTACCGCCTTCAAGAGGCCCCATGTAAGGTTGCATCTTCTTTGGGTCGCTAGGCACTTCCACTCGTGGCTGTTCTGGTTGCCTCTTTTTGGGGTCGCTAGGCACTTCCACCCGCGGCTGCTCTGGGAATAATCTGCCCCACCACCACGGAGCACTACCCCCGACAAGTAGAGTAATGAAGACTGCCACGACAATGCTTTTAATAGCGCTGCTTTTTGTATTTTCAGAAGAACCGCTCATGGAGTCCCCTCCTTCAGAATCGTATAAATCCCAAACTATTATTTGAGTATATACATCAGTTATCCGCATCATGCAACGAAAAGAACAAGTCACTTCCTTATTCACGCCAAAAGAGCTATATTCTTTTTTTGCATTAAGACAAATGAACGACGACGGCAGTAGTAGAAATGGAACTCAGAAGCTTTTCGCCGAAAAGTCATGCGCAGAAGCTGCGCCGCTTACCCTCGCGGCTGCGGCGGAGCCTGTCTGAATATCGTTTTTACGCCTACCTTGCCGTCCTCGGCCCCGGAATAATCGCCGCAAACGCGGGCAATGACGCCAGCGGAATCGCCACGTACTCCACGGTGGGTGCGGAATTTGGCTACTCGCTGCTTTGGGTTTTTGTGCCGATGGTCGTGTCCTTGATCGTCGTGCAGGAAATGTGCGTGCGAATGGGCGTCGTCACCGGCCAAGGCCTCGCCGATCTGATCCGCGAACAGTTTGGCGTTCGCTGGACGGCGCTTGTGATGCTCGCACTGCTCATCGCAAATACCGGCGTCATCATTTCGGAATTTGTCGGCATCGCGCAGGCATCTGAGCTTTTCGGCATCTCGCGTTACATTACAGTGCCGGTCACCGCCGGACTGATCTGGTGGCTCGTCGTTAAGGGATCGCAAAAGCGCGTCGAGCGCGTTTTCCTCGCGATGTCGCTCGTATTTATTACATACATCGCAGCAGCCTTTCTCGCAAAACCCGACTGGACGGCGGTCGGCGAAAGCTTCACTTCGCCGCATCTAAGCAGCGAACCGAATTATCTTTTTATGCTGATGGCGCTGATAGGCACAACGATCACGCCGTTTATGCAAGTGTTCGTACAGTCGTCAGTCGTCGAAAAACAAATGGATATCGAAGACCTGCCCGTCGTCCGCGCCGACGTAATCGTCGGGACGATTTTCGCGTGCGTCATTGCTGCATTTATCGTGATCTGTGCGGCTGCGACACTGCACTTTCAAGGAATCACCACGATCGATTCGGCGGCGACCGCGGCTGAGGCATTCGAGCCTGTCGCCGGAGTTTATGCAAAATATCTCTTCGGCGTCGGACTGTTCGGCGCGGCGATGCTCGCGATGGGAGTGCTGCCGCTCGCGACGGCATACAGCCTGAGCGAAGCTCTCGGTTTTGAAAAAGGTTTGTCGCGCTCATTCCGCGAAGCACCGATCTTCCTCGGCATATTTACATCGCTGATCGTCGTCGGCTCGCTCGTCGCGCTGATTCCCGGAATACCGCAGATTCGTCTGCTGCTCGTCACGCAAAGTATTAATGGCCTCCTGCTGCCGGTGCTGCTTGTCGCGATCGTTTTGCTTGCGAGCAACAGCGAGATCATGGGCGAGCACAAAAACGGCAGAGCCTACAAACTTTTAGTGTGGCTCATCACCTTGACCATCTCGGCCTTGTCGCTGGCGTTGATTGCAAAAACGATTACTGGTATGTTTTAGCTCAGTTTATGGCGTCGGAAGTCTAGCCACCGAGAGCACAGAGAACACTGAGGAATGGAAAACGACATACTGACTCAGAAGATAATCGGTGCCGTCCCGACTTGTCGGGATTCATCGAACACTCGGTCCCGGTTTGTTGGAGTCGATCTATGAAGAGGCGCTTTGTCACGAATTTGATTTGCGAGGAATCGGTTATCGGAGACAAGTTGAGATAGATGTGATTTGTAAGGAAAAAGTTATTAAAGGTCAACGACTCGATGTGCTTGTCGAAGACGAGGTCATCGTCGAAATCAAATCACTCAGCAAACTCGCCGATGTCTCAATGGCACAGGTTCATTTCTTATCTAAAAGCAACCAGTTTGAAACGAGCACTGATAATCAATCCCGATGCATCGGGACTGCGTGAAGGCATAAGACGCATATCTCTGTGACCTCTGTGATCTCTGTGGCTTAAATTATTATGGCGTCGGAACTTCAGAAAAAAGTATTCTTCTTTGTTGGGTTTGCGGCAGTTTGTATTATCTCTCTGCTCCTCTTCCCTATCCTCGAAGACGCTGTAAAAGCCTACCTCGCGTTGAAGTTCGGCGTTGTCATTTCGCCTGACGGAAAGCTCACCACAAACGATGGCGAACCGGGGATGATGCTCAACACGACGGTTAGCATCATCATCAATCTGCTCAGAATTTTGAAAGTGATAATCGCGATGGCGTTGGTGATTGCGTCGGTGCGCTTCATCATCTATCTCATCACAAAGACGCTTTATCGCAACGCCGCGCAGGGCGAGATCTCGTCGCTGCTCAAAACGGTCCTTTCGATCGTCGTTTACATCGTCGCTTTTTTTATTATTTTTCAGTCGCAGTTTCCTAACATTGAACTCACCGCGCTGTTCACAGGTTCGACGATCATCGGAATCGTAGTCGGTCTCGCGTTGCAGGACACACTCGGTAATTTGTTCGCAGGATTAGCGTTGCAAGCCGATCAGCCGTTTCAAATCGGCGACGTGATCCTGATATCAGGCAGCCGAGGTGAAGGCGTCGTCGAACATGTTTCATGGCGCGGCGTGAAGATACGCACCTTTCAAAATAAGCTGCTTGTCATCAGCAACTCGGTGCTCGGCAAAGAGCTTATCGAAGTCGCGCCAAAAAATAATCTCAACGCCAAGCTCGTTTTCTTCAACACGCTCTATACCGACTCGCCCGCAAAGACAATTCAAGCTGTGCGCGAAGCAGTGCGACAAGTCGAAAACGTTTCGTCAAAGATGCGCCCGGTCGTACGCATTCGTAATCTCGCCGCCGACGGCATCGATTGGGAGGTAAAATATTGGCTCGACGATTATCGAATTCAGCACGACACCGACGCGCTTATTCGACAGCGAATCTGGTACGTGTTCCAGCGTGAGAAGATCAGCTTTGCATATCCTACAAGAACGCTTTATCTCGAAAAGAAAAAGGTTGAGGCTCTGCCTGAAGAGATTTTTAACACAACCGCCGAGCGTCTGAATAACGTATCGATCTTCGCGCCGCTCTCCGACGAGGAGATCGAACGTCTTGCAAACGCTTCGAAGTCGCGCATCTACGCACCTGGCGAACCGATCGTTCATCGCGGCCAGGAAGGCAATTCGATGTACGTCATCATTAAAGGCGCCGTCAAGGTGCAGATACCCGAGAACGATTATCAAAAGACGATAAGCACTCTGCGTGAAAACGATTTCTTTGGCGAGATGAGTCTGCTGACGGGCGAACCGCGAACGGCATCGGTGATCGCGTTGAAAGAATGCGAAGTGCTGAGGATCGATAAAGAAGGCCTAAAGCCGATATTCGAGGGCAATCCGACGCTCGTGAACGCGGTCAGCGAACTTGTCGAGGAACGCCGCGAACTGCTGAGAATTCAAGCCGAGACACAGGCAATAGAAGAGGAAGCATCGCAAACAAAGAAAGGCGTTATGACCTCAATCAGAGGTTTCTTTGGCTTGAAATAGGCTGGCTAAAACCTAGTAACCGCAGTGATAATTCGCGCCCTCGAAGACGTTTGCCCACGCCGCGCCATTCTTCGCGTAAACATTAAAACCGGCGCCCTCGAATGACTGAATATATGTGAAAACTTCGCTCACGCCGTCGCCGTTGTAATCGAACGCGTCGAGCAGCAGTTCGTGATAAACGCCTTCGTCAACATTCTTAATGTCGCCGCTCATCACGCTCGCCTGATCGATCGAGCGATAGTCTTTGAAGCCAATCGCATACTTGCCGTTTTTACCCTGCGCCGCGATAAAAAAGAGCAGGCCGCGCGTAAGGTTGTCGATATCGACCCAAAATGTCCCGACGAATTCGACCTTACCGTCGTTCTCGAGATCGAGCGCGGTGAGGTTGTGATATTTGAGCGTCTTTGGCGTGAGTTTTTGCGCGACGAATTCGTTTTTCACGAGTGCCTCGATCTCAGTTCTCTCGGCGGGCGTCGGTCTGCGGCGCACGCTCACCGTATTTTTTACAACCGCGTTTGTCGCAAGGCCCATCACCAAACCTTTTAGCGGCGTCTTCGTCGCCTTCGTGATAGCTTCGGCCATGTTTGCGGAACATTCAGACTTAGAATCGGAGCTCTTGACCGTTACCGTGCCGGCGTTTGCGGCTCCGAAGATAAGACGATACGACGTACCGGCCTTGTAGTAGCTTTTGTTAAAGGCGGCAATGATGCTTTTTTCGTCGCTGCCGTTGACCGATGCTTCTAGCTTGCCTTTATTGACGTAAGCGATCGGCTCGAGCGTTTTGCCATCATTAAGCACAGCAAATATTATCGGATTTGGCGTTTTAACAACCGGTTTTTTCTGGGCGAAAACCGTTACAGAGAGCAGCGAAACGATGACGCTCACGGCGAGCAACTGAAATCTTAGCTTTTTCATGTCTTAAATTTTCTGCGAAGTCGATTTCCTATCCGTAGCCCGCTTGTCCGTAGCCGGCACGTAAGTAAGGGCTGCCGTAGAATATTCTCAACGGTAGCCCTTGTTTACACGCGGGCTACTGACACTTTCTTCTAAACTTTCTGCGAAGTCGATTTGCCCTGCATAAACTGCAGGAGATATTCCCTACCGCCGGCCTTTGAGTCGGTACCGCTCATATTAAATCCGCCAAACGGATGAACGCCAACAAGAGCGCCGGTACATTTGCGATTCAAGTACAAATTGCCGACGTGAAAATCACGCTTCGCTTGCTCCAGTCGTTCCTGCGACGCGGAGTAAACCGCACCGGTCAGGCCAAACTCAGTATCGTTTGCGATCTCGATCGCGTGATCGTAATCTCGCGCCTTTATTACGGCCAGCACCGGTGCGAAAATTTCTTCCTGCTCGATCGTAGCGCCCGGTGCGACGTTATCGATGATCGTCGGCTCGATAAAAAAGCCCTCGCTATCGTCGCCTTTGCCGCCAGTTAAACAAATGCCGCCCTCGTCGATTCCCTTCTTTATATAATCAAGAGTCGTGTCGAAGGAGCGTTTGTTTATTACGGCCGCGACATTTGTGTCGCCGTCAGTCGGCTGGCCGATGTTGAGTTTCTTTGCAAGTTCGACGATCTTCGTCATAAGTTCGTCGTGAACTTTCTCGTCAACGATCAGTCGTGAGCACGCCGAACACTTTTGTCCTTGATAACCGAATGCCGCAGCTACGACTCCGGTGGCAACAGCATCGAGGTCTGGCGCGTCATCGGCCACCACGATCGCGTCTTTGCCGCCCATTTCGGCTACGACGCGCTTGATCCAAATCTGCCCGGGACGAGTTTTCGCAGCTTCTTCGTTAATGTGCAGGCCAACGCCTTTCGAGCCCGTGAACGAGATAAATCTCGTCTTCGGATGCGTAACCATCGCCTCGCCTGTCTTCGCACTTCCGCTTATAAAATTCACAACGCCTTTTGGCAATCCTGCTTCTTCGACGATCTCCATAAACTTCGCAGCAATCGTTGGCGAATCCGACGAAGGCTTAAGAACTATGGTGTTTCCCGCAACGACGCCAGCCATCGTCATGCCGGCCATGATCGCGAGCGGAAAGTTCCACGGCGGAATCACCGCGCCGACGCCAAGCGGAATGTACTCGAAGTTATTTTTCTCGCCCGCAAGCGGCGTGACAGGCTGTTCATCGGCCCAACGTAGCATCTCGCGGCCGTAGAACTCACAAAAGTCTATCGCCTCAGCCGTGTCGCCATCTGCCTCGGCCCACGTTTTTGAAACTTCAAAGACCATCCACGCCGAAAGCTCATGCTTACGCTCGCGCATAATGTCGGCGATTTTGAAAAGATACTCTGCACGCGTCGCAGGCGGCACATTCTTCCAAGTTTTAAAAGCCTCGCTCGCCGCCGTGATCGCCTTTTCGACGAGCGATGTGTCGCTGTCACCTTCGGAAAACACGCCGACGACCTCGCTCGTCTTTGCCGGATTGATGCTGTGAAACTTAGAACCGAGCGAAATCTTTTCACCGTTGATAACTACCGGATATTCGCGACCGAGCTCGCTGCGTACCTTGTCGAGTGCTGCGCGCATCGCGTCGGCGTTCTCGGGTTTCGAGAAATCTGTAAACGGTTCGTTTCTAAATTCGTCCAATGTTTTTTGTGTTTGCATACTATCTATTGCGCTGCCGTCGCATCTCACGCCGCTCCCATTCGTCGAGAATTTCAGGGAAAACAGGCGGTGTTTCGTGCTGCCACGCGACCACGAATCGCGGCTCCTGGCCGTCGTTCTGGTGTTTCACATAGCTAAGAATAAGAACCCAGCCCACGGCGAGATACTTATTGAGCTCACCGCTGGAGCTAACCTCGGCGGTTAGTTTGGTTTCCTGTAAATTCAAATCTTCTAGTTCCACTTTCCTGTATTTTGTAATGCTCTAATCTTACGCTTTGCAAGCTGCCGTTTGAGCGGCGTCATTCGGTCCAAAAAAACGATGCCGTCGCAATGATCGGTCTCATGCAGTATGCACCGCGCCGCAAGATCGCTGACGTCCAGCTCAAAGTGCTCGCCTTTTACATTCTGAGCTCGTGCAATCACGCGCATTTCACGCTTAACGACCTGAAAAAGACCCGGAAAGGACAAACAGCCTTCTTCGCCAACCTGTTCGCCCTCGATCGAGACGATCTCGGGGTTAATAAGGACGTGACGTTCGCGTGCTCTTTCTTCAGTTTCGGGCGTGTCCATGACAAAAAGCCGCTTTGACAGGCCGACCTGAGGTGCTGCGAGGCCAACGCCGCCCGCCTTTTCCATCGTCTCGAACATATCCGCTGCGAGCCGTTCCATCTCAGGACCAAATTCGTCGTCGCCAGCCGGCCGACCGACCGCTAGCAGAACCGGTTCGGGATAGTGAACAATCGGCAGTAAAGGCATTCCGTTTATTTTACGTGGAAACCCCAATAATGCCAACTATCTCATGTCGGTGGCTCTGTGTCAGTAGCCCAACCGTTAGGGAGGGCGCCCGCAATGCTATCGGGCGCCCTTACTTACGTGCGGGCTACTGACACACGGCTACAGTCTCTTGACGATGACGAGCGTTATGTCGTCGTTAGCGGGTGCGGTGCCGGTGAAATCGGAGAGGGCGGACTCGACTTTGTCGCGCATGCCCGAGGCTGAGGCAGTGATATTCGCACGAATCACGTCTTTGAGCCGGTCGAGGCCGAATTCGTCCTCGTTCATGTTGTTGGCCTCGGAAACGCCATCGGAGTAGATCACGAGCGTGTCGCCGCTATTTAGCAAAGCTTTTCCGGCCTCGTAATCGTCAAGAACCATAAGGCCGAGCGGCATTCCGCCGGACTCGAGTAGCTCGATGGTGCCGTTGGCGCGGGCGATGAGCGGCGGATTGTGTCCGGCGTTTATGAAGTTCAGCTCGCCGGTCGGGGGCGTGAGCTCGGCAATAAACAGCGTCACAAAGCGGTTGGTCGGCGTGTTTTTGACGAGGTATTCGTTGATCAGGGTAATGCTTTCGCCGATAGGCGTGTTTGCAGCGATCTGTCCGTGGATTGCCGCATGAAGGCTCGACATCAACAGCGCAGCGGCCGTTCCCTTGCCCGAAACGTCGCCGAGAGCAACGAGCATCTTGCCGTCCTCGCGCTGGATAAAGTCGTAATAGTCGCCGCCGATCTCGTAACATGAAAACGAAATCCCCTGAAACTCATAACCGGCAATGATCGGCGGCCCGGACGGCTGGAACGTCTGCTGAATCTCGGCGGCGAGCTCGAGTTCCCGTTCCATACGTTCGCGGTTTATGCGTTCGTCGACGAGGCTTGCGTTCTCGACACGAATCGACGCGACCGAAGCCAGGGTTGTCAGAATATCGAGATGCTCTTTTTTGAAAGTGACCTGATTCGTCGGCGAATCTGCGTAGATAAGCCCGAAAACATGGCGTTCATCAACGCTCAGCGGCACGGCGAGCACGGAGAGAATTCCCTGCAGCATGATCGTCTCGGTTCCAAACTTAGGATCATGCTGCGCGTCCGACGTAAGCACGGATTTACCGTTTACGACGACCTCGGCCATCACCGCGCGGCTGATGCGAATCTCGCTGATCGGCTCGTCCACGCCTCGCGTGCGAGCGACCCTGATCTCCATGTCGCCCTTGCCGTCATCGCCGCGAAGCATGATCACGACTCGTTCCGCCGGCACCGCGTCGAAAACCAGCGACGCGACTTGTTGCAGAGTTTCATCGAGTCCGGTCGATGACAACAACGCGACGCCGACCTTGCTGATCAGCCCGAGCAGATCGGAGCGCGACGAAAGTTGCGAATCGAGTATCTCAGCCGTCGGTGTTTTGAGCGCAGGCAGCGAAATTGTGTTCGAAGGGTCGAGCCGGTCGGTCACATCGGCGATAAGACGCGCGCTTATCGTGTGCGGCGTCATTATTTCGTCAACGAATCGGAGCTTTGTCTCGCCGATCTGAATTTCGCCGCCGGGATGCAGCGGCTGCGTGTCGGTGACGATCATTCCATTGAGTTTTGTGCCGTTTGCCGAACCGAGATCGAGCAGCCAATAGTTGTCGCCTTCCTGCCGAATCTCGGCATGAAGCCGCGAGGCAAATGCGTCGGCGATACAGACGTCGCTGCGCGCCGACCGGCCTATCGTCGTGCGCAGCCGCCCGAGCGGAAACGTGTCCGCCGTGCCGTTCGAATGCCTGATATTCAAATGGGCCATTTTTTTAAGTAGTCAGTAGTCGGTAGTCGGCGACTTCCGACATTCTCAATTTTCACTTCTCACTTCTCACTTTTTCTTTCCGTCCGCGAACGACCATCGTTCCGGCGATGTAATCATGCAGCGCGCGGCCTTTACTGCTCAGTGCCGAAAACATGAAACCCAATCCGCCGCTGCACAAAGTTAACGTGTAGCCAAAAACATTTCGCAGCAATATCGAAAACAGATCGGCGCGCGAGCCATCGTTCTTTACAATGTGCATCCCGAAGATCATCTTGCCGAGCGATTGGCCGTTGACCATTGGCAGCAGAATACTGTTTGCGACCAGTAAGATAAAACCGATGATCCATATCGTATTGCCAATGCTGTCGGGCGTTCCGGTATCGCTTAAAAATCGAGCTAAGACCAGCCACGTCACAGGCAGCATCAAAAACAAGAGGTAATCGACACACAACGCCGCGATGCGCAGAGCAAACGGCGCTTTGAGCCGCTCGGGTGAAAAGCCGACGATCGTTTCGTTGCTAGGCGCGGTTACTTTCTCCAATGCGGCTTTTGCTGTTGCCATAAAATTTAACAATTCCGGCTCTCCTCCTTACCAAGGAGGAGTCCGGCTTTAGCCGGGAGGTGGTTTTTTGTCGACGCAGATTCTAGTTTGATTAAACTAAAAACCACCCCATCATCCCCGATAAAAAACATCGGGGCTGCCACCCCTCCTTCGTAGGAGGGGAGCTTTTTATCCTTTCAAAAAATGCAGCGTCGTGTCGCCGAGCCGAAGACGCTCGCCGCCCGAGAGGGTGTACGCCTGATGCGGTGCGAGCTTAACAGATGCATTAACACCGGCGATGAGAATCGTGCCGTTTGACGAGCCGAGGTCCTCGACCATGAACGCTTCGCCGTCCCGCCAGATGCGGGCGTGACGCCGCGAAATTTTTGTCTCCGGATCGTATCGGGACAGATCGATCTCAGGGAAGATGTTCGACATCGGATCGCGACGGCCGACAAGGTTCTCGGTTCTCTCGAGGGAAAACACCGGCGCATCGAGCTCGCTCGTGCCTTCGATAACGAGTTTCGCGGTGCGACCGGCGATGACGGGCGGTTTGTAGATCTCGGCATGGACGCCGTGCTGCGAAATCGGCTGCTTCGACCCGCAGAACGCACAGAACATATCGGTCGCGATTATTCGCTGGCCGCAAAAGCCGCAGAATACGCTTTGATTTGCGAGGCTCACGGCGGCGGGCGTCTCCGTAACGCCGTATGTGACGCGGCCCTGTTCGAGGCTCTTTAAGTGATCGGACAGGACACCGCGCATTTCTTCGGCGCCGCTAAAGCGAGCGTCGGCGTTATATTCGACGGCACGCATCAGTATCCATTCCATCTGATCGGAGAGCTGCGGATTTATCTGCCGCGGTCGCGGATTCTTTTGAAAGTCGAAGATCAACAGCGGATTATTCTGCGGATCGGCTCCGGTGAGAAGGTGAAACATGGTCGAGCCAAGACTGTAAATGTCGGAGCGCGGTTCGACTTGCCCCGAAAACAACTCAGGCGGTGCGTAACCCATCGTTCCGACCGCCGTCACGCCTTTCTCTTCGTGGTTTATCGAACGCGCGATTCCAAAGTCGATCAGCATGATGCGCCCCGTGCTGCCATCGATCATGATGTTCGACGGTTTGAGGTCGCGATAAACGATAGTCGTCGGGAGGCCGTGGAGATAAACGAGCACGTCGGTGACTTGGAGCGCCCATTCGGTAACCGACTTTTCGTCGATCTTGCCATTCGGCGCGCTGCGGAGCCGCGCAGCGAGGTCGCCGCCCGATATGTATTTCATCACAAGATAAAAACGGTCGCTATCGTCGTCAAAAAAGTAATCGTAGATCGTCGGGATCGCCGGATGATCGAGCGTCGAGAGGATCATCGATTCGCGGCGAAAATCCTCGATCGCCTTTCGCTGCTGCTCTTCCTCGATGCTCGACTGCACCATTTCCTTAACGGCACGCTCGACGTCGCCGAGGTTTTTGTCATAGGCGAGATAGACCGCGCCCATGCCGCCGCCGCCGATCTTTCGCGCGATGCGATAGCGGCCGTTGAGTATCGAATGTTCCTGTAGAGTTTTTAAGCCGGGTTTTTTGCCGCCGGTATCTTCGCCGCCGACCGCAGACGTATCCTGAACCGCAGCGGCATCCGACAAGGTCCGTTCGAATGCGTCCGCTTCAGACGCGTCGTTTTTTTCGATCCCGACTGGCCGGGACTCTTCAGGTTCAGCCATTTGTTATTGCACGATATGAAAACGTAAAAACGTTTTGCCGACGATCACTTCGTCGCCGTCGGAAATTATTTGAGGATTGCCGGGCAGAAGCCGCCGGCCGCGATTGACGTAAGTGCCGTTCGTCGAACCGAGATCTTCGATAAAGTATGCGCCGTTGCTGCGATAGATCTTCGCGTGACGACGCGAAACCTTTGCATCATTGTCGAAGGCGTCGAGATCGACGTCGGGAAACACGCCGTTGTCGGCATCCCAACGCCCAATGATCGATTCATTATTTATAAGCTTGAATTCAGTACCGGGACCGTCACCGCGTTCGATGACCATCAACGCGTGCGCAACACCGGCAACATCCGGCGAGCTATTTGTCGCAGGAACGCTCGCGGCCTCGACCTCGATCGGCGGCACACCGATCGATGTCACACTGACCGGCCGCTGAACAACGTCAGCGGTCTGCGGCGGCGTGTACGTCGGAGCCGGTGGCTCATATGCCGGAGCTTCGATTGACGCGAGCCGCATCCCGCATTCATCGCAAAACCGCGACGTGTCAAGATTCGACGTTTTACAGTTAGGGCAAGTTATCATGGCCTTATCAACGTAAATCGTAATTATAACGCAGATTTACGTCAAATCTTTAATCTAAGTTCGTAAGTACAGAAGTTGGTGTTGTCCCAATCCTGTGGTGTTCTTCGCTTTGTGTCCTTTGTGGGTTTCGCTTTGTGAACTTTGTGTTTCAAACTGCCTGTAAACACAGAGATCACAAAGAAAGAAACACAAAGGACACAAATAAAAAGACTGAACCCAGAAACACCACTACTTTAGGACACTACCCAGAAGTTTGGGCATGCCGCGCGCGCTATTAGTGAATTGAGATCGAGATCCGAGATCAGCCCCGGCGGGGCGACGGAATATAGCCCAGGGCAACGCCCTGGGTAATGCCCGCCAGTTCCAACCGAGTCGCGATAGCGGCGTCCCGTGTCCGTAGCCCGCACGTGAGTAAGGGCTCCGTTCTAATACAAAAGGCCTCGGCATCCGCCGGGGCCTTTTTGCTGTATAATTTTCTTCAGATGATCGATGCGATTCGCCTCAAGGTTGCTAGCGGCAATTATGAATTCTCAAGACACGCTGTCGATCAAAGCATCTTAAGGAATATTTCCATCGGCGAACTTGCCGAATCGATTGAAAACGGAACGATCATCGAGGACTATCCCGATGACAAATACGGTCCGAGCTGTTTAATACTTGATTTACGAACGCTGGGCGGCCAATACATGTACAATGCACGTCAGCTGATCGCGAAATAGTGAAGATAATTACGCTTTACGAACCGGATGAAGACTTATGGATCGACTTTCGAAATAGGCGACTGGCAAACGAGGGTTAGAATATGAAGAACGAAACGATGAGAGATGCGCAAGTCACTTACACTCTCGAAAAGGACGGAAAATTTTACATTATCGAGAATGTGCCGGCGAGGGTTTGTGTGGAAACGGGTGAAGAGTTTTTCGCGCCGGAAACAGTTGAACGATTGCAGAAAATAATTCTAACTAAGAAAACGATCGAGGCCCCGATATTCGAGTTTGCAGCATGATGCTCACCACCGAAGCAATGATCGCCGCCACGTTTTGCAGTTAATTCGGTATTCGTCATTCTGCACTCTGCATTGGTTACAACGTCTCGCACGCCGTCTTTGCCAGATATCTAGACATCTCGCCAAAAACCGTTCAGTCCTGGGAACAAGGCACGAAAACGTCTATCTTCGGGGAGGAAGGAATGCACCTAACTCGGCCTCAATCCGTTCGCCTAGGGCGGTCATCTCATTTGGACGATTTTGTTGAAGTGCTGCACAAACGAGTTCGGCGTAACGTTCTGGCGTCACACCGATAGCTCTCGCACAGTCTGGGAAGAATGTTTTCCCGGGAAAGAGGGCGAGAAAATCATCCGGAGCACCATTTAATGCATCCGTCATCCGCTTGGCTTCTTCGGTTATCACGTCTTTGGGGGGGCATTCCCACTGGGCGGGGTCGACAACGTCCACATGATTCTTTTTCATTGTATCCAGATCTTCAGCTACTGTAACGGTATTCAATTGGCGCGTGAGCTGATGCTTACAACGCGCACGAAACCTCATCGAAATAATGTTATTTAGAGAACCGGCGTTGAACCGAGTCTTCGCTTGCGTCAAAAACTCGTGGTAGCGTCCGTCTGAATCATTGATTTGCAAATACTCGCAGATAGCTTTGAAAACGCCTGGGACACAAAATAGGTTCTCGACTTCATGTAGCGGAAGGACATGGATAGGATCATGCAAAGAATCCAAAAAGTTTTTAGGCCAAAAGTCAGAGTCAATCAATCCAATTGCCTCGACCCCGTCTATCAGATTGGACTCCGAAAATACCCGAGCGCAACGTAATACCTTGTCACAATTGTCCGCAGCGACGACGACAGCATCATTGAACCAAGCCTGATAGAGAGCTTTGTCTAGACTACTTCCATCGACGCCTTCACAGAAAACTATCCGACGGGCATGAATAGAAAAAGATGCGGCTGCGAGCAAAGACTCAGAAACCTCCTTTGGCAGGCCTTCGGTCAGGTCTAGGAGTTGGGGCGTCACGTTGGGCTTTGCGAGTAAGAACGTGGGATTCTTCCTTGATAATGCGAACGGAAGGTCGTGGGTCACATAAACGAAGCGGCAATTCCGTCGGAGTGACTCCATTTCCGACCAGAAAGACACAGCAAGCAGACTGTGAAAGTGAACTTCGGGCTCATCAACAAAAATTGCTGATTTCTTTGAGTCTAGAACGCGGGCGGCTAGGTACAAGGCGACCCGTTCACCATCACTCATCTGGCGAGCGCTGTATGCACCAGCTTCTTCCGTATCGGATTTTACTCGGGGAAGATGATCCTTGAACTGGAGATGCCGTCCAGGAAATAGCTTCTCCCATACAGAAATCACTTTATGAAGCGTTGTAGGGATAGGGGCAAAGCTGCCTTCCAATGGACATGCCTCCCGAAAGCCGATTGCGGCCTCAGCATCCTCGGCAAGAATCTTGGCAAACAACTGATCAATCTCGCTATCGTATTCCCAGACATTATTGAGACGATTTCTCCGGTTGTTAACGAGTTCTGCTTCCATTTCCGTCGCGCGTCTCATTGGAATTGATTCCCCAAGCGCAATGTTACGAAAGGCACCAATCATCTCAGAATCATTCCAACTAGCCATTTTCGCTGCGTGTCTCGTTTTGCCCGATCCATTGGGGCCAATAAGAACAATCGGACCGTCACCATGCAACTGCTGCTCGTCGGGGTCTTCAGCTGAAATGTATCTTATTGGGATATCTGCCATAGATCAGTCTTTTTTAGATGCTAGCACACATCCGGATTTGCCCGAAAGGCTCTTTTTGCGGCTGCTTATACTCGAAAATATCTCCAGGCTGGCTCCGAGAGTTTAGAGAGTTTGGCGAGCGGAATAGAGGTGAGAAGTGGGAATGAAAGACCAGTGCGGCGATGGCTCACGCCTCGCCGATAAACACAATTGGGGTCATCTATGAAGTTACCCCTGGATGTCAAGCGCACTTCGATCGGCACACGTTCGATGGTGTGAGAATGGGTTGGTTGACTGGGTTCTGACAAAAGAACAAACCTGCCTCTCCCGACAGGTCGGGATTAGATTTACTTTCAAATATCGCTGACGCCATCTTAGGCGAAGCCATCATCTATGCTCCGTCCGGCGGCGAAGCCGCATCGATCGCGGCCCAAATATCTCGAAGCCAATCTTCTTTTTTGCGATAGCAGGCGAAGTGTTCGCAGAGGACGAAGTTTGGAAAAAGTGACGACAGATGTTTTTCAAATAACCCACCGGTGTCTTTCCCGAACACGAGGAAGAGACTGTTTTGATCGGCACCAACGAAAGTCATTTCTTCTATGAACCGATCCGTGTGTTTGCTCATATCGATCTCGTCCCGGCGAATTCCCTTCATCACGTCTGCGGCCTTAACCATGACTAAACTTTTTACAATGTCCGTCATATAGGCGCCGCGAAAACGGCTCTCGTTGAACGCAAGCCGCAGCTTAGGGTCGTTTGGACCCATGTGAAAATTCCTCCACCATCGACCTTTGACGTCCGCCGACACATTCAAGCCAACCATTACGACATCCGTTCTTAATTCATGGCAATTCTCATCGATTACCGACGTATCTCGAATATCGTCAGGATTCCATATCGCCCAACTCGAATACTCGCCATATCTCTCGCCAATAGCTTTGAACTTGTCGTCCGAAATCATCTTATGAACATTCTACTCGACGGTGTTGGTTTTGCTCGTCCTTTGTTTGAAGACTGAGGCAATTGATTAGGCCGTGCCAACACTATGCGCGGGCTTCTGCATCTGTCGCCCGCTGTCGCGGGCTCCGGGGGCGTGTTGGGATCGGTTACCCCGGGTTTCGCGCGTCGCTCCACCCGGGGCTAAATTCCGTCGCCCCACCGGGGCTCTCGTGCGCGTGACGCGACGGTAAGGCGTGCGATTCGGCGAAATATCGCAGGCGTGACCCTCAAGACTTGCGTGACCCTCAAGACTTGCGTTCAGTTCAATTTCACATAATTACGATGAACGACGAGGTCGGCTTTATCTCGCGCTTCGTAAACAGCTTCATGTTTCGACGCGCGAATAATGACCTTTGATTTTGCAACGGTCCGGCGTTCCTTCTTTGCGCCTCGGTCGGCACTGGCCACGGAAGCTGCTGATGTCGCCGGCGGTCGGGTAGGGCAGTTAACAACTAACAACGAATAGTGAACAGGTGCGTGGAGGCGGCAATCGGTCAGGCCTACCTCTTGCACGATTCTCAAAACTGCATTCAATCGGCGCGATCAGCAATTCTCCCGACCTGTTTTCGGAACAAATCTAGATCAGGGGCGTCTAAGTATCTGAGGTCACTCAGATGTTTACAAACCCGCTAGACAACGTTCGTGTTGCATCGCCGTGTCCCGCCGACTGGGATCAGATGTTCGGAGACGAACGCACCCGTTTCTGTTCGCAGTGCAAACTGAACGTGTACAATCTCTCCGGAATGACACGATGCGAAGCCGAGAATTTGCTGATTAATTCCGAAGGCCGTCTTTGCGTACGCTATTTCAAGCGAGCCGACGGAACCGTACTGACCCGCGATTGCCCCGTCGGATGGGCCGCTCTAAAACGTCGGGTTTCAAAGGTGGCGACCGCTGTCGCTTCTGTACTGATCGGATTCCTGAGCGGCATCGTCAGCGTTCGCTCGGCCGAGGCCGCCATTTCTTTACTGGCCATTGAACCGGTTCCGGCGCCGAATAGCGATCGCGCGTCTTCGGAATTAGATAACGAGGTTGTAGGCGTGTTTGACGTTGAAATGGGTGAAGCGATTTCCCAAGACGAAGTCGTAACGTGGGTCACTGTCGGCCGGGTAGTAAAGTCGAAACCATCTAAAAAGAAAAAGCCCTCGCGGAAATTCAAACCAACCGTCATTGAACTAGGTATGCTGGAGGCAACACCTATTCAAATCCCACGATCCTTGAATAGTAAGCGGAAATGAGACCCCAAACCGCCGCCGCCCGCCGGTTTTATGAATTGCCAGGCACTTCAGTGCGAGAAAAATAGGGTCAGACCTGCGATTTTGCGATTCGTTGAGGCGAGTGAACTGATATGCGATCCGAATCGTCGATACTTTCATCTCGGCAGAGTTTGTCTGATTATCGTTTTTACGCCTAGCTTGCAGTTCCCTGCTCCGGCGACTTTTTTGAAACAATGCCAAAAACGGTGTCGTAATACCCGCTTTGAACGACAGGCACACCGCTTTCAGTTATACTTTTATAATAATTTTTGTTTGAGAGGAAAAATTTCACATGGCATTGAGCCGTAAAAAGAAAATCATCATCGGAGCCGTGGTTGGTGCTCTTCTTTTAATTATTATCGTCGGCAGCATCTTGGCGACGCGAACCGACACGCCCGAGGTCACGATCGTAAAGGTCGAAACGCGCAAAGAGCTGCGTTCGACGGTCACTTCGTCCGGCGAAGTGCGCCCCATTCAGTTCGTCAATCTGACGAGCGAGGTGCAGGGCCGAATCGAGGAGATCACTAAGAAGGAAGGCGAAACGGTCGAGAAAGGCGAGATTCTCGTTCGACTCGATCCCGATCAGCTTTCGTCCAGTGCTGATGCTCAGCTCGCGGCATATCAGGGAGCGCAGGATGACGTTCGTGTTTCACAATCGCAGGTCGCGGCCGCGCAGAATAATCTTGCACAGGCTCAGCAGCAATTAAACGTCGCCCAGGTCGCCGTCGATACCGCCAGACAGCAGGTGATCGCGGGGCAAACGGACGTCGATCGTGCACAGGTCGAATTTAACGCGGCTTCGCGTGAATTGAGCCGCAATCAACAGCTACTCGAGAGCGGCGTGATCTCGCGTCAGATTTACGACGAGTCAAAAGATCGCCTCGACACCGCTCGTGCTTCGTTAAATACGGCGAAGTCGAATTTTGCCGCTCGGCAGCTCGGTGTTCGTGATGCCCAGGTTCGGCTTGCTCAGCAAAGCGTGGCCGTTCGCGATGCTCGGCGTTCGGTTGACACGGCAAACATCAGTGTCGAAAGCAGTCAGTCCCGCGCAAGTCAGCAGTCCGCAGTGCTTCGCGGACAGCGGAGCCAGCGTGACAAAACAGTCGTAACCGCACCGATCAATGGCGTCGTCGCAGAGATACCGTCGAAGGTTGGCACGTTCGCCGTCGCAGGTCTCTCGACCACCGCGTTGATGACGATCGCCGATATGTCCACGATCAACGTCGAAGTAAAAGTTGACGAAACTTCGATCGACAAAGTCGAGGTCGGGCAAAAAGCAAAGATCAAGGTCGATGCATTTGGCGACCGCGAGATTGCCGGCGAGGTTAGGCAAAAGACACCGCTTGCCGTCGGCAAGTCGCAGACCAGCGGTGGTCTGCAGACAAACATCAATGTGCAAGAAGCGAAAGAGTTTCGCGTCGTCATCGAACTCCAGGATCTGCCCGACGAGATTAAGAACGGCCTTCGCCCCGGCATGAGCGCGACGGCCGAGATCACTACAAAGATCGTAAACGACGTGATCGCCGTGCCGCTGCAAGCCGTGATTGAGAAAAAGCCTGACGGCGAACCTTCACCGACTTTGAATGGCGACGCGCCCACACCCGCTGACAAGCCAAAGAACATCACCGGCGTCTATATCCTCGATGGTAAAAAGGCGAAGTTCGTCGAGGTTCAGACCGGCATCATCGGCGAATCCGACCGTCAGATCATTAGCGGCCTGAACGCCGGAGACGAAGTAATCACCGGCCCGAGCCGCGTTCTCAACACGCTAAAAGAAGGCACCGTCGTTAAAAAAGCCGAAAAGAAAGAAGGCGACAATTCAAACAGTGGCCAGTAGTCAGTGGTCGGTTGTCAGTAGGAAGAATGAACAATAGTCTGTTTTTTCGCTTTTTTAACCAGTCGGCTCTGACCACTGACCACTGACAACCGACTACTGTGTATGTATAAATTCATGGACGAACAAAACGGCAACACGGACGTGTCGGGACCACGCTCACAATCAACGCCCGCGATCGGCGACGCGATCATTCGAATGCAGAACATCTGGAAGACATACCAGATGGGCACCGAGGAACTGCACGCGCTCCGTGACGTGTCGTTCGAGGTAAAACGCAACGAATACCTCGCCATCATCGGCCCTTCGGGATCGGGCAAATCGACGCTGATGAACCTCATCGGCTGCCTCGATTCGCCGACGCAGGGCGACTATTGGATAAACGGCAATCTCGTCTCCGACATGACCGACGATGAACTGGCGCGTATTCGCAATAAAGAGGTCGGCTTTGTGTTTCAAACTTTTAATTTGCTCGCTCGCGCTACCGCGCTTCATAATGTCGAACTGCCGCTGATCTACGCCGGCCTTCGCTCCGCCGAACGCCATGACAAAGCCCTAGCCGCGCTTTCGGCCGTCGAACTCGGCGACCGCGTAACACACCGCCCGAACGAACTCTCCGGCGGACAGCGCCAACGCGTCGCCATTGCACGTGCGCTTGTTAACCATCCTTCAATTTTGCTTGCCGACGAGCCGACCGGTGCGCTCGACTCAAAAACCAGCATCGAGATCATGCACCTTTTCGAAAAACTCCACGAGGAAGGCAACACCATCATCCTCGTCACACACGAACCCGACATCGCCAAACGTGCTCACCGCATCATCACCATCAAGGACGGCGGCATTGAATCGGACGAACGGATAAAGTAAGCGGATGGCATCCCGTCGGTACGGATCGTTCGTATTTATCCTGACGACGTTCGCCACGGTCGATCTCGCTGTTTGCAATAATGCACGTCGCCTTCAAGACGCCTTCCCGCCGCGTCTAAAACCAAACCTAGCCGTGCTGTATTTTCCGTATAATTGCCTTCCCTCGGCCGTTGTCCATCTCGTGCTTTTTAGTCATCTGGCCTGACCCGTGATACCGAGAAATTTGGCCGGTGCTCTATAATTGAATCAATGATCGTAGGCGTCTCGTACCAAATATTTAAAGAATCCTTCCGCCTTGCTATTCTCAGCCTGCGAACAAATACGTTAAGAACCTTTCTGACCTTATTGGGTGTAATTGTCGGCGTAACATCGGTAATAGCCGTGGTTACGATCATCAGCGGTCTTGATAAGACGGTGGCGACAGCGTTTTCGTCGCAGGGCTCGACGGTGTTTAGCGTGGCGAAGCGCCCGCTCGTCATCACATCCCGCGAAGATTTTGTAAAGTTCAATCGTCGCAAAGACATCACACGAGACGATGCCGAGGTGATCTCTCGGCAATGCCAGTTGTGCAGCCGGACAGGAATGGCGCTAAATGGTTCGGCGACAGTCAAATATGCCGAAAACAGATCCGAGGGCGTCGCGCTCCGCGGACTGACGCCCTCGATGTTCGACATTGAGAACATTACAATCCAAGCCGGTCGCCGATGGACAGATCAGGAAGGAGCGGCCGGTGTCGACGTTTGCGTCGTCGGAGCCGATCTTCTCGAAAATCTCTTTAACGGACGATCGGCCGACTCGGTCGTGGGAGAAGAAATTCGAGCTAGCGGCATCCGGTATCGAATACTCGGCGTCGCCACACCATTTGGCAAGGTTCTGGGCTTTTCGCGAGACAACTTTGTATACATTCCGTTTTCGGCCGCGCAGCGCATGTACGGGTCGCGTGATTCGATAACGGTTCACGTTCAGGTCGATAATTCCGGTGACTTTGAACCGGCGATGGATGAGGTGCGAGCGATCATGCGTAACCGGCGCGGAAAATCGTTTTCAGACGATGATGACGGCTTTTCCGTCGATTCACAGGATGCGTTCCTGGCGATTTACGGCAGCGCGACGTCGGGCATTTATGCCGCCACGATCGCAGTTGCGGTGGTTTCGTTGGTTGTCGGCGGCATCGTAGTCATGAACATCATGCTCGTTTCGGTAACCGAACGAACAAAGGAAATCGGTCTGCGAAAGGCCGTCGGCGCTCGGCGTCGGGATATTTTGTCTCAGTTTTTGATCGAGGCGGTTACCGTGACCTGTGCCGGAGGTGCGATCGGAGTCGTCACCGGTTACGGATTGGCGTATCTGATGTCACTCGCGCTTGGCTTCCCTGTACTGATCAGCGCGCAGTCAGCGTTTATGGGGGTCGGCGTATCATTGGTGGTCGGTATCGTCAGCGGACTTTATCCGGCTGTAAAAGCGGCCGAGCTCGATCCGATAGAGGCTATGCGGAACGAATAATGACCAAAGGAGCGTTAAGAGAAGCTGCAATCATGGCCGCAGACACCTTGCGTCGCAATAAGCTGCGTTCTGGGCTCACAACACTGGGCGTGACGGTCGGAGTCGTGACCATTCTTGCAATGGTATCGATTATTCAAGGGCTCAATCGCTCGTTTTCCGAGCAGATCGAGTCGCTTGGTTCGAACACGATCTTCATCTCAAAGTTTAGCCCAAGTTTTGGCAGACAGCCTGGTCAGGAAGAGCGTCAACGAAAAGAGTTAACCGTCGATGACGCGGATGTGCTGCGCGACGAGCTAAAAACAGCGGCGGGCGTTTCACCGATCCAACGCGAGCTTTCCGTGACGGTCCGGCGCGATGAAAAGCAGTCGGACACGACGATTTTGATCGGCGCAACGCCGTACTACGAATTTACGCATTCCCAATACCTTAGCTATGGACGGTTTATTATCGACGCCGATCTTCGCGAACACTCGAACGTCGTCGTGCTCGGACATGACGTCGTAGCATCACTTTTCCCAAACGGGCAGGACCCAATTGGCGAGAAAATAAAGATCGACGGCCGCAGCTTTCGCGTCATCGGGGTCATGGGCGTGCTCGGATCGTTTTTTGGTCAGTCGCGTGACAATATCATATTTATTCCGTTAACTACGATTCAGAAGTTTTACCCTCGGGTCGAGCCGCCTCAGTCGGTGTTTGTGATCGTGATCCGGCCAAATTCGCGAGCCGACGTCAAACGGACGATCGATGACGCTACCGATATCTTGCGCTCGCGAAGAGGAGTAAAACCGGGCGAAAAAGACAATTTCGGCATTTCATCGCAGGACGGCTTGCTCGATATCTACAACCAACTCACAGGTGCTACATACCTTGTCCTGACCGCGATCTCGGCGGTCGCGTTGATGATCGGCGGCATCGGCGTGATGAACATCATGCTCGTGTCAGTAACCGAGCGCACCAAAGAAATCGGCATCCGAAAAGCCGTCGGTGCCACCCGTTCTGTCATATTGTCGCAATTCCTCATCGAAGCGGTAATTCTGACGGCAATCGGAGGCACGATCGGAGTCGGCATCGGCGAAATCCTAAGTCTCTTTATAAACGCTTATTCGCCTCTGCCTGCGTACATCCCCGTTTGGGCGATCCTTGTTGGAATCATCGCCTCCGCCGGCGTCGGCATCGTGTTCGGCGTCTTCCCTGCATGGAAAGCCGCATCACTCGACCCGATCGAGGCCCTCCGTTTCGAATAGTGTTGTGGACGAAACTTACTCGTCACCAACCTGACATCGCGATGCCACCGCGTCATCACCATCCGCGACGGCCGCATCGAATCGGACGAACGGACAAAGTAATTGGTCTTTTGATTCGTGCAGATAAATTAGTCGTTAGAAATGCCGTGTATTGGGCCGAAGCAGGAACCGCCTTTAAGGACTTATTTACACAGAGTTGGTTAGATAAGAATTGTCCTAAACACCGAGATGCACAGGAGCGGTGATCAAACATTCTTGATTAGAAATAGTTTTATGAAGTTCTTTAAACCGGTATCAGGCCAGATCTGTCAATATTTATTAGGAATTATACTAAGTGTTGGCATATGTATGACTATTTATTCCTGTGGGACGAGCTATCGTCTTTCTGTTTCTGGTGCCATTGAGGGGACAAAGGAGATACGAACGGCTGAGAGTGACAATATGCAATCGGAGGGACGTTATGTTGGGTTGGCTGAGCTTGCGCAAAAAGGCCTCATATCAAAACGCATTTCCGACGGAGAAGAGTGGGGATATAAATTTGTATTACAAACCGATGGCTCTAAATATCAACTTAACACAAATCCCATCGACGAAAAAAATCCTGAAAAGCTTCCATTCTTCTATCTTGATGAAACCGGTGTAATTCGATCTTCTAACAGGTTATCAATCGCCTTGCCAAACGATCCTGCAATTGGTAATCAATAATTATGTGGAAATTATACTCAGGAATATTCAAATTATTCCGATGTCAAAGAATAAAGTTTGCGGCGTTGAATTCGGCCGGCGCCATGTTCCAAACTGCGGTGGGGACGTTCTTCGTTGTAGCTGAGTAGCCAAGCCCAGCTCAAATCTCGGACCTGGGAAAGTGTCGCGAAGATATGCGGATCGAGCACCTCTTCACGATAGCTTCGATTGAACCGCTCGATGTATGCATTCTGGTAGGGTTTGCCGGGTTGTATTCATGAAAAGGTGTAGTCTCAACGCCGAGTATTCACACGTGACCGCCGGGCATTCACACGTAAACGAAGCAGATTCAGACGTGAACAACGCACATTCAGACGTGAACAACGCACATTCAGAGGTGAACGACGCAGATTCAGACGTGAACAATGCACATTCAGAGGTGATCGACGAGCATTTACGAGTGACCGGCGCGCATTCGTAGGTGAACAACGCACATTCAGAGGTGATCGACGAGCATTTACGAGTGAACGACGCACATTCAGAGGTGAACGACGCACATTCAGAGGTGAACAACGCACATTTAGAGGTGAACAACGCACATTTAGAGGTGAACGATGCACATTCAGAGGTGAACGATGCAGATTCACAGGTGATCAGCGGAGATTCACACGTGATCGTCGAAGATTCACACGTGCAAGTGGGCGCGTGCGGCCAGGACTCTCATCTACGACGGCAGGCTCTTGGACAACCCTTTCCTCCAAACAATTAGTACAACTCAATTCCGTTAACTACTTTTGCTAAACTGTTTATGCGGCAAAGGCGTAATACACTGTGTTTGTTGGGCGATGAATTTTGCAGAGACATTAAAACTTGCACTCGACGCTATCAGGGCGCATAAGCTGCGCTCGTTCCTGACGCTGTTGGGAATGATCGTCGCGGTGATGACGTTTATGATCGTGGTGTCGCTGCTGCTCGGGTTTAGCAAATACGTTGACGAAAAGCTGGCGAAGATCGGTTCGAACACATTCTCGGTCACGCGGTTTAACTTTGATGATTTTAAGGACACGGACACGATCGCGGCGGCCCAGCGGCGCAATAAAGAGCTGACGTTTGAGGAGCGCGACTTTATCCGCGATAACGCGCAGCTTATCGGTAATATCGGCGTCAGAAGCCCAAGCGGGCCGATGACTCGCGAGGTAAAGGGACCGACCGGCGAACCGCTGCGTGACATCCAACTCGTCGCTTCGGAACCGATAATCGCCGATATCGAGAAACGCGACGTCGCGATGGGACGATTTTTTACAAACGCCGAAAACGACAACTCGATGCGCGTCGTTTATGTCGGCATGGACGTCGCCAATAAACTTTTTCCTGCCGGCGACGTGCTCGGCGGTGAACTCGAGATCGAAGGAATTCCCTATCGCATTGTCGGCGTGGAAGCTGCAAAAGGCACGGTGTTTGGCCGTCCGCAAGATGCCTTTGTTGAGTTTCCGATAAAAACTTTTGGCTCGAATTTCGGGGGTTTGAAATGGAATAGAGCCCCGTATTTCGTCATCACGGCGAAGAACGACAAGGTCTTTAACGATGCCGTCGAAGAAGTGCGAACGCTCATGCGTGTAAAACGCAAAGTTCCGTTCGGCGAAAAGGACACGTTCGGCATGATCACGCCCGACGCGATCAGCGGTCTCATAGGCCGTATCATGGGGCCGATCGGCATTGTGATTCTCGTCGTCCCGACCATCGCTCTGCTCGTCGGTGCGATCGTGATTATGAACATCATGCTCGTCGCCGTAACCGAGCGAACAAAAGAGATCGGCATCAGAAAAAGTCTCGGTGCGCGGCAGTCAGATATTCTGAAACAGTTTTTGCTCGAATCGGCGACGTTATCGGCATTCGGCGGTATCATCGGCCTGATCCTCGCGCAGCTTGCGGGCTACATTATTACCGCCTTGTTTCTACAAACCTCGATACCGATATGGGCGGCTGCGCTGGCTATCGGTTTCTCTGCCGCCGTCGGAATAGTCGCAGGTTTGTATCCGGCGTGGAAAGCGGCGCAGCTCGATCCGATCGAGGCGTTGAGGGCGGACTGAAGAATTAGCCACGAATGCACGAATAATATTTAGGGATGCAAATAACTTCTATTCGGGTCAACCAATATTCGTGCATTCGTGGCTGTCAGTTAATTAGATGAGATTTATCACGGGCGCATTTTTCGAGAACCTCAAGATGGCGATGGACACGCTTCGCAGCCACAAACTGCGCTCGTTCCTGACGGTTTTCGGAGTGATGGTCGGCGTGATCACGGCGATGCTCTTTGCGTCGATAATCTCAGCGATCAATGTGTCCGTCGAGCGTGAGATCGAAGCGTTTGGCACGCGTTCGATCTTTTTATATAAGTTCGAGATCGGCATTCGCACATCGGCACCGACCCGCGAAGAACGCATGCGCAAACCACTCACGATGGACGATGCCGACGCGCTTTCACAACTCAGCAGTATCGAGCTTGCAATTCCATATCTCGACATTTCGAATAATTTTTTTGGCGCAAAGATCTCCGTAACCGGCAAAAACGGTAAGACGTCGAGCTCGGTGCAGCTTAACGGCACGCTCCCCGATGTCGAGCGGGCGCCGGGCGAGATTTTGATCGAGGGACGCTGGTTTGCTCAGGGCGAGCACGATGCTAAGGCGAACGTCTGCGTCATCGGTGACTTTGTAAAAGAGAGCTACTTTCCGTATCAGTCGCCGATCGACGAGACACTCGAGATCGCCGGACAGGAGTTTCGCATCATCGGCGTGCTGCAGAAACGCGAGCAGCTATTTGGCGGCGGCGGCGGCAATAACGATCAGACAAATATCATTTATATGCCGATGGGCGCTGCTCTAAAGCTAAAGCCTAATGCCGACGACCTTTTCATTCTGGCCGTCGCAAAAGAAGGTCAACTTGAACAAGCAAAACTCGACGTCGAGGATCTCTTGCGACAGCGTCGGCAAGTTAAGTTTGGCGAAAAGAACAACTTCTCTATGGCAACGGCCGCGAGTATTATCGATCAATTTCAAGCCATCACCGGCGGCGTGTTTCTGGCGGGCTTTGTCATCTCGTCGGTCGGACTGCTGATCGGCGGCATCGGCGTGATGAACATCATGCTCGTCTCCGTGACCGAACGCACACGCGAGATCGGCATCCGAAAAGCCGTCGGCGCGAAACAGCGGGACATTTTGCTTCAATTTTTGATCGAGGCAGCGACGCTAACGGGCTTTGGCGGGATTATGGGCCTGCTCGTCGGCTGGCTGCTGTCATTCGCGATGCAGCTCGTGCTGCCGTCATACATTCCGATCTGGGCGCCTGTCGTTGGCTTTATCGCGAGCGTCGGTATCGGCTTATTCTTCGGTCTCTGGCCGGCGTGGAAAGCCGCCCGCCTCGACCCGATCGAAGCTCTTCGTTATGAGTGAATCTTAACTGATAAAGCTCGGGAACAATGCGGCCATCGTCACGCCCAACAGAACGATGAGCAGGTAGACGGCGATGCTCGCGGTCCAGGCCGTAGCTCCGGTTACTTTCTCGCCCGCATTCTTTAGGCCCGTAGCGTTAAGCCAAAGCCAATAAAACCCGAGGAGGCTAAACGCGCCGAGCAAGGTAAAAATTACAGGATGCTCTTTTGACGCGACAAGAAAGTTCAAATTGTCCTGAATGAGCGTGTTTTGGCCCAACACCGGATGGATATCATCGGGATCTCTAACAAAGAGAATTACCGTATTTAGCAAAAACTTCAATACACTCACGGGAAATGCAGCGTAAATCGTCGCTGAGAACGCTTGCCACCAGCCGAGCTTTCCACCCATTGCAAGGGTTATCAAAAAGAAAATAACCGCAAGAAAAGCGTACCCAAATGTCGCGCCGACAAAACCAGTGACGGCCTGACCGGCTCGGCGCAACGGACTCTTTAGGTCTTCGATCGCGTCGGCTCTGCCGGCCTCAACCTGCTTTCTTGCTTGCTCATTATCGGCGATCATCGACATTTCGAGCGTTTTGTCGACGGTAAAATTAGCGACACGTTCGGGCGTTAGCCGGTTAATGAACAGATTTGTGTAAACAGCCCCTAAAACGGTCATGATCAATAACGCAACTAGCCAGCGCGGATGGCTACGAAGATTTCTAAAGACCTCTGATGGCGAAAAAAAAATGTTGCCGAGTGTGCTGCCGGTCGAAACTCGCTCGACACTTTCATCCGAAGGCTTATCTACAAAGCTCAAACCAATGACGAGACCGCCAAACACGATCAACGAAACGCCGGTGGTGGTCATTCCGGGTAATATTTTGGTGATGCCAAGAACGGCTATGATTAGACCCGCGGCTGCGACAATAATTCCAACTAATCGATTCATATTTTCCTCTCTAGATTTAGTTTTGGTACAACATTGTTCCCTTACGAGTTGGCGGAGGTCGTTGTTTCACGATTCAGGTAAAACCGGTAAAGCAGAATCGTAGCCGTCCGCCTTTATGCACGCCGCAAAATGTCCCGACTCGATCTCGCGCAACTCGGGCACGACCTGCGAACATTCATCGATCGCGATAGGACAGCGTGTGCGAAAACGGCAGCCGGACGGCGGATTTATCGGCGTCGGCACGTCGCCGCGCAGAACGATGCGCGTCCGCTCTTGCGTCGGATCAGGAATCGGGATCGCCGACAACAAAGCCTCGGAATATGGATGCAGCGGATTCGAATACAACTCCGCCGCGTCGCAGATCTCGACGATCTTGCCGAGATACATAACGGCAACTCGATTTGATATGTGCTCAACAACCGCGAGCCCGTGCGAGATAAAAAGATATGTCAGGCCAAACTCTTCCTGCAATTCCTGTAACAAATTCACAACCTGTGCCTGCACCGACACGTCGAGCGCCGAGACCGGTTCGTCGCAGATTATTAATTTTGGATTTAGCGCGAGAGCTCGTGCGATACCGATCCGTTGTCGCTGACCGCCCGAGAATTCGTGCGGATAGCGGTCGGCGTATTTCGGGTCGAGACCGACTTTTTGCAGCAGATCGGCGACGCGATCACGCTGCTCGGATTTGCCGCCGATGCCATGTATTTTCAACGGTTCGGCGACAATCGAGCGAACGCTCAAACGCGGATTGAGACTCGCGTACGGATCTTGAAAAATGATCTGCATCTCACGTCTGAGCGTCTGCATTTCAGCGTGAGGCAGGCCAACAATATTCTTGCCTTCAAACAAGATCTCGCCGCTCGTCGGCTCATAAAGACGCAGTAAACATCGGCCTACGGTCGATTTCCCACAGCCCGATTCGCCAACCAAACCGAGCGTTTCGCCCGCGCGAATATCAAACGAAACATCATCGACCGCCTGCAAAACGTCGTCGCTGTTCTCGACGGGAAAATGCTTGACGAGATCGCGGACTTCGAGCAAAACGGCCGGCTGAGTTGTTGCAGCGGCGTTCATCCTTTTGCAGTTAGTGTTCTTTGGCCGTCGTAAAGAACGCAGCGGACTTTCGAGCCATCTTCGTGATTGAAGAGCGGAATTTCTCCGTGAACACATCGCTCCATTCGATGTTCGCAACGTGGTGCGAAGTGGCAGCCGTCGGGCAAACTTGTCGGGCTTGGGACGGTGCCTTCGATGGTTTGCAGGCGCTCGGCTTTTGCCGCACCGGCGTCGGTCAATTTCGGCACCGAACGCAAAAGTCCTTGTGTGTATGGGTGTTTCGGGTTTGCAAACAGCTCCTCAACGTCCGATTCCTCGACGATCTTGCCCGTGTACATCACGCAGACGCGCCTCGCGACCTCGGCAACGACGCCGAGATCGTGCGTGATGAGCAGAACGGCGAGCTTGCGCGTTTTCCGAAGCTCATTCAATAGTTCAAGTATCTGAGCCTGAATCGTTACATCTAAAGCAGTTGTCGGTTCGTCAGCTATGAGAAGATCAGGGTCGCATGCCAGTGCCATCGCGATCATGACACGCTGCCGCATTCCGCCCGAGAGCTGATGTGGATAGTCGGACGCACGGCGTTCGGGCGAAGGTATCGAGACTTCTCTCATCGCCTCGATCGCACCATTCCAAGCTGCTTTTTTGTCGAGTTTGCGATGCAGACGTAGAGCTTCGGCGATCTGTTCGCCAACGCGAAACACAGGATTGAGCGAGGTCATCGGGTCCTGAAAGATCATCGCGATGTCATCACCGCGAATCGCGCGCAGACGCTCATTCGTCGCCGTTGTCAGCTCTTCGCCTTTAAATTTGATCGAGCCCTCGACGATCTTGCCCGGCGGATAGATCAGACGCATTATCGAAAGCGCGGTGATCGATTTACCGCAGCCCGATTCGCCCACCAGACCCAGCAACTCACCCTCGGCTATCGTAAAGCTCACGCCGTCGACCGATTTAACAAGCCCGGCTCGCGTTGGAAAGTGCGTTTTTAGATTTTCGACCTCGAGAAGCTTGCTCATAGATTACACACGAGACTGCTAGATTTTAGCTTAATAACGTCCAGCTGAAAAGTTTCGCATCTTCTGTAGAGGCAACGAAATACGTCGCTTTTTACTCAAAGGGATGTTATTCTGCTTTTTGCCATGAAAGTCGTTGGGTAAATCTTTTAGCTGGGAGAACCGTCTGTGAAGCAAAGCACTACTCGCCTTTACACCATACTAATTGCAATTCTTTTTATTTCCGTCGTAGGATACGGGCAAAATCCGTCTTCGACAGCTAAGGTCACGATCGAGCCGTCGAAGGCTGACGTAAAACCTGTAGCGAAAACCGTCACCGTCCCGATGATCCAGAGCGACATTAAAGAAGCTTTGAACATCATCGAGAACAATCACGTCGGCGGTAAGAAGTTGGACTACAACGAAGTCGTCAAATCGTCGATCGACACGATGCTACACGCACTCGACCCGCACTCGAATTACTTTGATGCGAAAGAGTTCGAGCAATTCAACACCGACCAAAGCTCGCGTTACTTCGGCATCGGTGCGACTATCGGCGATCTTAGCGATGCAAACGGTAAAGTCATAGCAACCTACATCAAGGCCACGTTCGAAGGCGCACCAGCTCACAAGGCCGGCTTGAGATACGGCGACAAGATCATTGAGGTCAATGGCACTTCAATGGTTGGCAAACCCTTTAACGAGGTGCGGGGTTTCCTTCGCGGACCCGAAAACACTACTGCTAAGATCGTCGTCGAACGCCTCGCAACCGGCAAGCAAGAGACTGTGCAGATCGTTCGCGGCGCGGTGCCGCAGCCATCGATCAGTGAATGGTACATGATCCGGCCGGGCGTCGGTTACATGGCAATGAACGGCGGATTTAACAGGACGACGTACGGCGAATTCGTGCAAGCGATGACCGATCTGAAAGCAGCAGGAATGCAGCAACTCGTGATCGACCTTCGCGACAACGGCGGCGGTCTCGTTAGCCACGCGTATCGCATCGCGAATGCGTTTCTAAGAGACGGCCAGACCGTATTCACGCAAAAAGGCCGTATCGAAGGCGTCAGCGAGCGTTACCCGGCGCAGAATCGCAATCCCGATCAATCGCCGCTTGTCATCCTCGTAAATCGCAACTCAGCGTCGGCGTCGGAGATTCTCGCGGGTGCGTTGCAGGATCACGATCGCGCGTTGATCGTCGGCGAAAATACATTTGGTAAGGGCCTTGTGCAAAATCCGTTCATGCTCGATCACGGATCAATGCTGTTGCTTACGATCGCAAAGTACGAAACACCTTCCGGGCGCCTAATTCAACGCGATTATTCAAACGGCGAGCTATACAATTACTACACAAACGGCGGCATCGGCAACGAGAATGAAGATTCGCGGCCTAAGGGCGCCGAGAGCAAAACCGACACAGGCCGCACCGTTTACAGCGGCGGCGGCATAGACCCCGACGTTGTCGTCAAACCACAGACGATTGCCATCGAACGCGCACGCTTTCAGCAACGGCTGGCAAATCCTGTGTTTGCGTTTGCGATGGAAATGGTTTTGGGCAAAGCAAAAGGACTCGATACTTACAAAGTTGCGATGCCGATCACTTTTAACTACGACATCAAGGCGACCGACTTCCCTGTCAACGATCAGGTTTTCGCGACGTTCAAACAATTCGCTGCTGATAAATATAAATTCACGGCAGCTCAGATCGACCGCGAACGCGAATTCATCGAACGCACCTTGCGAACCGAGCTCATCACCGCAGCCTACGGCTCGCAAACCTCGCGTCAGGTCATCAACGAATACGACGACCAACTGCTAAAAGCCATCGGCCTGCTGCCACAAGCAAAACAACTCGCTCTACAAAGCGAACGCGCTCGAGCAGCGAAAAGCAGCACGCCGTTGAATTAAATTCAATTTAGTTGAGATTATGAAACACACGTCCCGGGCGTGTGTTTTTATTTTAAAAGCCAATTGATGAGATAGTACATCCCAAAACCGACAGCCGTCAGAATTATCAAAAGCCCAACTATCGATGCGGCGATTATCAGTTTGAAGTTGCGGTAGCGCTTTTCGTCGGGCGGCGAAAGCTGATTTTGCGGAAAGTATGGCGGCGGTCGGTTCAACATCTTAGTTTCTAGTTTCTAGTTTTTAGTTTCCGGTTTTGAATTTTCTCAATAAATGTCAGACTAACAGTTTGACATGTTTACCACAATAGAGGCTGTAAAACTTGAAACCAGAAACAATAAACTAGAAACTCACCGTGGCAGCGGTTGTTCTAAATTCGCAAGTCCGTACGCGAGCACGGCGACGACTGAACCGACTTCGGCGAGTTCTTTCGGGTTAATTTTGTCGAGCGTGTCAGCCGCCGTGTGGTGATAGTTGAAATACGTTTGCTGATTAAACCAAGGAGCGAACGACGGCACGCCCGCTCGGCTTAGAGGTGCAGTGTCGGCGCCGATTCCGCCAGACTGAAGCTGCACTTGTGCGGCACCTTGCGATGCAAGAATCCTCGAGATCGGTCCAAGATACGGCAACGCTTCTGCCTTACCGGCAAAGTTGATCCCGAGCGGGTGCGATGCTCCGAGATCGCTCTCGATCGCGGCAAAATGTTTGCCGTAATTATCTTTTTGCTCGTCGGCGTACCCGCGTCCGCCTGAGCCGCTGTTCTCCTCTGCCATAAACGCAATGATGCGAATCGTGCGTTTTGGCCGTAGCTTTAACGACTTGAGCAAATGAGCGATCTGCATCGCAACGGCGATGCCCGACGCATTATCGATGGCTCCGGTGCCAAGATCCCAGGAATCGAGATGACCGCCGACAACGATCACTTCGTCAGGTTTTTCGCTTCCCTTTATGTCGGCGATCACGTTATAACTTTCGACATCAGGCAGGGTCTGCGGCGTCAATGTGATTCGAACTCGCACCTTTCCCATGCCGGCGAGATAGGCGAGCGTCTCCGCGTCCTCATAAGAAACAGCAGCCGACGGAATCTTTGGGATCGCAGGGTCGTAACCCATCAGGCCAGTGTGCGCGAGACGATTTTGCGAGCCGCCCGCAGAACGCACAAGCGCCGCGACCGCGCCGAATCTCGCCGCATTCATCGCAGCGGCAAAACGATACGCGACAGCCTGACCGTAAGCCGAGCCGCCGAATCCGCTGGCCTGAAGGTCACGGTCGAATTTGTAATTAAACAGCACGATCTTGCCGGCGATCTTTTCTCTGCCAAGCGCGGCAAGTTCGTCAAAATTATTTACAACGACGACCTCGGCAGTAAGGCCTTCGTTCGGGGTCGCAATGCTGCCGCCGAGAGCAGTGAGAACGATCTTCTGCGTCGTGCCCCTTGCCATGCCTTCGAATTCGACGATCTCACCCGTTTCGACGCCGCGAACCCAATGCGGCACCGTCACCTTTTGCAAACGAACATCGAGCCCAAGTTTGCGCATCTCGTCTGCAACGTATTCGACAGCACGCGCTGCCTGCGGCGAACCGCTCAGCCGCGGGCCGATGTTGTTCGACAGATAAGCGACGCGGCGGTACGCGTAATCGCTCGCGAGCGCCGCTTTTTGCAACGATTCCAGCTCTTTCAAAGTCTTTGCCGAGTAAAGCTCGGGCGTAGGCGAGCCTTGCTGGCCAAGTGAGATAATCGCGGCCGATAGAAACAAAAGGGTCAGAGATATTAATTTCATAACTTCGATTCTATCGGATGCGTATATTCTTCCAAAATTCTGTGCGATAATGAGGTACCAAAATATACCGTTTAGGAAATTTATATGAAACGTATCATCTCAATTGTCTGCTTCGTCTGTTTTCTTGCGGCTGTTGGTTCGGCGCAGTTAACTTTTTCAGCCAACGATCTGCTCGCCGTCAAACGCGTCAGCGATCCGCAGCTGTCGCCTGACGGTAAGACGGTTGCGTTCACCGTCGGCACTGTCGACAAACCCGCAAACCGCGTCGTTAATCAAATTTATACGATCAAGACGGACGGCACGGGGCAGCGTCAGATCACAAGCGGCGCTTCGTCGAGTTCGAGTCCGCGTTGGTCGCCGGACGGCACGCGGATCGCGTTTACGACCGGAGGACAGATATGGACGATGAAGCCCGACGGCGACGACAAAGAGCAAGTAACGAAAATTTCCACTGGTGCGGGCCAGCCGGTTTGGTCGCCCGACGGTAAGTGGATCGCATTCATCTCCGACGTTTATCCCGAATGCAATACGGACGCTTGTAACAAAGCCGAAGACGAGCGTGTGGATAACAGCAAAGTAAAAGCTCACGTCACCGATCGTCTGCTTTTCAAACACTGGAACGAATGGCGGACGCGCAAACGCACGCACGTTTTTTATGTATCTGCAAAAGGCGGACAAGCGACTGATCTTACGCAAGGCGATTATGATTCGCCGCCGTATGGCGCCGCAAGCGGCGTTGATTACGCTTTTTCACCTGATGGTTCAAGTATCGTTTATCTTCGAAATCCGGACAAGGTCGAGGCAACCTCCACAAACAGCGACATCTACATTCAACCGCTCAACGGCGGCGCAGCAAAACACGTCACCGCCGGGATGAAAGGTTACGACGCATCGCCGATGTATACTCGCGATGGAAAGTATCTGCTCTTCCGCTCCCAGGCCACGGCGACATTCGAAGCCGACCGCTGGCGGATCATGCGTTACAACCCGTCGAACGGCGAGATCGTCGAACTGACAAAAGGTTTTGATCAACAAGTCAGTGAAATGATCGTTTCATCGGACGGGAAGACGATCTATTTCGACGCGAATTACAACGGCCGCAATCCGATCTTCAGCGTGCCGGTCGAGCCGGACTTTCGTCTGCGAATCGCAACGCATGTAAAAGAAGTCGTGCGTGATGTCTACGCGAGCGGGCTAAATGTAACGCCCGACGGCCAGTCGTTGGTTTTTCTCGCAAGTTCAATTACTTCCCCGCCGGAAGTAATGACAGCATCGACGAGCGGCGGCAACGCCACTGCGCTGACCTCGATCAATTCGGCCTCGCTCGCGCCGTTCGGCCTGCAAAAAGCGGAAGCCGTAAATTGGAAGGGCGCTCTTAACCATCCGAATCACGGCTGGTTGGTAAAACCCGCGAAATTCGACGCGTCGAAAAAATATCCACTGATAGTTTTGATTCACGGTGGGCCGCAAGGCGCCTGGGGCGACAGCTGGAGTTACCGCTGGAATCCGCAGGTTTACGCAAACCAGGGCTATGTCGTCTTTATGCCGAACCCGCGCGGCTCGACCGGTTACGGACAAAAATTCGTCAATGATATTTCCGGAGATTGGGGCGGCAAAGTTTATACTGACCTGATGAACGGCGTCGCGCACGTCATCAAAAATCCCTACATCGACAAAACGCGCATCGGCGGCGCGGGTGCAAGTTATGGCGGCTATATGGTCGATTGGATTCTCGGCCACAACAACGATCCGCGATTTAAATTTAAGGCTCTCGTCTCGCATGCCGGCGTCTACAATCTCGAAAGTATGGCGACCTCGACCGAAGAGATCTGGTTCGTCAACTGGGAATTCAAAGGCATGCCGTGGGAAAGTCCCGTGCAATACAACCGTTGGTCGCCGCATAAATTTGCTGCCAAGTTTGCGACCCCGACGCTCGTCACCGCCGGCGAACTTGATTACCGCGTTCCGTATGACCAGAGCTTGCAGCTTTATACCACGTTGCAGCTAAAAGGAGTCGATTCAAAGTTGATAATGTTCCCCGACGAAGGTCACTGGATTTTAAAGCCACAAAACTCCGAGTTCTGGTACACGAACGTAACGGATTGGTTTAACAAATACCTGAAACCGTAATAAGAAATTGACCCACAAAATACACGAAATACACTAAATAAAGAATACTTGCCTTTTCGTGTTTTTCGTGTGTTTCGTGGGTAATCATATATATGAAATTTACTAGACGTTTTTCCTGTATTGTTCAGGCCGTGATTATTTTTGTTGCGGCCTTTTCCGCAATCGCACAAACTCCGCGACCTAATTTCAACCGGCCGCAGACGTTCGACGCACAGCATTACATTATTCGAGCGAGCTTTGACCGTCGAGACAAAAAAGTCTTTGGCGACACGACTGTGTTGTTAAAACCTCTCGCTGCCGATTTTAGGTACTTCGAATTAGACGCCGCCGCCCTGACTTTTGCGTCTGTAAAGCTCGAACCCACGGGCCGCGAACTTCCTTATTCGGTCTTCGGCCAAAAGATAAAGGTTATTCTCGACCGCGCATACGGCCCCGAAGAGACGATTTCGATCCGTTTCAGATACACGGCAACGCCAAAAAAGGGTGTTTACTTTGTCGCGGGTCAAAACGATAGTCGCGGTAGCGAAATACGCTCTTCCCAAATTTGGACGCAGGGCGAGCCAGACGAAGCGCGGCACTGGTTCCCTTCTTTCGATTTCCCGAGCGATAAAGCAACCAGCGAACAATACATTACTGCCGAAAAAGGCGAAACCGTTGTCGGAAATGGCGAGCTTGTTGAGAAGATTCAAAATTCTGACGGAAGTGAAACATGGCATTACAGAATGCCAGTTCCGCTTCCGGTTTATCTTGTCTCGTTTGTTGTCGGCAAATACGTCAGGCTTGAAGATAAATACAAGAACATTCCGCTCGGATATTACATTTATCCTGGCCGCGAACAAACCGCTCGCAATGCCTACTCAGACACCGTAGCGATGATGAAGTATTTTGAAGAGCAGACCGGCGTTGATTTCCCGTACAACAAATACGATCAAACAGTCGTTGCCGGATTTGAGTTCGGCGGCATGGAAAATATCACGGCCACGACGATGGCGGACACGTTTATTTTTCTCGCCGATACGGAATTCGGACGCGGCGAAGTGCTGGATCTCGTCTCGCACGAACTTGCACATTCGTGGTTTGGAAACCTCGTCACTTGTCGCAATTGGGCCGAGCTTTGGCTCAACGAAGGCTTTGCAACATATTTAGAAGCAGTATTTCGCGAGCACAAATATGGCCGCGAAGATTATTTGAGAAAGGTGCGACTCGACGCCGGCGAATTTATTATTGACGACTCCATCAATCGCAAACGCCATCCGCTTTATAATCTGCGCGCTGACAGAGTTTCGGAGCTCTTCGACAATGCCTCAACGACTTATCACAAAGGCGGAGCCGTCATTCACACTCTGCGCGAACAGATCGGCACGCAGGCGTTTTGGCGTGGTGTAAACATCTATCTAAATCGTCATAAATTCGGCAGCGTCGAATCTACCGATCTTCGTAAGGCAATGGAAGAAGCCTCAGGCGAGAATCTCGGCTGGTTTTTTGACCAATGGGTTTACAGCGGTGGGCTGCCAAAGCTCTCCATTCGGCAAATTTACAACGCAAAGGCAAAAACTCTGACTCTCGTAACGATGCAGACCCAAAAACCGGACGTGATAACGCCCGCAGTTTTTCGC
>JBAUGW010000033.1:0-20461 GCA_049679945.1 Pyrinomonadaceae bacterium | reverse complement strand
AGCTGATAATCATCCGAGCAAGAACATCATAAGCCGAGCGCTCGGCGCGGACGGCTCGATCGAGCCGGACATAAAAACCATCATAGTCGAGCCGGGCACGACATTTTTGCTTTGCTCCGATGGCATCACGCGACATGTCAACGACGACGAGATTAAAGGCGTGCTGACTTTCGGCGGCTCGCCGGAAGACGTATGCCTGTTTCTCAGAAAACTCTGCTACGAACGCGGTGCTGAAGACAACCTGACCGCCGTCATCGTGCGCGTCGGCGAAGCAGGATCGAGAACCGATAACCTTCCTGTACTGCAACTCGACGATGACGAGCCAACTGTCGCCGCCTCGCGGCCGGTTGCGGTTATCTCTTCGCGCGAAAACGATATTCTCGAACTTGATTTTGGTGAAGCCCCGACAGCAGAACTGTCGGCGGCGCCAACTGTTGAAGGATTTCAAGAAGTTCCGGATGTCTCATCGGCAACTTTGACACCAGAAACTGCCGAGGGTGTGGGAGAATCGGTCGTCGAGCAGATAGAAGCCGAACCTGCGGTTCACGATTCTTTTTCGCACGCCGAAACCGTCTCCGATTACCGTCCCACGGAGGCACCACATTCGGTGCAGGTTGCTAAAATTCCTACTCAGCAAACGCAGGCCGATAATTTTTCTATGTTCGGTACATCTGCTGACCCCGTGCAGGAAGTAAAGAGCAGATCGCTTGGCACCGCAGCAATTGCTCTAGGCATGTTAGTGGTAGGCGGGTCGATCGGGATTGGGACTTTTTACTTTCTGCTCGCGCCGCAGCCCGCCGACACCAATGCAGGTCAGCTAACCGAAATGCGCTCGGCAAATATTCCGCTTAGCGCCTTCGAAGAAAATCGCCGCAACGTCGATAAAGACCCGGCTGGTTACATCGCAAAGTTCGGCGCTGTTCCTCAGGATTGTGAAGATCATTATCTCGTCGGGCGTGCTTACATGTTGTCAGGCGATTTTGTAAAAGCGAAAACGGCATTCATCGAAGCTCGCAACCGGCTCGCCGAGGCAGATCCGGTAAATGCAAAGACTTTAGCGAACGAGATCGCGGTATCTTTGACCGTGCTCAGCGACACGACGGTTCAAACAATGCTGAAGAAAGAACTGGATTCGGTAAACAAACCTATTAACTCGAACACTAGTGCTAACATGAACGCCAATCGCTAGCCATTCTGTCGTTTTGCTTCGAATAGGAGCACGCCGACTGAAACCGCGAGATTAAGACTCTCGACACCGTTTGCCATCGGAATGCAGACGAGTTCGTCGAGAGTTTCTTTCTGTTCGGGGCTCAAGCCGTGAGCCTCCGAACCGATCACCAACATTCTCGGCTTTGTCCAATCAACGTCAGTGTAGTTCCTTGTCGAACTCGCATCGGCACCGACTGTGTGTAGGTTATTTTTTACAGCGGACTGAATAGCTTCATCAAACTCGCAGCCGGTCGTGATGTTCAATCGAAATGCCGAACCCATCGACGCACGCAATGCCTTTGGCGAAAAAGGATCGGCGGAGTTATTCGAAATCATCACTTTCGTCACACCCGCCGCCTCAGCCGTACGCAAAACTGCTCCGAGATTCGAGGGATTATTTATTTCGTTAAGACAAAGTACGAGCGGAAGTTGCGATCCACCGATCTCGAAGTTTTGTGATGATGACGGCCGCTTTGCGATCAAAACAATTCCCTGCGGCGAATCGGTATCGGCGATAGAGTCAAACAACTTTTCCTGCAACGCCGCGATCGACGAAGTTTGTTTTTCAAGATCTTTGAGAACCGGATCGTTCAGAAATTCATCGGAAACAAAACACTCAACAATCTCAAGCCGTGACCTCAAAGCCTCTTCAACCAGACGTTTTCCTTCGATAAAAATCAAGTCGGTCACTTTGCCATCACGCACCTTTCGCGCATTTACGAGGCGGCGATTGTCACGGCTAGTGATCCTTTCAAATTCTTTCACACCATAATTTAACCACGCCGAGTCCGAGTTTTGAAAAACCCCTTAAAATAGCTACACTTATGCGATATGAAGGCCGAATCGAAAACGAAGTCTAAGATCGAGCTGCTTAGAGAACGCTCTCGCGTCGCCGAAGAAGGCGGCGGTGCAAAGCGTATCGAAAAACAGCGCGCGTCGGGCAAAATGACCGCACGCGAACGCATCGCTTTTTTTCTCGACGAAGGCAGCTTTGAGGAATTCGACAAGTTTGTAGTTCATCGCTCAACTGATTTTGGCCTCGACGAACAAAAATTCCCAGGCGATGGCGTCATCACCGGACACGGACTCGTCGACGGCCGTGAGGTTTTTGTTTTCGCACAGGATTTTACGGTCTTCGGCGGCTCGCTTTCAGAAACTCACGCCCAAAAGATCTGCAAGGTCATGGATATGGCGATGAAAAACGGCGCTCCGGTCATCGGTCTGAACGATTCGGGTGGAGCACGGATTCAAGAGGGCGTCGTAAGCTTGGGCGGTTACGCGGACATTTTTTTACGCAACGTGCTCGCGAGCGGCGTCGTCCCGCAGATCAGCTGCATTCTTGGCCCGTGCGCGGGCGGCGCGGTTTATAGCCCCGCGATCACGGACTTTAACGTGATGGTCAAGGACACGTCGTATATGTTTATCACCGGCCCGGACGTGATAAAAACCGTCACGCACGAGGACGTTACAAAAGACGAGCTTGGCGGCGCGATGACGCACAATGCAAAGTCGGGCGTCGCGCATTTTGCGGCTGACAGTGACGAACACGCTTTGCGAATTACACGCGAACTGCTGTCATTCATACCATCAAACAACCTCGACGATCCGCCGTTTCTTGCAACGGACGATGCGCACGATCGCACAGACGAAGCTTTGAATACGATAGTTCCCGAAGCAGCAAATCAGCCATACGACATTCGCGACATCATACACTCTGTTGTCGATGATGGTTATTTTTTCGAGGTGCAGGAGCACTACGCTGCAAATATTGTTATCGGTTTTGCGCGTCTCGGCGGCTATTCGGTCGGCGTCGTGGCAAATCAGCCTGCGTTCCTCGCTGGCGTACTGGACATTGACGCATCAGTAAAAGCTGCGCGGTTCGTGCGCTTTTGTGACTGCTTTAACATCCCGCTGATCACGTTTGAAGACGTGCCGGGCTTTTTGCCGGGTGTTAATCAAGAACACAACGGCATCATTCGTCACGGAGCAAAGCTGCTTTACGCGTTTGCCGAAGCGACTGTGCCAAAGATTACGGTTATTACTCGCAAGGCTTACGGCGGCGCGTATTGCGTGATGGCCTCGAAGCACATCCGCACGGATATTAATTTTGCCTATCCAAGCGCCGAAATCGCTGTCATGGGAGCCGAAGGCGCGGTCGGCGTGCTTCACAAAAAGGATCTCGCGGACACGACAAACCCGGAAGAAACCCGCACGCGGCTCATAAACGAGTTTAACGAGAAGTTTGCCAATCCATACGTCGCCGCTGAACGCGGTTATATCGACGAGGTCATCGAGCCAAAATTCACGCGGCCGAAACTAATTCGCGCTCTGTCTTTGCTGCAAAACAAGCGTGACAGCAATCCGCCGAAAAAGCACGGCAATATTCCACTTTAGGTTTTGGGTTTTGGATTTTGGGTTTTGTGTTCTGGGTTTCGGGTTTTGGTTTTTAGGTTTATCTGGATTTTTCAGTCGCCACTAGCTTTAGCTGGTGGATAAGGGCGCAGATGAGAAACGGCTTTAGCCGAACTCAATTAGCTTTTCTTCCGCTTGGCTTTAGCCTAATTTTTGCTAAAGCACTAATGAAATCATATTCTTCTAGTTCGGCTAAAGCCGGTTCAGTTATCATCGCTATCCACTAGCTAAAGCTAGTGGCAATTTATCCGCCGATGCCAAATATCATACAAACGCGCCCGACCATCGCTCAGATTGATCGCGAAGCACTAGCGCATAATTTTCATATCTCAAAACAATTTATCGGCACCGACCTCAGGTACATGGCCGTCGTCAAGGCTAATGCATATGGTCACGGAGCGGCTGAGTGTGCGCGAAGATTGGAAAAAGAGGGCGTCGACTGGTTTGGCGTCGCTCTTCCTGAGGAGGGCGTCGAGCTGCGTAAAGCCGGTATCGCCAAGCCGATTTTGTGTCTCGGCTCATTCTGGCCCGGACAAGAGGTCACGCTTCTCGTTCACGATCTCACGCCTGTGATCTTCGACGAATCGTCGGCCGCATCGCTGAACAAAGTTGCTGCCGCAGCGGGCAAGGTGCGCGATATTCACATAAAGATCGACACCGGCATGGGCCGCGCCGGCATCAGACACGAAAACGCAAAAACATTTGCCGAGCAATTGCGAAAGTTTACGAATCTCAATGTTTCCGGCATATTGACGCACTTTGCATCTGCCGAAGACGCGGCGTCGGACGAGTTTACCAATGCGCAGATCGCCAGATTTAACAAGGCCATTGCAGAGTTTGAAGCTGCCGGACACTCGCCGACGATCTTCGATTTAGCGAATTCGCCCGGCGCGTTTCGCCATGCGAACGCTCGTGGCAACATGGTGCGTCTTGGCGGCGCATTGTATGGCCTTCTCGATGACATATTGCCCGACGCAGCTGAGCGTCCGATTTTGAAGCCTGTGCTTTCGCTGCGGTCGCGCGTCGCGCAGGTTAAGAATATTTCAAAAGGCGAGAGTCTTGGCTACGGTCGAACGTTTACAACAAAACGTGATTCGCTGATCGCGCTTGTTCCGATCGGATATGCAGACGGTTATCCGCGCGGATTATCTAACAAAGGCAGAGCGATCGTTAACGGTAGCGTCGTGCCAGTCGTTGGCCGTGTTTCGATGGACTGGACGCTGCTGGATGTAACAGATGTCAGCAATGTAAAAGTCAACGATGAGGTAGTCTTTATCGGCAGCGATGGAACAAACGAAATAGCCGCCGGCGATCTCGCACGCGAACTCGGTACTATCGGATACGAAATTACGTGCGGTATTTCAGGGCGCGTCCCGCGAGTATTTACCGAACGATGATGTGCTCATTCGAATGGAAGCATTTTTTTGTCCGGCTTTACGAACGAACGTTTGAAGCCGAGATTTTCGACCGTGCTGCACAGGTCGCGTTTTATTTTTCGTTTGCAGTCTTTCCATTACTTTATTTTCTTGTCAGTCTCTTCGGACTCGTTATCGAATCGTCCGAAGGTTTACGCGGCGAACTTTTTTCTTATCTTCGACAAATCTTGCCGAGTGCGGTATTTGACCTTGTGAGAAAAACGATCGATGAGGTCGTTGCAAACAGCACAGGCGGCAAGGCCACGCTCGGACTTGTCATCACGCTTTGGTCAGCGTCAGCGGGTATCGATACTCTTCGCAGCGCGCTAAATGCGATCTACAAGCTAAAAGAAACCCGTTTGTGGCTTCGTACAAAATTAGAATCGGTGATCTTGACGTTCATCATTTCTCTGCTTGCTGCGCTGACGCTCACGATCGTTTTTTACGGTTGGCAACTCTTTCAGTATTTACTTGCGAATATTGGTTTACAAATTACCTCGCCGCTGGTCTTAGTGACGATACAATGGATTTCGGCCTTATTGGTTATGCTTTTCGCGTGCGAGATAATATACAATCTGCTGCCGAACTTTAAGAGGTTGCGGTGGATATGGATCACGCCCGGCTCGATCGTGGCAATCGTGTTGTGGCTGCTACTGACCGGCGGCTTTAGGCTTTACTTAAGTTATTTCAACAGTTACAACAAAGCTTACGGCTCGCTCGGAGCGGTTATGATTATGATGCTTTGGCTCTATCTGACGGCGACGGCGTTGATGATCGGCGGCTTGATAAACTCTGTCCTACACGAAATGCGCGAGGAGGAAGATTAGCCACAGAGCACACAGAGGACACAGGGAAAAAGACAAATAACAACCGCGGATGGACACAGATAAAGACAGATAAGACTCAGAAAATTATTTACACGACATCTGTGTCCATCTGTGTTTATCTGTGGTTAAAATTTCCCTCTGTGTCCTCTGTGGCAAAATTCTTTTATGGACATAAAAATCGGTGACAAATTTTCTAATACGCGTGAGATCACGGATGAGTTGATACGAGCGTTTGCAAAGCTTTCGGGCGATCACAATCCGATTCATCTCGACGAAGAATTTGCTGCCAAAACTCAATTTGGCAAGCGTATCGCTCACGGAATGTTGAGCGGCGCGTTTATCTCGGCAGTGCTCGGTTACGAGTTTCAGGAACGCAAGATCGTTTATCTTTCGCAAACAATGAAGTTTATTGCACCGGTCTTTATAGGAGACACGATCACTACAACCGCAACCGTCGCTCGGGTCCGCGAAGACAAAGGCATCGTCATTCTCGAAACCATCTGCACAAATCAAAACGACGAGGTCACGCTAAAGGGCGAGGCGATTGTGATGATCCTCACCTAATTCCCGACAGCATTGGTATCCATTGTTCCCTATGGAACGAACGCTGAGGGGACAGGAATATCGCCCGCGATGCCGAATTGTTGAATCAATGTTCCCGCCGTTGAGCGTACAATCCAAGTCGAGTTTGACGGACGAAAGACACCTACATCAAACTTACCATCGCCGTTATAATCGCCCGCCGCCGGAATATCGCCTGATGATCCAAATGAAATTGTGTAGAAGAAAAAATCTTCGCTTCGCAAAATAAACCAAGTGCCGTCTGATGGTCGCCAATAAGCGATATCAGATTTGCCGTCGCCCGTGTAATCGCCTGGCACGGCTTTATCGGTTGATGCGCCGAATTGCAAAGCAAAAACCGTCTGGTTTGAACTTCGACGAACCCACCATTCACCGAGTGATGGACGATAAATCGCAATGTCCGCTTTTCCATCACCGTCGTAATCTGCCACAACGGGCTGATCGCCGCTTGCGCCGAAAGTGATGAAGTCCGTTCCGCCCGTTGATTTGTTGATAAACCACGTCGAAGTCGAAGGACGGAACACAGCCGCGTCAGCTTTGCGGTCGCCGTCATAATCAGCCGGAACGGGAATGTCGCTCGAAACACCGAACGGGAATGCGAAATACGATGAGTCTTCGCTTCTGAGCACAAACCAAAACCCGGTTGAGGGTCGCCAATTAGCGATGTCCGTTTTGCCGTCGCCCGTAAAATCACCGGGTGCGATTTTATCGGAAGAATTACCAAACTGGAAGGCGCGATTGCCGTCGTCAGAACTTCTCAAATACCACCATTGACCGTTTGAAGGTCGAAAGATAGAGATGTCTGTTCTGCCGTCGCCATCAAAATCGTTCACACGTTTCTGACCGCTCAACTTGGTGACAAATACGTCAAAACCGCCGTTCTGAGTCGTATCAAACGCTCCTGTGGTCGTCGGATACCCGGACGATGCCCAGCCTGTCAGATAGGCATTTCCAACAGCATCAACCGCAATCCCTAAGCCCCACTCGGAAGTAGTTCCGCCGATAAAGGTGGAATAGACAAGTGCTGAACCGGCGCCATTGAGCTTGGTCGCGAAAACATCTTGGCTTCCGTTATATGTCATGTCATAAGCGCCTCCGGTCGTCGGATAACTCGCGGATTCTGTGAACCCTGTCAGATAGGCGTTTCCGGCAGCATCAACCGCAATTCCATAGCCAAAATCGTCACCAGTTCCGCCGATAAAGGTTGAATAGACAAGTCCCGAACCGGCGGCATTGAGCTTGGTCGCGAAAACATCCTTGTTTCCGTTATGTGTCGTGTCATAAGCGCCGGCGGTCGTCGGATAATCCGCGGAGAATGCGTCGCCTGTTAGATAGGCATTTCCGGCAGCATCAACCGCACTTCCATAGCCAAACTCGGAAGTAGGTCCGCCGATAAAGGTGGAATAGACAAGTCCTGAACCGGCGGCATTGAGCTTGGTCGCGAAAACATCATAGCCTCCGTTATATGTCGTGTCATAAGCGCCGGCGGTCGTCGGATAACCCGCGGAATCTGTGTAGCCTGTCAGATAGGCATTTCCGGCAGCATCAACCTCAATTCCATTGCCAAACTCGGAAGTAGGTCCGCCGATAAAGGTGGAATAGAGAACTCCCGAACCGGCGGCATTGAGCTTGGTCGCGAAAACATCGTTGTTTCCGTTATGTGTCGTGTCATATGCGCCGGCGGTCGTCGGATAACCCGCGGAATCTGTGTCGCCTGTCAGATAGGCATTTCCGGCAGCATCAACCGCAATTTCAGAGCCAAACTCGGAAGTAGGTCCGCCGATAAAGGTGGAATAGAGAAGTCCCGAACCGGCGGCATTGAGTTTGGTCGCGAAAACATCAAAGCCTCCGTTATATGTCGTGTCATATGCGCCTGCGGTCGTTGGATAATCCGCGGAACTTGCGCCGCCTGTCAGATAGGCATTTCCGGCAGCATCAACCGCAATTCCAGATCCAAACTCGGAAGTAGGTCCGCCGATAAAGGTGGAATAAATCAACCCTGAACCGGCGACGTTCAACTTGGCAACAAAAACATCACTGTTTCCGTTGTGCGAAGTATCAAAGCCGCCCGCAACCGTTGGAAACGATGATGACAGAGTGAGGCCGGTTACATAAACATTGCCTGCCGCGTCAACCGCTATTCCTCTGCCTTCGTCGAGAGTTGCACCGCCCAGGAATGTCGAAAAAGTAAGATTGCTCAAGTTCACCGACGGGTCAATTGTCAGAGGTTTAGAGCGGTCGTAGTTTCCGACATTGAATTTTACATTGAATGTCCTGGGAGTTAAACCATCCGCTAACGCAGATGGTTCTGACAGAACAAAACTGCTTTCAATTTCCGCACGCAATCCGTCCGTGTCCTGATACGAAAACGGCTTGCCTTGTTTCATCACCCCAACTTCGGTTTCTATCAAAAGATTGCCTTCCGCATCAAGCGAAACATTTTCCGCGCCTTCAATTTCCCATTCGATTTGATTCGGATTGACATTCGGCTGAACGATAAAATCATATTGAACCTCATTTTCCGCTTTGCCTTGCCAAACCATATCTACGCCATCGTAAATATTTTCAGCCGTTACGCGTTGGTAATTCGGAATCTCCGTTACCCAACCATTTCGGTCGCTCCCGATAAAATAATTTGTGCGATGCTCCAGTGGTTCCGAGGGGGCAAAATTTGCATTTTCGTTTGCTCCCGCAAGCCGCATATAAAGCGCGACCGCCCTCTCAGATTGCGGATTGCGGAATGCGGATTGTGGATTTTTCAAGTTATCAATTTTTGACTCTCGACCCTCGACCCTCGACTCTGGGCTGCGAAGCACATAAACCGCTTCGGTTGCCGTCAAAAACATGGTCGTCCCGCCGCCGCGTGTCATATAACGAACTTTGTCGTTTTGCTGCCCGCGATTTTCTTCAAACTCGACCGACATTTTGCCCAACTGCTCGTTGACCTGCTCGCCTGAAGGCATAACATTTTCCGGCTTGACGGAAGTTTGTTTATTTTCCTCAGCCGAAACACGGCGAAGCGAATCGGGCGGAAAAATTAACCCGAACGTCATTGCTGATAGTACAAAGCTGACCGTCGCAAATCGTAATTTATTCAGCGAATATTGTCTCATCGGTTTTGTCCTTTTGAATTCAAACGCTATACATGGCAGAACGATATGCCTGTTTTACCTCGCGGTCAAGCCACGTATGGCGGTTTGACGGCTCTTTTTCGGCGAATATGCCATCCTATCAACTTTCACAAAAGTTATCCGCCGGTGTTATATTTCTAGCTATGTCGTTGATGCTTCAGGAAATTGCCGAGCAACCCGAAGTTCTGGAACGAACCATCGCCGCAGAACGCGAAAAATATGGCCGTCTGGCTAGTTTTCTTAGAAAAAAGGACATCGATCTGGTCGTAATCGTGGCGCGCGGGAGTTCGGATAACGCTGCGTTATTTGGCCGATATCTCATCGAAGTGACTTGTGGTATTCCGGTTTCGCTCGCGGCGCCGTCGGTTTACACGCTTTACAACGCAAAATTGAATTTAAGCCGCGCTCTCGTCGTAGGCGTGTCTCAATCGGGTGAAGGCGTCGATATAAATCTCGTTCTCGAATCAGCAAAAAAGGCCGGTGCGACGACGCTCGGCATCACAAACGAAGCGGCGTCGAGCATGGCGTCAATCGTCGATGAAACTTTGCTCATACACGCAGGACGCGAGCGTTCGGTCGCGGCGACAAAAACTTACACTGGTCAGATGCTTCATTTTTATATGTTGGCGTCGGCTCTCGGCGGCGAAGACCAAGGTATTGAAAGCATTCCAAACTTCGCAAATCTCTCGCTCGAGCTAAAAGACAAAGTCGCCGATCTCGTTGACCGCTATGTCTTTATGGAGAACTGCGTCGTAGTCGGCCGCGGGATGAATTATGGCAATTCGTATGAGCTTGCATTAAAGCTGATGGAAACTTGCTACGTCGTCGCCGAACGATTCTCTTCTGCCGATTTTTTTCACGGGCCGCTCGCGATCGTTGAGCGTCGCTTCCCAGTTGTAATGTTTGCGCCAACTGGTGTTACGCAAAAAAGCAGCGTCGAGTTGCTTCACCGGCTTCACGAACTCGGCGCCGATTGTCTGTCAATCACAAACGACACAGAAATTGCAAAACTCGCACCGAACAGCCTTACGCTCTCACCTGAGATCGACGAATTTCTTTCGCCGATACCTTTTATAATCCCGGCGCAACTCTTCGCAGCGCTCTTGTCCGAGGCAAAGGGCATAAACCCCGACGCGCCGCGTTCTTTAGAAAAAGTAACAAAGACTATTTAGCCACCGACCACACCGATAAAACAGATAAACCAAAAGCTCCGTATTGCGCGATTAAAGTATTTTTGAAAAGCTCTAAGCCACAGAGATCACCGAGATCACAGAGAAATTCGTCTTATCCGTCACGTAGCATTTTTCCACCAAAGTTGATTGTCAATGCACGTTTCAAACCGGTTGCTTTTAGATGAGATGGAAGTTGTGCCATTGAGACGTCGATGAGTTTGCTGAGGGATTCGATTTCAACAATGACCTGGTCTTCGACAAGGACATCAAGCCGTTGACCTTTAATGAGCTTTTCCTAATAAATCACATCTATCTCAACCTGTCTCTGATAACGGATTCTCCGCAAATCTAATTCGTGACAAAGGGCTTCTCCGAAGATTGATTCAAGCAAACCGGCACCCAATGCGGGATGAACCTTGATAGCGGCCCCGATAGTCTTTTGCGTCGAAGTGTCGTTTTCCATTTCTCGGTGCTCTCCGTGATCTCTGTGCTCTCTGTGGCTAAATTCCCTAACTCCCTGACGCGTTTAGGAGGGCTTCGCGCATAGCAGCAGCGGTACGCCATCGATCTTCGGTATTCTTTGCCAGCGCGGTTTCGATGACAAGAGCGACGTTGTGCGGCACGTCGTTTACGCGGCTGAGGATCGGAATAATAGGCTTTTCGAAGATCGCTTTGACGGTTTCGGAGATGCCGGCTTTTGGGCTGATGTCGAGCGCGTGCTTGCCGGTCAGCAAACTGTAAGCCGTCATTCCGGCGGCGTAAATATCGGACGGCGGCCGCACTTCTTTAAAGTCGCGCACTTGTTCGGGCGGCATATAGGCGATAGTTCCGGCGACGTCGCCGACCATCGTCACGCCGCTCATGCCGGTTTGTTGAAAACTTTTAGACAGCCCAAAGTCGGTGAGTTTTGCGGTCGAGTTTGGAAAATCGCCGTCAACGAGAATGTTCTGTTCTTTGATATCGCGGTGCACAAAACCTTTTGTGTGTGCAAAATCGAGAGCGGCGAGCGTCTGCTCCATGATGCTCACAACTTGTTTGTAATTCAACCGGCCGCCGTTATGTTTCGACAACCTTGAAGCGTCCATGCCGGTGACGAACTCGGTGACGAGATAGATGATGCCGTTGTGCGTGCCGTGCTCAATATAGCTGACGATGTGCGGATGCTGCAGCGATGACGAGACTTCGATCTCGCGAAGAAAGCGTTTTACCGATTGATCGCTCACCGCGACTTCCGGAAGCAAAGTTTTTATTGCGACGGCGCGTCCGTCCTGTTCCGAACGCCCGAGCATAACGCTGCCCATGCCGCCCTGGCCGATCACACGGATCATCTGGTAATTCGGTATCGGCTGCGGATTTGCTTTTAGCTTGTCGCGGCAATCGTCGCAGAGGTAAGTCATCCGCGAATCCGGGCGAGACGCTTCGACAGCAGCCGGTGCGTTGCAATTCAGACACGAAATTTTAACAACTGACGGCATCGAGTCTTGAGAGACGGACGCGTCGTTGTATTCTTCGAGGCCGGACGTGACTTCGACTTCGAGGATCGTTTCGCCGCCCTGAATTCGGTCGCCGCTTTTTAAGTAAGCGGTTTCGACGCGCATCCCGTTGACGAAAGTTCCGTTTGTCGAGCTGAGATCGCGGATAAAAGCTTGCGGTGGCGCGATCTCGAGAATGCAATGATGACGCGAAAAGAAACGATCCTGGGAGAGGCAAAAGTGCGAGTCCTCGCTTCGCCCGATCATAAAAGTATCGTGCTGATCGAACACAAACGCCCGCCCGGTTTGCGGGCCGGCTATGACATTCAGGCTAACGCGCATCGAATATTATTGTGAAGTTTATTTTACATTCCCGCAAGACCGCCACCGATGACAGCCACGCCGTAGATGATCAAAAACAAAATTAGCAGTGCGAAATAGATTGCGCCGGTGACGATGCCGCCGATGGCGAGGCCGCGTCCGCCATAGGTTTGCGGATCCTTTTTGTTCTTTTGCATCGCGATGAAGCCGGTGATCATCGCCGCCGGTCCGAGAAGCACGCCGAGATAGCAACACCAACCGATCGTCAAGCTCGCCACGCCGAGACACAGCGAAACGATCGCCAGAGTCTGATCGGGCGAGCGGTTCATGCTGTAAGCCGCCCCGAACATCTGCGGCTGCGCAACCGGTTGCTGCCATTGTGCTGGCTGCTGCGCCAGAGGCTGCGATGATTGCGGCCAGTTCACGGGATTTGTGACGCGCGCCTGATCGATGATCATCGTCGGCGGATCGTCTGCGAACCTCGACGCCGACTGCTCATACGGCAAAATGGTCAGCATTTCGCCATCTTCGAGACAGAAGTTCAGCGATTCGTCGCTGTAAGTTTTATTGCAGCGGGGGCATTGTTTCATAATTTAAACTTGACAACGGAGAATTGAGAATTTTGTTTACTTGTCTTAATGGTAGCCGTTAATAAGCGTCCAATTCTCCACAGTCTTCGATTCGTGGGCTATGTATCGATTCGCCTTCACGATCCGTAGAGCAAATGCGTAGGATTTATCCTGGAGTATATTTTTCTTCGCAGCATTCTCCATTCTCACTTCTCACTTCTCAACTACCTTCTGACCTCAAAATCCTTAAACGCGATCTTGAGTGCATTCGAAGCATAGATGCCAACGACGCCGTTCGGATAGCCATGAGTGTTCTTTATCGAATTTACCTTCGTGCCGTTGATGTAAAGATCGACGCTCGCTGTGCCGTCACGAACCTCGAGCGTGTTGGACGCCGTCCCCTCGCGGATCGCGTCCGAGCGTGACCAATTGACGACAGCAGTTTCGTTTTTCGGACTGTGACGAACAACGCGATAGCGTTTACGTTTCGCATCGATCAGAAACGCGTAACCTTGCTGCAGCGGCGTCGGGTTGCTGTGAAAAACAACGCCGAAGCCAAGATTGGTCTCGATGTTCTCAACGTTTCTGACCGTAATGCGCGTGTCTGAGCCGACCGATTTTTGATCTTCGGTTCCGGCGAGCACGTAATAAAAACTCTTCTCGTGATTCTGCACAAACAACTCGCCGTCTGTGAATTCGACATTCGCAAACTTTGCCGAGTCAGGTATCCAATCTGCCAGATCGATCGTCGTCAGAGCCGAGCGATCCGAAGTGCTGGTCGTCGTGCTCGTCGAATTCGTCGTGCCCTTGTTCGAAGTGCTCTTATTCGCGGTCGTGTTCGCGATGTTCGACGCAATGTTATCGGCCTGCGAGCCGATATATGCGAGCATGCCGACAAAACCGCCGCCGCAGATGAGAGCAATCCCGCCGAGAATCAGCAGCACCCACAGCCACGTCTTTGAAGATTTCTTCGGCGGCTGCATCGAATACGCCTGACCTTGGGGCGGAACATTCCAACCGCCCTGCACTCCCGGCTGCTGCGTAGGCGGTTGTTGCGGCTGTGCCGTCGCCCGCGTCTCGTTCAACAATACGGTCTGCGGCATCTGCTGGCCTGCGGCCTGCGTCAACACCGAACCGTCTTCGAGACAGAAGTTAAGATTGTCGTCTGGATATGTTTTCTGACAGCGTGGACAAACTTTCATGCGTCTTCCTCGTTTTTTGAAGCTAAACAAATAACGCAGACATTATAACACCCGAATCAGCCGACGCGCACGTGTCAATCAAACTGAATGAAGTAAACTGTTCCGGAAGAGATAAATAGTTATGTGTGGACGTGCGTCACAAGCGGAGATCGCCGCCTATAAAGAAAAAATCGCCGGGTGGCTTGAGCCGAAGGACTTTGTGCCGCGGCGGAATTTACGTCCGACCGAGCCGGCGTGGATAGTTGCGCGGCGTGGCGACGGCTTGATCGAGACATTGAACGCGCGTTGGTGGTGCCAGTGGGACGGCTCTCGCTCATTCGAGACAAAATTCCCTACCTTCAACGCACGTGTCGAGACAATGCACTCTAAAAAGCTCTGGCCCGATCTTTTGCAGAAGGGGCAGCGGTGCCTGTTTCCCGTAGACAGTTTTTACGAGTGGCCGGTTAAGGGCCGTGGGCTGCCGCCGGTTGAGATATTTGTAAAGAGTCGCGCGCCGTATGCGCTCGCGGGTTTATGGAGTAGATATTTCGAGGGTCCCTCTGCTGTTGTGACGCGATACTCATTTACGACATTCACGACCGAGCCGAACGAATTTATGCGCCCCATCCACGAAAAAGCGATGCCCGTCATTCTCAACACAATCGACGAACAGCGTGCATGGCTCGAAACCGGTGACGAATCCCTTCTTCGACCGTATGAAGGCGAAATGGAATTCGATCAACTCAATGACACGCTCGAACACCTTTACCCCGACGAAAACCGAAAGTTTTGAGAGGTAAAGGAAAAAACGACGTGGGGGATATGTCGTTCGACGGATTTTGAATTAAAGAATCGTCTTACCCAACGCCGACAGGATGAGTTCGCAGGCGAGTTCGACAGTGATATTGCTTTGATCTAATAAGGGATTGACCTCTACTATCTCGAATGAACGCATGCCGCCGCGTTCGGCGATGATCTCGAGGGCGAGATGGGCTTCGCGATAGGTCGTGCCGCCACGTACGAGCGTACCCGAGCCGGGGGCGAAACGCGGGTCGATCATATCGACGTCGAACGTCACCGCGTAACCGCCCGGCGCTTGCGAAGCGATGGCGACAGCGTCCTCGACGCACTCGGCCATTCCGCGTTTGTCGACGTCGCTCATCGTAAAGAAATTATCTCGCAGCCCCAACTTCTCTATCATCGAACGTTCGCCGGGATCGACGTCGCGCGCGCCGATGTGCGCGAAATACTTCGGGTTTAATTTCGGCGCGTAGCCGCATAGATTGACTAATTCTTCGTTGCCGTGACCCAACAATGTCGCGAGCGGCATGCCGTGGATGTTGCCCGACGGCGACGTCTCCGGCGTGTTGATGTCGGCGTGAGCGTCGAACCAAATCAGACCGATCTCGCCGTCGCCGTTTTGTTTGTGATGCGCCGCTATCGCCGAAAATGTCGGGATCGCGATCGCATGATCGCCGCCGAGCAAGATCGGTATTTCATCGTTTGCAAGCAGTTTGTTTAGCTCATCAATAATATTCGCGCTCGAGGCGAGCATTTCAGCAAGGTGCTTCGGATTGTCGCCGGCGCCGCCAGACGCGGGCTGCACAATAGCAGCGTCGCCGTGATCGGTGACTTCGTAATCGGTGCGAATGTGATCGGCGAGACTTCGCCCACGAAACCGCGTAAGGCGCATGGCGTTGACGCCAAGCTCGCTGCCTGTCTGACCGGCTCCAAATCCAAGCGGAACACCTAAAATACCAACTTTCTTTGTCATAAAAATCTATTTGCTCTGTGTCCGTAGCCCGCGTAAGTAAGGGCGCCCGCAATGGGCTCGGCGCCCTCTCTAACGGTCGGGCTACGGACACTAATCTTCGCCGAATTTGTCTGCGAAAAGCTTTTCGATCTGCTCGATAGCAACCTCTTCATCTCGGCCGTCGGCGGTTACTTTCACGCTCACGCCTTTCGCCGCAGCAAGATAAAGTATGTCGAGCAAGGAACCCGCGTCGGCCGTGACGTTTGTGTCCTCACGGCAGAGCGTGATCGTCGATTCGAATTTACCCGTAAGCTTAATAAGCTCGGCGGCAGCCCGCGCGTGCAGCCCAAGCTCATTCGTGAGCGTCAACGTCGCTTCACGCATCTTTTTTCATCTTTTGCGGTTCTAGCAACACGCCCGCACGTGTGATGGACTCTTTTCCTTGCTCCTCGACCTCGGCTGCAAGCTCGGCGAGCGTCATCGCTTTGCCGGGCGACGCAAGTTTAATAACCATCGCGAGATTTACGCCGGTAATGAGATCGACTTCGCCGGCCTTCAGAAACATTGCCGCGATATTAGTCGGTGTTCCGCCAAACATATCGGTGAGAACGAGCACACCTGCACCATCGGAAACGTCACCGATAGCGCGCTCGATCTCGTTTTTAGCCATCTCGACATCGTCGTGCCAGCCTATCGAAACCGCGCGGATATGATCGAGATTGCCAACGACCGCCTCGGCCGCCGTGACGAGTTCGTTCGCCACTTGTCCGTGCGAGATAATTACTCCGCCTATTTTACTCATGTTATTATTTTGCCACCGATCACGCAGATCAGACAGATATGACGATCAACTTTTCTCTTATCGGTATTATCTGTGTCATCGGTGGCCAACTCCTCACTTTTGCATATCGCGATGCGTTACCGACACATCGAAACCCTTATCCTTTAATTCTTTTCGGACGCTGTTCGCAACCATCACCGAACGGTGTCGGCCGCCGGTGCAGCCGATGCCGATAGTTAAGTAAGATTTGCCTTCGCGCTGATAACGCGGTAGGAGATACAGTAACAGATCGTTGAAATGTTTGATCGTCTCAGCGACTTCGCTCTGTTTGTTTAGATATTCGATTATCGCTGCATCTTCACCGGTAAGATGCTTGAGCTCTTTTTGAAAATACGGATTCGGGAGATGCCGCACGTCGAACAAAAGATCGACGCTGCGCGGCGTTCCGTACTTATGACCGAAGCTAACGACCTCAACCTTGAGCGGAACGCCGTCCTCGTAACCGCTGAACTTCTGAACGATCAGGTGGCGCAGCGTGTGAACCGTGTGATCAGACGTGTCGATGATCAGATCGGCGAGCTTGCGAATATCTTTTAACGCGCGACGCTCGGCACGGATCGCCGCGAGCAAACCTTTACCGTTATCAGCAGGATGCGGACGTCGCGTTTCGGAAAATCGCCGCTGTAAAGTTTCGTCAGACGCCTCAAAGAACACGACAAACGGCGTTAAATTGCGCTTTTTCAGCTTTTGTAATTCTGTGGGAAAGTCCGATAAGAACTGACGTTCGCGAATATTGATAACAAGAGCCGCTTTCTCGATCGCCGGCTTGCCGCCTTCGCCCGGCAACAGCAGTCTTCCAAACGGCGAGAGCATCATCAGCGGAAGGTTATCGACGCAGAAATAGCCGAGATCTTCGAGCGAATCGGTCGCCGAACTCATCCCCGAACCACTTAAACCGGTAATGATGACAAAAGCCGGAAGAGTATGATTGTCGCGCCTTTTTGGCGGCATAAAAAAAACTAGAAAGTGTTAAGGTGCGGCTGCAAAGATTAGCCACGAATGCACGAATGACCTAACCGGAATCTCTTTCTTATTCGTGCATTCGTGGCTCCGTTCTTATTCATTCCGCAGTTTGTAAATCTTCTGATGCGGACGCCATGACAGAAGTCGGAACCGCCTTGTGCGATTTGTCGATCACTTTATCGTGAAGTTTGCGCGCTTGTTTCTCGATCTTTTGAATCGTCTGCGAAAGCGACTGATACATGTCCGGGATGCTCGAGTGCGCGGTCAGAACCTCGTTACGCCAGTTCATCACGACCTCTGAGCGGTGCATGCCACGTTCAACCTCGATTATGACATGGGCCTTTACGGGCTTGCCGTCAAAAAGATGCTCGAGCTTTCTAAAATGCTCTTCGACATGCTCTTTTATTGCCGGCGTCACTTCGATATGTCGTCCTGTAAATTCAATTTTCATATGATTGTCTTACGTTCACGCGAACCGGGGATATTCATCTGGTCGCGGTATTTTGCAACGGTGCGGCGCGAAAGTTTCACGCCCTCCTTGATGAGAACTTTTGCGATCTCGTCGTCGGTCATCGGCGATTTTGAGTCTTCGTCCTCAACCATCTTTTTGATCCTGAGCTTTAAGATACGCGTCGAAACTTCCTCGCCCTCTTCGTTCATCATTCCTTCGCTAAAGAATCGCCGCAACTCGATCACGCCCTGCGGCGTGTGTGCGTATTTGCGATTGACGACGCGCGAGATCGTCGAAAGATGCATGCCGATGTCTTCGGCAACGTCCTTTAGCATCATCGGTTTTATGTGTTGGACGCCGTGATCGAGAAAGTCTCGTTGACGGCGAACGATACACTCGACAACTCGATAGATAGTTTGCCGCCGATGCTCAATATTGCGAAGCAGATCGACGGCACCGCGCACTTTCTCTTTTATAAAATCCTTGGTCTCTTTTGTCGTATCGGGCTGCGACAACATGCTGTTATATGTTGCACTGATGCGAAGCCGCGGGCTGCCGTCGTCCATAAAAAAGATCACGTAATCGTCATCAAGCTTTTCGACATAAACTTCGGGCGAGACATAGACGGGGTCGTCGGACGCGTATCTTCGGCCCGGATACGGATCGAGCTCGCGAATTCTGATGATCTCGTTGTCGAGAGTTCGTAGATCGACGCCGGTCGCTTTCGAAAGGTGTTGCAAACGATGCGGCTGCAGGTCTTCGAGATGTTCGTTGACGAGACGATGCGCGAGCCCGTCTTTTTCACCGGCGGCTTCGAGCTGCGCGAGCAGACACTCTCTGACATCTGTCGCGCCGCAACCGACGGGATCGAGTTGCATGAGCTTTTGCCGCGCGGATTCGGCAGCTTCGAGCGAACAGCGGCTGTCGGCGGCGATCTCTTCAAGCGGAGTCATAAGCCGTCCGTCTTCGTCCAAGTTCCCGATGATCTCAGCGGCGGCGCGCTCTTCGGCGTCGGTGAGATCGAGCAGATTCACCTGCCAGTCGAGATGCTCGCTCAAATTCGGCGAGTGCGTTAGGAACTGCTCGAAGCTCGGCGCGTCGTCTTTGTATTCGATCTCCTGCGTCCTGTATCCGGGGTCGAGATAGTCCTGAAACTCCCGTCCGTAGTCAATCTCCTCGAAGGCATCATCCGTTCCGGTATGCGAGTCGTCAAACGAATCGGTATCTGTCGATTCAGGTTCGTTTCCCTCTGCGTTGCCGTTCAAACTCGCGCCATCCGGCGTTACAACCTCGATGTTCGGCATTGAGTCAAAGCCGACCTCAGTCGCAAAATCAGGATCGGACGCGGCCGCAACCTCAGCCGAATTTTCATTCTCGAGGCCGTGGTCTTCGCCGTCGGCAGTTTGATCGAGAATATTCTCGCCGATCTCCTGCACCTCATCGCCGGGCTGCACTTCTTCGAGCACCGGATTCGCAACCATCTCTTGCTCGATCAGCTCTTGCATTTCGAGCGCGTTCATCTGTAGCATCTCGATGCGTTGCCGCAACTGCGGCGTCAGCACCATTTTTTGTTGAAGTTGTGTTGTGAGCCTCAAGGAAGACATATTTCATCCAGCGGCAGATCGTTTCGGACGGCAATTACTGTTCCTAAGAGTGATTATAACTAAATGAATTTGAAAAAGGAAAACCTACGAGTCTTCCATTTCTACTCCTATTTTGTTTTTATCCGAACCGCCTGCGTTTGCAGCACGGCCAGTCATGTGACTGTGGCCAACGGCGCGCGCGCGTTATGCGAGCGCCACAAGAAAAGGAGCTTCCGTTTACGAAGCGGCCCTTTCACCTCTGCCCGACGCCCGGGCAAAACCTGTAAAATCTGCTGGGAATTTTGTGAATGTGCGGTCATAAGAAGTTGAGGTCTGTCCATGGGAGGTTCATGTGTTTCCCTCGCATCGTTTCGCGCGTCCCGTCGTCATAAATGCGCTCTCAACGCTCGTTTTTATGCGGCCCTCGGCTTTGAATACACGTCTCTCAGCCATAAATCAGCTTCCATCGCGACCGTTAATGCGTCCCGTCATCGTCAATCTGCTTCCAAAGCTCATTTTTACGCATCCCTCGCTTCTAAATGCACGTCTCTCTACCTTAAATCTGCGTCTGTGAGTCTG
>JBAUGW010000032.1:0-5456 GCA_049679945.1 Pyrinomonadaceae bacterium | reverse complement strand
GCCCTGGACGATTGCGAATGACAGTGACAAAAAAGCGACCGCCGCCTACGAGCGGATCGCACACAATCTCAAAAAAGCGATCACGCGCAGCTTACGCGAGCTTTCCGCCCACGACACAAAGACTCTGCTCGACAACCGCTACAACAAATTCCGCAAGATGGGCGAGTGGGTTTAGGGAAGAAATTTAGCCACGAATGAACACGAATTTACACGAATGAATTTATTCGTGACATTCGTGTTATTCGCGGCTAACTCTTTAGAAAGGTATATCGTCGTCGCCGGCGGCTGGGGCGGCAGGTGACGAGCTTGGTGCAGCTGCACCGCCGGATGCGGCGGACGACGCGCTTGCGGATGAGCTTGCTGCGGGTGGTGCGCCGCTGTATGCGGGTTCGTCTTCGTGATGACCACCGCTGTAATCTCCACCGCCGCCTGACGAACCGTCGGCACGCGAGCCGATGAATTGCATATCGGTGGCTTGGACGTCGAGTGTGTAACGGTTGTTATTGTCGCGGTCGGTCCATTCCTCGATCCGCAGGCGTCCCTCGATATAGACGGGCGAGCCTTTTGTGAGATACTTTGCGGCGGTCTCGGCACGTTCACGCCAGAGCGTGACCTTGAACCAAGTGGTGGTGTCCTGCATTTCGCCGCTCTTGTCGCGGCGTTTTTCGTTCGTCGCCATCGAAAAGCTGCAGACGGCGGCGCCCTGCGGCGTGTAACGTAATTCCGGATCGCGGCCCAAATTACCAATGATGATTATTTTGTTGAATGACATGTGTTTTTCCTCGTTTTGTGTATTCTCAATAGCTCAAAGTTCAAAGTTCAAAGTCGAATGTTCGAAGTCCAAGGACAATTTTTCAAACTCCAGTTTGACTATTAGCATCAATATAACACGACAAGTGCCTGTGCTAAAATCGAACCGAGCGCACGCGCTGAAGGATCTAAAATGCACGCCCGAATGTTTCCCAATAACTTTGTTCTGCTTATTGTCTTGACGGCAATCGCTGTTGTGCCGGCCGTCGGACAGACCGTTGCTAACGGTTCAAACGGCCCTAACGGTGAGGTCACGCTCTCGAAATGCTGGAGCTTCGCTGTCGAGGACGGCAAAATGCTAACCGCCGGAGGGAGCCACATTTTTGTCGGCAGCGGCGGAGCACAGGTCGATGCGCTCGCGCTCGACGGCAAAAAGCTTTGGGCAACAGAACTTGGCGGCGAGGTCGTTTCGAATCTGCTCGCGAGCGAAGGCGGCGTGTTTCTTGTCACATCGGTCGTCAATGGCGAATCCGGCAAGAGCGGCGGCGGAACTCTCCGATACTTGAGCAAAGAGACCGGCATTACCGTATGGTCAGCGAAACTCCCCGAGGCTGACAATTACTCGATCGGTCTCGGTGCAGATTCCGTGATCGCAGTTACCAGCAAGGGCGTGATCGAGGCGTACGATCTTAGGACCGGCTCACAGAAATGGCGGCGCGAGCTAGCCGAGAGCTTTGTCGGCGAACCGCGATTTAATCACACCAATGTTTACGTCGCTTCGACAGCGAAGCAGGTTTTCACCGTCTCGCTCGACCGAGGCGAGATCGTCTCGGTGAGGAAGCTGCAATTCGCACCGACCGCCGTCGGCGAGATCACGGGCGACGTCTTCACGGGCGACGACCGCGGCAATCTGACTTCCCTCGGCAAAAGCGACAAGAAGGTCAATTGGAGTTTCAAAAGCGGCGGAAAGATCTCGGCGATCGTCGAGGTCGGCGGCAATCTGCTCGCGGCGTCAAACGATAATTTCGTTTACCTTTTTTCTGGCAGAAATGGTGACGTCGCTTGGAAGAAACGCTTGAATGAGCGCATTTCGCAGATCGGTGTGATCGACGGCAGATTTGCCCTCGTATCGGGTTACGAGGAAAACGCCGCTCATCTTATTGACCTTGATTCGGGGAAACTGGTTGGTCAGCTGAACCTCGCTGTTGATGAATTCGCGATGGCGAGGCCCGTGTCCTCAAACGGCAAGATCTTAATTCTGACAAACGGCGCCGTTTATGCATACAGCTCCGCGAACTGTTCTTAAACAAAGAAAGCGGCCACGACAAATAGCCGTTAACCGCTTCCCTAAAATAAATTTAGCAGCCTTGTCGTTTCTTTAATGCGAAACGGCGTGCTGCTGCATCATTGAGTAAATCTCGTCTTTAACCTGGAGTTTCTTTTTCTTGAGCGTAACCTCCTCCAACTGTTCGTCGTCGTTTGGATAGGTAAGATGTGCGAGTTCAGTCAGTCTTTTTTCAAAATCGTCATGCTGATGTACCAGATCTCTGAAAACTTGGTTGCTCTTTAGCAATTCGTCCCTCACCGGATCAGCGGTTGACATGTCCATAGCGTTTAGTCCTCACTTGTCAAGGTTTTTTACCACACGGTTAAATCCCTGTTAATTTTCCCGTGCTTAAGGACAATTCTAGACCTAACGGAATAAATTATCAAGCCGAATTTCTGTCAGAACCGCTTGCGTTAGCGGGCGGACAGTTTCGTCGGAAACTTATGATTATGCCCCGGACTGGCCCGCCGCTTATAGAGCGGGTTCAGACAATATAAGCAGCATAACGAGGGCGTGTTCGCGAGGATTGCTGTAGAATGACGGCCGCGTCTGAACACTTTCGAAGCCGTTCTTTTCGTAGAATTTAATTGCTTTTTCATTGGATTCGCGGACCTCGAGCCATACTCTCGCGACCTCGTTTTCACGGCATTTGTTGACAAATTCGTCGAAAAGGCGTTGGCCGCAACCTCTTCGCTGATTCTGTCCGGTCACAGCGATATTGAAGATCTCGGCATCCATCTGCGTCTCGATCTCGCCCCCGAGAATAATTCGTCCGACGATAAAACTGACAATCGTATTTTCCTCGTCCACGAGCCTCAGCATAATAGCCGACGGGTTCTTCATCTCTTCGAGGTAGCTCTTCGCGCTCCAAGGGCTAAGGCCAGTCTCCTCACCGATGCGGATAAGCTCGCCGATGTGCGATGCATCGATAGATTTTATGCGGAGACAGCTAGGGTTCATTGCGCGGCTTTGCTGATGAATAGGGGTTCGACGTTGATATCCGGATTTTCGATTGCGTACGATCCGACCGCTTTTGCGACATTCGAACCGAAATTCGAGACCTTTGGAAGCTGAAGCTCTGCAGAATAGAGCTTTTCGTGAACGATGTATTTGTCTTGATTATCGTATCGAACAAGTTCGACAAAACGTTTGTTTTCGAGTGTATAAGGCTGACCGCCCTTCACCTTTATGAATTCCTGGAGACAAACTGAATTGCGCCCCATCGGAATGGCGACGATCATATTTTCGCAAGTCGCTGTAGCGGCAATCGCTTCGAGAGCCGAAACCGTTGTCATCGAAACGCCAAGACCATTTTTTAGACCTAAGGCCGTTGCGAGCCCGATTCGAATGCCGGTGAAACTTCCCGGCCCGGCCGATACAGCAATGCGCCTAACATCATGACGCGATACACGATTACTAATTAGCAACTTATCAATATTTACTAAAAGGTCCTCGGCCTTTGAAACGTCCGTCGAACCTATCCAGTTGTCGATCTCGTCGCCGCGGTTGAGAAGCGAAATGCTGCCGCCCGCGATCGCAGATTCAAGTGCGAGTGTAATGCTCATCTTGCTCTGAGGGTACCCGAGACACGACGGTACGACGACGGTATTCGCATAAAGAAATTGCCGAGTCGGTAAAAGAAACGTGTCCGCGCGTCGAAGCTACCTTCCATTTCAATAGTAGCTCGGATCGGATTTGGACTAAATCGACGTTTTACTTGCTCGATCAGCACTTTTGAATCATTAAGGCTGACTTCCAGCGGCCGGGGCTTTACGTCGTCCGCCCATTCGGTTTCGACGGCGTCTGTTAACCATTTTGGAAGCTTACTAGCTTCATCCTTTATCGGTGTATCTGACACGTCGAGTCCGAGATAACGTGTCGCAAGTCCTAATGTGCAGATCAGCCACCTTCGACGCCGGTCGCTGACGACGCCGAGAAATCGATCCCAGTCAAAATCGGCGGGGCGGTTTGCGATACTGTAATAGACGTCCCAGAGTCTTTCCTTATAAACGCCGCCGTCAGTGAGCCAATGAACACACAATACACGCAGGTTGTCTTCGGGACGAAGGACACGGATGTTACCTTCCTCAAAATCAAGCAGCCTTGAGTTTTTGAATAAGTTTTGCCATTCGACCGTATCCAGATGTCGAAGTGCCCTGTGTAGATCGATAGCCATTCCTGCCGCGGCTGGTGAGCGACACAAAGAGTTGGCCTTGTCAAAGTCGGCGTCAGAAACCGCGAGATCCGTATCTATCGAAAACCTATATTTATCAGTGGGGTAAAACTGGGCAGCAGCCACGCCCTTGATCAGTATAGGTTCGATCCCGGCGGATCTAAGCACCTCAACGGCACGGACGGACTTCGCTTGTTGAGCTTTTCGTTGCAGTAAATTCCAGCGTTGTGTATCCCGCATCATAAGGCACAAAAAAGAGTAGCAAAGATGAACGATCTTCACTACTCTTTGGAGATTTGTTTATCCCGTTTTTACGAAATTGGCGGAGTAGGTTGCGGGGCACAGACAAAGTTTACATTACAAACCATCTGGGACGGACAGCCCGTAAGCCCCATGCAATTGACATCCGCCTGGCACGCACAAGAAATCGCGCCGAGTGCCTGCTGCGGAGCCACCAATGAGGCTATCACGGGCAAGGCAACTGCTGTAGCCAAACCTATTGTCTTTAAAGCGTGTCGGCGGGAGTGCCCGTTGTAACGCGATGCGTTCTTATTCTCAAGAAGGTCATTTTCATTTAGCTGGTCGATCGCCAGCCATACAAAATCTTCACTGACAGAACCTATACCATTCTTCTCAAATTCGCGAACGATGTCGGATACGGTGTTGCTGCCATTACAGGATCTCCATATCATGGCTGCAGAACTGTTGAGACAGTGAGCTTTGCTTGTTTTAAGATCATAGACCAAGACCTCGTCAGAGGCTTCCTGCACAACCAGGTCATTCTTACGGGCAGTCGGATTAGTGTTCATCTTCCCCTCCAAATAAGTGATTCAGAATCAAGCTTATATTAAGCCACACGCAACCGCATCAAACAATGAAAACAGGCGCCGGTTAGAAACTAAATTGTCTTTCAAACTCGCCCAGATTATTGCATGACTTAGAGCAATAATCAAGTCAAACTCACTAACAAATCAAATACTTAAGGAGCACAAATGCCCCCGCCATTACAGTTGACTGTATTAGGGCAATTTATTTGAGTGAGGCAATCCCCGGGAGCGACGCAAGCACAGGATCCAACTGCCAGCGCATTTTGCGGAGCAACGAGCGAAGCGATCAGAGGCACAGTCACCATCGACGCTAAACCGATCTTCTTGATCACCTGCCGTCTCGACTGTCCTTCAAACCTCGGTGCGATGCTGTTCTCTA
>JBAUGW010000031.1:0-13294 GCA_049679945.1 Pyrinomonadaceae bacterium | reverse complement strand
ACTTTTTCGGCTGGGGCGGCAAGAAAGAAAGCTCCTCACGAGTGTCGATTTTAATAAGAAAATCACTCCCGCCATCGCCTCACGGCTTGCCCGACGGCGGATCGACATACGCCGCCAACTCAATGCGCTCGGCTGCACTTAAGTCAACGGCAAAAGACGATGACGACACCAATTGCCAGCCAGGCCGCCCATGCCTGCCCAAAGAAACGGTCGACTTCAAAATTCCACTCATCGACATGTCCGACACCGGCTGGATCGACGCGAGCCAGGCGGGGGATGCGCAGTTTGCAAAAGATAGAATGAAAGAACTTAACGATTTTTTAAATTCTAGTCGAAACTGTGCACGACTTTTGTACGATTTGGCAGCAGAAAGATTGGGAATAATTGATGCTCGAGATGCGGATAACCCATCGGAGATTTTTTTGTCTAGTCTGAATCTTATTGACGCAACATCAAGTAATCCGGACGTATTTAATCAACCACTATATGAGGGTGCTAACACAACACTTGGTCGTGATGCAAATGAGAATGGAGTAGCTGCGAGAGGATCTCAAAATGGGGATGTTCATGTCTTTGATACTTTTTTTAGTGATAAGAAGATCGATCGAGGTTTTACTCTCTTTCATGAGATTCTGCATGTTTTTTTTGGTACCCATGTTGATGTCGCAAGAGGTTTGAATTTAGGCTATAAGCCTGTACCAATTCCGCCAAATCCTAAGCCTGGGACGTCTTTACAAAATGAAATGTATGAGCAAAAGGCTGAACAACAAAACAGATTTGCAAATAATTTTAACGCACAATTTTTGATGGATACGTTTATCAAAAACGATTGTCAAAGATAGAGAATTCCAAATTTGAGTTGGCAAGAAATGAAATGAGCAAAGTTTTCTTAAATCTAAAACCAGGTGTAAGGGTTATGGCTGTTACATTGCTATTTTTAGTTTCTGTTTTTCCACAGAATAGTGGTTTGAATGTGGTTTCAGATATACCTTTCACTATCGAACTGAAAGAGAGTTCGGGAATGATATCCTCACCGAAATACTATATTTTTCTGGAAAAGGAATATTTCAACCGTGAGAACCTGAGAAAAATTTTCAAATCTCTTTCTCCTAGTCAAAATAGTGTGGTAACTGCGAAGCTATTCACTGACAGACAAATGCTTCTACTGGAAGCGAAGGCCGATAAAGTCCGAATTCCTGATTATCCAAATACTCCTAAAGGACGGAAAGCTTGGGAAGATCTGTACAGCAAATTGTATGCTCATCCAAGAACCGGATATTCACGAGCTTCCTATTCAAATAACGGTAGTACGGAATACTTTCTTTACAGTCCACAAGTGGATAATCTTTGGGAAATTATCGTTATGATCAAATCTACCAGGAAATTTGAGATAACCGATAGTTTCTTAATAGAGGCCGTCAAAGACGGATATTTGGAAGGCGTCGAGTGGTATCTATCTCAAAGTAAACGAGTAAACATTAAAGATGGACACGGCATAACGGCATTAATGTACGCAGTCTGGTTTCGACATCTCGATATTGCAAGATGTTTAATTGAATCCGGCGCGATAATTAATGAGATCAGTGATCAGGATGCTACTACAGCAATTATCTACGCGGGTATGAGTGGAGATGCTAAAATAGTCGAATTGCTAATTGCCAACAAGGCGAATATTGAGTCAAATGACAAAAATGGCAGAACGGTGTTAATGGCTGCTTCCAATAGTTGCGCCCCAGATGCGGTGAAGCTTTTACTAACTTCAGGAAGTAAAATAAACAGACAAGATTTTAGTGGTAAATCGGCCATATCCTATGCATGTGAAAATAAAGAGGTCTTATCGATTTTGGATGGTTCCGGAGCGAATCCTAATTTAATAGGAAAAGATGGTAAAACTTCAATCTTTTTTGCTATAGAAAACTTACAACTAAAGAAGGTTGAGTTCTTGCTCGAAAAAGGAGCCGTCGTAAATATAAAGGACAATGACCTCAGGACACCTATGTCTGTTGCTGCGAATTTAGAAGATTCTCCAAAGAAGGAAAAGATTATTCAATTATTGAAACAATACGGTGCAAAGTGAGATGGTTAACAATGAAAAAGTGGTCAGCAATGAAAAACAGAAACGGGGTCATCTATGAAGTTTCCCCTTGAAGTCAAGCGCATTTCGACCTTTGCACCGGTTTCGGTGCTATTGGTGGTTGAAATAAGGATATTTTGACAAGAACTGACCCGCCTCCTTTTTTTATTTAGTTAGATTTACTTTCAATCCGCACCGCTGTTTAAGGCGAGTGCCATCATCTATTCGTGCACAGTCTGAAATGGCTACATGAAACTAGATCGGCTCATTTCCGGTCCTTTGGTTGGAAATGCTGGCCGTGCCATCAAGCCTTCAGAGACTGAGAGTTGCCTCTCACCTCTCCTGACCCCTCGCACAAACCAACTTCGCCCCGGCGCGTGAATTCCTCATAACCGATCTCGTCACGAAGCATGACGTAACAGTTAATGAGTACAGGATTAGGGTCGGGCCTGCGATATTGCGATTCTCAGTAGCTGGTGATTTGTTTTGTACTCCGCATCGTCGATCTTTCCAATTCTGCGCGGTTTGTTTGAGTATCGTTTTTATACCTACCTTATCGTTCCTGTCCGAGCCACATTGTTGAAAAAATACCAAAAACGGTGTCGTAATACCCGCTTTGAACGAGCGGGCAAACCGCTTTCAGTAATACTTTTAGGTCATTTTTGTTTGAGACGAAAAATTTCAAATGGCATTGAGCCGTAAAAAGAAAATCATCATCGGAGCCGTGGTTGGTGCCCTTCCACTGATACTCGTTACCGGCATTCAAGGCGCGCAGGATGACGTTCGTGTAGCAACAGCAATTAATGTCGCAAGAGTTGTCGTCGATACCGCTCGAGAACGCTCAACCTCTAAGACATTAACTTCATAACATTAAGCCTGAACCGTAACGCCGTTCTTCACAATTCTCGCCGCATAGATCGCCACAAAGAATGCAGCCAGCATGATCGCCGACGCCGCCCAATATGTGCGAAAGATCGTGAATCTGTCGATCTGATTAAGCGAATTATTGAGCAGCACGCCGCCGATCATCGGCCCGATCGCGCGCGCGAGGCTCGCCCCCGATTGCAGAACGCCTAAGGCGCGGCCCTGTTCATGCTCGGCTGCGTTTTTTGACGCGAGGCTCGAAAGGGCCGGCGTGGCAAAAGCGTTACCGGCGGAGAGAAAAAACGAAACGACGAGCAAGCCCACAAGACCACCAAATGCAGGTGACGAAAAAGGTGACGCGAACAACGCCAACGTCAAGACAATGCAGCCAAAGATCGCGAGCCGAGCTTCGCCAAATTTTTTTGCCGCGATTCCAAACACCACGCCCTGCATGACGATGGACACAAAGCCGACGAACGCAAACAGATAACCGTTCTCCTCGGTGGTGTAACCGAACGTAAACGCAGTGAAGAGCACATAGACATACGTCATTATCGAGAACGCCATAATGAGCAGAAAATAAAGAATCGTGATTATTCGCAAGCGCGGTTCTGCAAGCACCTCGAGAATATCTGCGATCTTGCCCTTCTTTTCGGCTTCATCTCGTCTGATCCCGGGTTTTAGGGATTCGGGCAAAATAAAGTAGACGGCAACGGCATTTACGAGCGAAAGAATCGCCGCAAAATAAAACGGCACATGAATGCCGTATTTGCTCAACACGCCCGCAAGCGCCGGGCCGAGTATAAAGCCCAAACCGAACGCTGCGCCAAACAAACCCATTCCGCGTGCGCGATTTTCTTTTGTGGTGACGTCCGCGATGTACGCCTGGGCTGTCCCAATGCTGCCGCCGGTGATTCCGCTTACTATTCGCCCGACAAAGACAAGAAGCAGCGTATTCGCAAAACCGACGATGAAGTAACCAAGAGCTGAGCCTAATAACGCAAAAAACAGTATTGGCCGCCGACCGTACTTATCGGACAACTGACCGAGCACGGGCGAAAAGAAAAACTGCATCCACGAATAGATCGCGACAAGCAACCCGATCTCGAACGGTGTTGCGAGAAACGGCTCGGTCTGTGAATAGAACGGCAATATCGGTATCACCATCCCAAAGCCGATGAGATCGATGAAGATCGTGACAAAGATCAGAATCAGCGGCGGCGTGAGAAACTTGTCCTCTTTGGCTGTTACTTCGCCGCTCTCAACTTTTTCGTCCATGTCGTCTTTATAGTAAACTAACGAAAATTAACCTTAGCATCTCACGGGAGACGCGTAAAACTATGTCTGTAAAACTCGCCACCAATGCAATTATCTTCGCACTCATCGCAAGTTGTCTTTTTATGTATCAGGAAACGCCCGCACAGAAAAAGCCGAAACAGAAACCGGTTGAGGTAAAGCCGGTGCCGCCGGACATCGCCTACGCCGTTTCGATGACAAAACCGTCAACGCATCTGCTCGAAGTCGAAATGCGCGTCAAATGGACGCAAATGCCGAACTCGCTCGAGCTCAAATTGCCGGTCTGGACACCCGGAAGTTACCTGATCCGCGAGTACGCGCGTCACGTGCAGGATTTTGCGGTGAAAGACGCGACTGGCACCTTGTTGAGCTGGTCAAAGATCAATAAGAATACTTGGGTTCTCGATTGCGAAGGCGTGAAAGAGATAGTCGCGACGTATCGCGTTTACGCGAACGAACTAACCGTCCGAACGAACGAGCTTAATGACGAGCACGCGTTTTGGAATAACAGCGCGTTGCTGATGTTCATAAAGGGCCAGTTGAAAGTTCCGACGACCGTTAGGGTGAACCCTGCAAAGAACTGGCGCGTCGCGACGGGCTTGCCGGCGGTCGATGGCGCTGCGAACACGTTTCGAGCCGCTGACTACGACGTGCTTTATGATTCGCCGTTCGAGGTCAGCGATTTTAAAGAGATAAAATTCGACGTTCAGGGCAAACCGCACCGCTACGTCATCACCGGCGAGGGCAACTACGATCTGAACAAACTCGCCGCCGATACGGCGAAGATAATCGAGGAGAGTTATAAAATTTTCGGCGAACTGCCGTATGACGATTACACATTTATCGTCAACACACGCGGCGGCGGCGGGCTCGAACATTTGAACTCGACCGCGTTGCAGACAAATCGCTTTTCGTTCAAGCCCGATTCGCGTTACAAGAATTTTCTATATCTCGTCGCACATGAATATTTTCACGCATTTAATGTAAAGCGCATGAAGCCCGATGTCTTGGGGCCGTTCGATTATGAGAACGAAAATTACACGCGTCTGCTTTGGGTCGCCGAGGGCACGACCTCTTATTATGAAAGCCTGCTGCTAAGGCGAGCGGGTCTGATCACCGACAAGGAATTTTTGAGTGGCAAGGCGAGCGCTATTCAACAATTGCAGACGCGTCCCGGGCGTTTTGAGACGAGCCTCGAAGAAGCCAGTCTCGACGCATGGATAAAATATTATCGACAGGATGAGAACTCGATCAACAATCAGATCTCGTACTATGACAAAGGCGAGATCGTAAGCATGATGCTCGATATGACGATACGCAATGCGAGCGGCGGAGCAAAGTCGCTCGATGACGTGCTGCGTTACCTTTACGCCGAGTCGTATAAGAAGAACAAAAATTTTACGCCAGCCGACTTTCAAAAAGCGTGCGAGTTAATTGCTGGAAAAAGCCTCGACGAGTTTTTCTCTAGTTACGTTCGCGGCCGTGATGAGATCGATTACAACTCGATCGTCGCTCCATTCGGCCTCGAACTAAAAGCGGTCGAATCGAATGCCGGCCGCGCTTACATCGGAGCGGACATGGCCGAAGAAGGCGGGCGGCTCAACATCCGCACCGTTCCCGCCAGCACGCCCGCGTACGAGCAAGGTTTGAATTCCGGCGATCAGATCGTCGCCGTCGACGGCTATCGAGCGAGCCAGACGTTTTTGCAAAGCTATGTTGGCGAACGAAAACCGGGCGATAAAATTAAACTCACCGTTTTTCGATTTGATAAACTGATCGAGATCAACTTTACGCTCGGCAGCAATACACGACGCGATTACAGCTTTGTGCCCGTTGCCTCGCGAAGCGAATTGCAGCAAAAGCTGTATCGCGAGTACCTGAATGCAGACCTTTAACATGAGTTTCAAAAAGCGGTTCATGATCATCACCGTCGCGGTTCTTGTTTATAGCGGCTGCGGCGATTCGATTATAAAAAGCGACAAGCCGTCGGCAACGTCGATGCGCGTAACGCCGGCGGTACGACTTAATTTTCGTTACGAGGCGGACGTTCCGGCACCGGCGGCCGATCCGTCAAAAACCTTAACCGAAGAGAGAAGCGCAGCGGTTCAAACCGACTTTGACGCGAACAGAGCGCAGGATGAGATTCTCGACCGGACGATTTCGTCACCTGATAAAAAATCAGTCGTAGCTGTCTATCATCGTTCCGGCGACACACTCGACGAGTTTCGGCTTGACATGTATTCGCCCGACGGCAAGCTGCTGCGAAAGCTAACGGCGGACACGATGGCAGCTCATTTCCCTGAGACGATCCGCTGGTCGCCGGACTCGACCACGCTAGCGTTTGTTGCGATATTGCGAGTCTTTCAAACACCGGCAACGGCGCCAGCGACAACTCCTGAAAACGCAACTCAACCTGTTACCGACGTAAACGCGAACACAGCAGAACCCGCAAATACAGAAACACAACAAACCGTCGCCCCATCTCCGGCCACCGCCCCGACGCCGGCGGCACCGACGGGCATTCTCGCTTTTCGCACCGAGCAAATCTATATCTGCAATGCAGACGGCGGCGGTGTAAAGCCGCTGACACAGGACGATGGGCTCAAGTATTTTTATTACGCATGGTCGCCGGACAGCACGATGCTCGTCGCGCTCGCTGCGACAGCGATCGAATGGAGAGCTTTTGTCAGTATCGCGGACGTAAAGGGCGAGCAGATGATCCCGTGGGGACGCTCGCGAATCATCGAGAAGAATGGACGCGCACGCCGCCTCGACGATACGCCGACCGAGGTTTTCCCGGCTTGGTCGCCAGATTCGTCAAAAGTTGCTATTGCGTACGGTCGTCAAGTTTCCGCGTTTGGCCAACGCGCCGTCGTGAATAATCAAATTCGCATCTACGACGCGCTTGGCACAAACCCCACGCAGGCCGCGATCCCGCTGCGCAATCAACTGCTCATTTCGTCGCAAAATTACCAACAGCAGCCTTCTGCTGAAAGCAATACAAACGTCGACGCGAGTATTCAGACTCCGCCATCGACACCGGCTGCTAATGTACCGCTTTCGTCGCTGCCAAAAGAAGAGGAACTCGTGTCTTACAACCCGATCGTTAACGTCGCGTGGACAGCCGACGACCTGATCTACTTTGAGACAGCGTATGTAAAACGCATGAAGAACGAAGCTGAGAACGCACACAGCTTTGCACGTTGGCACCGCATCGTATTGAGCACTCAGCCAACAGCAGCAGTAAAATAGTTTTATGAATTACGAATCAATCGCCGACATTTATTCGGCAAACGCAAAAGCAAGAGAAAATCTGTACGCGACCCTCGGAGGTATTTCAGAGAGCGAGGCTACAACCTTGCCCGACGGAGAAAAATGGTCGATCGGGCATGTCGTCGAACATCTGTCGATGGTTGAAACTGGAATCTCAATGATCTGTTCGCGCATGATCGAGGCTGCAAAAGCTGACGGTAAACCATCCGACGGCAGTTTTGTTTTATCGCCGCAATTCCTTGAGAATATTGCGAGGCTCGTATCTGGAAACACAAAGGTCGAGGCACCCGAACGCGTTCAGCCAACAGGTGAAGTTGCGATTCAACACTCGCTCGCACAACTTACCATTGCAACCACCGCGCTCAAATCTTTGCGCACCGATCTCGAATCAACCGACGTCACAGGGCACACATTCCCGCATCCGTTCTTCGGCCCGCTGACCGCCACCGAATGGCTCGTCATCGCCGGCCTCCACGAACGCCGCCATACCGGCCAAATCGAAAGTTTGCTCACAAAAATCAGAAAGTAAAAAAGGCTGCCCACTGGCGGACAGCCTTGTTAGTTTATCGTCGCCTGCCGTCGGGTTTTTTGCTTGGCGGCGGCTCGCTCTTTGCCGGAGGCGGATCGTTGCGCTTCGGCGGCGGATCGTCGCGTTTCGGCGGTGGATCGTATTTCGGCGGCGGATCATACTTCGGCGGCGGATCGTAGCGCGGCGGCGGATCGTCGCGTTTTGGCGGCGGCGAGTATGTAGGCGGTTCCTCGCTTCTACGTGTGTTGTTCCGCGGCGTCTTTGTTTCTGAAGGTGTGTCTGCCGGTGGTGCAAATATCGGCGGCGACTGTTTCACCGGCGGCGAGTCATCGCTCCTAATCGGTGGAGTTCTCACAACGGCGCCGGTGTCGCGCGTTTCGGATTTTGTCGGCTGCGGGTTGTTAACGCCGCCACCCATGTCGCCCTGCACCTTAAGCGGACGGCCGCCGAATACCTTCGTGTTGCGAAGCTCGTTATCGAGTGGAGCGCCGGTTGTGCGAACGGTCGCCCCGACCTTTATCCCCGACTGTCTGGTCTCGGATGCCGGACTTTGCGAGATAATTTCGCGGTCCATCTTTGTTCTTATCGTCGAGCCGACCGGCAGCTGCGGGAGCGGGCTGTCGTCCGTTTTCATCTTAATAACGTTGTTCGCGACAGCAAGCGGCGGCCTCACGCCACGCGTTTTCTTCGTGCCGAACTCATCGTATTTTGTCGTCACAACTCCAGTGGGCGGAATCTCCGGGCCCCTGATCTTGGTCCTGATCGGCGCGGTAACCGGCGGCTGCGTGTTTGGCAGCGGTGTCGGCGTCGGATTTCGAATCGGGCCGCTGTTGCCGCCCCAATTATTGTTGTTGTGACGCGGCTGGTAATATCGCCAGCGGCAATCGCGGTGCGAGTAATAATATGACGCCGGATACCAGTACACATCCGAGTGAATTATATTTATCACTACAAGCGCCGGATACCACCAGCTTCGCCGCGGCCGGTAATGACCATACGGCGACCAATACCAGTAGCCGGCGTCGTAAAACCAACGCCCGTGATGGTACGTCGCCCAGCCCCACGGCTCGTCGTTGACCCAGATCCAACCATAGGGCTGCATCCAACGCCAATGGCCGTAGCGATACGGCGACCAGTCGGAATAACTCGAGATTGCACCACGTGAAGGCCGCCACACGTAGCCGTAACTTCTCAGATAAACCCAATCGCCGTGTGCGTTTAGATCGTCGGCGCCGTAAATGTCCTTGTCGTAGTACCGATCGTAGTATGCGTCGTTAATGCGGCGTGCGATCACGTCATCGCGATCGAGCGTCCATGTGTCAAAATCGTCTTGAAAGCGAATGGCGTCTGCGGTTTCCCACTCGCCGACGTTGGGGCCGTCGATAAAGATCCGAGTGCTGCGGCCGTTCTTCAGCGTAAAGCCAGAGCTGTCCGAATACACACGCGCCTCGCCGCCATTCAGCGCGCCGACACGTATCTCACTGCTGCCATTCTGACCGGCGTCTATTCGGTAGCTGCCCGATTTTTGAATGGCGATAGTTGTCTTTGGCGCGTCGATCTCGAAGAACGAATTGTCCTTATCAAATTTAGACAACCGTGCGTTCATCGTTCCCAACGACAAACTCAACGCAATTCCTTCGTCGCGTAATGTTGTGAGTTTCAAGTACGAATTCTCATCGAGGCGAACGTGTCGGTAATTATCGAATTGAATTTCGAGCCGAGTGTTATTATCGGTCGCGATCTCGTCGCCCTCGACGAGCGGCAAATTGAGGCTCACGTTCTCCCAGTCCGTCGCGCCTGAGCGGCGGATTTTTGCGTTGCCATTGAGATAACTGACTCGCGCAACGCGGTCCGTCACCTCGGGCTGCTCGTCGTCGGTGAGCATCACGTCGCCCGACTCAGGCAAATTGAGCGTCTGCGCGGCCGTCGCTCCGAATGAAAAAATGCTGCCGCTCAAGATCAGCAGCGTCGAATAAACCAGCAGATATGAGTGTCTGATCTTCGCTCGCATAACAGAGAACCTCCAATTTTTTCCTTTTGGGGAAAGTATTCGCCCAGAATCACAGCAAATCCTATACCTTCGAGTCGTATTTTTGTATCGCGTGTAAATTTAGGCCGTTGAAGACTTTAAATTAGTGCGAGAATGCCCAAATCGTGCGCGCGTCCCGTACATTCAGCACGAAATAGTGCAACAAATCATGACGGTTTTTTGCTAAATTGATCTCTGAGGTTTTGTAAAATTATGAAGAAAGCAATTTTTACCGCGCTTGTTATCTATTTATGTTCGCTCGCCGCATTCTCTCAGAAAGCCGCCGTCGGCAAGCCGGCCGACACGACGCAAGGCGTTCGCGATGCCTTTGATCGGCTCCTCGAAGGGATAAAGCAGGTCGACGTAGACAAAGTGATGAACTCGTACGAAAAGAGCCCGCGGCTCCTGATCTTTAACAACAATGGTACCGCCACGATCGGCTGGGACACGGTCAAAGGCAATGTCGAATCGACATTCGCGAAAGTCAAAAATGTAACGCTCGATATCACCGGTCTAAGGGTAGAGATGCTGGGCAAAACAAACGCCTACGTTAGCTGCAAGTGGAAACAGACTCAAGAGTTCGACGGCAAACTTGAGGACGCTTCCGGCCGGATGACCCTCGTCTACAAACTCGTGGGCCGTGAGTGGAAGATCACGCACCGTCACACTTCCCCTGACAGACCAGACGCCACACGCCCCGTCTTACCGTCCGAACGCCAACCGTAATTTTCTCACTACGGCACGAACGCGCTCGGGATAGGCGTGTCGGTGGTGAGGCCGAATTGCTGGATGGCGATGCCTGCGGTTGAGCGGTTAAGGAACCATGTTGCTGACGATGGTCGAAAGACCGCGGCGTCGAAGCGGCCGTCGCCGTCGTAGTCGCCGGGTGTTGGGACGTCGCCGTTTGCACCGAAGGGGAACGCTAAGAACGATGCGTCCTCGCTGCGGAGCACGAACCAATTTCCGTTCGACGGTCGCCAGAAGGCGATGTCGGCCTTGCCGTCGCCGGTGAAATCGCCTTGCACAGGACGATCGGATGTGACGCCGAATTGCACGGCGAAGATCGAACCGTTCGTGCTGCGGCGAACCCACCATTCGCCCGGCCCGGCTCGCCAGATCGCGATGTCGGCCTTTGCGTCGCCGTCGTAATCGGCGATGACAGGTTTGTCGCCGCTCGCTCCGAAACCTATAAAGTCAGTGCCGCCGCTCGACTTTTGAATAAACCAAGTCAGCGTCGATTCGCGAAAAACCGCCGCGTCCGCTCGCCCGTCACCATCGTAATCCGCCGGAACCGGCACGTCGCCATTCGTCCCAAACGGAAACGCAAAAAACGAATTGTCCTCACTCCGCAGCACAAACCACTGCCCCGTCGACGGCCGCCAAAACGCAACATCCGTCTTCCCGTCACCCGTGAAATCCGCCGGCACTAACCGATCACCCGCCGCCGCAAACTGCACCGCAAACGTCACCCCAGTCGACGACCGATTCACCCACCACTCCGCCGGCGCAGGCCGGAATATCCCAATATCGGTCTTGCCATCACCGTCGAAGTCGAAAATTGGTCTCCGCAAAACCGACGCCCAGAATCCGCTTCGCAGATCGAACGCACCGCCCGTCGGTGTCGTCCCCGCGACAGGCTGTCCGATAGTTCCATCGAGACTAAAGCCACCGCCAGACGCGCTTCCACCGCCACCCGCGATCACCGATTTCTCGATAGAAAACGTCCCGCCGGATTGGGCGGCAACGGAAAGCGGAAAGTGGAAAACGGAAAACGCAATGATAGCGATCAGTAATTTACCGTTTTCAATTTTCAGTTTTACATTTCGTCTCATTTCTCCTCCTTACAAACTTCCGCCGTCGGGTTTTGCGCACAGACCAGCTTCTTTAATGCGTCGAGTTGTTTTTGCTGCTGCTCGATTTGCGCCTTCTGATCTTCGAGCTTCTTTGTCTGCTCACTGCTTACCGTTCGCAGTTCATTGATCTCCGCTTGCTGCTCTTTGAATGCATTGACGAACGCGACGCTCAGGCGGTCGTATTTCACGCCCTCGACCTCACCTTTCGAGTTGTATGTGACAAATCGCGGGTCGATCTTCGCGATGTCTTCGGCGCCAAAGCCAACATCGCGCATCCCGCCGTCTTTCCAGTCGAAGCTGATTGGGTGAAGTTTATTAACAAAGCTCAACCCTTGTGAAAACCGACCAATATTGGTTTTGTAACGCATGCTTGACGAACATGTGGACAATTGATCAGTGGCGTTCTGACAGACTTGCGTGCTGCCGCCGCCGGCCAAGAACAGGCCGACATTTCCGTAAACGTCCAGTTTGCCAGGACTGTTACTGTTAGGTGTTCCAATCGCAACGTTGCCATTTTCGAGAATTCTGAAGCGACCGCCGGGAAATCCTTGGGCATCCACCTGAAAACTACCAAAGCCTCCAAATGAAGCGACGGTTCCGCCTGGTGTATTGGTCTGTACACGCAAGCCCGTATTGGCAGCGTCGATGACATGTAGCTTGTTGTTCGGCGTTCCCCCGTTCCCGAGACCGATGCCAACATTGCCACCCGAGGCGATTACCATGTTATCTTGGTTTGCTTCCCGAAAGAATAGCCTTCCGCCGCTAGGGCGATTGATCACGGTATTTGAGAAATCTGCAAGAATCGCAAGGCTTTGACAGTCAAGCGACCCCGCGAAACCTATTCCTCCTGCAGCCGAGCAGCCATTGGTTGGAGTACCCATCTGAATCCGTGACGCGATGGCGAGATTTTGGCCGATGGTGCCGTTTCCCGAGATATTGAAATTGCTCGACGCCTGCGGCGTTGTTGTATTCTGAATAAAATTCGCTGCGCCCGTCGTGGTGGTTACGTACTGACTGGCCGCGACGCCGCCGAGTTGTTCTGTATTGAGGCTCTTGACCGCGTAGGGAACGGCTTTTATTTGTTCGCGCGGAGCAAGAGTTGTAAACGCTCCGCCGCCGGTTGGGCGGACGCGAACTTCAAGAAAACGAAAAGCGTCCGGATACTGGTTGCCGAAGTCGAGCGTTACCGCAAAAATTCCGTTCGTCACCGCCACGCCATTTAACGAGACGGTCGCGCCAACCTGTGCGCCGCCGGACGCCGAGTCCCACAGACGAAACTCAAAATCGTGAGTGCCGTTTGCCGGTGCGCCAGCATTTTTCAAACTGCCCTGATAGCTAAAGCCGGTCGTTTGCTCTCCCAAAGGAGCGCTTTGCTC
>JBAUGW010000030.1:0-22135 GCA_049679945.1 Pyrinomonadaceae bacterium | reverse complement strand
AATAAGAAGTTACTAAGAAAGAGTGGATCTGAATTGTCAAAAACTTGCCAAAACTCAAATGCCTCCACTTCGGCGGCCCGGTCGATCCGCGCTTGACTCCGAAACCGTCTTTAGAGATGTAGCTAACAATATGTCCGCATGCATCGCACGCTCTTAATGCGGCTGTGCCGCTCTATTCTGGCACACAATACGTGCCAGTGTTGCGGTAGGCCCGCAACCGTGCGGTGGAGCTCGGCTTCACCGTGCCGGCCACCAACCAAAACGAGGCTTTGCCGCCGTGCGGCGATTTCTTGTGATATATTGCTGACGTTGGCAAATCGCTTATGAAAACAACCCACACGATCGCGAGCGTGCTTGTAGTCATTCTTGGACTCGTGCACATCGGCTTTACGTTTAGGGACTACGACGGTCTCTCAATGAATGCGGCGTGGTTCTTCGGGACAGGAATGGCGATTGTTCTCGCGGGCTTTATGAATATCGCGATGCTTCGCGACGGTGGAAAAGACAGGGTCATTTGGACGATGGCGCTCATTACGAACCTCGTTTTCGTGCTCGGCTTCGCCGGCGCCGCGTACATTATGCACCAACCGCAGGTTTTCGTCGGCGCGCTACTATTCGCGATTACAACTATTTATTCATTTGTCATCAATCGCCGCTCGTAAATTTTGTAGGCGGCGTTTTCGTATGCGACGCGGTATTCGTCGCTCAAGAGTCGCGGGAAGTACTCGTAAAATTCGGGGAAGAACTTCTGTGAGTTTTGCCAGGTCAGATCAGTCGCGCTGTCGGTGACGATGTAGCGCGGACGCTTCCCCGTGTAGTAGCCGGAACGGCCGTCGGCGATGAGATTTGCGTCAAAGCCGAGACCGAATGCGAGATCGGCCCCGCCCATTACGTAATCACTTTCGCCCATGTTTGTTTTGAGATAGGCAATCACGGGCGCGTAAAAATTACCGAACGTGTTCTGCTTTATCCTAAACGCCATGCCGCCAGCCGGTAATGCTATCAAACCTAAAAATGCGACGACCAAAACAACTCGCGGCACTTTCATCTGTCGCCAAAACCAACCGATCACTCCCGCGAGCATCATTATGTAAAGCGGCACGATGTGTACCAGATACGTCGTCTGCTTTTGCCCGTCGATGATCGCCATGATCAAAAAGTAGGCAAGCGTCAGCGTCATCAGCAGGCGCCAGTTACTGCTCTGCCTGAGTTCCTTTATGAGCAGTGATCCGATAATGCCTCCGATGTAGCCGATAAGCATCAGCGATTTAAGATAGATCGGGCCGCTGTGGCCGCCGGAATTTTGACCGAGCCCGTATGCATGCGGATAGTGTTCGGTGAATTCGCGCACTATGTTGCCGAGCGGCGAACTCATTCCGCTCATTCGCCCGCCCATAAGCGCGTTGTCGATAAACTGATGCTTGAATGCTTCGGTGTCTTGAAGCACCCAAATTCCAAACGCCGTGCCGCCGATCAGGTACGGAATTGCGGCAGTAAAGACCAAACGCAAACTCAACTGTTTGCGATCAAGCCACAACGTGACTATAAGCAAGCCGACAAACGCCGTGATCGCGTTCGGGTGCGTGAGCCCGTCGATGACGATGAGCGTTTGACTGGCAAGAACGGCGAGCAGCATGTTTCGCTCTCGAAAGACTAGATAAACGGCGATCGCGGCGAACCCGAGCGCCGCTGTCATCATGTCCATGCGTGCCGACGAAGCGGTCTCGAGAACCATGTAATCGCACGATGCGAGGACTAAAGCGATCAGAGCTGTGTGTTTGTCGCCCGAAAACTTGCGCGCGATAAAATACACAGCCACGAGCAATGCAATTCCCCAAAACACATTCACGAGCCGCATCGAAACAAGCGAAAAGCCGAGCGTCTTAAACGCCGCCGCCGAGCTGAGCAAAAACATAGGCATCACCCAATATGTGCGCATCTCGATGCGCGTAAGCGTCGCTTTCTCTTTCTCCAAAACTGTCGTGCCAAAGTGCCCGTTGAACGCGAGATTATACGCCGGACTTGCGAACATGCCTTCGTCGATCTGCGGTCTGTGCGTTAGAGCGCTCGCGATCGACAGCGATAAGAACACGGCGATCATCGCCGCGATAACTATTCTATGCAGGTTCTTAGACATCAATGCGGGCGGCGGCGGGAATTCCGCGGTGGTCCGCCGCTGACTGTCCTGAGAGTTTCTCGTAGAGGTTAAGCCATTCTTCGCGAACGTGATTCCATGAATACTTCTCCGCTTCGCGACGGCCGTTTTCGATGATTTGCTTTGCCAAGTCTGGGCTTTCGAGCAACAGCATTGCTTTTTCGGCAATCGCTTCGTGATCGTTTAGCTCGGTTAGAAGACCGGTTTGGCCGTCTCCGACGATGTACGGAATGCCGCCGGCGTTTGTCGATACGATCGGCAAGCCGCTAGCAAAACACTCGATCAAGGAACCAGGCATGCAGTCGAGATTTGGCGAATTCAAGTAAATATCAACCGAATCATACAACTCGGCGATCCGCTCGTGCGGAACGAGACCGAAGAACTCTACGTTGTTCAGTTCGAGATCTTGAGCTACCTTTTCGAGCCGCTCGCGGTCAAAGCCTTCGTGAGCGACGATCAGTTTTGCGTCCGCGTATTTGCTCTGAATTATCTGAAATGCGCGCAAAATGCAGTCGATGTTGTAGAGCGGTTCGAGAATTCTGTTCGATAAAAACACGGGCCTAAGCGGCACTCGCGTCCGATAAATATATTTGTCGACGAAGATAAAGTTACTTATCGAGCTTGCCTTTATGTCGAACTTTGCAAAAACATCTACAAGAAAATTCGAGGGCGCAATTACCGCGTCAAACGCGCGCACAATGCCTAAAAACGCTTTTCCCCATCGCGTAAAAAAATCCTCGGCCTCGCCGCTGCGGTAATTCAGTATCGCCTTTTTACCAAACAGCTTCGCCACGATAAGCGTCGGCACCGTGACATAAACAAACGTAAAATACGACGCGGAAAAAACATGAATGATGTCGTATCTCGGGACTCTTGTCAGCAGCTCTATGAGGTAGAAAAGCGGCGTCAGAACCGAACGGACAAACTTGATCTCCTGAAGACGCGGAAACCACTGCGGATTATTCGGCTGCAAATCTACTTGAAGCCGCGGCTCGTCAGCAAAATTATTTACAATGCGGCGCGCCTGCACGGCCTGACCGCCGACAAGCGGGGCAGACGGCGCGATGATGAGCACTTTGATCTGTTTGTCGGTGCTAATCGGTCTCACCTCGCTCATATCGCAGCCAATTTTCAAAAACCAAAATAAACCAGGCCTGACGCGGCGCCCAACCGCTTTTTTCGGAAGCAAGCAGTAAATTGATCGCACGTCCACTGTCGATCCAGCCTTCTTTCCCAAGCAGCGAGTTTCTCATCGTCTCGACGTAACTGTTTTTCCACTCGCGCGTCAGCCAACGCTGAACCGGCACGCCAAAACCTTGCTTTTTTGCCGCTGCAAGCTCGGGCCCGATGCGCCGACGAACGATCTCGCGAAGCACGGCCTTCAAACTGCGGCCGCGAAGCCGGATCGAGAATGGTAGTCGCGCGGCAAACTCCCAAAGCTCCGTGTCGAGAAACGGCGAGCGAGCCTCGACCGCATGAAACATCGTCGCGCCATCGACCTTTGGCAAATATTCGCCGACGAACCGAGTCCGGCGATCGTACTGCAAAAATTCCGCGAGAAGATTTTCGCCCGAACTCAAAGCAATTTCGCGATGTGAAATGCTAATTCCCCGCATTCGATCGCCGAGAAGCCGATTCTGCTCATAAACCGGCAGCCCGTCGCGCGCCTGCGTCACTGCGCCGAGACCGCCGAATGAATAATTCAAGAACGAATTCGCTCGCTTTAGCGCGCCGCGTTTTGGCAGGACCGAAGTCGAAGTTTGCAGCACGGACGCGAGTGCCTTCGGCGTCGCCCGCGCTAGCTTTTCTGCAATGCGAAAGTGAAGATGCTCGGGATAGCCGAGAAAAACGTCGTCACCTCCGTCGCCCGTGAGCAGCACGGTCGCGTCGCGCGAGACTTCGCGCGAGATATCTATCAGCCCCAATGCGGACGCGGACGCAAAAGGTTCCCCGAATGCCTTTGTCAGATTGCCAACATCGACCGGCCCATCTCCTGAAACTTGGCCCGACATCTGCATTACTTTGTGTTTAATGCCAAGCTGTTTTGCGGTCCTCACCGCGACGCTCGATTCGTCCCACTCGTCGTTTGGCACACCGACCGTAAAAGCCGTAACGTCGCCGCCAAGTTTTGCGGTTCCCCAGCAGACAAGCGACGAATCGATCCCTCCTGAGAGCAGCGCGCCGACCGGAACGTCAGCCTGCAGACGCTTTTCAACTGCTTGTAAAAATAATCGCTCGGTTTCGTCAACCGCCTCGTCAAACGTGATCGTCTCATCAAACTCGTTCGGTAAACGCCAATACTCGTGCGTGCTGACCTCGCCGTTGCTCCATTTTAGTATTGTCGCCGGTGGCAGCTTTTCGATGCCTTTATAAATCGAAAACTCGTCGGTCACGAAACCGAATTCGAGATACTCGGCCACGCCGCGAGGATCAAGGTCGCCGCCAAACCCGGCGCGTTTCAGCGCTCTGACATTGGACGCAAACGCGATCTCGCCGTTATTCAACGCATAGATCAGCGGCTTTACACCGAGACGATCGCGAACGAGATAAAGCGATCGCTCAAGGTCATCCCAAAGACCAAACGCAAACATGCCCTGAATTTTCGCAGCAAGCTTGTCGATGCCCCATTCGCGATAGCCGTGTAGTAAAACTTCGGTGTCAGTCTGGCTGTTGAATTTGCAGCCACGTGTCTCAAGCTCAGCGCGCAGAGCGCGAAAGTTGTAGATCGCACCGTTAAATACTATGCAGATGTTGCCGTCATCGACCATCATCGGCTGATGACCGGCCGAGCTAAGATCAAAGACCGAGAGACGACGATGACCGAGCACGGCGCTGTTCCACGACTCAATACCCTCGTCATCGGGGCCACGACGTTCGAGGACATGCAGCATCGTCGCGACTCGATCGCGAGCCGCGCTCTTATCTTTAAAACCAATTACACCTGCGATGCCGCACATTTTATTAGCCTAAAACCTCGTCGAGATTAAATTGTCTCGGTTCTCCTGTCTCAGCAGATTCGAGCATCAGCAAACAGCCGAGCGTCGCACGAGCGCCATCGCGAACTGTGATCTCTGTTTCCAAGCCGTTGCGTAGACTCTTCACAAACGAGGCAAGCTGCGCATCGTAGCCTTTTGCGGCAAAGAACCGGGACGAAGATTTTCGCGACTTGCCTTTCACAATCAGACCTTTGAAATCCTCGGCGCGCATCGCGACGCCGGGGGCATGAACCTCGACCATCTCACCGCCCGAGGTTTCGCTCCCTACAACCGTGTAAACAAAATTCCCTATCGAACCATCAGCGAACTTAAACGTTGCCGCGACATTGTGCTTATCAAAGCCGTGAGCCGATACGCTAACTGGCTCGCTATCGAGCAGCCAGTACATCAGATCGACAAAGTGACAGCCCTCGCCGACGACAACGCCGCCCTGATCGGGTTCTGCCGCCCAGCCGTTTTGAATACCCGGCGAATTCATTCGAACCGAGATAACAACAGCGCTCTGGCGCGTTTGCAATCGCTTTTTCATCTCGACATAATCCGGTGCGAAGCGTCGGTTAAACCCAACCATCAACCGCTTGCCGCTTTTTTGAACGGCGCTATTTATTGCCCGGCATTCGTCGAGTGTGACGGCCATGGGCTTTTCGATAAAGACGTGCTTGCCGGCGTTTAGCGCGTCGATAGCTTGGTCGGCGTGGTCTTTGTGACGCGTCGCGATGATCACGGCGTCGATGTCGGCGTCGTTGAGAATTTCGTTGCAATCAGACGCTGCATATGCCGCTCCGAATCGCAGCCCGTAAGATTTTCCGCGTGCTCCGCTATTCGAGTGAACGGCATGCAGACGCGCACCGTCGAGCTTCTTTAGCGCCGGAAGATGTGCCCACTTTGCCAAGTTGCCGGCGCCGATGAGCGCGAAGTTCACGGCCTCGCGTTTCACCGGCGAAGCGGCGAGCATGATCTTGCGCTTTGGTTCATAGCTCGCGACGATGTCGTCCGATTCACTCGCAGCGTATTTGAGAACGACGGCGAGGCTATCGCGGGTCTCCATGATCGTTCTGTATGCGTCAGGCGCCTCGTCGAGATCGTATTCGTGCGTGATGAGCGATTTGACATCGACCTTGCCGACGGAGATCAGCCGCAAAAACTCCTCCATGTTGCGGTTTTCTGTCCAACGCACATAACCGATAGGATAGTCGAGTCCCTTTTTCTCATAGTTCGGGTCATAACTACCGGGACCGTAGGCCCGCGAGACCATAAAGCTCAACTCTTTGGCATACATCTCGGCCCGAGGTATCTCGATCGGGCACGCGCCGACCATGATGACGCGGCCGCGGTCGCGGCACATCGTGACGCCATCCTGCAGAGGCTTTGGCGACTTTGCCGCGGCTGCCACTATCACGCGATCAACCCCGAGGTTCGATGTGATCGCCTTGACATGATCGATCAGATCCTCGCCCGCCAGAAGAGCGTAGTCGACACCCGTCGCACGAGCGAGGTCGACGCGCTTTTTGTCGAGGTCGATCGCTACAACAACACCGCCCTGGCAGCGAACCAGCTGCGCCGTCAGTTGGCCGATCAGCCCGAGGCCGATGACCGCGACAACGTCGCCGACGTTTATCTCGGCAAGGCGAACGGCGTTCATCGCAATAGCGCCGAGCGTCGCAAAGCTCGCTTCTTTTAAGCTGACGTTATCGGGAACACGCGCAACCAAGTTACGGCCGACGTTAATCGTCTCGCCATGACCAGTGCCTTCACCGCCGTACGCAACCCGTTGGCCGATTGTGAGATCACCAACCTGCGAATCTTTTTCAACAATTACGCCTGCCCCCGAATAGCCGATTACGGCGTAGTCGCTGAATTTTGCTCGCACCTCGTTCAGCGTGGCGACGGGATCTGTTTTTTTCATGATGTTCCACACGGTACGGAGATGTGACGGATTGTCGGCGACCTCTTTGACGATGCTGTCCGTGTGAATGTCAGCCGTCTCGGTGCCGGCGCTGATCAGTGAGTACGCCGGGCGCACAAGAACGTGATTTGCCGACACAACCGGATCGGCGACTTCATCGACAATAATTTCCTTTAAACCTTTGCGAATAACCTGTTTCATGCTTTGTCTTTTTTGTGAGAATAAACGGCGGGACGTGCACGCTGGCACAACGTTTATTCTACGCAATTCCTTTTATATTGAGCAATTTATTTTGCTAGAAGCTCATTGTAGAGCCGCAAAGTACTCGTAAGCTGCGCGTCCGACGAAAAGTTTTCATTAATTCGTCGCCTGCCTTTTTCACCCATCTCCTCAGCTCTTTTTTCATCTCCTAAAATTTTAACTAACCACTTTGCCATCGCTTCGTCGTCGTCGGATGCGACAAGATAACCGGTTTCGCCATCGACGATTGCTTCGGGCGCACCGCCGACGTTTGTCGCGACGACAGGCTTGCCTGCGGCCATGTATTCGAGAATCGAGTTTGAAAATCCTTCTGCACGCGATGTGAGCACGCACGCTCTTGAAGTAGATAACAAGGTTGGAACGTCAGTGCAGCGACCGATGAATTGAACGTTGCCGGCCACGCCAATGTCGTTTGCAAGGTTCTTTAGCTGGACATCAAGCTCGCCTTCGCCTGCGATGACAAATTTGGCGTCGGGAATATCCGCGACAACACGCTTTGCCGCTCGCAAAAACATCGGAACGTTTTTCACATCGTGGCGAAGATTTGCAACCATCGCAACCGACCTACAGCCGGTTGTCGAGTGGCCATTATCCTTAAAGCGAGTTAGATCAACGCCGTTATAAATCACACGAGTTTTTTCGCGGACAAAACTGCCGAGATAGTCGCGCGTGGATTCGGAGTTTGCGACGATCGCGTGCGCGCGCATCATAGCGATCTTTTCGACGAATTCCTGCGTTCGCGATCTTATGCCGTCGGTTTCGCGTTTCGAAGCAATGCGCGCCGGGACCCTCGCAAACGCCGCCGCCGTCATTCCAAAAACATTCGTGTAAAAATCGTGTGTGTGAATGATGTCTATCCTGTTGTCTCGCAGATATTTAGCACATCGTCGCACCTGTCGGATAAAGTTCGTGTTGTAAAAACTCGTAAGCGGAAATTCCGCGATCTTGCCGTCAGCAATCGCCTCAGCGTCTTTCAAAAGTACGCCGTCGCGATTCAATGTCGCGATCGAAACGTCGAACGAGCCCTCTCGTTTTAACATCGAGGCAAGTGCCATCGCCTGGCGCTCGCTGCCGCCTTGGTGAAAGCTGCCGATAAATTGTAAGACACGTTTCTTCACGCTTTATTTCTTTTTGCACGATGCGACACGTTCCGCTTTACGCGGCCGAGGTCTGTCTGGATGTAATACTCAGAACCAAGTCGTCGTATCGACGCATAGGTCGATTCTTTAATTTTCAGAACCTCGTCACCGCCAACACTCAGCATGTCGCCGTCGATAAGAACAAGTTCGTCCGGTTCGGTCTCGCCATCACGAAGACGCGCCCATGAATGACGAAAATTCGACGCAAAGACCCCGTTGTCGATGACATCGTCGCCGTCATTCAGCACAAAAATATCTGTGTAACCGTTGTACTTAATGATGAACGCGCGCCCATTCCCGGTCACGGTTTCGGTGACTTCAGGCGGCGTCTGGCCGATTGCAAACGGTATGATGAACGTAAAAAATTCTTGCGTACCTTCGCCGCTCGACAGGTAACGCATGAAGGACGCGGGACGTTTGTTGCCGTGATTTTTTGAGATGAAAGCCTCGCGTCGTTGCCAGAATCCGTTGTCGCCAAATGTAAAAATTCGATTGTTGTCATCACCGACGAACGCTGCGCTGTCACCGATCTCAGGATTGCGCCCCTCAGCAAAGTGAAAGTTGAGCGCGTATTCGTGCGACCCGTCTGTCTCAGCGAAATCGCGCATAATCCAGTAGTCGCTTTTTATAAAAAGCACACTGCGCGTATGTGTGACCGGCGAATCGAGCCGCTCGTAACCGTCGTGCGAGCCCTCGAAAAAATCAAATCTGTGATTCGCGATCCACTTTTTTTGCGTCGCGTTAGCGCGTGTCTTCCAGCTAAATGTGTTGCCCGGCTGCGACGACGAAACGTCGTCGACGACCAGCGTGTTGTGCGCCATTGTCGAGCGGAAATAGTCGCGCATTTCACGCGATTCGTGATAGGTGTAAGTACCCGAATCGACAAGAAACGGTCTTCCATGTGTCGCTACGACGATCGAAAGCGTATCCGCGTGGCCGTGGCCGCCGGCAAGCGCCCCAACCTCGCCACAATCGATCAGCATATAATTGTCGGTGGCCTCCCAACCGTCGCGCATCACCGAATAACCGCCATTAGCGAAATTCATCGACTCGATCTCAGGCTGGGAACCGCCTAACAAATTGTGAGCCTCGATGCCGTCTGGGCCGAGAAGCCAAAAAATTTCTTCGCTTGCCTGTCCTGCGACACATTTTTGATCGGCGCGTTCGAAAATAATTGCGCCGAGCGCAAGTGTGCCGCGAAAATCATCCGATTCCGCAGCTGTGAGCGGCAAAACGCGACCCCCGTCGTCGTCGCCGATGAGCGGCGTACGGCCGTCGGGCATGGTGATCTGCATCAAGAAGTCGAACGCAGTTTCGAGGCGCCCCTCGAGTTCTGTGACCTCCGATTTTTTGTCGTCAAACTGCCCGCTCAACGCTTTCAATACGGCGAAGTGGGCAACGAAATCCGTTGTGTAGCGCTGGTACCAGGTGCTCTGCTCAAAGTAAACGCCGTCCGGCAGAACTTGCTTTTCGATCTCATCGAACAAAATCTCTTCGCCGAGCCGCCGCCATTTCTCAGCACGGTCGAAGAACGGCAATTGCGTGCCGAGATAATACAAACCGAGGGCTTCGCCGGTGAGATGCGTGTTCGGGCTATAGTATTTCGAGAGATACTGCTCTATGTGACGACCGTGTTTGTAGAGCGACTTAAGAGCGATTTTGAAAAGATCAGGCGTAAACGCGTCAGAGTCCTTAAAGAAATGAAACGCCCAGATCCAGGACATTGCGCGGAAAGAGACTTCGAGCGAGCTCGTCCAGTTTATGCCCAAACCTGTTGGGTTTTGTTCTATCCACGATTTCAGATGCCGAGCAAACGTCTCAGCATAACGTTCGTCGCCGGTCATCCAAAACGCGACGCCCAGCGTGAAAAAATACTGATGACGATTTATCTCCCAAACGACTTTTTTGTTGCCCGACTCGGCAACGTCGAGATCGTCAAATTCCTTCCAATGCTTCAATGGTGATCGCTTTTCCGAGAGCGGTTCGCGGTGCCAGTCGATATCGGTGCCGATGTAAACGCCTTTGAGACCGAGGATGTCGATACGGCCCGAGACGATTCGTTCGGCAGCGTTAACGAAATGGCTCACATTTGCCTCGCCGAAGGTTTTCCGAAAAGTATCTACTGACTTCTTGCGATCATTGAACGTATTAAAAAAAGCCGTCTCGCCGTTTTTATAAAATTTTTGCCACAGAGTTTCGGCAATCACCGGCGTCTTTCCAAATGAAGAAGTTTTAATGTGACGCGCAAATTCTTCGTCAATCGGCAAGGTCGCGGCGCCGAGAATCTGCTCGCGATACACCGACAGCGCCTGACCACCCCGCGTCAGGATTTCGTCGAGGCTGCGGATCTTTTTTATCTTATCGAGGGGTTTTGGCATCTCTCCAACACTCATCTATCTACCTTCATGATCGGCCGCAAAAGGTGGTCGCGAAATTTGTTCGGATCGCCGCTGTAGCCATCTATCGCGGCGGTCGCGATATTAAAAGCCTCACGTGCCGTCGCAAAATGGATTCTAAATTTGCCGTTTTTTTCAGACTCGTTCGTTAAATCACCAAAGAATCTGCGCGCCTTTTCGCCGATGCACGCCGACTGATCGTGGCTGAAAAACCCGTGGCAATAAAGTTTTACAAAGATCCATTCGCTACGACCTGCAACCGTTATATTTGCGTCCCTCCAACGTCGAAAACGCTCACCGTCCATCGTCTGATTCGCCGTCAACGCGCCGTCATCGATCCGCGGAACTGGAATCCCCTTGATCGTTCTCGTCCAGTTAAAAACGAGTGGGCCAGTAAAAATCAGTGGTAATTGCGGCTGTTTTCCACCCGCGGCAACCCGTGTACCGCGTCTGTGCGGCGCGGATTCATTCATCGGAAGGCCGCATTCGTAAATTTGATTCATCATCGCGACCTGCGACTGTTCCGGCGCCGAAGGTAAACTCATGTCCGCATAGCAGCCCGTGTCGCGCAGGATCTCCATCTCGCTATCTACACCGCAGTTTCGTCCGCCACTTGAGTTCGCTAGGGCAAGATTGCCGTGAACAAATGCGTACATCGGCTTTCCTAAGCCGTTCATTAGTGACAGACATTTGTGTCGCTCGGCGAGCGTGTCGCGAAATTCGACGAGCGCGTTGCGCAGATTCTCGGCTGTATCCGGCCGCTCAACGCCGTGGTGAAGATGAACTTCAACCTCGCCGAGACCGTCCGATTGCATTTCGGCCATGATGTCGAGAATTTCTGGATGATACTGTTCGGCCGGGTAAAAATTCGTGTGGCGAAACTTCGTCCCGTCGGCGTCGCGAACGGCCTCGCCCGTCTCGCGAGCGACCTTGTGATACGCGCTTAGCTGTTTGACCTGTTCCCTATGATCGATGGGGCCGCGAACGCTCCACGCCGGCTCAAAGTGATTCGCGACCGTAAAAATGATGTGCTTGTTCTCGAAAGCAGTTTGTTCGAGAAACGATTTCGCACGATTCCACGGATAGCGAACTACCCACGGCAGGTTCCATTTCAGTTTCGTCAGGAATGTTGCTTCGGCGCTCATCAATGAACTTTAAGCCTCCGTCTCCGCGAAACGCCTAGCCATTCGGCCCGGCAGAAATCGCCCGATAAAATTCTTCGCCGCACGCCGTTCACTGTCTTCGATAATGCCCCACGCATTTGCCGCGAGTAGATAGACGGGTGAGAAAACAAGAGCACAGATCAGCAGCACTAGACCGCCGCCGGCAAAATTGAGCGTGCCCAACCGTGTCACTGCGAACTCGACTTCAACAAAATGCTGGCCGAAATCCTGCAAAAATTCCCTCGCGTTCGCATAAACTAAATAAGTGACAACGCCCGCCAGAACACTTACGACCGCAGTCTTTGCGACATTTTTTAGCAACGGCAGATGCTGCCACCCAAGCCCCAGCTTTCGAATGACCATTGCCTCAGCGATAAATTTTTCGAGAAGGATCGCACCGACGGCGACCGTGATCATTTCTCTCAATCCGAAGAAACCAAGCCCCAGATACAACACACTAACCGATAACGTCAGCACGCAAATACGCGTCAAAAGAAAATATCGGCCAAGTTCCTTATACGAACGCACGATCGGATCGGTGATCAGAATGCTGAACGGCAGCAGCGTGAGATTTATGACAAAAACGGACGCGCTCGCTTCGTACTCCTTTGTAAACAGCGTAATGATAAAAGTTCGCGCCGTGATCATCAGAAAAACGTAGATCGGAAAGTAAAAGAACGCGAGCTTCTGCATTGCGCGGGCGGTGAGTCTGATCATCTCGTCGCGGTCGTCCTGCTGTTGCAGTTTGTTCATTCGCGGAATTAGCACCGATGTAACGGACTCTGAAAGCATCGCGATCAGCGGCACCTCGAAGCAACCGTACGCGTAGATCGCAAACTCGGCGGACGAAAATTTATAACCGACAAAGTAGTTGTGAATGTCATTTTGCGCAATCCACAGAATACCCGCGACACCGAACGGCACGGCGTAAAAAACCTGCTCTTTGAAGAATCGCGGGTCAAATTCGCGCCAAAATCCGGTGAACCGTGATCGCAGATAAAGCAATAAAATAAGGGTCTGCAGCACGCCCTGCACCAACGCGGCGTAGATAAACGATTCGACGGTTCCGAATGTAAGCACGGCGCTGCCCATCAATAGCGTCTTTGTAAATTGTGCCGCGATGATAAATACCGTCGCCGCGCGCGCCTCTTGATTTGCGATGGCAACGGTTTCTAAAAACGTCGAGAATACCCAGATCCAGATGACGACGCCGATTAAAGGCGCGAGTCGAGTAAGTTCTTCGCTGCGAAAGATGCCGCCGATCGACTGTGGAAACAAAAATAAAAACAAACAGCCAAGTCCGCCGACGACAAAATTAAAAAGCAGAATGTTCAGGATCGCTGCGCCGCGCCGCGTCGTTTCTCTCGCGAGAAAATAATAAGCACTCATCGAGATGCCGAGCGGCAGGATGATCGTCAAATTTGTGATGACGAGGAAGGCCTCACGATAAACGCCGACCGATTCCTGAGCGAGATTGCGGACGATCAGCAGCGGCAGCACAAAGCTAAAGCCAAAGCCGATGATCTTGGCCGCGAGCAGCCATGCGCTTTGCTCACGCAGAGATTGAGTTGTGCCGTTCTCTTCTGTCATTTATCTTTATGCACGCTCGAATGCACGGCATGCGTGTCGTACCAATCCGGAATCGAGCGTCGAGTCACTCGTTCCATTTGTGCGATCAGCCGTCGAGCCTTCCGTTACCGGGCCCTCGACAATCGTCGGGCGGCCGTCGGCGATCTCCGTCGCGAAACGTTCGCGGCAGAACGCTGCTTTCCCAGGATTAGCCTCGAAAGCGAGTACGCGATAAGCATTGTTCAAATAAAAATCGGTGTTTGGGCCAGGGTGCAGACCGACGTCGTAGATCAGATTTGGGTCTTTGGCAGTGTTTAGCAAAATGGACATGACGCAGCTATATAGTTCGGCTCCGCCACTCGCACCGATGGGGCATATCGGCGGAATTCCACAAAGGAAATAGGCTTAATAACCCAAATCTCTTAGAAAAATATCGTTTTACGTAATTTTTTCTTGCAAAAAGGAAGTTACTAATGTTTAAGTGTATAAGTATCACGTAAATTAAACCTCTCACTTAAAGGCGATGTCTATGTTCGATAACGTAGCTAAGGGCCTGAGTGCCAAAACACGCGGTATAGTTGACTGGAGGATGAAGGTGCTCGTTCTGTTTGGAACGAGGCCTGAGGCCATCAAGCTTGCGCCTGTTATTCACGAACTGCGTAAACGATTTTTTCAAACGATCGTGGTTAGCTCCAGCCAGCATAAACAAATGCTCGCGCCATTTTTATCCACGCTTAACATCGACGTCGATTTCGATCTCAGCGTGATGAAACGCAATCAATCGCCGAACGATGTTTGCTCGCGTGTGGTAGGCAAACTCGACAAACTCCTCGAACTCGAACAGCCCGATCTTATTCTCGTGCAGGGAGATACGACGACAACGCTGGCTGGCGCACTCGCCGGTTTTAACCGCAAAATTCCGGTCGGACACGTCGAAGCCGGCCTTCGTTCGGGCAACATTATGAGTCCGTTTCCCGAGGAAATGAACCGTAAACTCGTCTCGCAGATCGCGTCGTTTCATTTTGCAGCAACCGAGAAAAATCGTCGGAATTTGCTCGCCGAGGAGATTCCGACAGAGAAGATATTTGTAACCGGTAACCCTATTGTCGACGCGTTGAAATCGATGCTTAAGGACCTCAAGCCAAACCCGGCAGTCGCTGCGCTGATCAAGAAAACCAAAGGACAAAAGCGCTTGCTGCTAACGACGCACCGCCGCGAGAGTTTTGGGCAGGCGATGACCGCAAATCTGAAGGTCATCCGCGATTTCGTCGCTAAGAGACAGGATGTCTGCCTGTTTTTCCCGGTTCACCCAAACCCGAATGTCAAAGAAGCGGCCAAAGAAATACTCGGCGGACAGCAACGCATTCATCTGCTAAACCCGCTTGATTATCCCGACTTTTTGGCGATCATGAAGTCGTCTTGGCTGATAATTTCAGACTCCGGCGGCGTGCAGGAAGAAGCTCCGACCTTGGGTAAGCCGCTCCTCGTCATCCGAGAAAACACTGAACGTCCCGAAGGGATACGATCCGGCGTTTCAAAACTTGTCGGCAACGGCCCCGGGACATTAAAGCAACTTCTCGAAGAAAATTACGCAGTCGAAACTTGGATAAAAAGCGTGAAAGAAGTCGCGAATCCATTCGGCGACGGCAAATCGGCATCGCGCATCGTAAAGATTATCGAAGAGAAACTCGCTTCAAAATCCATGAAAGCCAAAACGGCTCAAGCCTCGCTATTTTAAGCTCAAAGATGAGTTCCACATCAAAAAGCAACCGACATTTACTCACTATCCTGGTCGAGGATTATTTCCACGTCGGCGCGTTTGAGAGCCTGATTCAGCAGCGGAACTGGCAAAACTTTGAGCCGCGTTATGAACAGAACACGCTAAAGACGCTCGATTTGCTCGATCGGTACGGAGCGAAGGCAACATTTTTTGTCCTTGGCTGGATCGCAGAACGCAACCCGTCGCTCATTCGCGAGATCGTCTCGCGTGGGCACGAGATCGCGAGCCGCGGCTTTTATCACCGAAGCTTAAACAATCTGACTAATGAGGAATTTCGCGAAGACCTGCGGCGCACAAACAGAGTGATCGAGGCCGCCTGCGGACAAAAAGTTGTCGGCTATCGCGCGGCCGAAAAGTTACGCACAGGCAAAGACGATTGGGTTCTCGACGTGCTTGCCGATGAAGGCTTTGCGTACGACGCGTCGTTTATGCCCAACAGGCGAACTGAAAAATCGCGACGCTTCACTCACCAGGTTCATACGGGCGGCAAGGCGATCTGGGAATTTCCATACGCGACGCGCGATTTCGGTATCGGGTTGCTGCCGATCTCTGGCGGCAATTACATTCGCCAAATTCCGTTTACGTTGATGCGACATGCAATCAACAGCTGGCACAAACAAACCGATCAACCATTTACTTTTTATTTCCACGTTTGGGAGCTCGACCCTGAACAGCCGCGCATCTCAGCTGCTTCGCGCTTCAACCGCGTTCGCCACTATCGCAAGCTCGATAAGATGGAGTGGATCCTCAATGAGAATCTCGCACGTTACGATTGCACAAGTGTCGCCCAGCATCTCGGCCTAGCTGAAACAGTTGATTCTATTGCGTTTAAACCTGATGTAGCCAAGAAGGCGATTGAGTTTCCAAAATCCAAAATCCAAAATCCAAAATCACAAATCACAATTGTTATTCCGTGCTACAACGAACAGGAAGCTCTGCCATATCTCGCCAACACGCTTCGATCGGTAGAGTCCGAACTCGCCGACTCAGGTTACAATGCGAAATTTATCTTCATTGATGATCACAGCAAAGACGATACGTTGAGCCTACTGAACGAGCTTTTCGGATCACGAAAAAATTTCCGCATTATTCAACACGAAACGAATAAAGGCGTTGCAGCTGGAGTCATGTCGGGTTTGCGCGCCGCTGAGACGGAAATCGTCTGCTCGATGGATTGCGATTGCACCTATGACCCTCAAGAGCTCGTAAAGATGCTGCCGCTACTGGACAAAGATGTTGACCTCGTTACGGCGTCTCCGTATCATAAAAAAGGCGGCGTTCGCAACGTGCCTTCGTGGCGGTTGTTTCTTTCACGCGGAGCTTCATTTCTTTATCGCCGCGTTTTACGTACAAAACTTGATACTTACACGAGCTGCTTTCGGGTTTATCGTCGAAGTTCATTCGTCGATCTCGAATTGACCGAAAGCGGCTTTCTCGGCGTCGCCGAAATGCTCGGCCGCGTCGATCTAGCCGGTGGCAAGATCGTTGAGTTTCCCACGGTTTTAGAAGTCCGATTGTTCGGCTTCTCCAAAATGAAGACCGCAAAAACGGTCGCCGGCCACCTTAGACTGCTCACCCGCCTCGCAAAGTCGCGCTTCTTCGGGAATTCCAACGCGATTCAACCTTCTTTACGCAAGAAGGAGCTTTTAACTCCAAAAAACTCGACCGATTAAACTATTGATATGACACCAGTTACACACGCGGAACGGCTGATGACACTGCCGTCCGATCAGGACGCGTCCGGACGGACATTTGATGAGACAGAGATTGCTTACGTGACCGAAGCTTTGCGTTCGGGCACGCTGACAACAACCAAAGGCAAGTTTGGCAAGATGCTCGAACAAAAGTTTGCCGCCGTTTTTGGCGCGAAGTATGCATACGCTTGCACATCGGGTTCGGCGGCGATTCACATCGCGGTCGCAACCGTCAATCCGAATCCCGGCGACGAAATAATCACGACTGCGATCACCGACATGGGTGCGCTCGCGCCGCTCATGTATCGTGGCGTCGTGCCGGTCTTTGCCGAAGTAGATCCAAAGACACTCAACGTCACAGCCGAAACGATCAAAGCAAAGATCAGCGAGCGAACAAAGGCGATTATCGTCACGCACCTTTTCGGCAACCCGTGTGAAATGGACGCGATCATGGCGTTGGCAAAAGAGCACAATCTGCCCGTGATCGAAGACAGCGCTCAGACTTTCCTGGCTAAGGTCGGCGACAAATTTGCCGGAACGATTGGCGACATCGGCTGCTTTTCGCTGCAACAGGGCAAGCACATGACAGTGGGCGAAGGCGGCATGGTCGTCACGAATGACGAAAAGCTCGCCCGCCATATGTTTCTCTACATCAACAAAGCGTGGGGCTACGGCGACGCGAATCCGGACCATTACTTCATGGCCCTGAACTATCGCATTAGCGAACTTCAGGCTGCCGCTGCGTTGGGCCAGCTCGAAAAACTCAAAGAGTGCGTCGCAAACCGCCAAAAAACGGCGGCGACATTGACCGAATTTCTCGCCGGCATCGACGGCATCGAACCGCCGGTGATCGCAGTTAACGCGACCCATGTCTATTGGAAGTATTGCCTCACAGTCGATGACACCAAGATTGACGGCGGCTCGCCAGCACTCGCGAACCTTTTGAAAGAAAAAAACATATTCTCGGCGCCGCGTTACATCGTGAAGCCCGCGTTCATGTGTCAGGTTTTTCAGGAAAAGAACACACTCGGCGACAGCCATTTTCCGTTCAACCTCGCCCGCGACGGCGCTGTCGATTACGAAATGGCGAATTACCCGCTGACGGCGAAAGCGCTGAATGACGTGCTCGTTCTGCCGTGGAACGAAAAATACACCGATGAGCACGTGCGATACATCGCTGACAATGTTCGCATCGCTGCTTCGAAACTTAGGAAGTAATATTAGCCGCAGATAAACGCAGATAACGCAGATCAGAAAAACCAATTAAATATTCAATATCTGCGTCATCCGCGTAAATCTGCGGCAAAAACTCTTATGAAAAAACTTAAATTTGGACTAGTTGGAGCCGGCGGGATCGCCCAAGCCTATGCGCAGGCATTTAACGAAAGCTCTTGCTGCGAGCTTATCGCCATAGCTGATGTGCGCGAAGACGCAGCCGCAGCGCTCGCCGAGATCGTGAACGGCTGGAGCGTTACAGATTATACGCAGATGTCGGAACTCGATGTCGACGCCGTAATTGTCGCTACGCCACCGACCACTCACGCTGAGATCGCATGCTTTTTTATGGAACGCGGCATTCCGGTTCTATGCGAAAAGCCTTTGACGACAAATGTCGCCGACGCCGAGCGCATGATCGCGACGGCTGAGAAAGCAAGCGTGCAGTTTACGATGGCGTCCAAGTTCCGCTACTGCGATGACGTAGTAAAAGCAAAAGGCATTCTCGCAAGCGGCGTGCTTGGGCAAGTGTTGCATTTCGAGAACGCGTTCACCGCAAAGGTCGATATGTCGAAACGTTGGAACAGCGTCGCCGAGATCAGCGGTGGCGGCGTGCTGATCGACAATGGCACACACAGTGTTGACATCATTCGATATTTTCTCGGAGGCATTGATTCGGTGCTGGCCGTCGACGCCGGCGCAACGCAAGGTTTGTCGGTCGATGAGAACGTCAAAATGTTCGCAAAAACGGGCGACGGTGTGACCGCGAGCGTCGATCTGACCTGGGGCATCAATAAAGAATTGCCCTATTTCCTAAGCATTTACGGCACAAACGGAACGCTGCACATCGGTTGGCGCGAGTCGAAATACAAACTTGACTCGTCACCCGATTGGACGGTTTTTGGCAACGGTTACGATAAGGTCGCGTCATTTAAGGGAAAGATCGAGAACTTCGGCAAGGCGCTTCGCGGCAAAGAAGATCTGTTCATCACACCCGCCGACGCGCTTGCAAGCGTGCAAGTTATCGACGCCGCTTACAAATCGCTGAACCAAAACCTATGGCAGCCGGTCGTCGAAAAAGTTGTCGCAGCAAGATAAGAATTTCAACGCAAAGACGCGAAGACGCCAAGGAAAACAAAATAAAAACTTTGCGTCTTTGCAACTTTGCGACTTTGCGTTAAAAAAATGATTAGAATTCATCCAACGGCAATTATCGAAGATAACGTCACTCTCGGCGAAGGAACAAGCGTCTGGGACAACGTGCATATTCGCCATGGCGCGAGCTTAGGCGACGAATGCATCGTCGGCGAAAAAACCTATATCGCCTACGACGTTAAGATCGGCAACCGTGTCAAGATCAACGCGATGGTTTACATCTGCGCAGCCGTGACTATCGAAGACGGCGTGATGATCTCGGCCTCGACGACGTTTACGAATGACCGCTTTCCGCGGGCGACGACGCCCGATCTAAAAAGTCTGCGCTCGTCAGAGCCGGACGAACACACCTTGCCGACATTAGTTCGCGAAGGCGCAACCATCGGAGCCGGCTGCATCATCGGCAACGATTTAGAAATCGGCCGCTGGGCAATGATCGGCATGGGTTCGGTCGTGACAAAAAGCGTTCTCGATTTTCATCTCGTGCTCGGCTCGCCCGCCCGTTCGATCGGCGCTGTATGCAAATGCGGATTACTTTTTCATAAGTTCGCCGATGGTGTGAGCGGTAAATTCGCGTGCGAATGCGGTTTGTCTTACGAGATCACAAATCGTTCGGTAATAGAAAAAGAATTAGCCACAGAGAACACAGAGGTGACTGAGGAAAAGCTCTTGGAATTGGTATAGAGACTTCTTCATGCCTTACTCAGTGTCCTCTGTGATCTCTGTGGCAAAAATTTTATGACCCAAAATATCGCCATTGTTGGTTCCGGTTTCCTCGGCATGACCCTCGCGTTGCGTCTCGCCGAGCGAGGTGATCATGTGACAATATTTGAATCGGCGAGTGAGATCGGCGGACTCGCAGCTGCATGGCGAATTGGTAATGTGACGTGGGATAAGCATTATCACGTCACGCTGATGTCGGACGCGAACACGCGAAAGATCGTTGAGGAGCTCGGCCTCGGCGATGAGTTTCGCTGGGTTGAGACCAAGACCGGCTTTTACGCCGACGGTCAGTTATTTTCGATGTCGGACACGATGGAGTTTCTCGCGTTTCCGCCTCTCAGGTTGATAGACAAGTTGCGTTTGGGCGCGGCGATCTTTTACGCATCGCATGTAAAAAACTGGAAACGCCTCGAAAAGATCACCGTCGAAAAATGGCTAACGCGGCTGTCGGGCAAAAAGACTTTTGAAAAGATTTGGCGTCCATTGCTCAAGGCGAAACTCGGTGAGTCCTATAGAGAAACATCCGCTGCATTTATCTGGGCGACGATTCAACGAATGTACGCGGCCCGTAATTCGGGGATGAAAAAAGAAATGTTCGGCCATGTCCGCGGCGGTTATGCACGAGTGCTCAAACGCTTCGGAGAGATTCTTACGGAAAAGGGCGTAGAGATTCGGCTCAACGCCGCGATTGAAAATGTTGAAAAACTCGCGAGCGGTAAGTTCCGCGTCGCAACCGCCGCTAAACGAAGACGCAACGACGCGAAACTTCGCATCTTACCGCAGAAGACAAAATACGCTGCGTTTCAATCCGCGGCGACGATTGCTCCGGGCTTCTCAGGCGCCTTTCTCGCCGAGCCAGATCTGAAATCGAGCAAAGTCGTACCTTTTTCGAAAGCCGGATTTACCGACACATTCGACGAAGTTATTTTGACTTGTCCGTCGAATGTCGCAGCAAAGATCGCACCGCAATTAACTCGCGAAGAAAAGCTCGACCTCGACAACATTCGTTATCAAGGCATCGTCTGCGCTTCGTTGCTGACGAAAACTTCGCTCTCGAACTTTTACGTCACAAACATAACCGACGACGCTCCGTTCACTGGCGTTATTGAGACATCGGCGATGGTTGATAAACGCGAATTCGATGGCAACGCACTAGTTTATCTGCCTAAATACGTCGCCCCGGACGACGAACTTTTTGAAAAATCAGACGACGAGATCGAACACATGTTTTTGAAAGGTCTTGAAAAAATGTACCCGCAATTTCGCCGCGAAGATGTGGTCGACTTTAAGGTATCGCGTGTTCGACAAGTTTTTCCGCTGCCGGTTTTGAATTACTCACGCGATCTGTCACCGATGCAATCATCCATCGATGGCCTGTACGTTGTTAATTCATCGCACATTGTCAACGGAACTTTGAACGTGAACGAAACCGTTCAACTAGCGGAGAATTTCTTTAAGGAAGAATTTGCCGCAGATAAGCGCAGATGACGCGGATCAGAAGGGCGTTCTCATATCTGCGTCATCTGCGTTCATCTGCGGCTAAAAAAGATTTATGAAACCGATCGCGAGCCTTTCGCTCGACCTCGACAATCAGTGGTCCTACATGAAGACGCACGGCGATGCGCTCTGGGAGACTTTTCCGTCGTATCTCGATCTGGTTGTGCCGCGCATTCTCAAATTTCTCAAAGATCGAGACCTCACAATTACATTCTTCATCGTTGGACAGGATGCGGCTTTAGAAAAAAATCACACTGCATTAAAGCAAATTGTCGACGCTGGTCACGAGATCGGCAACCACAGTTTTAATCACGAACCATGGCTGCATCTCTATTCAAAAGAGCAACTTGACAAAGAATTTGAAAAGACGGAAGCGGCGATCGGACGAATTTATGAGAAAAAACTCGTGGGTTTTCGCGGTCCCGGTTATAGCCTGAGTCCGACTGTTCTTGAGGTACTCGCGACGCGCGGTTATGAGTATGACTG
>JBAUGW010000029.1:0-25530 GCA_049679945.1 Pyrinomonadaceae bacterium | reverse complement strand
ACCCAGCAGTAATACAAAAAGTACCTGTAAACGACATGGCCTTTTTCGTTCATCATCTCGAGAGTGAGATCTTTTTTGTACTCCGCGAGATCCATAGCCGAATCGCCGGCGTATGGATGAACTTTGTTCGCCCACTTCTCGAATTCCGGATCGTGCGTCAGCCCGCGTTCTAGTGTAATCGCGTCGTAGCTGGTGCGGCCCGGTGATTTGTGATCGGTGCTGTTATCGCCGCCGTCACGGTGCTTGACGACCTCGGTCGTGCGTTTCAGCGCGCTGACCTTGCTCACGCCGAGCACGGTTTTGCCATCCCACAAAATTCGGAACTTAAAGTTTTTATACGGATCGAACCGCTTTGCATTCTTTTCAAATCCTTTTCCCATTTCTTCCTCCTTTTACTCTTTAAACATCCGGAATTTGCTGGATGGTGATGATAACGAACTCAGCCGGTTTGAGCGGCGCAAAACCGACCTGGATATTTACTATGCCCAGGTTACGGTCGTTAGCCGTCGTCGTTTCGCCGTCGCATTTGACAAAAAATGCCTTGTCCGGCGTGCTGCCCTGAAAAGCTCCTTGTCTGAAGAGACTCATCATAAACGCGCCGACATTCATTCGAATCTTTGCCCAAAGCGGCTCGTCATTCGGTTCGAACACGACCCACTTCGTGCCGCGGAAAAGCGACTCCTCAATAAACAGCGCGAGCCGCCGAATCGGAATATACTTCCACTCCGAGCCGAAATCGTCGCTGCCATCTAGCGTGCGGGCGCCCCAGTTTACGATGCCGTTCGGGAACTTGCGAATGCAGTTGACGCCAAGTTTATTGAGCACGCCGTTTTCGCCGTCGGTCAGATTTAGCTCGACGTCGAGAACACCACGAAGATCGGCTTCAATTCCGGCCGGAGCCTTCCAAACACCTCGCTGCGAATCTGTGCGCGCCATCAAACCAGCGATCATGCCCGAGGGGCCGACGGGTTTGATAATGCCTGCGTCGCTGTATTTGACTCGTGGATAGAAGATCGCCGAGTGCGTTTTGACAATGCCGGCGCGAAGGGAATTGACCTTTGTGGCGTCAGCATCCATCTTCTCGCCGTTCGTCCAACTGGTCGGCGCATCGAGAAGAAGAAAAGCTCTTTTCTTTTCGCAATACGTCGTCGCCGGGCCGAAAAGCTGTTGATACTCGCCCTCGTCAATATCGCCATCCTGCGGAATGATCATCAACGTAAATAGGTCGACGCGATCAAGCGCATTGAAGCCGGTGTGATCGAGCGCGCTGCCGGTATAATCGGCAACCGTCAGCGGAGTACCGTCGTCATCTTGTCCGACCTGGCCGGCACCGGTTTGAAACGCGCCCGTTCCGATATTACCGAGCGCATATTGCCGGACATTCGAAGTGAAAGAACCCGTAAGATTTGTCGTTGTGCTGGTAATACCGTAAGTGGTATTTAGCATTCCGACCTTCGGTTTGAATGCAAGGCTATAACCCCAAACCTCAGCGGTAACTGGTGAGTCAGGTTTATCATTTATCTTTTTTGCGATGATCTGAAGCTTTTCGCGGACACCGTCGCAATGATTGTTGACATTGTTCAGCGCCGGCGGTAAGGCGTCCTTAAACCATCTATCCGCAGACGCCGTCGTTTCCAAAACATTCGGAAGCGGAACATTAAAATCAACCGTGTTCGGAGCCGGTGCGCCAGTGAATGCAAACTGCACGATGTCGCTAACGCCGCCCCCTTGGAGCAACCTCGCAAGCACATTGACATTGCCGGTGAAAAAAGTTGCTGTCGGAACGGGGCGATGATTCGCATAGCGAGTTGTTTCGACGCCGCCCTGATCGATCCCGAGCATCAACGGCCCGGCAAGATCATTAGAACTTGCACGACGAATTCTCACGCTTAGGTTGTTACCCGTAGCCGAGCTGATTCTCAACACACGGATGCCGCTGCCACCGTCTATCTCTTCCAAGCTGCACGTAATCACCACGCCAGCTGGCAAACCCGGTGTTATCCTCGCCAAGATTTCACCTTCGAGACCTGCTTTTGTTATCGCGGCAAGTGGAGTCGGATCGTTATCTCTGATTCTGATCTCGCTAAAAGGACCGTCATTTACGCTAATATCGAATTTGCTCGCCGCGCTCGCTGCAGGAGGAGTGTAGATAAGCGCATTCAATTCATCGCGAATATTAGTAAGCGTCGTGCCCATTGCGCGGCGGCCTTCGCTATAACCGGTAGCCGGAACCGATTCGATATTAAATCCTGCAAGAAGCTGAGCATCGACGATCTTTGAGCTTTGCGTCACAAATGTCGGAGCATAACGCGAAGATACCGGATTCATCGAAAGACCAAGAAACGATTCGCTTTTGATAACCGCTCCGTTTTCTTCCTGTGAAACGAATAGATTAAATGTTTCGTCAGGATTACTGGTGTTGTAATCGACGGCCAATCTAACATTGTTGCCCCATGTACCGGCATCTTTTGCCAGTAGCTGTAAAGCTCCCACACCGGCAAGATTTTCGAGCGTGATGTTCGCTTTCTTGGCATTATGAGCGAGCCGGACGATGTAGCAGTCACTGCCACCATTGTCGAAATATTGCTTAACGCTCGCGCCTAATTCGCTCGCCGAATGGCCGCCGCCGAATTCGCGAAGAAAATCGGAATAGCTCAGACAGCGGACTGCTTTATTAATAGGACCCTTTTGCGCGCGGCCAAAAAATGCAGCGATAGACGTGGCAACACCTGTGATCGTCCTGACGCCGCTCGGCACTTCCTGGATATAAACTCCCGGATAGGTTGGTTGTATCGGCATGATTTTTCCTCCTAAAAGATTGGTCTGTAGAGACAGAAATACACTGTCTTCGCTGAATACAACAAAAAACTAGCGTGTTATGGGGCGGTAACTTTAAAGTTATTAGTAAATTAAACCAACTGTAAAATTTGCTGAGAACTTCAAAAAATTTATCAAAACTTACCGGTCCAACAATCCTTATTTAACTCAACTGTTTCCTGTAGTAACCGTGTAACTTCGCGATAAATGCTCGGGATAGCTTTTTCGTCGGACAAATACTCCCGAGGCGGAAAATTTAGAATGTTTCTTACAAAATAATGTGTCTTAGACAGTTATTAAATGCAACTTGCAAACATCCCAATGAAGATCAAATTTTCGTTGACATCAAGATGGTATATCAAGCGCTAAAAAAAATCAAGGAACTCGTGGTCTAGCAAACCCCTCTTCCTGGGATGTTTGAATGAGTTCCGCATTACAGAACGTTTTGAATAGCAGAAGCCATACCGAAGACATCGCTGACGTTCCGAGGGCTTAGCTGAACTGTCGCCGAACTAGTGTCAAGACTTTGGCGATTCAACCTACAGGTGTCTCTGTAAAGCGGGAACACGATTGAGAGCCTTATTAGAAGACACGATTCGTGTGTTGACTATAGACTTACCTACATTGATCTTTAGATTGAGGTCCTTTTGTACAATTTCTCATTGCCGAGACGGAAGAGCATCGAAGTTCTTCGAATCAGCGTCTCTATAAATAGGAAGGGAGGTTATGAAAAGAAGTGTTTTTCCGATTGGTTTCTACTGTCCTAGTCCATCATTTCGCTTCTATGAAGATGTGAGACTGGCATTGATGGAACCAGGTTATTTAAGTATGATGTGGGGGTAAATAAAGAGCCGCTTCAACATTTGATTAGCTCGAAGGCTACTATGGAATTTGGTTGCAGGTTGGTTGCATCGTTGCTGATCACGGCCGATTAGTAGTGAATCGAGATAGCGGTTAAGTTCTTGATTCTAAGAAGTTTTGAGCAGTTTTGACAAATTATACAAACCTACCTAAATCGCTTGGGGTGCGAGAGGTCGCAAGTTCAAATCTTGTCGTCCCGACGAATAAAAATGAGGCTTTCGAAGAAATTCGAGAGCCCATTTTCTTCACCGTCGGCCAGCTAAATTCTTTACTACCGCACATAACGACGCTGGCTGGCTGAGTGCATTTCGCCGGTGGGCACAAGGTCAGAAGTGCTCCGGACCTAAAGGCGGGACTTCGAACGGGAACTACAACATGAAGAACAGGTTTTTTTATGGCTGGGTGATTGTTGCGATATCGACGTTTTCGCTGCTTGTGAGCAACGGCCTGTCTATCGGCGGCATACCGGTTTTTAGTGAGTGGATTCGCAACGAATTTATCGCGACCGGAGCCATCGCGGGTGACCGGGCACAGTCGATAGTTGCGAACTTTGGCGTTTTTACGTTTCTCACGGCAGGTTTGACAGCGCCGATCGCGGGCTACTTTATTCAAAAGTTTCCAGTAAAGAACCTGATGCTGCTGGGCTGCGTAATTATGGGCCCTGCTCTTCTGTTGCATTCGCAGGCGACGCAGGTGTGGATGATCTACTCGGCGCGCGTGATGATGGGCGCATCGCTTGGGTTTGTCGGCGTATTGCTCAACACGATTTTGGTCGCGAACTGGTTCGTGAAAAAACGCGGGCTCGCGATGGGTATCGTGTTGTGCGGCACGAGTTTTGGCGGCATTGTCATTCCGTTGCTCGCGACGCCGCTGATAGAAAAATACGGCTGGCGAACGGCGATGATGTTGGTGAGCTTACTGGTTTGGCTAGTGCTGATTCCCGCGATCATCTTTTTTGTAAAACCGAAACCGGGCGACATAGGACTAAATCCCGACGATGACGCCGACGCATCAGATCTGTCCGAGGCTGCAGAAATAACTTCGAACGAGTTGCCTGGTCTAACGCTTGGCCAGGCTCTCAAGACGCCAATATTCTGGGTGTTTGCGTTTGCCGCGGCGCTGGTTTTCTATCCGCTCTTTGTCAGTACGCAGCAGCTGATCTTGTATCTTCGCACCGACAAGATCGGTATGTCGCCCGCCGCCGCCGCCGGCATGATATCCGTGATGTCGGCGATGAGTATCTTGGGCAAATTCGGCTTCGGGTTTTTGAGCGATAAGATAAAACCGACGCTCGTAATGCTGCTCTGTTGTCTGACGATGTTCATCGGCACGCTTTTCTTTTTATCGTTTAGTGCCGGCGTCGTGTTACTTTTTGTAATTCCGTTCGGCTTAGGTTACGGCGGGACGTTTGTGCTGCTGCAGAGGTTGATCGCAGACTTTTTCGGGCCGCGTGATTACGCAAAAATTCTCGGCTTTGTCACCGTCATCGAAACGATCGGCGCCGCAATCGGCGGCCGTATTACCGGCGCCGTCGCGGACGCAAACGGAGGCGATTACGCTCAGGCCTTCCTGCTCGTAACCGTCGCAACCGGGGCCGCTCTTGTATGCACGATCCTGCTAAATCTGATGTTCAAGAAAGCGGTTATTGCGTAAGTCCCGCGCGGGTTGGCTCGGTGAGTGCCGCGTCCGCGCATTCAGAACCGTCATATTCGATTAGTATTCTCATATGTGCGTTCCCCCGGTCATTAAGTTTTGCCACGGTCGGAGCCGTTAGCAAACAACTGAATCGGCTGATGCTAGCATCTTTAGCTGTTGTCACCGATTGCGAGAACATCCGCAGCTACTGTGGACTTTGGCAGACGGCACGGTCGTGTGCAGCCATTATCCCCAGCCCTGCAATTGCACCCCAATAAGCTAAACCGACCCGCTTGTCGCGATCCTAAAGGAGTTTCTTCAATCGTCGTGCATAAGCCCGGAGCCTTGCGAAGTCAGGAACAAGACTTGGAACGTGTCTTGCTTTCAGTGAGTTTGCATTTGTGTGGAGCGCAAAAGGAGCAGGCCGGATTAGTAAATGCAAAGGGCAAAGACAGCTTGGGGATTATCGACGAATGAAGCACGTCTTGGACTGGAGCAATTCGGGCCAAACACCCTTCCCGAAAAAGGCGCGTTGCCGCTCTGGATTCGATTCTTGCGCCAATTTCAAAGTCCTCTTATTTACATTCTTTTTTTTGCTTTAATTGTCGACCTTGTGATCTGGACGATTGAGGGTGCGCGCGGACTGCCGGTCGAATCGATCGCGATTGCTTTTATCCTGTTGGTCAACTCGGCCTTGGGAGTTTATCAGGAGGGGAAGGCCGAGGCCGCGCTCGCCAGGCTCAGACAACTTGCCGCGCCGCTGGTTTGGGTGATTCGTGACGGCGCGATCAAGCGCCTGCCGAGTTCTGAGCTTGTACCGGGTGATGTTGTTCGCATCGAAGCCGGCGATCGCGTTCCGGCAGATGGCGAGCTGCTTGAAAACCACGGCGTCATGGTCGACGAGTCTATCCTGACAGGTGAGTCGTTGCCGGTCGATAAGAGTGAAAAGGCAGAGATTTTTAGCGGGACTCTGTTTGTTCGCGGCAAAAGCCTTGCCGAAGTGACGCGAACCGGCGAACGAAGCGCGATGGGTAAGCTGGCGACTATGCTTGGAGAAATCGAAGCCGGAAAGACCCCGCTCGAGCGGCGGCTTGATGCGTTTGGGAAACAAATAGCTTACGCGATCCTTGCACTGGCAATTCTGCTCGTTGTGGCAGGCCTTTACATCGAGGGCCTTGGGCGTATCGGGCACGTTTTGCTGTTTGCTGTCGCACTGGCGGTCGCCGCGGTGCCGGAAGGTCTGCCAGCAGTTCTGACGCTGACGCTTTCGCTGGGCGTGGAGCGAATGGCAAAGCGAAAGGCCGTTGTTCGCCGTCTCAGCGCCGTCGAAGCCTTAGGTTCGGTCACGGTTATCGCGACCGACAAGACCGGAACTCTCACCGAGAACAAGATGTTTGTAAAGGATGTTGACGGCCCCGAAATTGGCCGGTCGATCCGGACCTTTGTCCTAGCGAACGACGCTGATATCCTGGCCGGCGCGGGCGACCCGCTCGAACTTGCGCTGCTGGATTATGCGGAGAAGCACGGCATCGACGTCGCTTCGGAGAACGAAAGATCTCCTAGGAGGTCAGTGCTGCCATTCGACAGCAAGCACAGGTATATGCGCGTGACGGTCGAAGAAAAGGGCAACCTCGTGAGTTATCTGAAAGGCGCGCCCGAAGTGGTTATCGCCCGCAGCCGGCTGTCCGTCGAAGAACGAACCAACTGGGAAGAGAAAGCCCAGGCCTACGCGACCGAGGGTTTCCGGATTCTCGGACTCGGCTGGCGTGACGGCGAAGGAGACGACGATCTTTATTTTGGCGGATTGGTTCTGCTTTGGGACCCGCCGCGCAGCGAGGTGCCGAAAGCCATCAGAGAGGCTCAGGAAGCCGGCATCCGTGTTGTCATGATCACGGGCGACCATCCGGCTACGGCGCTTGCGGTTGCGGCCGAGGTCGGCATTCCGCCGAGCCTTGTGCTGACGGGCTTTGACGTCGAGCGCCTGGACGCGGAGGCCCTTGGTGTCGCGGCACGGGGCACAAATGTCTTCGCCCGCGTGGCTCCGGAACACAAACTTCGGATAGTTGAGGCGCTACAGGCCGACCAGCAGGTTGTTGCGGTAACGGGCGACGGTGTGAACGACGCACCCGCTCTGAAGCGCTCGGATGTCGGCGTCGCGATGGGTGAGCGTGGCAGCGATGTTTCACGTGAAGTGGCGGATCTGGTTCTTTTGGACGATAACTTTGCGACGATTGTCGCGGCAATCGAAGAAGGGCGAAGCATATACGAAAACATCCAGAAGTTTATACGCTTTTTGTTTTCGACGAATATCTCTCTAGTGTTGTTGGTTGTCGGGGGCTCGATCGGTTCATTTCTTCTCGGACTTGAAGATATAGGCGGCGGTTTGCTCCTGCCATTGACCGCCGTTCAGCTTCTATGGGAAAACATCGTGACCGATGGCCCGCCGGCGCTTGCGCTCGGGCTCGAGCGAAATGAGGGCGTGATGCGACAAAAGCCGCGCGATCCGCGATCACCATTGCTGGACCGGGCGTCTCTCTTTTTCATTTTCTTTACCGGTGCGGTCAAGGCAGCCGCGGGCGGCTTTTTGCTCGTCGCCCTGCCGCTCTTCGGCTACGGTATCGCGGTCATTCGCACCGCCGTGTTTCTCTTCGAGTCGCTCGCGCAGCTCCTCTTTACATATCCGGCTCGCCATTTTTCGGTTATCCCGAAAACGAATCCGACACTTCATCTCACGGTTGGAGCGTGTGTCGCTCTGCAGATCGCGACCATTTACATCCCATTCTTAAGGGAATTGCTCGGTTTGACGATGCTAGACGCGCAGGTATTGCTAATAGTCACAATAACGATCCTTGTGACGTGGGCGATCGCCGAAATCTATAGCTGGATGGTTCTGCGAACGAAAAATCATGATCTTGAAAGGGAGAATTAATTGCCAGAATGAAAGCGCATTTAAAACTAGGAAAGATCTTTGGCATAGAGGTGGGGTTTCACTTCAGCTGGCTGATAATCGCGCTGTTGATCATGCTTTCGCTTTCGAGCTACTTTTCCGAAGCTCATCCGGATTGGAGCCGTGAGACGATCTGGGCGATGGCGGTTGGCAGCGCGCTGTTATTCTTTCTTGCCATCGTCATTCACGAGTTTTCGCATGCCATGGTAGCGCGGTCGAATGGGTTGCCCGTGAAGTCGATCACGCTCTTCGCGCTTGGCGGAGTGGCTCAGATCGAGAAAGAAGCGCCGGATGGCAAGACCGAGTTCTGGCTGGGAATTATCGGACCGATAGCGAGTGCCGCGATCGGATTTGTATGCCTGTTTGCCGCATATCTGCTTGGTTGGGTACCGATGAGCGAAGCGGACGCGCCGGCCGTGGCGATTCTCGTTTGGCTCGGCTACATAAATTTTGCGCTCGCGATATTCAATATGATACCGGGCTTTCCTATGGACGGCGGACGCGTGCTGCGTGGCGTCATTTGGATGTTCACGGGAAACGCCTCAAAGGCAACACGTATTGCGTCAGTCATCGGACAGTTTATGGCATTTTCGTTTATCACGTTTGGTTTGCTGATCTTTTTCGCCGGGTCAAACTTAAGCGGCTTATGGATGGCGTTTATCGGCTGGTTTTTGCTAAACGCGGCGCGAGCGAGCTACGCGCAGGTCGAGATCACGGAAAACTTGCGGGGTTTGACGGTCAGCGACCTGATGTCGCGTGACTCAGCCTGTGTCGCCCCTAGCGAGAATCTGCAGACGATCGTAGACGATTACATGCTGAAGGCGGGGCGGAGGTGCGTTTTGGTCGCCGACGACGGCGAGTTTGCCGGTTTGATCACGACGCATGAGATCAAGCCCGTCGAGCGACGGCTTTGGGCGTTTAAGACGGCTTCGGATGTGATGCGTCCGCTCGAGAATCTTCACGTTATCGCACCCGAAGCACCCGTTACCGCCGCTCTGGAAGTTATCGGGCGAGAAGAAGTCAGTCAGCTTCCGGTCGTGTTGAGCGGACAGCTACACGGACTCATCACGCGCGAGCAGATCTTCAATTACCTTTTCACACGCAAAGAGCTGAACGCGTAGCGAACGGCCCGCATCCGTTGAACCGACGATCTAGTTATTGTCCACTTTTGTGCCGTCGGCGATGCTATTTGGCGGATGGAGAATTACGATGTCGCCATCGGATAATCCGTTCAACACCTGGGCGAACGACGGCGACTGGTTTCCGGTCTCCACTCGTCTCAATCGCGCTCTGGAGCCTTCCTTGAGAAAAACGTACCAATCTTCGCCCTGTCTGAACAGGGCGCTCGACGGTACGCGTAGAATGTCGTCCCCCTCCCACAAGACCACGCGCATATCGACGCGGTAATTATCACCCAATCGCGGCGGTGGGCCGCCTTCGAAATCGGCGATGACATTAACGCGTTGCTCGGCTACCCCTAACGACGAGACTTTTGTAAAAGCCTGAGGTTCGACCAGACGTACCTTTGCTTTTAGCGGTTGATCGCCGCCCCAATTTTCGATCAACACCGGCATCCTGGGTTTGATCTTCGTCGCGTCCGCTGAGATAACATCGGCCACGACCTCAAGCTGAGACGGCTTACTTACTTCGGCGATAGGCGCGCCGGCCTCAACGATGCCTTCGCTTGTGGCGAATATCTTTGTCAGAATGCCATCTTCCGGGACGTAGACATTGTATGCAAAGGCGTAAACACGGGGTGGAGCGGTTTGACTCGGATCCAGTGGCCGCGGCGGTGTCGGGTCGATTCGGGTAAGGACGTAGCCCTTTGGCACGCGATCGCCCTCACGTTTTTGCGGACGCGCGCAGTAATCGCCTCCCCTTCACTATTTTGTCGGCTCGTAACCTGCGATATGGTGCAGGTGAATATCAAAATCAGTGGCGACCTCGACTCGTCTGAATTTGTTTCCAATCGTGGAGCTTCGGTAGGTGATGACCCACTGAAAGGGAAGGACCTCTTTGAATTCTTTTAGGTACGGAGAGAAATTAATAAAGTCCAACAACGAAATATAGCTCTCTCCGCCCGTCTCATCTGCCAGGCGAATGAGCGAACCTTGGCCGTAATTCAGAGCGAGGCGTCCATACGGCCTGCGGTCCTCCGAAGGTGCGTAAATTGTGAAAACGCTCACCCCGCGCCGTTGTGCGTCGCGAATCGCTTTGTCCAGTGAAATAGAAAAATACGGACTTGCGTAATGGTACCCGAGCGACATATCGAGCCCGTCGGAAATTACCAGGATCATCTGTCGCCCATTGGTCTTCTCTTCGAAGTGCTTGATCACGCCTTGCACGCCATCATATGGGCTAAAGATGGGCGGCAGCGAAGTTCCGCGGATCACGCGTAAGGTCTCGGCCGCTTGCTTTAGGTCTGTAGTGAGTTCCTGCGTAACGATCGCTCCGCCGATCGTGAGATAGGCCGTGATTACTTTCGATCCCGCGGGCAGCTCGCGAATGAAATCTTTGAGACCTTTTAGCTCGCTGTTAACTCGCCAATCAAGATTGTCCTGTATGACAATCGCGAGATTAACGGGCGTTTCATTCGCGCTCTTCACCGAGACTATCTTTTGAGAACGCTTATTCTCCAGCACGCCAAAGTCGCTGTTCTGTAATCGTGCGGCTATTTCGCGCTGCCTATCATTATGCGGATAGGCCGTAACCAGAATGGTGACTTCGGGGCCGACCGAATTCTGCGCCTTTGTCTGAAGTTTCGGCTTGTTTTGCGAAAAGCCGTTATTAGAAATGAGCAGGAATATGACGATCAATAATTTGATGACTAGTTGGTGTTTCATAATACCTCCGTGTGAGATGTGTTTTTTCGCACTGTTACCCCTGAGAAGTCCCGGCCCGTGTCAATTGTCTCGTCGCAAAATGGCGGGCGAACCACTCAGCCGCCAATTGAGCTACCGTCTCAAGCGCACCCGGTTCTTGAAACAAATGGGTCGCGCCGGGAACGATCTTTAGTTCCTTTGCGCAACTAAGTTTTGCGAATGCCTGTTGGTTTAACTCGATAACGACGTCGTCGTTGCCACCGACGATGAGCAAAACGGGCGAAATTACTTCGGAAAGACTCGCTCCCGCGAGATCGGGCCGCCCGCCGCGGGAAACGACCGCGCCGACATTTCCCTTCAATCTCGCCGCCGCCCCCAAAGCTGCGGCTCCGCCCGTGCTCGCGCCAAAAAATCCGATGCTCAAATGCTCGGATCCTGTCTGATCGGCCAGCCATGCTGCCGCTGCAACGAGTCGTTTTGACAGAAGATCGATGTCAAAACGCAGATGCCTCGTGTATGTGTCAACCGCCTCTTCGTCGCGCGTTAGCAGATCGAAGAGCAAGGTTCCGATGCCATGTTCTCGAATCACCCTGGCGACAAACTGGTTGCGCGAGCTATGGCGGCTGCTCCCGGAACCGTGGGCGAAAAGAACAACACCGCTTGCCGCGGCAGGTATTTGCAAATCGCCCTCCAACTCGACCGAGTCGATCGGAATAAGCACGCTCTTGCTAATAGGAAGATGCTCAGCCATTTCGTTATCAACTCCTAAACACCTTCCGGAAAAGTCTCGAAAACTTCTCCGGCTGTCCATTCGGATGTTCGTTCAAGCGGCTCTACGGCCCTGGTTTCGTCGACATGTATTACCGCGTCGAACTGATCGGAAAGCCGCGTCAAGAAATAATGGCTTTGCCGTTCGGTTTCCGGGCGATATATTACGCCGATCGCGCGTTCAAGCAGCGGTTTTTGCAGGGCCGTTTTTGCCCGGCTGGTTTCCGGCATTAGCAACAGGAATCTGCGCAATCCTGTTTCATGAAAGAGATCTTCGACGCTGTTTGGCAGAGCGTTCCTAACTCTTTTTCGTTCGGCCGGGCCGCCCCAACTTGAGGCTGCTGTTACGGTTCCATTAAATGTTGTAAATCCTACGAGCAAGGCTTCATCGCCGAATCGCTGGCGGACAAGCTGTCCGACGTTCCATTCGCCGCGCCTGCTCATTTCCGTTGCGCGAGCGTCACCCAGATGCGAGTTGTGCTCCCACACGACGATCTTCGCCTTTTTTTCCTCGCTGTTGAGATGTCTTTCTAACTCGGCAAGCGTGTCGACCATGTGACGGTCACGCAGATTCCAGGACGAAACGTCACTTCGGTACATCATTCGGTAATACTGCTCGGCGTTCTTGACGAGCCGCGCATTCTGTTCAGCGAAAAAGAAATCGTCGCGGGCGACACGCCCATCACGCGTCGCAAGTTCGCATGCGCGGCGATTTAACTCGATCAGCTGCTTGACCACCTCGTCCTCACACGAGCGACTGAGGCCAATAACAGTTGCGTAACCGTATGCCTGTGTGTCCTGACCGAAATGATCGAAACACGAATATCGCTCACGGGCACGCTTCGCCCCTTCAGGATCGATCTTATCCAGATATGCCAGTACGGCATCGATCGAGCTATGCAAGCTGTAAAGATCGAGTCCGTAAAAGCCAACCTTTGATTTGTTTGCCGGGAGATCGTCGTTAAAGGCGCGCAGCCAGCCGACAAAATCAAGCACGTCAGCGTTGCGCCACATCCAGGCAGGGAATCTCTTGAATCCTCCGAGGGCCTCAACAGCCTCGGCATCCTGCGATTCGCCGCGTACATAACGATTGACGCGGTATGCGTCGGGAAAATCGGCCTCGACCGCAACTGCACAAAATCCCTTTTCGTCGATCAGTCGCTTTGTTATCTGCGCCCTCTCGCGGTAAAACTCGTGCGTCCCATGCGACGCCTCGCCGAGCAGAACAAAGCGAGCATCACCTACCGCCGCGATCAGCGGGTCGTAATCGGTGATCTCTCCGGGTCGAAGCTTGTGGGCCTCGGCCGACACTACATCTTCTATCAAAATTGAAACTGCTTCGCGCATAGATTGCCTCCAGCGTCTTAAGTTACCGTATCAGGCGCCAGAACCCACATTAGTTTCGCGGGCGCGAGCTTCGGCGAGCAGCGCCTGCACCTCTTCGTCGCTCGTCGGCGAAAAGTCGTAATACCACATGCCGACACCGTAAAAGGGCTCGGGTGTTATCGCGCACACGCAAACCAGATCAGCCTCGTCGTGCAGTTTCGCGCAGGTTTCACGAGCGGCGACCGGAACGGCCACAACGATCTGCGCCGGTTGATAGGTTCGGACAACTCGCACGGCGGCAAGCATCGACGCGCCTGTTGCCAAACCGTCGTCAACTATGATCACCGTCTTTCCGCGAAGTTCGAGACGTGGGCGTTCGCCACGATAGAGTCTCTCGCGTCGTGCGAGTTCTTTCTCTTCCGCCCGGATAACCGATTCGATCATCGGCTGCGTCAGGCGAAGTGCTCTGATCGTATCATCTGCAAAAACTCTTACCCCGCCGGATGCTATAGCGCCGAACGCCAGTTCCTCGTGTCCCGGGACGCCTAGCTTTCGTACGACAAAGACATCAAGCGGGGCACCGAGCGATCTTGCGACCTCGAATGCGACCGGAACGCCGCCTCTTGGCAGGGCAAGCACAACTACATCATCGCGCCCCGCAAAACTAGTGAGTTTGGTGGCGAGCTCTCGTCCGGCCTCGGTTCGATTTACATATCTCGTTAGCATCCAAACCTCCTTTTGGCCACGCTGCTCAACAGGTTCATCGGGCGTCGAGCTTATTCTCAACCTCGACAACGCCGGGAATCGATGTGATCTCAGAGACCAGATGGCTCACCTCGCCGCCAACGATAGGACCGCTCAATGTGACGTTTCCGTTCTCGACGTCGGTTCTGACGTCGTGTGGGTTTGAGGTTAGTCGTCCCAACTTCGATCTGATCTGTCCCGATAGCTGTCCGTCGGTGACCTCTTTTGTGCGAAACAAACTCTCCGTTTTTTTTGCAACACCGTAAGCCCTGTTGCGCAGGTCGGTGATCCTTGTGTTAACCTCGCGATTTGCGACCTTTGAGGCGTGAAGCGCTCGATCGCGGATCAAAGCCCGTCGGCGCTTTCCACGGTCGGGATCCAGTAAGTACATTAGTCCGGCCCCGAGTCCAAAACCTGTAAATATATAAGCTATCTTTTTCATCTTGTACCTCCTTCGAGAACTTTCGTTGCGGCTATTCCCGATGCCAATAAACGCGTGCGAGCTTGTTTTCGTGCGAAAAATCGTAGCGGACGTCGCCGCCAAAAGCGCGGTTTAACGAACGCCAGAGCCGCTGCGCAAGGTTCTCAGTCGTCGTCGTTACGACAATGCGGTTTTCTGCCCGCTTTACTTCCATGATGCGGGCGAGCGGGTTTACAAGTGCCGACTCTTGATCCGCGTGCTTCAAGAGATTTTCGATCTCGGCCTCGTGTTTGCCAAGAAAACTGCCTTCTATGTAAACAAATCCGGCGGGCTCACCCTTTGCCATTTGCAGACACGCTGGGCAAGTCGTTAAAGAAACCTCAGGCTCCTCAAATCTGTGCGCTTTTAACTCTCCCTCGTTCAACGTCCAGTGACCTTTCCGATAGAGCGCCCCGCACTTCTTGCATACAGCCGGCTCGCTTGGGTGTTTAGTCGATGTATGGCCGGCCTCGTGATCGACCCGTTTGGTGAATGTGGTATTCGTGTATTTTTTTCGGCTTTGCATCTTTACCCCCTTACGGTGTTCAGCGGGTGTTTTCCGAGAGCAACGCGTAACCGCCGTTTTTCTCGAAAGCGCGTTCGCAAGTACCGTCTCTTTCAAGGTGGTAAGACGCAACGGACGTACCAGAGTGAACGGGGCTAAACAAGCCATTTATCGGGTTGGCCGAGTTTCGTGTGTGGTGGATTCCACGCTTGGATGTGAACTTTTCTCACCTTTGCCTATCGCGAGAGCTATGCGGTGAGACCGGCCAGTGTGCTAGCGGGAATCGGGTTGATAGGATATTCTCAAGCGGCTTTCCGAACGATCTCGACCGAGCAATGCGCACGCGCAGCAACCGACGACGACACGCTGCCGATCAGAAATCGCTCGAAGAAACGGTGACCTTTTGCTCCCAAGAAAATACAATCGGCATCCCATTTTTCAGCCTGAGTGACGAGATAGCTTTTGGGATCGATATCTGTAACGACGGCCTCGGCTGCTAGTCCGGCGTCGCCAAGTTTCTTGACCGCCAACATTTGAATGTTGCGAACTCGCTCAAATTGTGTATCGGGGTCGTCGGAATACTGATGAAAGCTCTCGACGGCGGTTACGAGTTTGATCTTCGTTTCACCCGGCCATTCTCTAGCACAAACCGTGTGGATCATTGCGTCGGCGTCGGGCGAGCCATCGGTGGCCAGAATAAGTTTGATCGGGCGTTCGGGAGGCAAGACCCGTCCCCGCGCAATCCGCACCGAGCAGGCCGCCTCGAACAAGACCTTCTGCGAAACACTACCGAGGATAAACCTGCCCAACGCCGTTCGACCGTGCGAACCGACCACGGTCAGGTCCGGCTGCCATTCCTCGGTCTTGGCGATGATCTCCCAGTGAGGAACTCCTGCTGTCGCGACCGAGTTAACCGTCCACTCGCTAAAGATCTCACGCAGTTTCTGCGCGGCTTGACGCGAAAGTCGCTCGGCCTCCTCGAAAGTACGCTGAGCACGCTCGCGTGCCAGCTTGACGCTTTCGGGAACATAAGCAGGAAACAGCTCCTCCTCTTCAACATCTTCGGGCGGAATGAAAACATCGGCGGTAGATACAACCAGCACTTCGGTATCACGAGGTAATCCGGCACGGTTTAGATCAATAAGCGCGGCATCCGCGCATTCAGAACCATCGTATCCGATCAGTATCTTCATAAGTCTTGTTTGCCGAGGCGCCAACTTTGACGCAATCGTAAAACCCTTAACTTCGCCGATCTCCCGCCGATCTTCGCTTCGCCCGTGATCGCGAGAACTTACACATACCACCGTGAACTTTCAGGCGATGCGAAGCGGGTGCATTCACATCCACATCAATAATCCGGGCTCACTCTGCTGTGCGCCGGTGATCTCTCGCAGGAGGCGGTCAATTCTAAACAGGCTTTATGCAATCACCGTGCCGGGGTGGGGGCAGACATCTTGTATTCGGGATCCGATCTTGATTGAACTTAGAATACGAAAACTCGAACAACATCAATCGATATCTACTTTCGGCTCGATGTCGGTCTGTTTCGCGTCAGGGTAGATACTTGCCAGCAAGCGCACTACAACCAGGCTGTCTAAAAAGACTACAGTCGCCATTAATATGACCAACCCGACCGCAATGAATGGGATCACCGGGAATGAAGACGGCGTTTCTGAAAAACGCATAAATTCTCGCGCCAGCCAAAAGTACTTGATGATCACAAACGCCGCAAAGTAGACAACTGCTAGCCACAGCGCCCATGCACTTCGCGTTGTCCAAAGCACGGCGTTGCCAAGTAGCAGCAAAATCATTGAGGTGATCCACAACGTGATCCACGCCAAGTTTGAATGATATTCGTAACCTGCAACAGCGGCGGCTGGCTGGCCGATGCTTTGTAGCCAGCTCCACGAGTAGTAAGTGAAGAACGCCATGACGGCGATTGACAGGCCAAGCGCGGCGAGATAGATTTTGCTGAACATATCGCAAGTTTGTAACACAGAAGACAAGCGAAAACAAAAAGCCGCCGAAGATATTATTCGGCGGCGTTTCGATCAAAATAATTCTCAGTTTATTGTTCGATAGTGATCAGAGTCGTCTGGCCGCGTCGGTTGACGAGCAGCACGATCGGTTTGCTGCCGAGTGAGTCGAGCGTTGATTTAACATCTTCTATCGAATTCACTGCTTTGCGATTTATCTCGAGGATAACATCGCCGCGAGCAATGCCGGCTTCGGCAGCCGGGCCGCCTTGTTCGACAGCTGTGACGACCATGCCTTCGTTGTCGGAATCGAGATTCAGCTGCTTCGCGATCTCGGGCGTAACAGGTTGTAGGCTGAGGCCAAGCTTGCCGCTTTCTTTCTCAGGCGAAGGGCCTTTCTCGTCCGGATTTCGACCGCCTCTTTCCTGATCCGAAGTTTTTAGCTCGTCGAGAGTTGCGGTGAAATCCATCTCTTTGCCGTCACGCAGCACGGTAACTTTAATCTCAGTTCCGGGTCCTGTGCCGGCGACTTTGTTTCGCAGAACATTACTGTCAACCATCTTTTCGCCGTTGATCGCTGTGATGAGATCGTAACGTTTGAGTCCGGCTTTTTCAGCGGCACTTCCGGCTTTGACGCTGCCGATTAGAACGCCTTCTGCGTTTTGAAGATCGAGACCTTTGGCGAGTTCTTCGGTTGGCGTTTGAATGCCGATGCCCAACATTCCGCGGCGGACTTTGCCGTCTTTGATGAGCTGATCCATCACGGATTTGGCCATGTTCGACGGTATAGAGAAGCCGATGCCGATGCTGCCGCCGCCGGGACCGCCGGAAAGGATTTGCGAGTTGATGCCGATGAGTTCTCCGCTGAGGTTCACAAGCGCGCCGCCTGAGTTGCCGCGATTGATCGGCGCGTCGGTCTGAAGAAAATCTTCAAAGCTGCCGTCGCTCAAACCGGTTCTGCGGCCTTTTGCCGAGATGATTCCGGCCGTTACGGTCTGGCCGATGTCGAGCGGATTGCCGATTGCGAGAACGATATCGCCGACACGGACGCTGTCCGAGTTGCCGAGGTTAAGAAAGGGAAGATTTGCCGCTTCGATTTTCAAAACGGCGAGATCGCTCGGCTGGTCGGTGCCGACGATCTTTGCTTCGTAGGTTTTGTTGTCGTTCATCAATATCGAAATCTTTTCGGCTCCGTCAACGACGTGATGATTTGTGAGGATCGTACCATCGGCCGAGACGATCACGCCCGAACCAGCGCCGCGTTGAATCTGCGGACGCTGATTCTGCTGCGGCAGTTGGAACTGTTTGAATTCATCACCGCCGGGAAACTGCGGCATCTGCATTTGCGTGTTGCCAGTTTCTTTGTGAATCGCCTCAATTCTCACGACGGCGGGTGAAGTTTTTTGCACCACGTCTGCATAAGACGTGCGCATGCCGTCAACCACAACTGGTGCGGCAGGCTCTTGGGGCAGGTTCGTCGGAACTTCTTCACCGCCGAACAAACTTGTCCTACAACTGCTAACCAGTGCGACCGTTGTTAATAAAAACAGAATAGACAACTTTTTAATACTCATAGAAATACTCCAAACGAAATCATTCATACGTATGAAAACTAACCTCGGTTCAACGAAATGCTTAATTCATCAGCTTTGGCGTTTCGTCGCGAAAAATGTACGCGAGGGATTTATAAACGAGTTTCGAGCAGAGAAACGCCGGCGAGTCGTAATTTTCAAAATATGAATACTCGACCAGGTCCATGCCGACGACGCGTTTCTTTTCGGCAAGTTTGCGTATAAGAGTTAGAGTTTCGTACCAACTCAAACCGCCGGGCTCGGGCGTGCCGGTTGTCGGCATGATGCTCGGGTCGAGGCCGTCGATGTCGATCGTGAGGTAAACATTATCGGTTAGGGAATCGACGGCTTCGTCGATCCAATCGGTGCGGCCGACGATGTCGCGTGCCCAGAATATCTTTGTCGGCAGATCGTCTTTCAAACTCCATGCTTCATCCGACGAGATCGAACGGATTCCAACTTGCACCGACGGAATGCGCATGTCTTTGACGACGCGAGCCATGATCGATGCGTGCGAATGCGGCGTCCCGTCATATGTGTCGCGAAGATCGGCGTGAGCGTCGATCTGAAGCACGCTCATGTTTTCGAACTTTTCGTTATGAGCCTGAATTATCGGAGCCGATACGGAATGTTCGCCGCCCAGCATACATAGGAATTTATTTTTTGCGAGCAGATCTTTTGTGTATTCGTAAAGCTCGCTCATCATCGCGTCAGGAGTTTCGCGTGGCGTGAATTCGGGCAGCGTGTGAATGCCGATCTTATAGACCTCGGAGTCGGTCTCTTCCTCGTAAAGCTCCATATTGCGCGAAGCGTTGACGATCGCCATCGCTCCGGCGCCGGTTCCGGTGCCGTAAGAAACGGTGCCTTCATAAGAGACAGGCAAGATCAAAACACGAGCGGCATCAAACGAGGAATATTCTTCCTCGTCGATGCCACCGAAATTCATTGGTAGAGTTGCAGACTCGCTCATGGCAGTGGTCAGTGGTCGGTGGTCAGTGGTCAGTTTTCAGAAATCGTTCTCTCTGCTCACTGCCCACCGACCACTGACCACTGTTTCAAGGAACGTCAATGTTCATATCGCGGCCGGAGAAGCTGAATGTCGGGCGCTTCCGGCCTTTCATAAACTTCGCGGCCGTTTGCGAGAGAGCGGTGATGATCATCGGTAAAGCAATCGACGGATCGCACGGTACATAAGCTGTTGTCGCATTTTTCAGCAACTTGCCGAACATGCCGGTGTGCTTACCGCCGTATGATGGCGTGCGAATGCTGAGCGGAGCAGAGTCGGTCGTTATCGAGATGGCGTACTTGTGACCGCGCGGCGTCGTGCGGGTAATGTATGACGAGAGCTCGGTGTGGTTGAGCATCGTCTGACTCCCGCTGCTGCCGAGTGTAATGATTCCCGAATGGCGCGTTTTGTGCGCGATCTGCATCATCTCCATCGTGTCTTGTGTCGGGTCGAGTGAGATTTGGATCTTCTTCTCGAACTTTGCACGGGCGATGCCGATCGCGATCTCAGAACCTGTAAGATCTGGGCAAAATACAGGAATGCGCGCCTTGAACGCCGATGTCAGCATGCCATCTTCGTTTGCGATCTCGGACAACTCGCGGCCCAGGATGTGCAAGAATTCGCGAATCGAATATGAACGTGTGAGTTCGAGTTGATTGATCACACTGCCAACCCATTCGTCGGCTTCCTGATATTCTTCGCGGTTCGCGAGAACATCGCCGATTCGCACGACATCATTCGTCTCAAGATCTTCGTCGGCCATGCTCGGATGGGCCTGGTAATGGTTGCGACCCAGTACTTCGTGAATGTCGTGGTACAGCACGTTGCCGCTCATCACCAAACAATCGACAAAACGATTCTTAATAACGTAGGCGATCAGACGCCGCATACCCGACGTGATCAGATTGCCCGAGCCGCACATGTAAATCGTCGCGTTGTCGTCGAGCATGTCGAGCCAGATACGATGAGCCTCGGCAAGTTGCTTTGCTCCGAAACCGGCTCCCTCCATTTTTTCCAGAAGTCCCGCAACAGAACGGTCCCTATCGATCGGCACCGGACGTGTCGGAACTGTCAAAAATTTTGAAGCCTTTGTTTTCTTTTGAGCCATATAATATTAGTTCTCCAAGTAAGTGTTAAATTTTGCCGGTTTAAAAGTGCAAAAGGTTAAAAGTGAAAAAGCTAGGTTTTTCCGTTATCCAACGCACTCATGTGATTTGAAATAGAGCCGCTTAAAAATTTTGCTTTTTCACGCAACAAATTAAGTTCAGTTCTATCCAGGTATCCAACTTCATTAGCTACATAAAGCAGACTGCGAATCTCGCCGGACGAAGCTTTTGCAACATTCAAAAAATATAAGTATTCCTTTCGCGAGCGTCTTTCGAAACCTTCCGCAATATTAGTAGGAATTGAAACAACAGCATCACGCATCTGGTTTTTTAATCCGAAATCTGTCTTTAATCCTTTGCGTTCGGTAATCAAGTAAATCTCCTTTGCAAATTCGACACCTTTTTGCCAGATGAATAGGTCTTCAAAACACGTGATCTTTTTTCTTTCTGGTTTAACGGCACCTATTTCCATAATTACTCAAAACACAACTTTTTCCCTTTTAAACTTTCCCCCTTTTTTACTTTGCCCCATTCGGGGTCAGATATGTGTAACTTTCGGTCTGACCTTCATAAAATTCGATAACTTTACTGCCTTCGGCGTTTGTAAGCTCGCCGTCTTTCACTCGCTGCAATACTGCACGCCGAAATGTGTCGTGCAATTGGCCGGTCTCAAACCTGACGGAAGTTACCGCATCCCCGAGAGTCGCGCCATAAATGACTTTTTTGATTATGTAACCATCTTCGCCGATGAATATGTGGGCTTCGTGCGGCACGCCAAAAAGGTTGTGGTTATTGCCCATAACCTCCTGATATGCACCGACCAGCATCATCGCGAGATAGTAAGGCTCGTTTTTTTCGAGCTTGTGCAATTCCAGCACGGGTTTTACGTCGTGCAGATCGACAAATTTGTCCACAATACCGTCGGAATCGCAGGTTATATCACAAAGCGTAGCATATTCCGTTGGCTTTTTGTTGAGCTTATGGATTGGGACAATAGGGAAAAGCTGTTCGAGCGCCCAGTTGTCAGGCATCGAACGAAATACCGAGAAATTTGCAAGATATTTAGCGCACATCAGGCGCCGAAGATCGTCGAATTCCTCCGCAACGTACTTTTTCTGCTGGGCAAATTGATCGGCGCTTTCGCAGATGTCCCAAAACAGCACCTCGCCCTTGCCTTTTGCATCGAGCGAGATGAGGCCGAGATTGAACATCGTGAACAGCTCCTCGCGATTCTCGAGGGCGTCGTGATAATATTCGCGATAATTCTTGCCATTTATCGTCTCTCGCAGGTCGTGTAATTCATGTACGATCGGCGGATCGTCGGCGGTAAGCTTCATTTCCGTGAGGCTTTCGACGACGGTTTCGATCTCGTCCTGTATGTTTGTTACCAGGATCGCGTGGTATGCCGAAAGATAGCGTCCCGATTCCTGAATGATCGTCGGATGCGGCACGTTCTCGTCGTCGCAGACGGTTTTGATAATGTAAATTACGTCGTTTGCGAATTCGCGTGCGTTGTAATTTGCCGACGATTCGAACGATGTCCGCGAACCGTCATAATCGACCGCCATGCCGCCGCCGACATCGAGAAAATCGATGGGAATATTCATCTGACGGATCTTGGCGTAAGTTCGTGCGGCTTCTCTCATCGCGTTCTTGATCCGCTTGATGTCGGTGAGTTGCGAGCCGATGTGAAAGTGCAAAAGACGCAGCATATCTGTGCGTCCCGCTTCTTGCAGACGGCGGATAACTTCAAGTATTTCAGTAGTTGTGAGGCCAAACTTCGCAGCTTCGCCGCCTGATTTTTCCCACTTGCCCGAGCCTTTTGAGTAGAGTTTTACGCGGACGCCGATCATCGGCATCGGCATGTCGGGATTTTTTTTCTCGTGTTTTGCGGCAATGTCGAGCGTGTGTTCGAGCTCGCTCAGTTTTTCGATGACAATGACTACGTTCTTACCCGCAAGAGTACCGGCAAAGGCGAGATTGATAAAGTCGCGATCTTTAAAACCATTGAGTACGAGCAAACTGTCTTTCGACTGTTCGAGACCGAGAGCGGCGTAAAGCTCTGCTTTTGAGCCGGCCTCGAGTCCGAAGTCGTAACGCGATCCTTCTCGCAGGTATTCCTCGATGACGGCGCGGTTCTGGTTGACCTTCATCGGGAAAACACACAGATGACCGCCCTGATAATCGAATTCTTTTATTGATTTTTTGAAAGCCGTTTGGAGTTTGCGAATCTGACCGAAGAGAAGTTGCGGGAAACGTAGAATAATCGGCGTGTTGACGCCGCGTTTTCTGAGATCGTCGATGATGTCTTTGACATCGGCGGTGAGTTTGTCGTCCTCGGGCGCACGAACGATTAGGTTGCCCTTGCGATTGACGCCAAAATAATCGGCACCCCAATTCTCGATGCCGTAGGTTTCAATTGTTTGTTCGATCGTTGTGCTCACAAAAGCTAATAGCTTAATAAAAAACTCGAAAAAAACAAACAAGCCCATAAATAGGGCATTCTGATGCCAAACTCTGTGGCACAAGCGTTGCTTAGTTGAAATTTGCGGGACTTACGCGAAAACGTAAAAACCCCGCAAATACTTGAATTGACCTGTGTTATTTGACCAAAGAAGGCTGCAAATTGCCGTAACTTGTCAAAAAACGGTGACAAAAACTGTCACATTAGTTGTCCTGAGGTCGCGCTGAGAGGTAAATGAATATGTCAAAACGTGACGAAAACGGTTTCTCCTTAATAGAATTACTACTTGTAGTGGTTGTTATCGGTATAATTGCGGCCGTCGCAATACCGGCATTTAGAAAGGCGCTGACGGTAGCTGAGAACGGAAATGTTTACTCGACGATGCGTACGATCGCGTCGTTGCAGGTTAATTATTTCTCGCAAAACAGCCGTTTTGGACGTCTTAACGAGATCAACAACGCACAATCGGGCAGCCTCGGAACAATGTCGGGAACCGATTTAAATCGCGGCAAGTTTGTTCTTTCGATGGTTCCGGCCAATCCGTCTCCGACCGAACTGAGAGAGGGTTACACGATCAACGCTGTTCGTAACCTGTCAGGTGAAGACACAATTTATCACTATAGCTTGACTCAGACCGGGGAAATTGTGCAGGTTTTGCCGTAAATCACCGATATTGACCCCACTTCTCCATTCCTTCCGCCAGCTATCCGGCCCCGATAGGTGAAAATTACAATGAACGTTTTCGAAGACTTAATTGTCGAACTGAAAGAAGAGAATTTACTCGAAGAGACGATTTTCGATATAGCTGAAGATGAAATTGCGCTGTTGACTGACTTTGAGAATGAGGCGGATTCTGCCGAAATTTCAACAGAAGCGAGCGTAGTGGCACCAGAGATCGTCGGCAACGACGAAGCGTCGGTACCGGAAAGTAAATCTAAAAAGAAAAAGAAAGCAAAAGGAAGCCGCGAATTCTTCAAAAAGCGTGCTGTGGCCGAGGTTTCCGGGCTTCAGATGGTCGAGCATGTACTCACGGCCGTCGAGCGCGAATATATGAAGGTAAGGCCGGATGCCTTCGACGATTTTAATGTAAAAAGGTCTCTCAACGCTTTTCTGCAATTGCCGGATTCTGACGCCGAAGAGCATAAGAAATCAGAGTTCGAGCTGATGCAGCAGACCGAGGCGTGGTTTTCGGCGTTAACGGTTCGCGACAACAATATTCCGGTTCAACATCTGCGTCAATATTGCGAAAACACGCGACCGGCGCTGAGTTCGCAGGCGATGTTAGCGCTAGCGAGGTTTTACCGGAATTCGCCATATTCCGAGCCTGTCAGAGCTAAGTTCGATTTTGTAATTACGCGACTGTTTTCACGGCCGACTGGCGGCGAGCGCCGCAAGCCGCTTTTCTCTCGCGACGAAGCGTTGGGGCACCTGAATACGCTCTATCGCGAATGGTCGAGCGTTTCGCTTTATACTGCCGACGACGATCTTTCGAAGATTGCGTTGGCGGCGCTCAGTTTCGACGATCTGATGGGTGAGGCTGATAATGCGGCACATTTCGACGATTTGATCGAGAGTGATTTTTTTGGGCGGTTGCGGCTGTTCAAAGAGAGCATCGCTGAGATGTTCTTTGCGCCAGATGTCGCGATCGCGGCAATCGAGGCCAACATCCAGATCGGCAACAGGTATGTAAAACTCATCGATCTCGAACGCCAAAAGGCCGACGCAGACGTGATTCAGTCAAGGTACGGCGATCTCGACAGCGAGACGATCTCGGACGCGGCGGCCCGCACGCTCGAACTCGTCGAGTTGCTCCGTTCTCCGCTCGATGTTGAAGAAGAGTATTTCGAAAAAGCGGAAGAAGAACCCGAGCCACTTGAGAGGATAATTCTCGACACATCGACAATGGAGCCCGAACCGGAGCCCCAGTCGATGATCACTCTGCCGGGCTTTCTCAATAACATTAAGCAAAACGCGTTTCAGGTAAACAGGTGGCTGTTGGCCGTGTCGATCCTGCTTATCGCCGGGTCGATCGGGCTGTATGTATGGGCGAATTTTGTTGCCGATGAAAAAGTGCCCACGACCGGCGTGCAAGCGGTAAATCTCGACAACGCAGTTTTCAAAGAGCACATTAAATCAGCAAAGGTTGCGGGCGAGACGTTCCACGCGGTGCTGCTGCCATCGTGGAACGACCTGTCAAAAGAAAAACGCGAGGAATATCTCAAAAAGATTCTTCAGGCAGGCCCTTCGATGAACTTTAAGCGAGTAAATCTGCTAAAAGCAGACGGCAAACAGGCCGGTTTCGCTTCGGCAGCCCGAGTCGACGTTGAAATGCCGTAAACTAGGATTTGCACGATTATGCATGGGACGTCCGTCTGTATGGCGGGCGTTTTTTCCGTCCCGAGCGCATTTCGCGACAAATAGCCGCCTCATTAGACACGGCTATTTTTCGTAGGTGGTTTCAGCGTGCGGAGCACGCGTCAATAACGTTAGCTACATCTCTAAAGACGGTTTCGGAGTCAAGC
>JBAUGW010000028.1:0-3724 GCA_049679945.1 Pyrinomonadaceae bacterium | reverse complement strand
CCGCGCTTTCGTCGTCGCCATTCTCGCGGGCGTAAAGCTCTTTTAGCCGCAGATATGCAATAAAGCCAGTTTCAACCGCGATGTGATCGGGCACTTCGCCGCTTCCCGCATGGTAAGAAAACGCGTTGTAAAATCCGGAAAGTTCCGACAGCAGGTATCCGGGCTCTACCCAACTCCGATAGCTGACCTCGCGTCCCGGAGCCGGCCCACCCGGCCCAAAGATGGAGTGAAACAAGCCTTCGCTACCTTCCTTTCGAGCAGCTTTAGCCGCCTTTTTTAGCTTTTTGTCGGTCACCTGACGGCCGAGTTCATCGACCTGCTTGAACCAATCGCCCTTCGGGCAATCGAAAAGCAGGCTGATCAACCGCCACTCTGCTGCGTCGCGCAAAAGTTCATCAGCGGAATTCATAAGTTGTCCCTCACTTCAATATCAACGGCACCCAGCCGGTTCGCATTTTTCGGGCGCCGACCTCGCCGTGCGCCGCTTCCCAAACTGCAAATGCAATCTGCGACGGCGCAGACGCCGTAAAGCCCGCGGGAATCGGCCGCGAGATCACTACCGCCCAGCCGGTTTTTGTCTTTACGCCTTTACCCTTTGAGACCGCATTTGGCGCAGGCGAAAGCGTTCCCGGGCCTTCCGCGATCATATCCTCGACCGGTTGATCACGCGGGCCGGCACGACGATTGCCAAGCGCTCGCGCCGGAGCATAACGAGCCGCGGCTTCGCTTAGCGCCTGTGGATTATTTTCAAGCGGCTTTGCTTCGGACGGGTAATGATCGACCGTCGCGTTCGGGTAAATGCTTTGAATATTGTCAGCTCGTCCTTCGACGATCGCTTGCCAATCCGCTCGCCAGAACGCGATCTCGACTGTCTTACCGACCTCGCCCATCTGCGGCGCCGGCACGTTCGCTTCGATCTTCGACGGAAGCTGCACCGCGCACCCATCGATAAAGTGCCTTGGCCCCGGCACATCGTTCTGCGTCTCGTCGAGCCACTCGAGCCGAAACGCGATCTGCGCCCCGTCCGTGATCGCCTTAACCTGAACGTCGGCCGTCGATGGATCCATCAGCCGCGGGTCGACCAGATCTTGCAAAAGCAACTTTGAAACGTGCAAAGACACATCATCCCAAGTCGAATCGTTCGGGTCGAGCGTAACCTCCTTGACCTGAGCGACGTTAACCTCGGCGGTCGGGGTTTGGCCGCGGCCGCACGCGGAAATCATAACGAAGCTAAAAATAATTACGATGACTGTCACCTTTTTCATAACTTTCACTCCATGTCGGAACCGCCTGCGTAAGCGGGAGGTCAGTTTCGCGGCGTTGTCCGGCTTTAAGCGAACTGGCCCGCCGCTAACGCAGCGGGTTCTGATTCACGGGCAATTGGTGCGCGTGATCTGATAAAGCTTGTCGTAAGCGGGGCGAATGTGCACCGGTTCGCGGAACGGCACATTAACAAGTTCCTTGCCGTTCTCGTCCATGCCGATCGCCTTGTCGCCGACGCGCTTCCACTTGCGCACAATGCTCTCGGTCGAACCGAACAGACCGAGCAGACTTGTAAGATCAGGGTCGTTCGGCGCGTTGCGATAAACTTCGACCGCCTTGTCAACGCCGGGACCAAACATCTGTTTTGTAAACGCCGTCGGCACGTGAATCGGCGGAATGTAATACACATTTGGCTCGAGCCCGAATTGCGGAAACAGCGGAAGCGCGACCTTTTTGATATGCACGAGATAGTCGAGCGGGTTGTCGGCCTGCGCCTTGTCGGGTGTGTTAAGAAAACCGGCCATGCGAATCTTACCGATGCAGTTTGAAAAACATTGCGGAGACAGGCCTTCCTCGATCTTCGGATAGCAGGCGATGCACTTCTCGGACGTCGATGTCATCGGATTAAAAAATACTTTCTTGTAAGGGCAACCTCGAACGCATTCCTGATAGCCGCGACAGCGTCCCTGATCGACGAGCACAATGCCGTCCTCGGGACGTTTGTAAATCGAGCCGCGCGGGCACGACGCAAGGCACGCCGGATACGTACAGTGATTGCAGATACGCGCCAAGTAATAGAACCACGCCATCTGATGCGGCACTTCCATGCTCGCTCCGCCATCGACGCCGCCCGCGCAATCGTCTTCGCCGACGTTTGGATATGCGTAATCCTCGTCGCTTGGCCGCCAGCCGAGAACGCGTTCGCCCGCCGGAGCCGATTCGAATATTGTGCTGCCCTCGTAGACCTGCTTGCCGTCCTTCTCGCCCCATTGCTGGCCATCGAGCATTTCGAGCAAATTCAAATCCCACGCAAGCGGATAAAAGCCGTAGGGCTTTGTCTCGACGTTGTTCCAGAGCATATACTCCTGACCCTTGCCGGATGTCCACGTCGTCTTGCACGCCAGCGTGCACGTCTGGCACGCAATGCATTTATTTGTGTCAAAGACGGCTGCGAATTGCTTTTCGGGACGGCTTTCAGGATACCAATAGGACATCTCACGTCCGAGCTGCCAGTTATTTACGCGTGCCATAGTTTTTTCTCCCTTTCGTTTTCTCGTTCACAAATTTATTTTGTCGATGTTACCGACGCCCCGAGCGTGGCCCATTTGACCTGCCTGCCCATGTGAATAGTCGCGACAACCGCCACACTCGCTGCAATTGAAATCACAAGCGTCAGCGGCAGCACCCAGCGAACCGCGTTCGAGCCGCGTTGCATCAAGAGCAGCCCGACGACCGCCGCAATGCCGCAGATCTCGATCAGCAGAAACGTGGGTCTTGCAAACGACTTGTGGCCTTCTAAACTCTCCATCGTCACGCCGGTGTACGTTCCGTTTCGTTGACCGCTACCGCCGGCGATCTCACCGGTCACAAGAACCGGGAACGTGAACGCAGCGATCACGATCAACAGCTTTAGGCTCGCGCGCTTGAGCTTTTCGCTTCCGCTCCAGACACCGACAGCCAACAGCACCGTGCCGATGACCCCGGCAAACGCCGGATAATAGTTGAGGATCAGATGTAACTTCGTCGCGTCCATTTCTATTTCTTACCCAACTCGCCCGCGAGATATTTTTTCATCGCGTCGGATTCGTTACGCGGACGAATGCCGAGCTTAACGGGTCGCCACAACGGCTCGTCACCGATACCTCCGGGCTCAGCCTTTGTGATCTTTACAAACGATTCGCGCGGAGCGCCGGTCGGGCAATGAATATCGGCGGCAAAACCCTTGCCTATTCCCTGCCCGAACATTCCCTTGCGCACGAGCGAGTCGGTCATCCAGGTCGGTTTCAGCCAGCCGCGGGTCGCTGACTGATGCGAGCCGGAGCGGAACATCGCCTGATAGTTTGTTCGCGGATTTTTTGCCAATCCGTCCTTGCGCTCTTTTGCGCCCTGCTGCGAGCCCGGCGTCGCACCGTACATGTTGAACCACATTCGGGTTACGCCGCGTGGCGTGCCCGGATAATACCTCGCACGGCAGAGCAGCCGGGCCAGCTCAAAATTCTTCTTGTCCTTTTGCCAACCACGGAACGGCCGATCCTCGGGATCAGCGTCGATCCACACGTAATCGCCGTCGTTTATGCCCAACTGCTGTGCGTCGGCCGGATTGATATCGACGTAGCCTTCGGTTACGAACGGCGACCGTTTGTCGTGACGGTAGATATCGCCGAACGGGCCGAACAGCATTGCGTTCATATCTGTGTCAATCGGCGTCGTGTGTGAGCCGTGGCGATACTTTGGCGTGTGA
>JBAUGW010000027.1:0-13777 GCA_049679945.1 Pyrinomonadaceae bacterium | reverse complement strand
CTGATGCGGATGAAAATCAACTCCGATGTACAATGTCATTGCGGTTTCTCCTGTCAAAGATCGAATCTGTTTTGTCGACATTGATTCTAATCCACGTCGAGAGAAACCGTCTTTATAACATCACATGCAGCCGGAGGCGGAATGTGTAGTTGATTGCGATAAAAAAATCGAGCGTGTGAAACATGCGACATATTCCGTGATGCTTATGCCGCGTGTTTCACACGCTCGAATCGTTTTTGCGATGTTTCTACAGGTTCCGCTTCGCTCCACCTGTAGCTACCACTATCGCCGCCCGCTCCGCAGGCTCTGATCCGCGGGCTCTATGATGAGAATTTGGTGAAGAAGTAGAACGAGGTTTTATTATCTTACGCCGGGTGATGCAAAGATGTGATAAGTTATGTCCATTTCATTACGCTTGAAGCAACGGATAAAACCGTGTACGTCAATCAAGAAGACCGAACCATGAAAAAGATTCTTGGAATTAAGATAACCCTCACGCTTTGCCTTTGGTTCGCGCCTAAGTTCGACTCCATGTCGATTGTTCTGAATGATGAATACGTCGCCTTTCGTCCCAGCAGGGATTAAATGAGTTTGAGTCGTAATGAGATAGCCACAACTCATCGAACACAGTGACGATAAAATAACTGTTAGTAAAATAAGCCGCATACTGCTACTCTTCCCAGTCGCCTTGGCCTTCGCGTTCGACGTGGTAGCCGGCATCTTCGAGGTGTTTGAGGACTTCGCGGCCGTGGGGTTCGTCGCGGACTTCGAGCAGCATTTCGATGCCGACGTAACCGAGCGGAGCGAGCCACATTGCGCGGCGATGAAAGACCTCGATGACATTTGCACCGGACTCGGCGACGCCCTTTAGCAAACCGGCGAGCATTCCCGGACGATCGAGGACAAGCACGCGGAACATAACATAGCGACCCTGACGAACGAGCACCTGTTCGAGCACGCGAGCAAGTAGGTTGGCGTCGATGTTGCCGCCGCACAGCAACGCGCAGACGACGTCATCTGATTTGAACGTGACCTTCTTTGCGAGCAACGCGGCGAGCCCGGCGGCACCGGCGCCCTCGACGACTAGGCGGTTATTTTGCACACAGAAAAATATCGCGCGTCCGATCTCTTCTTCGCTAACCTCGACAATTTCATCGACGGTCTCACGAATAATCGACAGCGTCAGTTCGCTCGGATGCTTTACCGCGATGCCGTCAGCGATCGTCGGCTTGATCTCGGCATCGACCACGCGGCCGGCTTTCACGCTCGATCTAGCCCACGCTGCGTTCTCGGCTTGCACGCCGATGACTCGCGCATTCGGTTTGAGTTTTTTTACAGCAGTCGCAATTCCTGAGATCAGACCGCCACCGCCGATCGGAACGACCACGGTCGTGACTTCTGGTAACGACTCGACGATCTCGATGCCGATAGTGCCCTGACCGGCGATGACCTGTTCGTCATCGAACGCATGAACATACGTGTAACCGTGTTTTTCCTGTAACTCACGTGAATGAGCGATCGCCTCGTCAAACGTCGCGCCGTGCAGCACGACCTCGGCGCCGAAACCGCGCGTCGCGTTGATCTTTGTCAGCGGTGCGAATTCCGGCAGCACGATGGTCGCCTTAATATCGTTGAGTTTCGCCGCAAGAGCTACACCTTGAGCGTGATTACCGGCCGAAGCGGCAACAACGCCGCGCTTTTTTTCTTGGTCGGTTAGCTGCGAGATCTTATTAAAAGCACCGCGAATCTTGAACGACCCGCCGATCTGCAGCGACTCAGCCTTTAGGTGAGCTTTTACACCGATCTCTCGCCCTAGACGCCCGTCGGCGATCATCGGCGTCGGGAGAATTATGTTCTTGAGCCGCTCGCGAGCAGCTTCGATATCGGTTAGCGTGACAGTCATTAGCCGTGATTATAGGATAACGACGGTATCAAATGCGAGAGCCGTAAGGAATTTTGGCCGCAGATAAACGCAGATAACGCTGATTTTTCAGTGCTCTTTTATCTGCGTCATCTGCGCAAATCTGTGGCTAATTCACCTTTCATAAAACCGCTCGCGGACACAAGCGATGCCGACATATTGTGTGTTATATTTGCCTTGAACATTAACGGAGGGATAAATGGAACTCTTTGGACTTGGCGCAATCTTTCTTTTATTTCTTGGCATCGCATTGCTCGTTGTAGCTTGGAAGACGATAAAGATCGTCCCGCAATCGAGCGTTTTGCTGATCGAGCGGCTCGGACGATTTCATCGTCTTGCGGCCAGCGGACTGAATATCATTGTCCCGTTTTTCGAATCTCCGCGAGCGGTATATTGGACGAATGCTCGTCCGGGTGTGACCTTTATCGATTTGCGTGAGCAGTTTATCGATCTGCCGCCGCAGTCGGTTATCTCACGCGATAACGTGATGATGGGCGTCGATTCAGTCGTTTATTGGCAAGTGACCGACCCGATCAAGGCGACATACGAGGTCAACGATCTCGTCGGCTCGATCGTGCAGTTGACGTTTACGGGCATGCGTTCGGTGATCGGCAAACTCGACCTCGATCATACGCTTTCGTCACGCGACCAGATCAACAACGAGCTGCGAATGATCCTAGACGAAGCCACAGACAAATGGGGCGTCAAGGTTACGCGCGTCGATATTAAGAATATTACGCCGCCTGAGGACGTTCGCATTACGATGGAAAAACAGATGACCGCCGAGCGTAACCGCCGTGCCTTGATCTTGACCGCCGAAGGTGACAAGCAGGCCGCGATCACGCGTGCCGAGGGCGAGAAACAAGCTGCTGTTACGCGTTCCGAAGGCAACAAGCAATCCGCGATCCTGGACGCAGAAGGAGCTTCGCAAGCACGGCTCGTTGTCGCCACCGCTGAGGCCCAGGCCATCGCTCAGATCGCCAGTGCGATCGGCGATCGAGGACAGACGGCTCAGTATCTGATTACCCAGCGTTACGTCGACTCGATGCGGGACATGGCCCGGACACAGAATTCGAAAGTTATATTTATGCCAATGGAGACATCGGCCGTGATGGCAAGCGTCGGTGCGTTCAAGGAAGTCTTTGCCGCCACCGGCGAAACGCCGGATGAACTGCCAAAACCGCGCAGCCCGCGTGAATTGGACAAATAAAATGTTAAAGATATTTATTGTGATCCTCGTACTGGCCGGCATTGCTATCGCCGGTGCCGCTTACAAATACGGCTTTATCTTGAACGCGACGCCGAGAGGCGCCCCATCTGAAAAATCGATTTACGAATTTACTATGAAGGACATTGACGGTCGCGACACAAAACTCGACACCTATAAGGGCAAGGTCTTGATGATCGTAAATGTTGCGAGCAAATGCGGTTACACGCCACAATACGAAGGCCTCGAAGCGATCTATGAAAAATACAAGGATCGCGGTTTCACGATTCTCGGCTTCCCTGCCAACAATTTTCTCGGCCAGGAACCGGGCACCGAAGCTGACATCAAAGAATTCTGCTCGACAAATTTCGGCGTGAAATTTCCTTTGTTCGCAAAGATCTCGGTCACCGGAAAAGATCAACATCCGCTCTACACCTATCTGACCAGCAAAGAGTCGAATCCCGAATTCGGCGGCGACATCAGTTGGAACTTTAATAAGTTTCTGCTTGATAAAAACGGCAAGATCGTCGCTCGATTCGCCACAAAGGAAAAACCTGACAGCGAAGCCGTTACTTCGACAATCGAAGAATATCTCGCCGCTAATTAATTTTTAACTTTCGACAAATGAAGCGTATTGTCTCGATCATCTTCATCGTCCTCGCACTCGCCGTGATCGTCGTCGCAGGTTTGTCTTATTGGATCTTCGGCACGGTAAATAAGCCACACGAACACAGCCGAGCCGCCGATTATATCAAGATAGAAAAGGGATCGAGCCCGCGTGAGATAATCGCAAAACTCACGAGCGAAGGAATAATCGTTAACCCGACCGCAACGAACTACTACTTACGTTTTTTTGGCGACGCCAGCAAGCTGCAAGCGGGCGAATATCAGTTCGAATCGCCGATATCACCGCTGCAAGTTCTGAAGGAACTCGAAACAGGCGAGTTGCAGACGACGAAGCTTGTAATCCCAGAGGGATTTACGCGCTTTGATATTGCAAAACGCATCGCCGAGAAGTTTCCACAGAGCCCGCCAGTCGATGACAAGGCCATTCTCGCGTTGATGGATGACCCGACGTTGATCCACGACATTTCGCCGACGGCCAAAAACCTCGAAGGCTACATGTATCCGAGCACATACAGCTTTCCGAAAGAAGCCAAACCGCAGGAGATCATAAAAGCAATGGTCGAGCAGTTTCGCAAGATCTGGAAGCCCGAATGGACGCTCGCGGCATACAATCTAAAGCGCTCGCCGCACGAGATCGTCACGATTGCTTCTCTCATCGAGACCGAAACCAGCGTGGAGAGCGAACGCCCGATCGTCGCCGGCGTTATCAATAATCGACTCTCAAAGAATATTCCGCTCGGCATCGACCAGACAAATGTTTATATCGCCAAAATGATGGGGCGATGGGACGGCACTATTCACAAAAGCGATCTCGACGTGGATTCGCCATACAACACCAGAAAAAAAACCGGCCTACCACCCGGCCCGATCTCGTCCGTTACCGAGAGCTCGATCCGCGCCGCACTAAATCCGCAGTCGAACGATTACATTTTCTATGTTCGGAATGTCGACGCAAACGACGGCTCGCATTGGTTCTATGCATCTGCCGCGGAGTTTGAGAAAGGCAAGGCTAAATACCAGCAATGGCTCGAAAAGGAACGGCAAGAAAAGCGAGAGAACTCTAATCAATGATCAAGCTCCTCGCCCTTGACCTCGACGGAACGACGCTGAATTCGAGCGGCGAGGTTACTGGCGCGAATCGCAGTGCAGTTCGAGCTGCCGAAGAGCGTGGCGTGCTGGTCACGATTGCGACGGGCCGGCGTTTTCGCGACGCGCAGCCGGTCGGATTGGATCTTGAGCTAAATGCTCCGCTCATCACTCACAACGGCGCGTTGTTAAAGTACGCAGCGTCAGAAGAAACCGTTTCGTGTTCCCTGCTTTCGACCAAAGATAGTCTTGAGATCGTCCGCGTCGGCAAGGATTATGGCGGCGATGCTCTCGTGAGCACAGATCCGCATGGGCTCGGGACGCTGATTTATGACCGCGTGTCAGAGCATAATCTGCCGTTGAAGAAATATCTTCGTTGGTCTGAGACGCTGCATGGCGGCGAAGTCGGGCGACAAGGAGTCGAGCATGTTCCGCGTCTTGAGGATATTTTGCACGAGCACGAGATCGTCCACATTTCGTTCTCGGGCGGCTGCGATGCAATGGGCGCAATGTTGTCGGTGCTGAATCGCGAACTTGGCAACACCGTTACGATCTTGCCGACGATTTATCCGCATCTCGATTTTACGTTGATCGACATATTGCCGCCCGACGCATCGAAAGGCCACGGCGTAGCGAAGCTCGCAGAGATCAACAATTTCGCGCCTGAAGACATCATGGCTATCGGTGACAATTTCAACGATCTCGAGATGCTCGAGTACGCCGGAACGGCCGTCGTTATGGGTAACGCCGACCCGCAGTTGCTTGAGCGTGACGAATTTTATACAACATTAAGTAACGACGAGAGCGGCGTCGCAGCCGCGATTGAACGATTTATATTAAACGAGGAGATTAATTAGTGAGCAATAAAATTGTGGTCATCGAGACCAACAAAGGTACGATAAAATTTGAACTTTTAGAGCAGGATGCTCCGAAGACGACGGAGAATTTCAGGCTGCTGGCGGATAAAAAGTATTACGACGGCGTGATATTTCACCGCGTGATTCCGAACTTTATGATCCAGGGCGGCGATCCGCTTGGCGAAGGCTACGGCGGCGAATCGGCGTCGGGCGGCAAGTTTGACGACGAGATCGATCGCGGCTCGACGCTCTACGCTGGACCGTATGAAAAAGGCACGGTCGCGATGGCAAATTCCGGCCCGAACACAAACGGCTCGCAGTTTTTTATCATGCACGTCGATTATCCTTTGCCGCCGAGCTACACAAAATTCGGACGGGTTGTCGAAGGTCAGGACGTCGTCGATGCAATTGCAGGCGTCGATAGAAATTCAAACGACAAGCCGCTCGACCCCGTAGTGATGAATAGCGTTAAGATCGAAGATGCGATGGGGTAGACGAAAGTGAAAGTGTGCAAATGTGAAAAAGTGAAAGAGTTGGTCGTAGCAGTCAACTCCGCTTTTTCACCCTTTCACTCTTTCACATTTTCACTCTTATGAGAGCCGTTGTTCAGCGGGTCTCGCGTGCAAAAGTCACGGTCGATGAGCAGATAGTTGGCGAGATTGGACGCGGGCTGCTCGTGCTACTCGGCGTGGCAGAAAACGACGACACGGCGGACGCGGATTATCTTGTTGAGAAAATTTTGAACCTGCGCATATTTGAAGATGCCGATGATAAGATGAATCTCTCGTTGCTCGATTGCAATGGTGAACTGCTCGTTGTCTCGCAATTCACGCTTTACGGCGACACGCGTCGCGGACGCAGGCCGTCATTTATCCGCGCCGCTGAGCCGGACAAGGCGAATGTGCTTTACGAATATTTTATTGCGAGGTCACGCGAATCGGTAACAAAAGTCGAGACAGGACAATTTCAAGCGATGATGGACGTCGAGCTGGTCAACGACGGGCCGGTGACGATAATTTTAGATAGTGAGAAAACAATCTGATATGAAGAAGAAATTTATTTTTACAATTCTACTTTCTGTTGCAGTTGGATTTTCGTGCAGCGACGGTTCAAAACCCGGCACTGTAAAGCCCGGGACCGCTGAGGTAAAAAAAGGCGTCACACCTGTCGCCGATTCTGAGATCGCCGTAATTGAGATGGAGAGCTCGGCTGCCTACGGCACGATCAAGATCGAGCTTTACTCGAACATCGCGCCGAAAATGGTCGAGCAATTTAAGACTCTCGCTACCGAAGGTGTTTACGATGGCGTTACTTTTCATCGAATCAACCCATCGGTGATTCAAAGCGGCGACCCGTTGTCCAAAGACAACAATCCGACTAACGACGGGACCGGCAAATCCGAAAAACCAAATGTTGTCGCGGAGTTCTCAGACATTCAATACGACACGGGCATCGTCGGTGCGGCACGAGGCCCGGACAACAATTCGGCAAACTCTCAATTTTTTATCACGCTGAAACGTGAGTCGGGCTTTGACAATCGCTACACGATCTTTGGAAAAGTGATCGACGGTATGAACAATGTGCGAACGATTTCCTCCGTTCAGCCAAAGGATGGCGAGCGGCCTGTCGAGCCCGTTCGTATCAAAACAATTAGAATCGTTCCGCGTGAAGAAGCGAAGTGATAAACTGGAAGAGTTAAAAAGGGGAAACGTGAAAAAGTGAAAAAGTTGGTCGCTAACGGCTGCCGTTACTTTTTCACTCTTACCCTTTTTCACTTTTTAACTTTCTACGCTCGCGTAGCTCAGCTGGATAGAGTGCTTCCCTCCGAAGGAAGATGTCGCAGGTTCGAACCCCGCCGCGAGTATTCCAGATATAAAAAAGGCATCCGTGTTCACCGGATGCCTTTATCAATTTAAATACAATTAATCTTACGGTCTGACCTTCATCATTGGGTCACCAATTAACGCCCACGAAAAACGGACGTCAGCTCCAAATGGTATCTGCGCTTTCGCGTCTTTAACGAGGTCACCCATTCGAGTTATAGAACCAGCATTAATTTGCTCAAAAAAGCGCAGTCCCATAATAAGTTGAATATCCGGGGTCGTAAGTCCGGTTGATGCCCACGCCGCAGCCCCGCCGGGAGTCTGTGACTTAAGCAAAACTTCGGATAGTGAGTCATTATGGCCGATAAAGTAGCCGTTCAAACAAGTCAGCATTGTAAAGAGCGTTGGGTCCGTGTTTGTCAGTTGCGGTACGCTACTGACCGAAAAAAGAGAAGGACTTGACCCCCAAAGGCCGGTCGTGCCGTGCCCCGCATAATTGACGATAAAGCGCCCGTTATTTAGATTGATCTGGTTTATCAACGTCGCTTGAGCATTGGCATCGCCGCGTCCGATCATTGGGGCCGGTATGCCGGCTGGCAGCTCATCGCGCAGCAGTTGACTCATGGCTTGAAAATCAAAACCGACCGGAAGATCGTAAGCAAAAACCGCCCCGCGATTGAGATTCTGGTTAGCCGTCATTTCAAAGGCAACCGTCTTGTTGTAAACGGTTGTAATTACCGGTGCAGTTCGTGCCGGAATACGGCCAATCGCCAGTTCAGCGAGCCCGTCCCCGTTGAAATCGCCCAGGGCCTCGTCGCTCGGGGCTTCAGAATATACGGTGTTCACGATCTTTGGCGGCACCATATTCCAGTAACCAAGGCCCTCATAGTTACGCGAGTCGTAAGAAGCGTCACCGATCAGCAAAACGTAATTCGGCGGCGTCGCCCAGTTGTTTTTTGCGTAATTTAGAAAGCTGTTTATAGAATTTGCACTGAGTACGCCGTAATTAAATTCGTCAAAAACATCTGCTACGTCGACAACCTTAACCGTAAAGCCTTGATTGCGGCGATAATTCGCCCAAGTCTCGGCCGCGGCCATGAAGTCGGGCGCGCCGTGCGAAATTATGATCAAATGCGCCGCATTGTTTGTCGTCGAGAGCGTCGATGGAGTATTCGCCGTTATGGTGGGTGATTGCAGAAGACCGCTATCCTCAACACTATAGAAGATTCCCGATCGAGACGATGGCATTTTCACGGTAAATGTCCCGCCATTTTGCACAACAGGCAAATTTGTCACAAGTGTTGGCTCGCCGTCGTATGTCGTTTCGAAAACTCTGACATTCGCGCTCGAAAAGTTCCCAAGATCGGCCTTTTTATAACCCGGTGTAAAGAACGCAACTCTATTCTGATCGGCCTGGTATTTGCGAGAATAATTGAACGTCGCGGTGTCGAACATCGTCAGATCGCCGCCAGTCGCGGAGGTCAGTTCGAGCCCGTTATTTCCCTCAGCCAACATGCTTACTGGAATCGTGTAGGTTCGCGAATAGCTATCCCGTTGTTGGCCGGTTATATCGGCGAGAACATTGCCATTCAAGACAACCCGTGTTTGATGGGCTGTTTGTGAAAAACCCTTCATCTTAAGAGTAAAGGTGACACTCGTCGTCGAGGTAAAATCGATACCAGTCAAAGTGATAGGAATTGGAGTTATTGGTGGCGTCGAACTGATAACGCGACCCCAATAATTTTCAGCATCGCCATTCAGAAAATCGTAGAGGTAATTTGTCCTCTCTTTCTTCTCGGCAAAAGCACGGTAGTTATTTGTGATGACATTACCGCCGATGTTACGCAGGATGCGCGGCTGAATTCGTTTGCCGGCCGTAGTCGTATCGGCGATCAGGTAGTAAATGCGTGTGTCGCTCTCGACCGTGTCGAGACCTCGTCCGTAAAATTCGATGTATTGATCGCCGGCTCCGACGATTATCGCGTGCTCGTTGCCCTCCATAAAGAGCCGCCAGTTTGCAGAGTTGCTGTTTACATTAAAGCCCGCCGCTTGCAACTCGGCACGCGTGACGCGATACATGCCGTCCTTTCGGACGCCAATCTTTGCTCCGGGCTGCGAAACGACCACGCGATGTTGAGTAAGGTTTGGCGCAAGCCGCGAATCTTCCTGAGCAGTCGATAATTCTTTCGTGAGGGCGAGACTGTCATTTGAGAGCAAGCTGTTGGATTTCGGGCTTGCTTCGAGATCGGCTTTGTATTTGGCGTTTACGGACTGGCTAAATACGCGTCTGTCGCTGTTGAGCTTCCAAGCCTCGACAACGTATTCCATCCCGATCGTGCCGCGCTCGTCGTAGATCTCATATTGCTCACCGTAGGCAGATTCGTTGCGGAACTTGCCAAGTGCACCGGGCTTTAGCGAATCTTGCACAGGCTCGAGACCTTTTTCGCCCCTGCGATAAACCATAAAACCGGCGTTGCCCTTCTCTTCGGCCATCTGCCAGCGAATGCGCGAACCATTCTCATTTGCAAACGCCTCGACATTCTCAAAACGAGCAAATTCGTCAGCCGCAAATGCCGCAACAGTCCGCGCTCGTGATTTTTGCCCAAACAAAGGCGTAACCGAGGTGATAACGAGCGTCGCAAAAACGGCGACAGAGATAATTCTTTTCATTTTTTTAACTCCCAAAAAGCCCGGGAAGGGACGGCTCGATTATTATACCAAACCAGATAACGGCCAATCTATCACTGTTCGGCCGTGTTTACAAGCATTTTACGCGATCAGCTGCCGAAGAACATACGGCAAAATACCGCCGCTCTTGTAATACTCGATCTCGATCGGCGTATCGATTCGCAAAATCAAAGAAACGTCTATTTTCTCGCCATTTTCACGAATAATTGTGAGCGTCACGTCCTGCCGAGGCTTAACCTCGCGGGATTCGAGGCCTGTGAGGTTAAAAACCTCGGCTCCGTCGAGGTTCAGCGTCTGCGCCGACTGCCCTTCTTTGAACTGCAATGGCAAAACGCCCATGCCGACAAGGTTCGAGCGGTGAATTCGCTCGAACGACTCGGTCACAACTGCTTTCACGCCCATCAGTGCCGTGCCTTTCGCCGCCCAATCGCGTGAGCTGCCGGTACCGTATTCTTTGCCCGCAAAGATCACAAGCGGCTTATTCTCAGCCTTATACTGCATTGCGGCGTCGTAGATCGTCATTTCTTCCCCATCCGGTTGATGCCTTGTATGACCGCCTTCGGTTGGCGAGACCATTAGATTTTTAATACGAACGTTCGCAAATGTACCACGCAGCATGACGCGGTCGTTACCACGACGCGAACCGTATGAGTTAAAATCAGCCGGCGTCACACCGAGTTCCTGCAGATATTTACCGGCTGGTGAATTTGCCTTGATCGCCCCTGCCGGCGAAATGTGATCCGTCGTCACCGAATCTCCAAAAATCGCTAATGCTCTCGCGCCTGAGATATCCCCAAACCCGCCGGTTTTATTCCCGAAATTTTCAAAAAATGGTGGCTCCTGAATATAGGTCGATTCCGCATCCCACTCATAGATCTGCCCGACGCTCGACGCGATGTTGTTCCACAGCGGATTTTGTTCGGCGAACTGCGAGTAGAGACGCTTGTAAGTCGCCGGGTCGAACGCGTGGTTTAGATATTCCTTCACCTCATCGAGTGAAGCCCATATATCACGGAGAAACACCTCGTTGCCGTCACGGTCTTGACCAATCGGATCGAGAACTACGTCTTTCAGAACCGTTCCCGCAAGCGCGTAGGCAACCACGAGCGGGGGCGACATCAGAAAGTTCGCCTTCACGTTCTGATGGACGCGGGCCTCGAAATTTCTATTACCCGACAAAACGGAGGCAGCGATGATGTCGTTTTCGACAACTTCGTCTTCGATAGACGGGTCGAGCGGGCCGGAATTGCCAATACAAGTCGTGCAGCCGTATCCGACCAAATCGAAACCGACCTCGTTCAAATATCGCTGCAAACCGGCCTTCTCAAGGTATTCGGTAACGACGCGCGAACCCGGTGCGAGCGATGTTTTAACATACTCAGGAACCTTCATTCCCCTTTCGACAGCCTTTTTTGCGACGATTCCGGCGGCGATCATCACCGATGGATTGGATGTGTTTGTACACGAAGTGATCGCTGCGATCAGCACGTCTCCGTTGCCGATGTTTGTTGTTATCACCGGCGAATCGTCGTCCGTAATGTCCACGCGATCGGGTGTCGGGCGGTTGTTTACCATCTCAATCTCGGTCTCGACATTTGTGTTGTCTGGCGAAACCGTATTGTGAATCGTTTCCGGCATCGACTTCGAACTCTGTTCGCCGCCGCCCTCGATCACGTTGTCCGGGTGCGAACCCATTGTGACACTGAAACGCTTAGTTAGATCACCGGATAATTTGCCGTAGCCGCCGTCAGCGACCGGCTTACTGAAGAGCTCGATAAATCGGTCGTCGAGACTCGAAAGCTCTATGCGATCCTGCGGACGTTTTGGCCCTGCGACTGCGGGCGTTATTGTTTCGAGGCTGAGTTCTACGACCGTCGAATAATCGACCTCACCGTCCTTCGGAATGCCAAACATCTGCTGCGCGGTGTAATAATTACGAATGGTCTCGATGTGGGACTGGTCGCGGCCTGTGTTGCGGAAATAATCAAGCGTCTTTTCGTCCGTCGGGAAAAAACCCATCGTCGCGCCGTATTCGGGCGCCATGTTTGCGATCGTCGCGCGGTCGGTTGCATTCAAAGCTGCCGCGCCTTCGCCGTAAAACTCGACAAACTTGCCGACGACATTTGCCTTGCGAAGCATCTCGGTAATTCTCAGCACAAGATCCGTCGCGGTCGCGCCTTGCGCCAATTCGCCGGACAAATGCACGCCGACAACGTCAGGCGTCAAAAAGTAAACCGGCTGGCCGAGCATTCCGGCCTCGGCCTCGATACCGCCGACGCCCCAGCCGACAATGCCGACACCGTTTATCATCGTCGTGTGCGAATCTGTGCCAACTAAGGAATCCGGAAAGTAAACGCCTTCGCGCTCAAAGACGCCTTTTGCGAGATATTCGAGATTCACCTGGTGCACGATGCCGATGCCCGGCGGCACGACGCTAAAGCCGCTAAACGCCTGAGTTCCCCACTTCAAAAAGCGATATCGCTGCTCGTTCCGCTTGAACTCCATCTCCATGTTCCGCTCGTAAGCCGCTTCGCTGCCCGCAAAATCGACCTGCACGCTGTGATCGATAACGAGATCGACCGGCACGAGCGGCTCGATGACCGACGGGTCCTTGCCCATTCGCTGCACCGCGCTGCGCATCGCCGCGAGATCGACAAGCAGCGGCACGCCAGTGAAATCTTGCAAAATGACACGCGCGACGACGAACGGAATCTCCTCTGTGCGTTCCTCGTTCGCTTTCCACGCAGCCAGCGCTCGAATATTTGCCTCGCTCACCTTCTTGCCGCCATCGAAATTGCGCAGCACGCTCTCCAAAACAATGCGGATCGAAACCGGCAGCCGCGAGATCGCACCGATTCCCTCTTTCTCAAGCTGCGGCAGCGAATAAAAAACGCCCTCGCCGCCCGTGCCAGTCTTAAAACTCTGTCGTGTGTTGAATAAACTGTGTGTCATTGTTCTTCCGCGTCTTCGCCGGGATAAATTAGAGTATAAAAGGCTTTCGGGGCAATTTCAAAGAAAGACGTATTAGCTCCCTTCCTGCCTGAGGAGGAGTGGACGCGTTTCGCGGGGGCGGTGGTGGGAGAGACGGCTTCTCCGAAACGGTTGCTCAAATGTTTTGAGGCTATGTCTCCGATAAGTTGCCACTAGCTTTAGCTAGTGGTTAGCGGGGCAAATAGCATCGGCTTTAGCCGAACTTCGGATTAAAACAATTTCCTTTTGGCTTCAGCCTAATGTTGGGCTAAAGCCCGAAAATATTTCTGACCTTTTCCACTAGCTAAAGCTGGTGGCAATTGATTCGGGTAAAACTATCGGAAAAGCACAGGTTCTGGCACACAAAACGTGCCAGCGCCAGCGGGAACGCCGCAACCGTACCGCAAATAGACGAGCACAGCCCGAAAAGTAAAATCTTCCGAGCCTCGTTCACGAGGCTTTTCTTGTATAGCCACGCCCGTTTACGGCGTGGTTAGGGCGAGCGATAGATTTTGAAGGGCGTTTTAACGTCCTTAGTTTAGAGTTACGGCTTTAGGATTGAGCATCCGTTGCAGAAGCCCGCACGGAGTAAGGGCGC
>JBAUGW010000026.1:0-109456 GCA_049679945.1 Pyrinomonadaceae bacterium | reverse complement strand
CTCTAAGACTTTGCCAAACAATTCCGATGTCGAGGCTTGATAAAACTTGACCGTTCGCAAACCTGTCTCGCGTATCGCATCGAGAAACCTCAATGCTCCTAACGCATCGACCTGTGCTGTGTAATCCGGAATCTCGAACGAAACTTTCACATGACTTTGCGCAGCGAGATTGTAAATTTCGTCAGGTTCGATTTTGTCGAGTAAACGATTCAAATTGCTCGGATCGATCACGTCGCCATGATGCAGAAAAAGTCGCTTGCCGTAAACTTCAGGGTCTTTGTAGAGATGATCGATCCGCGCGGTATTAAATGAGCTCGACCGGCGAATGATGCCGTGGACCTCATACTTCCTTTCAAGAAGTATCTCAGCGAGGTAACTGCCATCTTGTCCAGTGATGCCTGTTATAAGCGCCTTTTTCATCTTTGTTCAAACGCACCGCTATTCCGACACGTGAGTAAGCACCTGTTAGGAGCGCAGCCGAATATTACTGTTCGTCACTCGCGGAGTAGTTACTTCGGTGATAATAACTCTGATAATAATAGTAGTTGTCTTTTGTATTTAGATTTACGTTATTGAGAACGACGCCAAAAATCTTAGCTCCGATCTCTTGCAGTAACTGCCGCGAACGTCGGACGACTTGCCGCGAGCTCTTGCCGGCATGTACCACCAGAATTACGCCGTCGACCAATGAAGCGATCAGTACGCCATCGGTGAAAGAGGCGATCGGCGGTGAATCGACTACGACATGTGTGAATTTCTTTTGAAGCAAGTTCATTAGCGAAGCCATTTGTTCGGAGCCGATCAGCTCCGAAGGGTTCGGCGGTATCGGACCTGACGGCAACAAGAAGAGCTTTGTCTTCTCGTCCTGTTGAATTGCGCGCGATATATCGCTATCAGTCAGTTCACTCGCAAGCAGTGTGCTCAGCCCGCGGCCATTCTCGATACCAAAAATACTATGTAATCGCGGGCGACGCATATCAGCGTCGATCATGAGTACTCGAGCTCCGGTCTGTGCGAGAATGATCGACGTGTTTGCTGCGGTCGTCGTCTTACCTTCGGATGGCAAACTAGATGTGATCAATAGCGATTTAGGCGCGTGGCCGGCGGTCGAAAGCAAAATCGACGTTCTCAAATGTCTGTAAGCTTCGGCAAGCGATGAGCGCGTGTCGGCAGAAATCAACAGCGGCGAAGATGGCGTCTCGTCGTCGGCTTCCGCACCTGCACCGACAAGCAAAAGTTTGCGCTTCGGAATCGAATCGATTGCCGGTATTGCGGCGAGCGCCGGCAGCTGCAAATAGTTTTCGATCTCGTCAGTCGTGCGGATTGTGTCATCAAGATACTCTAGTACCAAGGCCAAACCCATTCCGAACAAAGTTGACAAAAACAACACCGCTAAAACTGTCGTCAGCCGTCGTGGCGCCACCGGCGTGTCTGGTGGTATCGCAATCTCGACAACACTGATGTTGTTATCCGTGCCCTGAGCGGCGACGTCGTTACCACTCACTTGCTTACGTAGATTTTCGAGAAAACCCTTGTTCGTCTCGATATTTTGCTGAAGCAATTTTATGCTCACGGCGCTTTGGTTCTGCCCCTGAGCCTCACCGAACTGTTTATTGAAATCGACACGAATCTTGTCTTCGTTAGCCTTAGCCGCAAGATATTTTGTTCTCAGATTTTCGAGAGTCACCGTTGTCGCTCTTTTGCGAAAAGCTTCGAGTTGGGTGTGATACCTTTCGATCGCTTTATCGACACTGTCCTCATAGCTTTTGATCTGTGCGTCGATCTGTTCCAGCTCGGGTGCTCCTTCGGTAAACAACAGCTGCTTCTCGATCCTTAGATTTCTGAGATCGTTAATCTTCTTTATCGTGTCTGTTTGCAGGGCCCGAATGTTATTCTCTTGGTTTTGGGTAAACTGCGTAATCTCAGCCTCTGCAACTGCCTTGATCTTATCGGGCGAATCACTAACCGAAAGGAAATTTGCCTCGGCAGTCTTGCGTTCATTTTCTGCCACGAGCAACGCCTTATTAAGACCGGAAAGGCGATCGATAACAATTGTCTGTTCACCTTCGCCGGTTTTGAGAATTCCCGCGTTCTCGGTTAGAGCAACGAGTTTCTGTTCGTCTGCTTGAATGTCCGACTGCAGGGTTGCAATGCGATCCTGTAAAAAATCATTGGTCTTGCGATTTGTTCCTGAGCGCCTTTCCTGATTGACTGTCGTAAAGGTCTCGGCGATTGAATTCACAACATGGGCGGCAAGCTCAGGACTGGTGTGGCGAAAAGAGATCGAGATAAGCCGCGTGTCTTTCATTGTCGCTCGCGACTCACGCACCGGGTCGATCTCTAACGATTTATGTATTACATCGACATACGGTGCCAGATGTTTAGCCTCGGCAATTTCTTCGGAGGTCGCAAGCGTTGAATCAGACGTATATTCACCAGCGGAAGCACTCGAATCCTTGTCATCCGTGGCAAGGCCAATGGATTTCAAAATTGAACGTAATGTCGAAGTGGAATTCTCACCTTTCGCTAATACAAATTCCGGGTTTGAGTCGAGGTTTTTCTCCTTGATAACCCGCCTCAAAAGAGAATCGCTCCATAAAAGTTGCAACTGAGTATTGAAATAAGACGGATCCGCACTCGACATCGGACGCTGGCGATCACTAGTCACAAGGTCAGGGTTAAGTTGCTCATTATCGACCTGAACCCTTGCCGTGGCCTGATAGATACTGGGTTTTTTGGCCATGTAGATCGCAGACAGGATCGTCGCCAGGACCGCGATACCAATCACGAGCCAGAGCCGTTTGCGGATTGCTCGCCAATAATCTAGCAGCTGCGAGTTTTCAGATTGTGCATAACGATAGGACGGATATTGAGCGCCGGCAACTACCTGTGAATCATGAGCCTGCTCGATCTCGGGGGTGTCGCTCAAAGGATTTTTTACGATCTCACGCGTTTCTTTCATAAAAATTATGGCAATCGATAGATGGCACTCGGTACCGAGCTCTTGATCGAATTTGCAATGCCGTAAAGTATCGACTTCATCTTATCCTCCGAAACCGCAACGATATCGTTAGGTTCAAGAAACGGGTCTCTTACTTTTCCTTTGTCAATGTCGTTAAGGTTGTAAACAAGCTCCTCGCGGTCAGCTTTGCCGTCGATTTGTCTCAGAATTCGGATTTTGTCTTTCTTTGCTGCCGCCTTCAAACCCTCGGCGGAAACAAGTGCTTGTGTCAGCGTAATCGGCTCGCGAACCTCTATCGTCCCCTGTTTGTTGACATTGCCGTAAACATAAATGACGTCGGCTTTTAACAACGAAACTACGTCGCCCGGCTGCATCCACAATGTTTGTTTGCCCTGTTGAACATCGCGAACCTTAAAGTCCATCACAGCGACTTGGTCGCCATCAGTTTGATCGCCTCTGTCGCGACATTGCGACGTACTGCCGGTTCGAGCAACTAGTATTCGGGTGCCCGATTCCTTGTTCGGCCCACCAGCCATGGCGAGCATCTCGAGCAAGTGATAGCGTCGATTTATGAAATATGTGCCGGGTTTCTCAACCGCACCAATCACGGCGACGGACTGGGACCGCTGTTCCGAGACAACCACGTTAACCTGCGGATCCCGAATAAACCTCGCTTTATATGCCTCGGCGATCTCCCCCGCCAGTTCTCGCTCCGTCTTGCACACGGCGATCAACGGCTTATCGAGCCTGAAAAGCATTATCGTTCCGTTGGGACTGACTGCAATTCGTTGGTTAAGGCTAGGATGTTGAAAAACCTGTACCTCAAGAATGTCCTGAAAACCGATGCGGTATCTATCGTTTTTAGCTTGCAAACCCGCAAGTAAACTGTCAGGCGGCGCCTGCACATCTTGCGCCGACCCGGCAACCCAAAATGCAAAGATAAAAACCGTCGTAAGGATAAATCTGTAAGTCCTCATAACCACTCCTAAAACCCTAACTTGCAAACGGATATAATAACAAAGCAAAGTGCATTTTGAAACATAAGTTTTGATTCTAAAGGCATTTTGCTAAACTTTGAAAGCGCAAAATGGAAACCGCGACGCCGATGCTTCGGCAATATCTCGAGATCAAAAAGCAATATCCCGGAACCATACTCTTCTTCCGGCTGGGCGATTTCTATGAGATGTTCAACGAAGACGCACTAGTTGGCTCTCGCGAACTCGACATCACGCTCACCGCGCGGCAAAAAGATAGCCCAAATCCAATCCCGATGTGCGGTGTGCCCTACCATGCGGCGGCAAATTACATCGCCCGCTTGGTGCGGAAAGGCTATCGCGTCGCAATTTGCGAACAAACCGAAACGCCGTCAAAAGGTGTAAAACTCGTCCGACGCGAAGTTGTGCGCGTAATAACGCCCGGAACGGCTATCGATCCGCAGCTTGTTGAGCCCAAGGAATCGGTATATCTCGCCGCGATTTGTGGCAAAGATAACAATTTCGGTGCCGCATTTCTTGAAATATCGTCGGGGAACTTCTTTGCAACCGAGACACTCGGCGCCGACGCTTGGCAAAAGATTTGCGATGAGATCGGCATTTACTCGCCGCGTGAGCTATTGTTTCCGTCCTCGATGCAAAACCTGGTTACCGGTGAGTTTGGCGGGGGTGAATCTGTTGAGCCGCCGCTATTTAATGACGCGAATCGCATTTCTAAGTCATCTAAACTAACCCTCACACCTCGCGAAGATAACGATTTTGAGCAAAAGGAGGCCTCGCGACTTCTCAAACAACAACTCAAAGTTGCCCATCTCGCCGGATTTGGCCTCGAGGGTAAGGATGCAGCAATAAAAGCTGCCGGAGCGTGCCTTAGATATGCGCAGCAAACTCAACGCGCGGCCGCAGAACATATTTCGGAGATCAAGTATTTCGAAACCGACGATCACCTCATCCTTGATGCCGTTACGCTGCGGAACCTGGAAGTTTTCGAATCACGCGGCACGGCGTTAAAGAACACGCTTTTCGCCGTCATTGACGAAACCGTCACCGGCATGGGAGCACGGTTGCTCAAGCAGTGGCTGCTAATTCCATCGCTCAAGCGAACGGAAATTCAAACTCGGCTAGACGCGGTCACTGAGCTTAACGACAGCGTTTTGCGCGAAAGGTTGCGGTTTTTGCTAAAACAAGTTGGTGACCTCGAGCGATTGATTGGGCGCTTGAATCTTGGGACTGCAACACCACGGGACTTGATTGCTCTTAACAGCTCTATCAAACAGTCACCGCACATCAACGATGCTCTGTCGGACTCTAAATCGTTGCTTTTGCAGGTCTTAGCGGAGAATATTTTCGAGCTGCCCGAGGTCCGCGAGCTAATCGACAGGGCGATCGCGGACGAACCACCTGTGAATCTGAACGACGGTGGCGTTATTCGCGGTGGATTTAACGCTGAACTCGACGAATTGCGCGCGGTTTCAACCTCGGCTAAGCAAACGATCGCGAACTTTGAGGAATGCGAGCGAACGCGCACAGGTATCGGCAATCTTAAAGTGCGTTTCAACAACGTTTTTGGTTATTACATCGAGGTCTCGAAAGGCAATGTTTCGCGTGTTCCTGACGATTATGAACGCCGCCAAACTCTCGCAAACGCTGAGCGTTACACGACGCCGCAGTTAAAAGAGTGGGAACAAAAAGTCCTAGGAGCCGAAGAGCGAATAATTCAGCTCGAAACCGAGTTATTTGAAAATATACGCGAGCGTATTTGTTCCGAAACCCGCAAGCTGCAATCGACGGCACGCGCGATGGCGACACTCGATTGTTTATGCTCGCTCGGCGAGGTCGCAACGACGCGTAATTATGTCTGTCCGATTTTGCATGACGGCGACGAGATCGAAATCAAGAATGGACGTCATCCAGTGGTTGAAGTTAGCCTAGGCAATTCATTCATTCCGAACGATATAGTACTTAACAATTCTACCGATAGATTGTTGGTGATTACCGGTGCAAACATGGGCGGGAAATCGACCATTCTCAGACAAACAGCGATCATTCAGCTACTTGCGCAGATCGGTTCGTTCGTTCCTGCGGCTTCGGCGCGGCTTCCAATAGTCGATAGAATCTGGACACGTGTCGGAGCTTCGGACGATCTCGCGTCGGGACGCTCAACGTTCATGGTCGAGATGACGGAGACAGCCGCCATTTTGCATAACGCAACGCCAAAAAGCCTGATTTTACTGGACGAAATTGGCCGGGGCACTTCGACGTTCGACGGGCTTTCGATTGCCTGGGCGGTCGCAGAGTATCTTCACACCTCACCCGAACACGCGGCAAAGACCCTTTTCGCGACGCACTATCATGAATTGACCGAACTCGCCGAAACTCTGCCAGGTGCAAAAAATTATCAAATAACGGCGAGCGAAAAAGACGGCGAAGTCGTGTTTCTGCACAAGCTACAGCCAGGCAAAGCTTCAAAATCCTATGGCATTGCAGTGGCAAAGCTTGCCGGCTTACCGGTTTCCGTTATTGAACGCGCAAAAAGCGTTCTGGAAAAGCTCGAAAAATATGAGCTTGCCGTGTTTGCAGACGAAAAGAAAGGCGGTTTGGCAAAAGCTGCCGCCGGAAGTTTGGCTGCCCAGTATTCCCTGTTCGCTGTGTCCAACGAAAGTGCAATTGATGAGCTTCGCGATGTAAACATTGACGATCTGACCGCTGACGAATCGAAACAACTGCTTGAAAAGATAAAAGGCAAGATAATCTAGTAAATTTCGATGTATTTTGGCTTTTCCTGATGTTTAATTAGAAGTTTTACAGAGCCTTGGCCATCGGTAAGCATTTCAAGCGCTATTTTTCGGACGATCTTAGTTCTCGACCCTGATTTATCCGCCAAGATCACCGCCAACGAATTCTCAAACCACGCATCAGGGTCAGACCATTCGGGAAAGATATTTTTCAGTAGTGTGACGACGGCAAGCTTGTTTTTTGGCGCGAGCGTTTGGTCAGATTCGAGTTTGATCGAGATGCCGAGATTCACCTCGCTGAGTTCTTTCTTTGTTCCGTAAATCTCGAGCTTTATTTTTCTGTCTGGCGAGAAACCTTGCCACCGGTTGTTTTCCACGGTTGATGAGAACTGATCGATCGCGAGCAATCTATTCAGTCCTTTTACGGCCTGATCGTATGAAACGCCGAGGCCGATAACCTGCTCGTTCGATCCTTTTGGCGCGCCGCCTTTGGCACCAAACCACAACGCTGCAAACTGACCGTCGATTGCAACACCCAACTCCTCCCACTCCAAGTCTTTGAACATGCTTAGATTTAAGATTATTGAATTATGCAACGGGCTCTTTTTCCATGCGTCGAGAGCGGGGATCGACAAGGCTCGGCCCATTGCCGTTCGATAGAGCGTTTCGTAACCTCGACCGTCGTAACCTGATTTTAGTCTCTTAGGTGAATCAGTTACGCACGGCCATGTCTTTTGATCGTTTATGTCGTATTTGCAGTTGCTCCAGCTATGGGTGAGGGATTTGAGGTTCTGCTTTAAGTCCAGCACGCGGCGGTTTGCCACCATGCTTAGCGGGTTAGACGAACGCAGCTCGCTTCGGCCGTTTGCGACGCGGTACCGGTTCACGAGGTTGAGCAAAATCTTCTCTTCCGAGGAAACCTCATCCCCGGTGCAATTGGTGGCTTGTAGAATTTGTGTCCCTGTGCAATTCGCCTGAGCGAAGATTTGTGAGTAAAAAGCAAAAATGCCGCAGATCACCATCATTAAAAAAACTTCGTTTATACTGATCCGATGTTCGGTCATTGCTCTGTGACTTTTTACATTATGACAAAACGCTCGAACTTTATAAAAGGCGGAGCGGCTGGTAAACTCGACTCCTGACAATCGTACGGATGTATCCACTTGACCAGCTCAATTCCCTGTCGCTCGAAGAAAAAATAGGACAGTTGTTTTTCATCGGCGTCCCAGGCACCGAATTAGACGAACAGACAAAAAGTTTGCTTTCGGAGGTTTCGCCCGGCGGCGTGTGTCTGTTTGCTCGCAATATTCGCGAGGCTGAGCAAGTGCGTAATTTGCTCGATTACATAACTTCTTTTTTACCAATCCAACCCTTTTTAAGCATTGATCAAGAAGGTGGCCTGGTCGACCGTCTGCGACGAATCATGACGCCAATGGTTGCCGCTAATAAATTAAGAACGGCTGACGATGCGGCGCAGCTCGGACGAATCATCTCAGAAACGCTACTTCTTCTTGGCTTTAACATGGATTTTGCTCCGGTTGTCGATGTACTTGATGAAGTTCGGGCGAAATACTCAAACGGCCTTCACTCTCGCGCATTCGGTCACGACAAAGATCAGGTTGTTGAGTTTGCAACGGCGTTTCTAGATGCGATGCAAGACAACGGCATCATCGGTTGTCTAAAACATTTTCCGGGTCTTGGCGCCGCGCAGATCGATTCGCATGAGGATTTGCCGGTGGTGAACATCAGCGAAGAAGAACTTTCATCAGTCGACCTATATCCGTACAAAAAAATGCTGCCATTTGCGAAATCGGTAATGATCGCGCACGCCAGCTTTCCGCAATCGCGGTTGCAGGCGACCGACAAACATGGGAAACTTTTACCGTCTTCCTTGAGCCGCAATTTTGTAACGGAGCTTCTGCGCGACGAACTTCAATTCGACGGCGTCGTGATCACCGACGATCTTGAAATGGGTGCAATCGTAAAAAATTACGGCGTCGGCGATGCCTGCAAAATGGCAATTATATCCGGGGTTGACATGCTGGCGATCTGTGCGGATCAGGACAGAATTGTCGAAGGGTTTAGAGCGGTACTAGATGCGGCAGAATCCGGCGAAATCTCGGCAAAGCGTATCGATCAGTCATTAGAACGGATTGCAAAGCTAAAATCCCACCTAAGCTCGTCGTCGCAGTTTGATAAGGACAAGTTAGTCAGTTTGTCTGCCGCGATCACCGAACTTAACCAAAATCTTTCCTAGTTACAGGACTTTATCATGCGTAAATTATTATTGATTTTATTGGTATTGACGTTTTTGACCTCCGCTCAGACATGCCGTCGTCGCGGTGGCGATGCTGTCACCGTTGCGCTGCCGGAGAAATTTACGGCCTTCGACACGCTCACATCGACGGCCTCTGACGCGTCAGCCGAGCGCGTAAAGAATTTGATATTCAATGCACTCGTCAAGAAGAACGAAAACTTCGAATACGTTGGTGAGCTGGCTAAAGAAATCAAAACGTCTGAGGACGGAATGACGATCACGTTCGTGTTGCAAGACGGCGTTAAGTTTCACAACGGTGCCGCATTTACCTCTGCGGATGTAAAATACACATTCGACGAACTAATCAAGTCAAACGGTTACAAGGCCGGAGCGTTTTTCGATACCGTACCAGCCGATAAATCTGCAACACTCGTACCACAACCACCGGCGGCTAGTGCAAACGCCGCTCTAAAACCTGCCGCAGAGGTAAAAACAAAACGGGTCACACATATCACTTCGATCGAGACACCAGATGCCCAAACGGTCGTTTTTACTGTTACGCGCCCCGCGTTGGGTAACCAGCTTCTTTCAAACCTCGTTGCGATACCGATCATTCCGAGCGGCTCGGTGGCGCAGCAAAAAGACAGTCCGGTCGGTTCGGGGCCGTTTAGGTTTACGAGCTTTGACGCGTCTCAGAACATCGTGGAGTTGGACGCAAACGCAGACTATTGGGAAGGTTCTCCGAAGGTCGCGAAGTTGCGTATAAAGACCGTGACCGATGCTACAGCTCTTCAAAGCGAGCTGCAATCGGGTGGCGTCGACATTGCTCCGAACCCGTCAAATCTTCCGCCCGATATGCTTAACGCTCTCGGCGGCAACGCAAATCTCAGGATCGATCAGTTCGACGGTTCGAACATTCAGTACCTCGTTTTCAACACGCAGTCCCCGCCGCTGAATAACCCAAAGATCAGACAAGCGATCGGTTATGCCATCGATCGGCAGAAGATTGTGAGTGAGCTTCTCTCAAAACAGGCAAAGGTCGCGAGTTCGATACTTCCCTCCCAGTCATGGGCCTACTACGCAGGTACCTCTTACAATTTTGAACCCGCAAAAGCAAAGCAGCTTTTGAAAGACGCCGGCTACAATAACGAACAAATCGTTTTCAAGTACGGCGCCGGCAACGCGATGGTTAATCAGTATGCGCAGGTAATACAAAGTGCCCTAAACGACATTGGTCTCAATGTGCGGATCGAGACGCTTGAGGTCAACGTCATTCGCCAGCAACTCGCTCAAGGTCAGTATCAGATGTTCACTGGCGTATGGATCGGCGGAAATCAGGATCCGATCTTTTTGCGCGACCTGTTTAGTTCGACGAAAATCCCTGGCGGCGGCGTGTCGTGCTGCAATCGTAGCCGATACAAAAATGACGAAGTCGACAAACTAGTAGACGATGCGGTGAACGGAACCGATAAAGCCCAGGCAAAACAGTTTTACGAAAAAACCTGGGAGATTGTTAGCAATGACCTACCACTGTTGCCGCTTTGGTATCCGGCGAACATTGTCGTTTCTAACAAACGCATTGGTAACGTCAAAATGAGTGGCAGCGGTGACTGGAGCTTTTTGAAGGATGTTACGGTGCAGTAGCTCTGTGTCCGTAGCCCGCACGTGAGTAAGGGCTCAGCGTTGGGCGATTCTAAACTGAGTCCTTGTTTACACGCGGGCTACTGACACTTGGTCACTGACACGGCCGGACATTTACTTGACAATCGTATTCCACACGCTAGAATTATCACTTGCCACAAGCGGGAGTAGCTCAGTGGTAGAGCGCGACCTTGCCAAGGTCGAAGTCGCGAGTTCGACCCTCGTCTCCCGCTCCAGTTTTTGAAAGTAGAAAGGCGGAAGGATAAAGGAGAAAGTCATCTGACCTCAACTTTATCCTTTCGCCTTCATCCTTTATCCTTTCAACAGTGGCGGCGTAGCCAAGTGGTAAGGCAGAGCTCTGCAAAAGCTTTATTCATCGGTTCGATTCCGATCGCCGCCTCCATAACTTCCCTGCTTACAATTAGTTACAGATACGAGTAAATTGGACTACAATGGCAAAAGAAACTGTGTAGTAGGATTTGTAGTAGATATACGCAAATTCAGCCGTTTTTAGCCGGTTGCGGCAAGAGTTAGCGTCGTAGTGTTCGGGCGATTCGCTTCCATTCGTTTTATCGCTTCCCACTTGTGCATATCGGAAGGGTGAGCATATCTCATCACCATCCGAAGGCTAGAGTGACCCAGAATCGCCGCAAGAGTAAGTAGATCCCCGTTAGACTCAAGGAACCGAGTGGCGAATGTGTGTCGGAAGGAATAGACGGTACATGTGCCATTGGTTCCACTGCGATTCCCTAGGTCTATCTTACTCCGTTTAAGTGCCCCGTAATGGGCGTTATTGAATTTCACGGCGGGAGAGTCGATGTCCTTGCCGCCTTTACCGCCCGCAAACAAGAATCGGCCTTTCGCTTTTTCAATCCGTGCTGCGAGTATAAGTGACGCTCGTTCTGTTAATGGAACGCTACGCGTTGCCGCTTTGGTTTTTCCCTTTCGGACAAACAATGTTTTATCAGGAATCGATACATCCTGAACCGTGAGTCGGCAAAGTTCGTCGGGTCGCAACCCCGTCTCAACCAGTATGGCAGCATAGTCTTGAAGCGGTTGCGATGCCGCCATCAGATAGAGTCGCTCTTCCTCGTAGTTCAGCACTCGCCCCGATTCGCTATTTTCATCGAAAAACTCGACCTGCTTTACGGGATTGGATGAAACGGTATTAGCCGCCACTAATCGGCTAAACATTTTCTTGAGACACGCGAGTTCCTTGTTGACAGTGGCCTTACTAATAATCTTCTTCTGGATTTTTCGAGGCGGCGGTGCCCCTTTAGGCTTCACACCGCGAGGAGCACAGTGCTCCTTGCTACGCTTCGTAATAAAGTTTTCAACGTCCGAAACGGAGATGCGGTCAACTTTCAGATCACCAAAGAACTTAATCAGCGCCTTAGTAGCAACGACATACCGTTTCGTTGTATTCGGTGCTTGACGTGACGCTGACCACTCTAGGAATTCGGTAACCGCATCCTTGAAATTTGGCCCGTCCTTTTTTGGCTCGATTCCGACTTCACCTTTTGCGAGTTGGGTCTGGTAGGCTCGCTCGACCGTTTCAGCGTCACGTTTACTTTTACATCTAGTCGATCGCTGAATATGATAGCCGTCGAACCAAAAGTTCATCCACCAAGTGTTTCCGCGTTTGTATAAAGCCATTTCAGCTACCTCCAGGTTTAGTTTTTTTCTCTCGTAACTTCTTGTTGTGCGTGTAGTTCGCGCGTCTTCGCTCGTTATATGCGTCCTTCTGTTTTTGGTAGTCGTCCGACTTCACGCTGCGCCAGACGCTTTGCCGGTGAGCCGCCGCACATACGCTGCTGCATGCGACCATGTCGTTTCGTCCGGCCCAGAAAATCTCTTTGCAGTTCGAGCACTCCCGAATCCGGTAGGATTCAATTTTCTTGGTTGTTATTAGATCGAATAGCTCGTTTCCAAATGGACGCCAGATTCCCTCGTCATCTGTACCAACCTCAATTGTCAAACTGAAGAGTACTTGAAAATTTGTCTTCGGCGGGACCGTGTTTCGCGTCCTCATCCTCGCCTCGGTCGCCTTTTCAGTATTAAAGCGGGCGAACGGCCTGAGGCTTCTCGACAAATCTCTTAATAGCCCTATTCTCGAATCAACGTCTTGAGCCATATAGACTCCATGTTCGTATTCATAAATCTCGGCAAGAGTCGGCGCGTACAAGATAACCTCGTTGGGACCATCCTGTACCACTTCTGTCTTGTAATTACATGCTTGATACTCCAAATCTGTCATGTACTTGGGGCCGTCGCCGAAGATGTATTCTTGTACCTGTATGGGAAACCTTCGGAGCTGTTTCTTAATCATTTCCTCAATCGTGTAACTGATAAGGTGGTCGTAAATGGGCATTGGCTCATCCGGGTAATCGGGGTCGCGTGCCTGCACATACGCCTCGTTCAATAGCTCCGAATACTTCTGGACAGCGAAGTATCCCGGAATCATGTTGAAAATGCTGATAAGCCGTTCCAGCTCCGGTGGGCAGGGCGTTAGTCTGGTCGATCCTGACAGTTTCTTTTCTGTATTCATTTACCTTTGACTAAAAACCTCTTACAAATTACTTCCGCGTCACGTTTATACCGTCCACTTACATCCGATAAGTTACCTCGCACAGGTCAGTACTATCGATTCGCGGCACGTTTTTCGCTTTCCGGGCGATTAGAAGTTTCGTCGATTCCTTCGGTATAAATGCTCTACAACATGAGCATATATGTGCTATCATCTTCGCAAGCTGAATCATTAGGAACATCATACACTATGACAAACGTTACTGCAAGAACAATAAGAACCTATGAGAAACATGGAGCAACATCCGTTATCACGAAACTCGCCTACGGCCTAAAAGAGATCGCAGAGGCAACCGGCCTCAGCGTTAATTTTCTCAGATACGAGATAAAACGAGGAAATTTGAACGTCACGAGATTTGGCCGTCGGGTCTTAGTGGCCCACGATGAGCTTCGCAAATACATGGAAACCGGAAGCGAAGGCGGTAGAGCATCTGAAGACGAAGCACTCTAAGCTTGTTGCGATTGAAATGAGTGGAGATGCTATTCAACGTTTCACAATTTAACGATAAACGGGATAATTCACCGAAGCTCAGAGTCTGGTCATGGGGTGAGTTGCGCGACGCATTCCGAAATCCTGTTGTACGAGCCGAGAAAGATGGGCCTCTCTTTTCACCAGCGACATTTAGCGGGTCACGGGCCAACGTAAACGTCGAACATCTCTCGATGTTGGTGTTTGATCTGGATCACAATGCTGACCTCGTATGTATGAAACAGCAACTCGGTGCGTTAAGTTGTGCATATTTAATCTATTCGACGCATTCACACTTGCGAGAGACAGACAACAATCCAGACGCTGAGCCACGTTACAGAGTGATTATTCCACTTGCAGAGCCGGTTCCGGCAGAAGTTTTTTCATCGGTGTGGCATAACGCAAGACAAAAAACGGGTCTGCCCGTCGATGATTCGGCGAAAGACTTGTGCCGCATGTACTACCTGCCCGCCATTGCAACATACGGTTCACCGTTCAAGTATTACGAGCACCCGGGCGAACCGCTTGACTGGCATGGTTTGTCGCTAACGAATGAAAATGAAGCTGTGACGTTTTCACCTCAAAAACAAATAGATTCGGTTGATTGTATAACGTCCCCCAGAAACCCAAAACTCTTCGTAATCGCCAAAAAACTTTATAGCGAAGGCATATCCCGTGAGAATGTTGAAACGAGCCTGTTACAAATAAACGAAACCCGATGCAGGCCGCCTCACGAAGTTGCCAAGGTCAAAGAGATAGTGCGAAACGCGGAGCGGTATCCGATACAGGGTGGTATGCCAAACCCGCTGATAGCGACGCTGGAATCTAAACCTCTCCAGATCATAAATGCGGCTTTGGTGGCACCTAGAGAGATTGAATGGCTGTGGTATCCGTATATTCCCAAAAACTACGTCACGTTGTTTTCAGGTGAGGAGGGTGTTGGTAAATCGTGGGTGTTTTGTGCAATCGCATCAGGAATCACGAATGGCTTTCTACCTCTAGGAGATAGGTTCAAGCCTCAAAATGTACTCATATTTTCAGCCGAGGATGCGGCAGATGATGCCTTAGTACCGCGTTTGATCAAATGTGGAGCAAATCTGGAAAGGGTTTCAATTGTAAATGAGAGGTTCACCTTCGATGAAATGGGAATGCTCCGAGTTCAGCTCTGTATCGCAGAGACAAATCCGGCTTGGGTCGTCATCGATCCACTTTTCTCATATTCCGATACAAGACTTGATCTCAACAAGCCTCATCATGCCCGAAGGGTTACGACGAGCTTTGAGTTAATTGCCAAGAAGTTTGGCATTGCGATTTCCTATCTTATTCATTTCAACAAAAGCAAGGGTCAGGGAGATGCTCGGGCAGCTGTGTCGTCATCCCAAGAATTTAGCAATGCGGCACGCTCGATAATCCTGATCGGTAAAGACCCAACTAACGAGGATAGGCGCGCGCTCGTGCATAAAAAACATAATTACTCGCCAAAGGGGAGATCAATTGGCTATCAAATAATCGGTGGAGAGGGCGGCGCGGAATTTTTTTGGCGAGGTGAAAGCACGATGACGGAAAGAGAATTGGTTGATCGTGCCGGCTCGTCGGACGAACATGCTCAAAAAACAGAAGCGGTTGAATTCTTACGCGATGTGCTCAGGGACGGGGAGCGCGATGCAGGTGAGATTATCTCGCTCGCAAAGGCTGTCGGACTCAGTGAGCAGCAATTGCGGACAGGCCGGAGCAAGCTCGGAATCACACCGTATAGCACCGGCTTTGGAAAAGATAAAAAGTGGTTTTGGAAATTGCCAGAGACTGTGAATACAGTAAGCAAATATAGCGATCAACATCTAAGCAGTCAAAATGGTCATAAGTCTAATGTTATCAATGATTTTGCCTTAGACGTTGAAAACGGGGAAAATCAACATCTAAACGGGTTAGACGTTGAAACCAGCAACAGTCAACATCTAAACGGCGTAGATGTTAATCTCGGTATCAATCAACATCTAAAGGTAACTATCGATAATACAGATGGTTACAGTGATACAAAGCCCTTAGATGTTGATTCCAATATTTCCCTTCCCATAGCCACTGAAGTAAAAGGTATCGCACAAGGTAAGGAGTACGGAACTTGTGACTGTGGTATGCCAGCTTTTATCGGCAAGCCTTGCCCTCGTTGCGGCGTTCCCGTTTTCGGGAAAACAGGGTGTTCATTTTGACCGTGGACGGCTCTTAAAAACGAGATCAAAACGCCATCCGAGAGATTCTCGGATAGTCAACATTGGAACAAGTTGGAACCCAAAGAAGCAAAGTGCGTAAGAGTTCGGCCTCAAAATGAAAGAGACTGCTAGAGATTGATAGATTCCTGACCGATTATGCCTAAACACTCGAACAAAGAAAAGGCACTTGCAGCATTGCTGGAAACCAATTCGATCCGCGATGCGGCAAAGGCGTCTGGTCTGTCAGAGGCTACCATTTATCGCTTCCTTGCCGACAAAGCCTTCCTAAGTGATTACAGGGCTGCCAGACGGCAAACGGTGGAAAGTGCGATTAGCAAGCTGCAATCGGCGAGCAACGAAGCGGTAAGCACTCTGATTCGCAATATGAACTGTGCGAATCCGGCGGTCGAGACCCGGACGGCTCAGATCGTTTATGAAAATGCGATCAAAGGCGTAGAGACAATGGATATTTTAGAACGGCTGGAGTGGCTAGAAAATGAATATCAAAAGCAGGTTGAGAAAACTTGAATCAACATTGCCAGATAGAGATTCTTGCCAATGCCCTGACGCGATTGCTTACGCTGCGACACCGTATTTTGAAACGTGTTACCAATGCGGAAAGGGCATAAATCTCGATACTCGGAAAGGCTGGAATTTGATCGAGCCGACACTTGAAACCGATAACTTTGCCTTTGCTTTGGCTAGGTTGGAGGATCGAAAATGAACGTCAAAAATCGACTTGAAAGGCTTGAAACGACAGCGATCCGTGATTCGCAAATCCGTTCCATCGCTGAATCGATACTTAAAGTGACCGATCTGATGGATTTATCGGGCGAGGCGAAAGAAGAGTTTCTCGCTACAATGGCGCCGGAGGTAGCAAACATTCGAGGGATCGACAAAGAGCGGTTATTACTTGAAGTCCAGAACATCGCGGCTAAAGACGAAAGGACCGCGTCCGTCGCCGACGAAACAGAAATTGAACAATAGACGGTCATTAGACAATTTGTCTTATCACGGCCGACACAAACGGTGGAAATTTCAGTTTCAATTAGCTGTCGCCGAACCAAATAACACGGCGTTCCCAAGGGGAATAACAAGGCGGTTAGAGAGGTGGGGTCTTACGGATTTGGCAAACCGTCTACTCGCCGACGAGTCAACCGTTTAATCCAGAACGTCTTCAAGATCAACCCAACCATTGAGTAGTGGGTCAGTGTGAATACCCACAATCATAAACGTCATATTTTCAGTATCAGTTTTGCTACTGTAAAAATAACAAAGGTGATTAGGAACGGAACCTTCCACTTTCCGCTTATAGCGTTGGCAATAAAACCAACAATGCCCGATACAACGAGCAATGCTAGTGCTGTGCCGATTCCTTCGGCGAGTCGTAGTGAAAGGCCGCCACCAGTGCCACTCGATATTCCAACAAAAAATCCAATCAATCCCAAACCAGCGACTAACGCAATTGCATCACGCGATTCTCCGTTATTATTCTCATTCTCATCATTCATGCTGATCATCTTTTTAAGCCGATTTTGGACACTAGAATACATCATCGCTGTACGCTTGAGGAAAATTTGCTGTGCTTGAGCAAATGCCAAAACCGAAACCTCCAGGCGACACAAACCAGCTTGCTAAATTCATTATCGATCGTACCAAAGGCGAGGCGAGCGAACCTGAGCCGAATGTAAAGCAGCAAGCCTGACGGCTAGGCGGTCTCAAAGGCAGCGAGGCGCGAGCAAAAGCACTCACGCCTAAACGTCGGTCTGAGATTGCGAAGAAAGCGGCAAAGGCAAGGTGGAGAGGTTAAGATTTTTTACGAGAAACGGCTTTCTTTTTCGCAGCCCGCTTTGGTTTATTCCCAGCCTCCAAAGCCTCGGTAATTTGGAACATTTTCTCAAAAGAAATCTCGCCAAATTTTTCTTCGTATTCTTTGACGTTGGTTGCTAACAAATTGGATAAAGCCTTCATAAACTCACGGGTCATATTGACCTTAACTTTTTGCTCGACAACTGGGTTGCCGTTTTCGTCCAGACCCATGATTTCGCCAAAAATCAAAGACGTGTCCCAGTTGGTTGCCCCAAAACCGACATTGTTCGTATAAATTTTGACAAAATTGTCGCCCGAAATATTAGTTTGGGTGCGATAGCTTCGCAGTCCAAGTTTTTTTGCTTCTTGTTCGGTTAGTTTCATTATCCTTCTCCTTTCAAAATTAACTACGCTGCTTTGTCCCACTCGGGTAACATTGCTTTACGCATTACGGGAAACCGCACCAATGTGGCGGCGGTGGTCGTGGCGTTAGTCATGGGAATAACATTCGAGGGAATATCATCGGTCGTCTGTGCACTCGCCAAAACGAAGACTTCACGAGGCTTGCCCAGCCGTTTCCAGCACTCCGCAAAAATCTCGGAGCCAACGGGCCCACGCGTGTTGTCAGGATCGTCGTCATCGTAAGCCAGCAGCGATACCTTTAATCCGAGCGCTCGCGTGTACTTGATAATTGTTTTGAGCGTCAGATTATTCGGATTGTTTAGTATTTGAGACACCGCACTTTCACCAATGCCTAGTTTTCCAGCAAGGTCGGCCTGAGAAATGGGCAGAGCCGCCATGAAATCCAGCATTTGGGCTAAAAAGTCGAATGTAATTCTGGATTTATAATCGTCCAGATTGGCTTCCGTCCAATGTGGTTGTGGCCTCGGTCGTTTCATCGCTTTTACACCTCCGTTTTGTTATACGAGCAATATTTTTCTTCGTGCACATTACGCGCTGCTTTAAGCAGCGTTTCGTTCCTGGCGAAGTCCTTCATTAAGTCTTTAAGCGTCTTATCTGCTTCCCAGCCTTCTTTAATCGTGTATGAACATAAAACACAGAGAACAAAACGACCGTCGTTTACGTCGGGATGACATAGAAAACCAAAAATACGATGTTCTCTATATTTAAAAACCCAAACATTTTCATAGTCGTCCTCGTCCCAGCCGTGGCAGTATTCTTTTTTTGTTATGCCAAAGGTTCGTAGCCACCAATCGAAACGATCTCTCAGGTTTCGCCGCGCTGCGTCATCAAGTTTCTGAAATTCGACTTTAGCGTCAATCGCCGTCCCTTCGGGGCGCGGAATCAGCCACGCCAAACCACGGCGTGCCGTAACCTCGTGGCCATCGAGCCACTCTACGCAGTAAAACTGTGGGAACGGCATTTCATCCCAGTGTTGACTTGAGCTACAGCTAAAGCCAAGATGCGAGTTTAGCTGTAACTAAAGTTTTTGTCAATATCAACTTGAAATGTATTATTAACTCACGCACACACGTTGCGCTGCGTCCAAGCGCCGCTGAAGCGCGGCGTTCTACATGATGAATAATCGCGCATGATTACAAAGGCCGCGTCCATCCAGGGCCTTCTAGGCGGATCACTTCTTCTGTCTCCTCTCCGTCACGTTCGATAACAACAAAAATAGCGGGAGTTACGTCGTTCGACAGGTCATAATAAGCCGTTACGATATTTCCGATCGCGATGATCGCCTCGAAACGCTCCAATGCGTCAGGGCGAAGCTGAAGGAACCGGGTTAAGAGTTTTCGGTATTCGATCGATTCGCTCATGACGCTTCAAGGCTCTAAAGACTAGTTTGCGCGTAGGATTACGATTCCGGTACGTCCTCAAGATCAACCCAACCATCGCCGTCGTCACACTCGGCTTTTGTCAGTGTGCAAACTTCAAACGCGGTAACAGGATGAATTTCCCAATGGGTGAAACGTTTGGGAACCGAATCGCCGAGATGTTCTGTATCTAACATCAAATAGCCTGTGATACGGACATACGCCTGAATGCTTGCAAGTTGATTTAGTTTAGATAGCTTCCAGCCTTCGGGTCTGAGCCTTGGAGTTATCTCGGCAGTAATAGACTCCTCTTCAGGTTTATTCTTAACTCGGGTGAGAACCAAGTGGAAATCATTATTAGCCTGTAACTTTAAGTGGCAGTTTGGGGTCTCATGTCCGCTCCCTTTTGCCTTCTTCAGGCGAACCTTTAGACGAATGGCTTTCCCCTCCCCCCATTCGGTAAGCAGCGTCCGCTCCGCGCCGCGAGTCCAGGATTCGGGAAATAAGACAAACAGCATGTCATTGAAGGCCCAATCCTCAACAATCGCCGGATCGGGGATAGCCGTAATATTTTTTCTGCGATTGAGATTGGAATCGCCTCTACAGCCTTTAACGGGACATTCACCAATGGTTGTAACACCACAGCATTTAGATACGTCCGAGTTATAACACTGCGCATTAACAAAGGCGCACGTCGATAGGAGCAACGCAATCGATAAAAAAAGATGTTTCACTTGGGTGCCTCCGTTTATTTGTTTTTTGGTCGAAACAGGTAAGTTCTACAGCCAATGTCATCGGGAAGTCAAGCCAACCTACAGTTGCAGTTTGTATTAAGCCCATCCGAAACCAGACTCAATCAGTAATGACTATGTTAAATTGTTCGCATGAATAGCTTGTTCAGATACATGGCCGAAGAGATTCACATAACGCCGGAATTGGAAAATCATATCCAAAGGATACTCGATCATCCATTGGGATCGGATGATGACTATCAACGTCTCGGCGGATTGTGTGAGGATGAATCGGAAACTGTAAATGAGATGTATTTGAAACCATAACCTTGATTATTCGATTCGCGTAACCCGAACGCGATCAGGATCGAGCCTACGAACCGAAATCCGTCGGGTTTCGTTGATCGAAGCCTTTGTATTTTGAAGTTGGCATTTGATGTCAAAAAACTACGTCAAAAACCCGGAAGCCTTTTCAAACACTATCTAAAGCCGAAAAAAATGAAGAGAGTCAATAAACCACAGTTTTATGACATATATAACGTCTGCGTTATAAATTCTTTCTGCCAGTCAAGCAACTAATTGGCAATAACGGGTATCAATAGTCTCAAAACATTGAACGTGATAACCCGATGTTGATTTGACTTTAGAGTAGTATCGGCGCTACAAGAGACGTGTTTGATAGGTAGTAAAATTTGGCTTTGAGATGGCAGTGGGACGCATGGTTGTTCCGAAGATACATCGAGAGGCAAGCAACTCCCGACAAAGAAAATTCTCCTTGGGTTTTTGAGGAGCAAAATTTCCCTTGCAGTTGTTTGCAGCTTCCAGTTGGCGGACATGCGATCCCGTTGAGAAACGGAGAGGTATATGTCCGCAAAAAACAAACCGCAAAACAATCTACACAAGTCACTAATCCGCAATTTAAAGAGCATTGCGTTTGCGCGAAGCGCTGCTTCATTGTTGGTTGCTGCGCTTTCGTTGCCCGCGTTTTTTATAGTTCCGTCTCAGCGTACTAAAGCGATAGGCAGTGCCCCTGCTCCATCGGCCATCTCTGCGCCCCCTGAGCCGTTTGAGATTTCTAGCGCCGGAGGTGTGCTTTCGCTTCTTCCGGAAACGAGCAAAGTGATTGCATCGCTGTTTGGGTTTGTGGCGCCGAAGACAAAAGATTTAAGAGATAAAGCGACTGGCTTTGAAAACGCGGTGCTCGAACCGCTCTATAAGAAAGTTGAGAATGAAAACTCAGAGCTGTCCACTCTCAACCCTACTCCTCCCGCCCCGCCGCCACCACCGGGTGAAGTAAAATATGACTTCGATGGCGATGGCAAGGCGGACATTGGGCGTTGGCGTGGTGTTGCTACGGAGTTCAAGGTAAAGAACAGTAACGGTGGGTCTTACACGACAACGGCGATAGGCTCGTCGAGTGCAAAACCCGCACCGGCGGATTTTGACGGCGACGGTAAGACGGACGCGGCGGTTTTCAATGCCGGAACATGGAACATAAAGCAGAGCTCGAACGGGGCGTCGGTGACGATCACGGGTTTCGGCCAGACGGGCGATGTTCCGTTTCCGGGCAACTGGGTCGGCACGGCCGCGATCGATGCGGGGGTTTACCGGCCGTCCAACGGCACTTGGTATTTTCGTGACGCGAGTAATGGCAATGTCACATCGACGGCTTTCGGCGCGGCGGGCGATATTCCTATCACAGGTAACTGGGACGGCGACTCAACGACGGACATCGCGGTTTATCGAAACGGCACGTGGTATATACAAAAAAGCTCGGGCGGCAATCTTTATCTCTACTGGGGACTGTCATACGACATTCCGGTGCAAGGTGACTACGATGGCGACGGCAAATCGGACGCGACTGTTTTTCGCCCGACGACCGGCACGTGGTACATCCTGACAAGCTCGTCGAACTGGGCGTCTTATTCATCCGCAAACTGGGGCGTGTGGAGCGATCAGCCAACACCGGCAGATTATAATGGTGATGGAACGACCGATCTTGCAGTTTGGCGGCCCACTGACGGCAACTGGTACATCAGCTATGGCAATACCTACGAGATTCACACGCTCGGAATTTCGGGCGACACGGCCGTGCCGTCTGCATACACAAAACAGGTTGGCGGCACGGCGAGCGGCGATGTGATTGCCGCAGAGCGCGTGAAACCACGCAACACAACTGGCGGGACAAATCTCTATTCGCAAAACTTCGGTTGGGGAACTTCATTGGTCGGTTTGTCCGGACGCGCTGGACTCGATGCAGGTTTTGGCATTGGCTACAACTCGCTTGTCTGGCTTAAGGTCGGCAATGCAATGTACTTCGACCCTGACAAGGGTAATGTAACTCCCGGCTTTCACATGGGCTTTCCGGTGATCGAGCCGATCTATTACAACGCCACGCGACAGAAGTGGGCTTACATGATGGTCACGCCTTCGGGGTCGCGAATCGAGTTTCTTGAGACGGCGGCAAGCAACACATACGAAACCGCAGATTCGAGCTACGCGCAGCTTGTCGTAATCAATGCTGATAATCCATTCGACCCGGTAGAGAATCTCTCGATAACGGTTACGAGTACCGATGGCGCGCAGATGACATACGCTTGGGGCTTGAGCTCTTACAAATGCACACAAATAAAAGATCGCAACGGTAACTACATCACCCTTGCTTACGATTCGATTGCACGGCTCGCGACTATGACCGACACCTTGGGGCGCGTCGTAACAGTAAACTACGACGTCAACACCGGACTTGCCTCCACGATCACGCAAACCTGGAAAGACAACAACGGTCAAGGCTCAAACGTCACGCATACTTATGCGACATTTGCTTACACGACAAAAACGGTCGATATCAACTTCGGCAGTCTCGGCGTTGTCGGCCCGCCGGACGATACGGTTCTGACCGTGCTCGACAAGATCACATACGCCGACACCAGCTGGACGAAGTTTCATTACAACGGGTATTTGCAGGTTGAGAAGATCGAGAATTATGCAGACGACGATCATAAACTGAATCACGTATGGACAAATCTCGCCTCAGTCTCAGGCCCGCAATCCGAATGCCCGCGATTTACGGAGACAAAGACATACGCCGAGAACTTTAACAGCGGCAGCGAGGTTGCTGTTACAAATTCTTTCACGACAGGAAGCAGTTATTCGCTGCCAGATAGCATCTCCGGCTCGGCGACAAAAGTGACGGTTGCCGTGACCGACCACCCCGACAACCTGCGGACAAAGATCTATTACGGCTCCTCGGGCTATAAAGAGGGATTGATGCTCGCGACCGAGGACTGTATCAGCGACACTTGCTCGGGCACGGACAGAAAGCGCTGGACGTGGACCGACTGGACACAGGACGACACAAGCAAAGGTTACATCGTAAATCCGCGAGTAATCGAGTCCCGCGTCGGCGACGGCACGAACACAAAACGCACGACTGTCGGTTACGGCTCGAACGGCTTTGGCTTGGCCGAAGAGGTAAAGGTTTATGATACCGATCTCACAACAGTGTTTAAGACACAAACCACTTCGTACAGTTCCGACAACGCGTATCTGAACCGCCGCATTATCGGTCTTCCGACCGAAACCAAACTTTACGAAGGCACGACCAGCGGAACGCTTATGTCGAAGGTCACGTTTGGCTATGACGGAAGCGGCTACAACGGCAGCGGCCAATCGCTTACATCGGCAACTCAGCATGACACGACGAACTACGGAACAGGCTTCGCTCATCGCGGCAACCTGACAAGTACGAAGCGTTGGGATGCGACCGACCCGACCAACGAAAGCGCGTGGGTCGAATCGACGGTCAAATACAATATCGCCGGTTCGCCGATCTCGCAAACGACGCCGTGGGACGGAACGAACACGCGAACTGTATCTATCGGTTACGCCGACTCGTGGAACGACGGTACAACGCGCACTACCTACGCATATCCGACCTCGTTGACCGATCCGGCGAGCAACTCTTCGACTGTGAAGTATCGTTACGACATCGGTGCAAACGTCGAAGCGACTTCCCCCGCACCGGCCGGACAGACTTACGGCAAGACTACAAAACGCATCTTCGACTCGATTGGCAGGCTTGCGAGAAATTCGGTTTACGTCAACACGACCGAGAAGTCATACGTTCGTTACGAGTTCCCGTCGAACGGTATTCTGACACAAACTTACGCGCCAATCGTCGATGTGGACGCCGACGGGAATATTGCGGAGGACGAAGTTTACAGCGAAAGCTGGTTCGACGGCGCGGGACGTGTGCGTAAAAGTCGCACCGAACACCCAAACAGCACCGGGGGTTGGTCTGCGTCACAAACTGAATACGACATCTTAGGGCGTGTTTATCGTCAAAGTGTACCAACTGAGATTTCAGTAAGCGGCACAACGTGGACTGCCGCTGGCGACGATGCGTCTCGTGGTTGGATATGGAACTACGCTTACTACGATTGGAAAGGCCGAACCGTTCGCACTGTCCCATCGGATTCCACTGGCAGTGATGGAAAAGACACGCTTGTCACTTACGAAGGCTGCGGTTGCGCCGGCGGACAAGTCACAACCGTTCAGGGTCCACTAGTTCCGCGTGACGACCAGCCGACCGTAAACGCTAGAAGAACACAGAAAGCCTATGCCGACATTCTCGGCCGCACGTTTAAGACCGAAACTTTGACTTGGACGGGCGCGGTTTATTCGACCGTAAAGACGACCTTCAACGGACGCGATCAGACAACGCTTATTCGCGAATACGCAGGCTCGGACACGAGCGCGACGTTTCAGGACACAACAGCGACATTTGACGGTCACGGCAGACTAGTAACCTCGCATCGGCCAGAACAACGCGACGCCTCGAACAATCTCAAATACACGACATACAGCTACAATGCCGACGACAGCATCTCAGACGTTACGGACGGGCGGGGTATTGAGACGGAATACACATACAACAGCCGCGGGCTGGTAACCAGCGTCGGATGGAATGTTGGCAGCACGGGCTACACCGATCCGGCGGATACCTCGTTCAGCTATGACAATGTTGACAACAGGACAGCGATGACCGACGAACTTGGCAGTGTTAGTTACTCGTATAATTCGCTTTCGCAAATGACTGACGAAACGAGAGACTTTACGGACAGCTTGGCGGATTCACCAATATCAGGGGGCCAGTTCAAACTCGAGTATGCATATCAAGTCGGTGGTCAGTTGAAATCCTATAAGGACCCATGGGCAAAGGAAATCACATATGCCAGTGACAAAAGAGGACGTGTTAGCTCGATTACTGGAACGAGTGTCGGCGGAGTAACAACTTACGTTAATAGCCCGCAGTATCGTGCATGGGGCGGTATAAAGCAAATGAGTTTTGGTGACGGAACCCAGGAGACCACAACCTTTAACAACAGGCTGATGCCTGCTCATTATGAATTGGTAAGAAACACTATTGATATAATGAGTAAAGGCTACGAGTATTTAAGCGACGGAAAGCTCAAGTTTGTGGACGACGAGCTTGACGGCAGATTTGATCGACTGATGACCTACGATCATGCGGGCCGTCTAAGGGAAGGAAAGTCGAGCACCGAAGCAAGCGGGACGACCGTTACCGCGAATCTGGACACCCAGTTGCCATACCGTCAAAGCTATCAATACGACGCTTTCAACCACCTAACGCAAAGAAACAACTTGCACTGGGGAACCGATTCATGGCAGTCCATATCAAACAACCGCAGCTATACCTACAGTAACAACAGAGTAACTTCGGGTTATCCCGACCCAATTTACGATGACGACGGGCGGGCAATTTTCATTTCCGGCGATGGCACATTCGGATACGGCGCGCGGGGACTCCTGGACTACATTCACGGCGATGCCGATCCTGCTACATTTCTCACCTTTGATGGCAACGGAAAGGAAGGAAGGCGAACGCCTAAGACGTGGGTGATTGATACGCCAACTACAGGGCACTGGGAAACCGGCGATCCGACATACTATATTCGCTCCAGCGTCCTTGGCGGCCAAGTGGTCAGTGAAGCCGGGCCGACGGGAAAGAAGCGCCAGACCTTCGTGCTTTACGGCGGATCCAAGATCGCTTCTCAATCCGAGTGGGTCTATAACAGTGTTACCTACCAGGCTGTTAACTTTGAGCATTCCGATGCTAGTGGCATGAGCCAGCGCAGCACCTTCTCGAATGGGAACGTTATCGAAGAGGGAGCCAACTATAACGGCGCTCCCGCAGAATTCGATCCAATGGGTGGAAATACGGGTCTGGAGACCCCGTACGTCGAGGACCCGCCCGATCCGCCGCCGCCGGATCCCGACTATCCCTACTTAGAAATGAACGATTTTGAACCGACCTATGTTAACGGGCTGAGGGTGACGACCATGACAATTGACGGGATTCGAGTACCATATGCGATCGGGATGAGTATGGAAGGTCTCAATACGCACGCAAGGGCTCCTGATCCAATCGATTTGTCTCCTCGTCGGGTTAGAAACCCGCGATCGGGAGAGGTCGCGTGGGGATATTTTCATGCCTACCAGAATGGAATGGCGGGTTGGTGGGCCGATACTGATGGGCCTAATGAAGGAGATGTCGACTCGGTTCATATTCCGTGGAATTCAAACCGGAATGCAGCAATCAACGGAATCAATAGAGTAGGTCCGCGATCGAATCCACCTCGTCCGCCGAAGGTTGTGCCTGGAAAACCGATTCCGCCAATAAATCCGTGTCCTCCTGGTTCCGTGCCACTTCGAGGCCAGTTCGGCGTGAATGTATCAGTTTCTGCCGCAGTCGCTGTTGGAGGTTATGAAATTGGAGGGTCTGGGGGATCAATTTTCGCTGACGATACAAACAGTTCGACTCATACGCCTTTCATGGCTCCATATGGTGGGGTTGTATTCGGTGGATCGGCGAATGGAGGCGGTGTTGGAGCTCCATCGCGAGAGGGTGGAGGTCTTGGAGCATTTGCGAGTATTGGGCCATCAATATTTTTGTCTAGTGCTAAGAAACCTTCTGATCAAGCAGGTCAATTCGACGCACATGTGATTACATTAGGCTTATTCGGCATAACCGTTGACCGAACGCCGCCTGAGTTTCTTAAACCAGGTGATACGCCGGTGACGAATATCTCCGTTGGCCCCAGTTTAGGTTTAGGCTATAATTGGTTTCGTACCCACACTTTTAGACCTTTAGAATCAGATACGAACATTCCCGGACCGCCTTGCATTAAGAATTAGGAAGGAATCATGAAAGCTTTCATTATATTTTTGCTGCTCTGGATTAGCTTTTCGTGTACGGGCTATTTCCTCGGACGCTTTTTGTTCAACCCCGACTGGCCCGAACATATGACCAAAAGCGGACAGGGAGTCTACGGTCATGTCATTGCCAAAGAGCCGGAGAATCACCAAACTGTTAGATATGCCTATGAGGTAGGTGAGACGGAATATAAAGGAAGTGGCAGTGGCGGGGATGGCAATCCTGACTTTGAAGACCTTTCTATTGGAGATCAAATTGTAATATATTACGATCCTGTTAGCCCGTACCGGTCGACTATGAGTAACCCGTGGAATGAACTAGGAAGGAGCTACTCCGCGATATGGTTTCTAACAATTACGCTCCCAATCTTCCCTATGGTTTTTGCGCTTGCAATTTATTTTGGAGTGAGAGCTTCAAGAGAGCACCTTTTGCAACCGAGACCTGGGCAAATATCAACAACACGCTGACAAAGAAACGCTGGACGTGGACCGACTACACACAGGACGACGTCAATCTCAGCTACATCAAAAATCCGCGCGTGATCGAGAGCAAAGTGGGCGACACCGAGAACAGTATGGTGCGCCGCAGCACTGTCGAATACCTCATGCAAAGCGGAAGTACTACGCTCACGCAATACGGCCTCGCGAGCGCGGTGAATGTTTACGACACCGATCAGACAACCGTCTTGAAACGCTCCGAGACCGACTACAATCTTGCCACTGCATACACTTCACGCCGCATCATCGGCTTGCCTGCCGAGTCGCGTGCATACGGGCGTGAGAACGGCACGCTGCCGCTTGTTTCAAAGATGACCTACGCCTTTGACGAAGAGAATTTCACCATCGAGCCGAATCAGAATATCTCGCATGTCATCCAGCACGACAATACAAACTACTCGGCTAGCTTCATCACAGGTCGCGCCAATCTGACCTCGACGACGCGGCATGACGTTAGGGGACAGATGGCTGCTGTTACCTCGCGCGTTCGTTACGACATCGCAGGTTCCGCCGTTGCAAAACTCGATGCATTAAACCGTAAAGTCGCGATAAATTACACAGACAGCTTCAATGACAACGTAACTCGATACAGCTTTGCATATCCAACTACATTGACCGATCCGGCGAATAACTCATCGACGGTGAAGTACCGCTTCGACATCGGTGCAAACGTGCGCGCACAATCGCCTGCACCTGCCGGAAACACAACTGGCAAGATCACCGAGCGGCTGTTCGATGCCATAGGCCGAGTTTCAAAAGAAACGCTTCTAAACACCGGCGCCTACACTCGCTACGAATACCCGACCAACGGCGTTCAATCAAAGGTGTTCTCGACGATCATCGATACAAACAATAACAACACCGGCGACACCGCTGATGAAATCCTCAGCGAATCTTGGTAAGACGGCGGAGGTAGAGTTCGGATGGCGCGGGTGCCGCATACTCTTAATACAAACGGCACGGCCGCAACCTGGGCTGGCAGCCTAACGGAATACGATCTGCTTGGTCGCGTTAAACGCACGAGCGTGCCGACCGAGATCGATTCAAGCTGGAATCCCGCAGGCGATGATTACACTCGTGGTCCAGCTGAACCAACTGAGCCGGTTGATCCACCGCTCTCAGAAACTGACTGCGATTTCTTGGTTAGGGTTTTCAGCGATCTTATCAAAAAAAGTATGAAAAAGATTGGACAAACAGCGGATTTATCAATGACGTAACAATAGAATTGATTAACAGTTTTAATCCTTGGTCAAAAGATCCGAATGTAAAAGCAAATCACGATAGTAAAAGAGCGAGCGGGTTCAAAGAGGAATTTAAGGATGAACAAGGTTCATTCAATCAAGTTCGACACTTTGCCGGAGCTTTTGTAAATGCTTACTATGGTGGACTCGCAGCACATACGACGGCGCTGGCGGCCGGTGCTTTGATGACTTTGCGGCTGCCTTTTCGGCAGCTAATAAAGTTGCCTTGGACACCGCCAATAAGCGGGAAACAGATAATAGTGCGGGCGATATTGCTTTGAACGGCGTTGCTGTGCCAATGGGGGTTGGCTTTGCATTTGGTTCGGTAAATGCCAAGGATCTGCCGAGTCTGATTAGATCTAAAGTTTGTAAATAATTAATTTCTTATGACGCGGAAATTCCTCAAGATTGCTTTGATTACGCTTCTGATAGTGTTACCAGTCCGCATGACGCTGGATTATTTTCCAGACCAACCATTTTGGCATTTTCGTGAATTGTTAGACTTCCCTGGATTCTTATTTCAAGGGTTTGTCATCGCACTATTATCGACTGACGCTAATGATCCTAGTTCGTACATTCATGGACTTGATCGGATTGTGAATTTCATCGTTTTGTATGTTGTTACTTTCCTAGTGTTATTATGCTTGGTTTGTGTGTCAATTCCCGAAAATCGCCGAGCCAATCCTAAACGAAGCTGAGCTGATGCCCTTCAATATTTGGTTTATTCCTAAACGATGATGAACGCAGTATTAACTTTGTCGCTGATTAGAAAAAACTGCGTGCTTATCGACAGATTTCCTTCCATAATTTTTAGGATGTTTTATGTATTTGAGATTTCGATTGCTCATCTCTATCAGCGGTTTAATTGCGATACTGTCTGGATGGGGAGCTAGTCCAAACAAAGACAGGTCGGATTCAAACATCATTTCATAGTGTCAATAAATATTAGTTTTCTGACGCCAAAGATTCCCATCCAAGAACTCAATAAAAATATGTGTTTAACAACTCCAAATATCGAGAGGTTTATTGACGCCCTTGGATTTTAAAGATCCTCCGTGGGTTAACGAAGCCCGACCAAAACTCTATCGACCCAGTATGAAAGTTCAGTTATTGAGTATCTACCCGCACCTTTAAGAAGTTACGAACCATTGGCCGCACTGTCGTGAAGAAATTGAGGCCAGTTAGTTGCTCAACCTTGCGAACGCTGACGCGGAAGTTTCGCCACGGGGTTCCCATACCGATGCTCTGTGCGTTAGGCATGACCACGGCGATCGTGCGGGTGGTTTTATAGACGCGGTCAAGGTCGTTTGTCCCGAGCGGCATCACGAGAATTACTTTCCAAACCTGAGACGGAACCACGACGTTTCCACCGGCAACGGTGTTTGTAGTGCCGCCATTCGATCCGCTTCCGCCCTGTCCCCAAGGCCCGGTGAATATGTAGAGTTCATTACCTTGTGAGACCAACGTGCGACAATAACTCTCAAGTTGCTCATACGGCCCTTGGTTGTTAGCGGGAGCCTGCGGGATGAAGTTCGTCATCAGAAACGTGGCCGAATTGGCAGCTACGGTCGATGTCCGATCACCGGACGGGCACATGTGTCCACGGTCAAAGCCCGAACCGGAATAATCAGTAGCCTGCACCTGATACCAACCGGCTGGAAGGCTTGTATCGGGTCGGTAATCATCTTGCCGGGGCGTAGAGCCGATCCAAGACGATTCCAAATGCCAAGCTACCCAATTTGGAGTGGCTTTGTCCCGATTGTAACTAAGGACGTATTGATCTCGCGGAATAAGGTAATTGAGTGGCGTGTTCACATCCGTAACGGCGTTGCTCGGATTGCCCATGACCATGTGCTCAGCAGGGCTACCATTGAGCGGCGAGGCGAGTTCGACAAGTGATTGGGCACTCACGCTGGACGCTATTGCATAGGCACCACAAATCAAGGCGAAGATCGCTACAGCAACCTTAATGCGCCGGGAACGAGCTTTCTTCGCTTGTTCAATCGTCTGAATCTTCATAAACCGCTCATACCGAGCGTCTCCGCGTTCCAGGTGGTCTGCGATGTCTTTCAGCCGTCGATTTGTCATTTCTCCAATGGATTCTCAGTGTCGATTATTCACTTGAATCGTCATAATTGTAACTCAGATTATTCGATGCTAGTCCTTTCGGCAGTTATTTGACTTAAAACCCGCATCGGCAAGCATGATTTGATGAGGAAAAGTCGATCGTCGGGAAAGGTCTGAATAGTAACTTCGGATCGTGGCTTTTCGACCGCCTGCGAAATGACCGCAAGAACATATCCGTCGGCATTAACAACCGCGCTGCCAGAGGTTCCACCAGCGATTTGTTCATTCCAAACCACACCTATTGTCGATATTGGGCAACAACTGTAAGTAGGTGTAGCATGACCTTGGACCCACCTATTTTCGTGCGAGTAAGCATAAACATCGAAAGTTTTATAGATCGGAAGGGTGTCATCACCAACCAAGCCATAATCCGCGACCTCGAATTCACCAGTAAAAATCGGAATCGGCTCAATGGCTTCGCAGAACTGTTCAAACTTTTTTGCCTGATCACAAAAGACGCCATTATCTAAGCCTTCGAGGACTGCTATGTCGGCAACGGTTTCAACCATCATCGGGGAGGCATGGACATCCCCAAAGATCGTCTCTAAGGGTTCGATATAAGATTCACCCAATGCCATGCGTCCGGTGACTGTGTAGTCAATACAGTGTGCCGCGGTTAGTATCAAGCCTCCCAGAACCAAAACACCTTGTCCGCCTAACTTGGTAAACTTCACCGTCGCTTTTTCTACACGTCTTCTGATTTCCTCTTCTAACATAACTTCCCCGATAGGCGCATTGTAACAGCGTTATGGACGCTTTCTTCCAACGCAACCAACTCGCAACGTCAGGGTCACTCGATAGCCGTGCGAAAGAGCGAAGCGGTCTGCGAGGAACGAGCGCCCGCGTAGCGAGAGAGCAGTCGAACCGGCGTCAGATAACCAGCTTTTTATGGCGGTGTTTGCCATAAAGAAAGTTATCGGATGACGGTGTGACCGGGGTGAGGCATCCGAGCACCGAACGGCGGACGTTACACAGGGAGTTCGTGAATCAAGGCAAAGTAACTTAGCCTTAACTGTCAAAGCTGACCTTCGGCAGCTGTTTCACTATGTCCACAGTTTGGACGCTGACGTTGATGACGCTTAGGAGCAGATCGAGGATGTACCTGTCTTTGCCGACTTCTTCTGACCAATCATTTGGGTCGTTTTTGATGCCGCTGCCTTCACCCTTGGCATTTAAATCCACGGTCACTCGATAGCGTTCCATTATCCATTCGATGGCAGATTTGCCGTTGATGACGTAATCGTAGGCTTTTGGGGGAACGCAGGATATTGTGATGAAGTTGTTGTAAATGATCGTGTCCTTTCGTGTCTTTGCCGGGAACTTCATTTTCGTGACGGTAAATCTTCCTGACTCTATGCCCTCAACGATCACATCTTTGTATGCAGGGACTTTCTCATAATTAAGATGAAGATCAGCGAGTTTGCGGCCGGCTTTGCTGAATGCGACGAAGTCTGACAGTTCATCGACAAGCGGGATCCGCGGGAGCATTTTCTTAAGGTCGTTGGCAAATTTCTGTCGATATTCGGAGCTATGGAGAAAGCCGTAAACGTAGTAGAAAATATCTTTTTTCTTGATCTGAACGCCGTATTGTTCCTTTGTACGCTTGGCGATAAAATCGCTCACACCATCGCGCCGGACAAACTGAGGTTCGCCTACCGTGTCAAACAAAGTCGGGTTATCGGGCCGATTCTCTTCGTAGTAATGAAGCGGAAAATACTGTGTTCCGGCTTCAAGCACGTTCAAGTCTGCGATTTGATTTACTACAAACGGCGAAACCTCTTTCGATCCACCTTTACCTGGAATACAGATAATCGAGTTCGTAAGGTTAGGTGGCAGGAGGTTATACCATTGCCCCCGTCGGTGGATCATCTTATCGCCCAAATAAGCTCTCTGCTTATTGAACGGTCGGTAAATTGCGCATCCTATTCTTTCTGGTTCAAAGACTGCTAGATCTTCGCGTTCAGCATGTTGATAGAGACTGCTTGACCAGCTAATTTGCTTTTCATCCCGGATTACAAAATTCTGCGGTTTTAATTTAGGGTTTTGCTTCTTCGCTTGTGAGTAGGCTTTTACTTGTTCGTTGTATACGTTAACAGTACTTTCAATTTTATCGCGTAGTCTATTCTCTGAATAGTTATAAACCCAAGCATCCCGTGACGTTTCATTGCCACGGGAATTCACAACAAAAAAGGACTCAGACTGAATATCAAATTTCTTTTCAGGACTTATGGGAATAAATTCGGAAAATAGATCGGTTCGGTGCGCTACCCAATCGCCTTGTACGTTCGGCGTCAGTTGAATCCATTCCAAAGAGTCACTCGAGACCGTAGCGACTTTCTTTGTCAAATTAAGCTTTGCCTCACGATCAAGGTAGTCTGCAACTTCCTCGTACCATATCGTTGCCGGTCCAGATTGAGACTGCATTCCTTTGACTAAAAGAGTTATTGCGATAGGAGTGCGGGAACCACCACCAAAAACATTTCCTGCCTCTTTTCGGCGCAGTTCTCCGCTCGTTCTGGCGTCGCCGCGCAAATTGAAAACATAAATCGAAGAGAATTCTCGCTCAAGACATTTCCTAAAGCCATCGAAAGCGTTGTTTGTCAGCCAACCCCCATCAGTAACAAAACATGCAATACCACCGTTCTCGCCAAGTCTATCTGTGCTCCAACGGAATGCCTTGATGTATGGATTGTAGAGTGAAGTCTTGCTCGTGGCTTCAGTCTCGCGAGCATAAGTGCGGTCAATATCGCCGTCTAGTTTCGGATACTTCTGATTCTGAGCGTTATCGTTCGCAGATTTCTGTTTTCCCGAATACGGCGGATTGCCGAAGATGACTTTTAGCGGAGCGCGTTTTTGGCGTTCGACACGTTCGGAGTTTTGTTGGAAGATTTCACCTTTCAAATCCTGAAGTTTTCCTTTCTCGCCAAGTTGAAAGGTGTCAGTAAGACAGATGCCCTCGAAAGGAAGATAATCAACATCTCCGACTGCATCATGATAGGCGTTCTCAATGTTGACGGCGGCAATGTAATAGGCAAGTAAGACGATCTCGTTCGCAAATATCTCGTTCTTGTATTTATGCGGCAATGCGTCCTTATCAATGAGGCCGCTCTGTATCAGACGCGTGATAAAGGTTCCCGTTCCGGTGAAAGGGTCGAGAATATGAACGTTAGGGTCAGCCAGTTTGCATCCGAACTCTTTCTGCAAAACATCATTGACCGAATGAATGATGAAATCGACAACCTCAACTGGCGTGTAAACAATACCGAGGCGTTCGACCATCTTTGGAAATGCGATCTTGAAAAAGTTATCGTAGAGACGAAGAACGACGGCCTGTTTGGCTGCCGGATTATCGAGGTCCTTTACAATGCGGCGAACAAACTCATAAAAACGCTGCAATGTCTCGTGTTCCTTTGCATCGCCCTCGCGATCAAGAATATCGAGCATTGATTGCATTGAAACCGAAACCGGATTGCTCTTGATAAACGAATAATTCTCAAATAAGGCATCAAAAACCGGGCGGGTTATGATGTGCTGCGAAAGCATATCAATGGCTTCGTCATCGGTGATCGACGGATTGATATTCTTGCGAAGCCCAGCAACAAAATCGGCAAATGCTTTGGCATGTTCGCCACCCGCTGCAATCAAACGTTTAATACGTTCGACCTGACGCTTTGCAATATCTCCGACACTCTTTGCCCATTGCTCCCAATAATGTCGGTCCCCTACCTTTTTGACCATTCGGGCAAAGATCGCGCCTTGATATTCTTCAAACTGAAGCTTTAGCTGTTGGTTGATGGCCGTTTTAGGCTCAGTAGAATCGAGATCGCCGCGAACTGTCGGCTGGCCATTCTCAAAGGATATTTCCGGTGCACCAACGATTATCTGATTCGGTTTCAGCTTATTAAGATTTATCTTGTTTACGGTAGCGTTAAAGCGATCATCATGAGCACGAAGAGCGTTAAGCACCGTCCAAACCACTCTGTAGCGTTCGTTATTATCGAGCGCCTTTTCGGCCTCAATATCGGACGGAACGATTATCGGAATAATGATGTAACCAAACTTTTTCCCTTCGGCCTTTCTCATCACGCGTCCAACACTTTGGACAACATCGACCTGAGAATTGCGGGCGGCGATAAACATTACCGCATCGAGAGACGGAACATCGACGCCTTCGCTAAGGCAACGGACATTTGCGAGAACGCGGCACTCGCCGGGTTCCGGTTCCTGCTTTAGCCAATCGAGCAGCCGGTCGCGTTCAGGCGCGGCAAACGTACCGTCAATATGCTGCGCTGAAACTTTGACCATCTCACCGCGTTTGTGCAGCGGCAGAGAATCAACATAAGCCTTTGTGCCGTCATTAAAGACTCCGGTGATCGCTTTGGAAGCTGTGATCTTTGGACAAAAGGCAACCGCACGCTTCATTTGGTTAGGGTCAATTGACTTTGTGATGCCGTCGTCGCCGATGAACTGTTTAGACAAGGCATTGATGCACCCGACAAGTTTTAGTATGTCGTCCGCCTCGATCTTCCCTTCGCGGTCAGCCAGAGCTTTTTGTAAAGCAGGCGATACGTCGCCTTCTCCGACCGTCAATATCAAGACCTTGTAATCAGTCAGCAACTCGCGCTCAACGGCTTCACCAAAGCCTATGCGATATATCTCGTCACCATAGAGGCTTTCGTCGTCCATCGACCAGACAGTAGCCTCGGCGAGTGCGGCTTTGCCTTTGGAATCATCGCTGTACAGACGCGGGGTCGCGGTCATGTAAAGACGCTTCTTTGCTTTGATGAAGTCATTGTTGTGGACTTTGACAAACGCCGATTCTTCATCACTTTCAAGCTTAACGCCGGTAGTGCGATGAGCTTCGTCGCAAATGATAAGGTCAAATTCGCCATAACCAAGTGGGAGCAAGGATTGTTGAGCCTTAGAGATAACCTCGATTGACTGATATGTGGAAAACACAACGGTCATGCCTTTCTTCTTTTGCAAACGCGCGAACTTTACCTGTTTGGTTATGTCCGCGATGTCCGTCGAGGCGGGCAGGGCAAGATCGGTAATCGAAAACCCCTCAGTGTCATCATTCTTAGATTTTTTCTGAGAAACCTTTGGGTCGGAACAGATGCAGATCGGGTGAATAGGTTCGAGAACATCGCCCGTCCATTCTCGAAGCGTTTGTGAGAGCAGCGAGATCGAAGGAACAAGAAAAAGAATGAGCCCCGTTCCATCCGTCTCATTTTCCGCAATACGAAGTGACGTAAATGTCTTTCCAGTACCGCAAGCCATAATTAGCTTGCCGCGATCTCGCGTAGCAAAGTATTCATGAGCTTTTCTAACGGCAAAGTTCTGGTGGTCGAAAAGAGACTTAACGGTTAATCGGGCTTCACTGCCATGGACTTCATGCTCAAGCTTTTCCCAATCGACTCGCGCTTCGCGAAGCTGGCTTAGATTGAGTCTGTTAACTGCGGGTGTTTGGTTGCGGATCGTTTCTTCTGCGTGCCGGTTCCACTTATTCGTCGTCGAAATCCAAAGTCTGTGCTGGAAGGCTGTAGTTTGGAGTTCTTCATCATTAAATGACTTACCGGAGGTTGAGATAAACGAATCGACGTGGGCTTTTTCCATAGTCGCGGTCTCAGCATAGAATTTGCACTGAATCGCCCAGTATTCACCGGCGAAATTTACCGCGACCAGATCAATACCAGTATCGTTGCCGCCAAACTGATTCCGAAAAGGAAACTCAGTCCATAGCCATACTTTCTCCAATGTATTGGAATAAATCGGGTCGGTCAGTAAATAAGCCTTCATCAAACGTTCAAACTTGTCGCCCTTCGCGCGTTCAGTCAAGGATTCTTTACGGTATTTGTCGAGAAGAGTATCGAAGGTCATTTGATATTTTCTATTTTTTCGAGATTCGCAGGGAAATGTAGCATTAACTACGTGGGATGGCAAGAATCTCGACATTGCAGTATTGGGTCAGTTTGAAATTGGGAGCTGCGGCGTTAATTTTGCCTAGACTAATTTCTTTGGGAAGGCGTATACTGAGGCGATTTCTTTTTATTTCGTAGAAACTGAAGGTCTTATTCGATGCTTATTAACCGTTCCGAAAGAGAGAAGTTAATCAACGCAATAATGTTCTTTGCGCATAATACTGAATTGTGCGGAAAGACAAAGCTGTTTAAGTTACTTTTCTTCCTCGATTTCGAGCACTACAAGGCGATTGGGCGCAGTGTCACAGGCTTAACATATAAAGCTTGGCCGCGCGGCCCCCTGCCGCCGGAGTTAGACGAGGAAATTAAGCATGACATCATGCCAGATATGGTCGCGAAGATTCGCTTCGATGAACATTCCAAGCCTAACGGCAAGAAGTTTGTCAAAGTAACACCTCGCGGATACTTTAATCACAAGGTATTTTCAAGACGAGAGATGAAGATTATGAGACGGCTCGCGGCGGATTTTAAGTACCATGACGCTGCCGATATGATTGAAGAAACGCATCTTCCTAATAAGCCCTGGGATCGCGTATTCAAACAAGAAAAGCGTCCGCACGAGGAAATTCCGTATGATTACGGCGTGCCAGAAGAGGACAAAGATTTTGTGCAATACATAAAAGGGGAGTGCGACGAATTTATTTCACATTACGGAAATTAGATGACCCCGGGAACAATTTTTTTAGACCGCAACTTTGAAATTGAGGACAGCACAACATTGGCCAAGTTCATCATCCTCTTAGACGACGGAAGCTCTGGTTGTTACCTTGTAGTTAAGACGACAAGTAAACCGAACCATAAGAATAACAAGAGTGGCTGTCAAAAGGACGATGCACTTCCTAACTTTTACCTGCCGCCTTCCACTTGCCCGGAGTTTCCTAAAAGCACATGGATAATGTTGAATCAGTACTACTACGATAGATTTCCAAAGGAGAAAACAGACAAACGCGCCGAGAAAGAATTTCTTATTCGCAAGGGTGAATTATCCATTCATATCTTTGCTGATCTACTCGATTGCGCGATTCACTCCCCAGACATTGACGGCAAACACGTCGATTTACTGAGGCCGATTCGGAAAAAAATTGGTCTTTATCTAAGTCAGAAGAAAAAGACGACGTCACTTAAATAAACCAGATTGTACGCTTGAGCAAGTGTAGCGAGAATTGTAGCAACCAAGTGCATACTTGGAGTGTCACCGAGTGAAAAGGCACAGAGAAGGGCCGCACCGCTCTTCTAAATGCTCATTTATTGTGTGACCAGCAATAATAACTACCCTTTTGCGTGCAGTTCTTACATCGTGTGTTGTCAGCTTTGATTTTAGAGCACTGACCATATTGACAATCGTACCCTTGAATTTCGGCAGCTTGGCCACTCAATCCTTTGAGCATCGCCGTTCAACCCCATATCCTGTCACATGATGTCGCGGATCGTTTCTTAGGATTCCTTGTATGTTAGCCATTGTTATTTCGATTTTTTAGAAACCGCTTCACCATAATCCGAGAGCTTGTTTTTCAGCTTGGTGTAATAGTCGTCCGACACAACAACGTCGAACCTATCAATTACCCGACTCGCATTTAAGAGGGTCGGGTCTATCCACCCTATGGTTTCAAGAATTTTTGTATGATGCGACCTCAGATTGTACTTAAGAATCTGTTCGTGATGAAAGATTCTATTTCGGAAGAGTCGAATCTTGTGAAAACGTTCGGAAAGTCTACCCCTTCCCCAAATTCGTCGGTTCATGTACGGAAAGGCTGCCCGTGTGAAAACTGTGTTGTTCCATAACGAAGATTCGTAATTTCTTGAAAAGAGACGAGTCCAGAAACCAAACTTTAGTTCCGATATTAGCGCACCAGAATCTGAGCTATCTTTCCCTTGACCTTCAAGATACTTTTCCGCGTTGTTAACGTCTTCTCGGCATCTTCCGCAAAGGAAATTTCTTTTGAACCAGTAACTATCCCGGAATCTTAGCGAGGCGGCTCTATCAATTGAGTTCCGAAGCCCGACCTCTAAATATTGCAGACTCGGATAAAACGCCTCACTGATCGAGGTGTTCCAGAGGCAGCGCGCGACCGTTTCTAAATCATCGCAGCCGTCTTTGCGATAAGCTTCTAACCGTTGATTGGATATACTTAGCTTTAGTGAATTGAACATAATTGCTTGGCGGATTATGAAAACTGCTTGACAACGAAACCGTGGTTAGCATAATCTTATGATTGTCTCCCCCGGGCAATTCCTATCCGTGATAATGTAACGCGTGAAGAATCCGGGGTTAAAATAGAAAGCCTTTAGTGTAATAGCTAAAGGCTTTCTTATTTCAGCCAACGGAGCTTCAAACTGACTTGACGTTCCACTGTGAAAGCCAATTAAGCTGCCCGATAGAGTTCAACTTCGAGTTCTTTCACGGCTTCAACATACCGCTCCTTACTACCGAAGTTGCCTTTTACTATCTGGACTCGCGAGCCGAAATCGGTAAATGGAATGACATTCAAAACATCTAAATTCTCCGTATTTTCAATACCTCCATCTGCGTATTTATCCAGCAAGGCTTCTAAGACTTGCCGGCTTGCCCCTGCTCGCTACATACCCCAAGCATAAAAAGTAACTGTGCCCTTTCCTTGTACCTTTATCCGAATCAGTGAAGGTGGTACGTCAACAACCATGGAATTAGCAATGTTCTTCTGGTCGATCACAAGTACCGGAATTTCCTCAGCATCCACCACGCCAACAATCTGGGCTGAAAATGCGTTGTCGAGTGCTGCTTGAGCGTCTCTTAATGCTTCGGCTGCCTTTTCATAATCAAGACGCGAAATATCACCAGACGAGAACAGTTTTTGAGCACGGTGTTCTTGTGACTTCGCATACGCAAGCTCAGTTTGAGCCGTTTCCTTTGAAATCGGGCGCGAGCCGTCCGGCGTAGTAACCTTGACGAAAACCCGAATCCTTGAGTACTTCGACGCATCAAAGTTTCCAAGTTCAATAAAATCTTTTGAGTCGATTTTCTTCGAGACTTTGAAAATCAACGGAGAACCAAACGCAGTCTGGACACAGAACAATAAGAGTAGAAACAACCTAATCTTAGTTTTCATTAAGCCTTTCATAAATCTTCTTCGTTAGCCAAGTCCGAATGAAGTTAGCTTTTTCCCGGAAATTATTCATAGATTTATGGGAGCATTCTCAACACCAAATCCAGAAAAGCCTTTGTAGTTGTTTGCTTACTTGGGTTGTTTTGGATTCAACGTAGTTTATCTCAAATAGGCGACTCCTTCTAGTGTGAGATAACGCCGTTTTTGGGAAGTGCCAAAATCTGACTAATGGTTGCACTAATTGAAAGAACTAATCAAGACACGCCGGATGGGGATTGTTCGGACTCGGCTACGTTGTGCGCCGATCTGTGCTCTAAGTGCGGCAACGTCGAAGCATCTCACCAACTCACAACGAACATCGAAGCGCTCGAAATTCAAATTAGAAACAGACTCGCAAAAATTCCGCCAAACCCAGCAATAATCCCCTTTGAACATTTGTAATCATCAGGTCGCCGTCTCAAACCCTATTTATTCCGCTCCGCTGGACTAAGCGCGACCCTTGAAGGTCTGGGGGTGTAGTAGGAAATGTAGTAGCTCTGAGCATACCTAGACTGTCACCCAGCAGAAAGTGAACGCCCGAAGTCCAGTGAATATGGACTTGTGATGCTGAGTGATATTCGGTGAATCACCTTAAAAATGAACTGCAAAAGCTTTATTCATCGGTTCGATTCCGATCGCCGCCTCCAAAACCTCCCTTTTTCCAATTAGTTACTGGCCGAATTTATACGCCGGCGACAGAGCGAAAACTCTATTTTAGACTTGTAACATTGACGGAAAGGTCACGGGACGACCTTATGCTGCCTGGCATAAAAAAAACTAGATTCTATCGTTTATTAGCGCTATACTCTCGACATATTGCAAATTTATGATGGTTGGGGACGTAGGACAATGCCCCTGTCGGATATTTTGGACCCGGGTATTTAGACAATTTTGCTGTCTGCTGAGCAAGGACCCGACGGAAACGGTGTTGCATGGTTTCTGACGCTAGTTCCCATTTTCTTCGTGGGAGGTATTAAATGGCGATGAAAATTCACCCTTTTGTTCTCATGATTTTAGGGTCGGGGGTGCTTACCGCGATGGCGCAAACCCCGCAGCCTTCACCGAGCACAACCAGTGATGAAACCTCGCTTTCGCTGCAGTCCAAGCCGAACGCGCAGATGGAACTAATTGACGGCAGAGTAATTAGAGTCGTAGACGGCGATTCGATCACGGTTCAATCTAAAGGCCAGATTGTCTATGCGGTTAAATTGCAGGCTATCGATGCACCGGATGTAGGACAACCATTTTTTGAGGAAGCCAGGAAAAGTCTCTCCAAACTCATCCTTAATAAGGACGTGAGGGTTGTAATAAATACTACCTACGGCAAAGACATGATCATCGGTTCTCTCTATCGAAATGGCCAGGATATAGGTTTGACGCTCATTGAACAGGGTCTGGCTTGGCATTTCAAGCGATTCGCCTTTCAGCAGAATGCTTCGGCCCGAAAAAGCTACTCGGACGCTCAGTCCTCCGCCTCTGCGGCTCGTATTGGTCTGTGGGCCGATGAAAAACCAGTCGCGCCTTGGGATTTTCGTGGCGAATCCACAATATTGCCGTCAAAAAATGAACGAAAATACCTCGTTGGGCCAAAAGGTGGTTGTTACTATGTTTCGGAAAGTGGAAGAAAGGTATACGTGCAAGACAAGACGCTTTGTGGCCTCTCACCGCCTTTAACCAAGCCGTAATGAGAAGTATTAAGTAAATGCCTAAGTTCTGTCCAAAATGTAAAGAACAAAATGAGTTGACGGCGATCAGCTGTAAGTGCGGTTACTTTTTTGTCGAGGAGATCGAGGAGTCGCAATCCAATGAACTGGCTCAATTACGTCATCTCCGAAGGAAGCGGATCTATGCCATGGTTGTGGCATTACTCGGTTCGGTTGCTTTATTGTTGGCTTTCGCCGCGTCTTTCGGCGGGTTCTTTCGGGACCAGGTAGAGGCAAATAGCTCTGACCCATCTCAAGGGATCGTTGACAAGCCGTCGAAAGATACAAATCAAGAACTTCCAACTAATCCCGTATTTCCGGAAAACGGTATTCCGTATGAAGTAACAAAGGTTCTTTCGGGTGGCGTGATCGTGGTTACCGATGCCAATAGGCTGGAACATCGAATCATTCTCCTTGGAATCCGTGCACCAAAGCTGGACGAGAACTTTGGGCGAGAATCAAAAGAATCGTTATCCAACGCGGTTACGCACAAGTTCGCAATTATTAGGCTCAGAAATTTTACGAACGCAGCGGAAGTGATCGCCGAAGTTATGATCGACGGATCAAATGTCGGCCTTCAGCAGATTCTTAAAGGCATGGCGTTGCTGGTACCTGAACAGGTATCCGGGCTTTCAGAAGTCGAACAACGGCAATATTTTGAGGCTGCAACAATCGCAAAAGTCGGTAAATACGGGGTTTGGAGTGGGAAAAAGGGTGTAGAACCGTCGATCGGGGAAATCGCCGATGACACCGCGCCGACAAATGGATCGGCCGGTTCCCCTCAAATAGATGTTGGAGCGCAAGTGGTCGGGATCAAATCCACTGGTGACAAAAAACAACGGATCAATGGATTTAAGATTGGACGATCGGTGGAGACCTCGGATTACGTTCCGATACCCGAACCATACGTTTCGATACCCGAACCAAGTGCATCTCCAGTTGTTTCGGAAGCGGTTAAAGCTCCACCAAACACAAAAGTAGGCGGCATCGCAAACGAGCCTCCTCCGATCAAACCGGACAAGGCAGTAGCCGCTCCGTTGTCCGGCAGGAAGTACATTCGCGGCCCGTTCGGGGGCTGCTACTACCTAAATTCCAAAGGCAACAAGTCTTATGTGGATCGAAGTATGTGCAATTGAGGAAACGGGACATTAGGTTATTCCAAGTGTTTCCTGTCTATGTGTAATCGGCGACTGATTTTCGTTTTAATGGAGACCCGTAAAAAAACCTCAAATTGATAAAACTGACGGAGGTGAACCAATTGAAAATAGTATTTCTGATATTTCTAATATTATTCTCTGCGGTTGTTTCAGACGCTCAGACTGCCTTAGTTTTCAGTGAAAACACCTACCTACGGGGTAAACCGTCCGCCACCGGCGAGGTGGTTGATACTCTGGTGCGCGACACAAAAGTGCAGATAATCACTAAAAAAGGCACTTGGTACTTAGTTCAAGCATCTCCTTTTGTCGGCTGGGTCGACGGCAACTCATTGAGATTAAGACGTTCTTCGAAATCCGCTCAGATCATACGACCGAAAACTAAATCGAGTCCGGCCACGCAACCGTCGACGGCTGCTGTCAGTTCATCTCCTAACCCGGTCGTTACGCCCTCTCAGTCTGCTGGGACGACGGATGCGTCGTTGGCCACTAAAACTACTCCAGTTTCCGGCCCATCCAAGGATGGACGAGTCTATATACGCGGCCAGTTAGGCGGCTGCTACTTCATGCGATCAGGAGGGAAAAAAGTATATGTCGATCGCGGGTTTTGTAATTAGATGTGTCTGAGAACAACCTGTTGAAGGTGCGATTACTTGTGTAGCCAATAAATTACTATCGTTCGTATCAAAGCCTAAACCAGGCGGTTCACGCGAGATCAACACCAACACACATTTTTAGACAGCATCTAGGGGCGTGCGCTTATTAAAAGCTGAGTGTAGCGAGAACGGTAGCAACCAAGTGCATACCTGGAGAGTCACCGAGCGGAAATTGAATGCCGGGAAGTCCTGTTAACATCGATTTCTGACACTGGATGATATTCGGGGAATCAACCTAATTATGAACTGCAAAGGCCTTATTCATCGGTTCGATTCCGATCGCCGCCTCCAAAATATTCCGCATACATTGAAATTGGTAATCTCGTCGAGTAGGTTTGGACTCTAACTTTGTGATAAGTTGAGGTAGTCGATTCATGCTGTATTTTTCCGAGCCAAAATTGCAACGTTTGGGGTTTTTCGGCGCCTTTCTTGCGTGCTGTATGAGTTTATCCGTCGGGGCTCAGCAGGCTAATTCGCAGATGGAACCCGTCGTGGTTCAACCGGGAGCGCCAGGGCAGCCGACACGAATATTAGCCAACAATACGAGAGCCGTATTGCCGCCGAGTTCAAAAAAGGACATTGAGTTCATGCAGGGCATGATCATGCATCACGAGCAAGCGGTTGTAATGACTGCGTTGGTCGAGTCACGGAGTGATAATAAAGACATTCGTCTTATCGGCGCTCGGATCAGTCAGTCGCAGACCGATGAGATGAACTTCATGAAACGCTGGCTCGAAGTTAGAGGCGAACCTGTCGTGTCGCTGATGGATGGAATGTCAGACGGCAACATGAGCGACATGCAGGCTTCGGGAGCTAAAATGCTCATGCCCGGAATGTTGACTCCAATTCAAATGGGTGCATTAATGAGAGCAAAAGGCGCCGGCTTTGATCGTCTGTTTTTGAAGGGAATGATCCAACATCACAAAGGTGCGCTGGTTATGGTAAAGGAACTTTTCGACTCGCCGGGCGCCGGGCAAGACGCAGAGTTATTTAATTTCGCAAGTGACGTCGATAGCGGTCAGCGGGCTGAGATCAAATCAATGGAAACCTTACTTAATAGAAAACCGTAGAAAACAACATTATGAACCGAGTACAAAATATCGCTTTTCGTTTACTAGCAGTTTCCCTTCTCTTGGGCCTTTGCTTTGCCGCAATGGTTCAGGCTCAAGGCTCGGGAGGTCCGCCGCCTCTGCCGCCGGGTATGAAGGGCTCTAATCCCAACGATCCGCGTGCTAGGTTGTCACCAGGTTTGTTCGATGCCGGTGAAATTTCAAACGGCATTAAACACGTCGCCCTTATCAAAAAGCCCGAGGCTTTTGACCTCGGGGTCGATCCGAACAGTCCGATGGTTGCCAAAGCTCTCGGCGCGTTGGGAATTAGTGATCCATCGCAGATACCGCCGCAAGTGAGAATGAGCTTCGCGGGCCTCGCGTTTGCAAATTCGGACCTTGCGTTTCAGGGGAATCATCTGTTCATGGGTAACTTCTACGGCATGAATATCTACGACATTTCAGATCCGGCGAAAACAAAGCTGGTGACATCGATGCTGTGTCCCGGCGGTCAAGGGGACGTTTCGGTTTACAAAAATTTGATGTTTATGTCTGTCGAGATGCCCAATGGCCGTCTCGATTGCGGTACGCAGGGCTTTACCCCCAATCCACCGCCGGCTGCCGGACAACGGCCGGGCCCGCCGTCTGCACAGAAAGACCGTTTTCGCGGAGTGCGAATATTTGACATCAGCGATATTCGAAATCCGAAGCAGGTAGGTGCGGTGCAAACCTGTCGCGGCTCACACACGCACACGCTCGTCGTACCCCAAAATGACAAGGACAATGTTTACATATATGTTTCGGGCACGTCCTTCGTGCGGCCGAGCGAAGAGCTCGCGGGCTGCTCAGACGGCGCACCCGATAAAGATCCAAACTCTGCTCGGTTTCGAATCGACATTATCAAAGTTCCTGTCGCCGCACCGCAGGACGCTAAGGTCATTTCTAGCCCGCGTATCTTCGGCGACGAAAAAACCGGCGCTATCAACGCATTAACTGACGGCGGTTCGCATGCGAATCAAGGACGCCCCGAGGAAACTGACCAGTGCCACGACATAACCGTATACTCGCAGCTCGGCCTCGCGGCCGGAGCTTGTTCGGGTAACGGAATTTTGCTCGATATAAAAGATCCGGCAAATCCGAAACGGATTGACGCCGTCAATGATAAGAATTATGCGTATTGGCATTCGGCGTCTTTCTCTAATGACGGCAAGAAGGTCGTGTTCACCGACGAATGGGGCGGCGGCATGGGAGCTCGTTGCCGCGAGACAGACCCGAACGTTTGGGGTGCAAACGCGATCTTCAATCTGAAAGACAACAAACTCACATTCGCAAACTACTACAAACTTCCTGCCGCTCAGGGGAACAGCGAAAACTGCGTCGCGCACAATGGTTCGCTGATTCCGGTTCCCGGCCGCGATCTTAAAATTCAAGCCTGGTATCAAGGCGGCATCTCGGTTATGGACTTTAGCGATGCGGCAAATCCTGTTGAGATCGCCTACTTCGATCGCGGCCCGATCGACGCGAAGATGATCGTCATGGGCGGCTCGTGGTCGGCCTATTGGTACAACGGCAAAATTTATTCGTCCGAGATCGCTCGCGGTTTGGATATTTTTGAACTAACACCAACGCAGCACCTTACGCAGAACGAGATCGATGCTGCCAACTCAGTTCGCGTAACTGGGCTGAATGTACAAAACCAAGAGCGTATTGACTGGCCGCGAAACTTAACCGTTGCAAAGGCCTACGTCGATCAACTAGAACGCTCGCAAGCGATGTCTTCTAATGAGATTGCTGATTTGCGTCTCTCAATTCAAAAGGCCAGCGGCTCTGCAAAAGAACTAAAGGCACTCAAAAAATACGCAAAGTCTTTGGATAAAAGCGCCGGCACGGCAAAGAATGCTGCCGATGCCGCCCGAATGCGTGCATTGGCAGAGATCCTAGAGAAGCCAATGACTTAGGAAACCACTATCACGCGAATAAAAGCTGCGGAGCAGCGACGGAATTTAGCCCCAGGTGAAGCGAAGCGGAACCTGGGGTTTTCGTTTCCCAAAAAAGAAAGCCCGCGTTAGTGGGCGACAGAGGTTACCGAAGCGAGATGTTTAGTTTAGTCAAAGCATCAGAGCCCGGACACAAGACATCGTTATCGAGCGAATTGAGAGCAACATCACTCGTATTCAACATCGAATGCAAGTCGTTCGAATCCTCATCGATAAACAACAAACCTGTAAGAATCTCGCCTTTCCTTTTTGCGTGGTGAATTGCGTTCATCGCGGAATTACGGTCCATCGGGTCCCAATCTTTTGCAAGCTTGTGCAGATGTATCGTCGAGCCGTCGTGCATCAGCAAGTCTTTTACGCTTCCCGCCTCGTAGCTAGCAAGAATTTCCTTTGAGATCGGCACAAAATCCATAGTGCCTGTCACCTCGACGTGCTCGCGGACGTAGTCGTAGGATTTTGTCGAGCCGGGATTGTTATTGAATGTGACGCATGGCGAGATGACGTTGAGGAATGCAAAGCCCTGGTGTTTCATCGCGGCTTTTAGCAAAGGCGTGAGCTGTTCCTTGTCGCCTGAGAAACTCTGCCCGACGAAAGTCGCTCCAAGCTCGATAGCGAGGCTCGCGAGATCGATCGCTTCGAATAGATTGACACTTCCCGCTTTGCTTTTTGAGCCAGCGTCGGCGGTCGCGCTGTCCTGGCCTTTGGTCAGGCCGTAGCAACCGTTGTTCATCACGAGATAGACCATGTTCAGGTTTCGTCGGACGACGTGGACAAACTGCCCCATCCCGATCGACGCCGTGTCGCCGTCGCCCGAGACGCCGAAATAGATCAGGTCGCGGTTCGCGAGATTGGCACCCGTTGCCACGCTCGGCATGCGCCCGTGAACCGAATTGAACCCGTGCGAATTCGACAAAAAGTAAGCCGGCGATTTCGACGAGCAGCCGATGCCCGATAGCTTCGCTACCTTATGCGGCTCGATGTTCATCTGCCAGCACGCCTCGACGATCGCTGCGTTGATCGAATCGTGCCCGCACCCCGCACACAGCGTCGAAAGCGAGCCCTCGTAATAATCGACCGTGTACCCAAGGTCGTTCTTCGGCAATGCCGGATGTCGAAATGTTGATCTAACGTAGGTCATATATTCTGATGTAGGTCATATATTAGGCAATTTTAGCGCCGTGCTTTCGATTGTAATTCCAAATCTCGAATCGGTCTCGAAACCGCGACAAATTGAACAGCAGAGCGTTAAGGATTGCGCAGATTGCAAAAAAGCCAAGAAAGATAGGTTCAGCATATTCGTGCATGAACCACCACACAACTAGAATTGTCAGCAAGCTCCATGGTAACGAGAGAATCCAAGCAGTAGCCAAAGCGGCCATTAACACTAATCCGTGATCAGTCGGCGGCTGAAATATCCAAAGAAGTGAAATTGCAATCGTCACAACGACCAAGTATGTGATTGTAATCGTGATTCGCATGCATTTATCCGATTGCCGTTTTAATCTGCCTGAAGATATTGTCCGCCGTGATCGGCATGCCGTCGTAGTTCAATACCGAGATCAGTTTCGATGCATCGACGCCTAATTCGATCATCATCAGGCTGCGGAATTGGGCGTCGCGGTTTTGTTCGATGACGAAGATCGTAGCGTGAGCGTCGACGAAATCACGAAACGCCTTGCCGAAGGGAAAGGCACGGGCGCGCATGGCGTCGAGGTGGATTCCCTCTTCTGCCAGTAGTTCTAATGCTTCCTCGGCAGCGTAGGTCGAGGTGCCGAAGTAAATGACTCCGTCACTTAGTGACGAGTGACGGGTGACGGGTGACGAGACAGAAGAGTCTTTCTTGTCACTTGTTACCTGTCTCTTGTCACTTGAGTGAAACACGGGACTCGGAACCAACTCCTTCGCTGTATCCCATTTGCGCGCCAAGCGATCGACAAATCGTTGATACACGTCGGCGTCTTCGGTATAAACGGCGTATTCGTCTCGCGAAGAGCCGCGTGTGACGAACGCACCTTTCGTCGCGTGTGTCGCCGGTATCGTCCTGTAAGCGATTCCGTCGCCGTCGATGTCCAAATAGCGACCGTATTTTCCACGAAACATTTCGGCCGGAGCGCGGGCGCCCTCGCCTGCATCGCCGCTTACGACGAGATCACCGTTGTTGCTGTTCACGTCCGGCGAAGCGTCAGACGTTGCAGGCGAGGGCGCCTGCGTTCCCGGCAAATAGCCAATTCCCTTCCCGGTCGTCGCCTGGGCGTAAATTGCATCCAATTGCTCGGCGGTCAAAACTTTGCCGCGGTCGTATTGACGTGAATCGTCCCAGACAAGCTCATCTGTAATGTGGTCGTTCATGCCGAGGTCGAGGTCGGTCATCATTATGACGGGCGTCTGCAGGCGTTCGGTCAGGTCAAAGGCTGCGACCGTCATCTCGAAACATTCTTTCGGGCTCGCGGGAAACAGCAGCGGATGCTTTGTGTCGCCGTGCGAAGCGTAAGCCGCGAGCAGGATGTCCGACTGCTGCGTCCGCGTCGGCATTCCGGTCGAAGGGCCGGTGCGTTGGACGTCGATCAGAACCGTCGGAACCTCAGCAAAATAACCGAGCCCGAGGAACTCGTTCATTAGCGAAACGCCGGGGCCGCTGGTCGCCGTGAATGCTCGTGCGCCATTCCACGAAGCTCCCATCACCATCCCAATAGCGGCAAGCTCATCCTCGGCCTGCACGATCGCATAGTTATTTTTACCGGTTTCGGGATCGACGCGGTACTTGGCGGCATATTTCGCGAACGCATCAACGACCGATGTCGAAGGCGTGATCGGATACCATGCGGCGACGGTCGCACCGGCGTAAACGGCCCCGAGCCCACACGCGGAATTGCCGCTGAAAAGTATCTTGTCACCGAGCAAATCGCGACTTTCGAGCTTTAAGTCAAACGGTCCGTCATAATTGTCGCGCACCCAGTTGATGCCGAGCTGCAAAGCCTGGAAGTTGGGCTTTATGAGCTTTTCTTTCCCCTTGAACTGCCCCTCAATAAGCCCCTCGAGAACCTTAAAATCCATCCCAAACAGCACCGCCAGCGCGCCAATGTACACGATATTTTTGAACAGCATCCGTTGACGCGAGTCGGCATATGCTCCGTTTACGAGATTCATCAGCGGGATGCCGATATGCGTGATGTCGTCGCGCTTCATACCGGGCGGCAAGGGTTTTGACGAGTCGTAAAGAAAGTAACCGTCACTTGAAACATCGGCGTAGTCTTTTTTCATCGACTGCGGATTGACCGCAATCATCAGATCTATGCCCTCGCGACGGCCGAGATAGCCTTTCTCGCTTACACGAACCTCGTACCACGTCGGCAATCCCTGAATGTTCGACGGAAAGATGTTCTTCGGCGTCACCGGCACGCCCATCCGAAACACCGCCTTGGTAAACAGCGCATTCGCCGACGCCGAACCGGTGCCGTTCACATTCGCAAAGCGAATTACAAAGTCGTTGATCTTTTGACTATTTGATGTATTCAATGGTACCTGATTTGATCGAGTCTAAGATTTCATTTAACTGCGGCATTAGCGGCAGTAAATCGACGATGTCATTGGTTGGAGCGACGAGGACAATGAACGCTAGGTCGAAAGAGCTAATGGGTTGCTGACGCTCCATATTCTGGTCATTCGTAACTAACACATTGAACTCTTGCTCAGCCAGCCTCAGCAACTCGCCGTTCTGCTTACTCGCCCAGCCAGCTTCTGGAACGGTTTGTACGAATTCCGCGTCGATCTCAAACTTCAGCTTTTTTGGAAGGCATTCGTCGAGAAGGATTTTCATATGCTCGCAGTATCAAACGAATGACTCAACTCGTGTAGAAGTTGTATGACTTGCTCACGCGAGACTGTCGGAAAATCGTCGAGAAACTCTTCCAGCGGATGGCCTCCCGCCAGATAATCCAGCAGGCTCTGCACCGGGACCCGGGTTCCCTCAAACACAGCCGCACCGCTCATAACACCGGGCGAACGCGAAATAACGCTAGTTTCGATTGTTGCGTTCATAATACTCCTATTCTACTAAAGTCTCCTCAATTTGCCGACCTCAAGAACCCAGTCGGTTCTGGCACAAACAACGTGCCAGTGTTGCGGTAGGCCCGCAACCGTCGCTCCCGGTCCTAACATTTCTTACTCAGGGCTCCGCAGTATTAGAGTTCCCCATTTCTTCGCCGCATAGCGGCTGATCGAATCTAGCCGGGGACGTTTGTCCACGGAATGCGAATGTAAATGATCGGCGTCGCATAGCGACGATTGAATCAAACGAATAAATACGAGTCGTCGTAATCAATCCCATGCAACTTCAATAACGAAACATATTTGTCTTCAAAACTCTGCTTATTATGATGTTCGCGTTGATTTTTGATGTACTCGACAACATTGGGAACATTTGATTTGCTAACCGAAAACACGCCGAACCCGTCCTGCCATGCAAACCTTTTAACTCGGGAAATGTATCGTGGATCCATTTTGACGACTCACCTTTGATCCATTGAACAATTTGGCTTGGAGCGATCTTTGGCTTTGCCAGTATCAGAAGATGAATGTGATTCTCGATCCCTCCTACGTGAACCGCAATCATCTCATGTTTTCTCGCGAGCCCGCCGATGAAAGCCCAGACCCGGTTTTCGCTTTCTTTGTCGATAAAATCAACGCGGCCTTTCCTGCTGAACACAATGTGATAAAACAAATTCCAATACGTGTTGGCCATCTATTCAGTCGTCGCTACGCGACGAGGTTGTTTGTTTCATCCTTTCCGTGGGTTGAAACCCACGGCTAAATTCAAACGGTCGCTACGCGACCAAATGCATTGCGGCCTTAAACTCAGGTTGTCTCAGGTTAAACCGGCACTTTTTTCGAATAATGCCGGCCTTGTCGGGCTTCGTATCGAACTTCTCATGCTTCGTGAGCGACTTTCACCGCTTCGTTTCGAGTTTTTATGTCCTTCGTGAGCGATCGTTAGCGCTTCGTGAAGGACTTCTTGTGCTTCGGACGCGATCTACACAGCTTCGGGCTAATATTACTCAGATGTTACTCGGCTCGCTCGTTTGTTGAACCCTTTCTTTCGGCATCACTCTTCATCCGTCGACGAACCCAAGCAACGAATCCAACGACTGGCAAAATGGCGCTGATAGCCATCGCGAAATAACTCAGCACGACGTAGGAATTACCAGCTTCACGAACAATGACCGGGCCAACAAATGGGTCGTTTAACTCCGAGAAATGTAATGGAGCATAAAGAAGCCACAGCGGTACGACCAAAAGAAGAAATGCCGGGTGCTTGCGAACAAGCAAAAAGCCCGCAACAGCGATCAAGCCGAAATAACCCAAGATAAAATGCAGCGGCAGCTCTTTATCCATTACCTCGAATAGCAACACCATATTAATTGTCGTAACCACACTTAACTCAACGTAGAGTTAGACCGTGCCATTCCCATTCCTCGTGATCTGGACTACCGCGCCTGCACCATTCGCGCCGTACTTGACCTCGCCGGCTTTGGCAACGTCGTACCAGAATTTTTGCATGTCCCAGGCGGCGGTGGGGCAGCGTTCGGCGCAGAGGCCGCAGTGGAGGCAGACGTCCTCGTCCTTTGCCATGATGCGCCCCGTCTTGAGGCCGTCGGCGACGTAAACGTCCTGCGTGAGGTTGAGGGCGGGCACCTTTAAGCGTGGGCGCAGATCGGCTTCTTCGCCGTCGGCCGTGAACGTGATGCAGCTCGTCGGGCAGATATCGACACAGGCGTCGCACTCGATGCATTTTGGTGCGTCAAAGACCGTCTGCACATCGCAGTTGAGGCAGCGCTCGGCTTCTTTGTAGCCCGCGAGCGGGTCAAAGCCGAGCTCGACTTCCTGTTTGCGGTTGACGAGCGTCTTTGTCTTCGGTGCTTGGGGTACTACGAGGCGGTCGTATTCGTCGATCTCGCTGTCGTACGCCCATTCGTGAATGCCCATCTTTTGCGAGACGAGATTTACCATCGGGTGAAGCCGCTCAGTCAGTAAATTCTTTTTGTTGCACAGCAAATCGATCGAGACTGCGGCCTGATGTCCGTGAGCGACTGCCGTGATGACGTTCTCAGGTCCGAAGGCTGCGTCGCCGCCAAAGAAAACTTTCGGATGCGTCGATTGGAACGTGGTTTTGTCAACGACCGGCATTTCCCATTTGTCGAAATCGAGTCCGATGTTTCGCTCGATCCACGGAAAGCTGTTCTCCTGCCCGACCGCGATCAAAACATCGTCTGCCGGATAGAAAACACCGGGTTCGCCCGTCGGCACGAGCGAGCGTTTGCCGTTCTCGTCGTAAACGGCCTCGACTTTTTCAAAGGTCATGCCCCTCAATTGCGGATTTCGGATTTCGGATTGCGGATTCTCATCGACATTCAACTTCGCGCCGTCGGGGACAGGCATTCCGGCTGACCACTGACCACCGACCGCTGACCACTCTTCGTCGGTTGCAACGACGAAGGATTTAGGCACGTGATTGTCGATGATCGGAATATCTTCGTGCTGAGCGTCCTCTTTTTCCCACGGGCTGGCTTTCATCGTGGCAAAGGGCGAGCGCACAATGACTTTCACATCTTCGCCGCCAAGCCGCCGAGCCGTGCGGCAGCAGTCCATCGCCGTGTTTCCGCCGCCGAGTACAATGACACGTTTGCCGATCTTGTCAGTGTGTTCGAATGCGACAGAGCCGAGCCAGTTGATGCCGATGTGAATATTCGCCGCGCCCTCTTGACGGCCCGGCAGATCAGGCAGGTCGCGTCCGCGCGGTGCGCCGGTTCCGACAAAGACGGCGTCGTAATCTTTTTCAAGCACGCCTTTGAGCGAATCGACGTAATGTTTGAAGTGCGTGTGAATACCGAGCCGCAGAATGTAATCGACCTCTTCTTCAAGAACGTGCTCGGGGAGACGAAACGCCGGAATTTGCGAACGCATAAAACCGCCGCCTTTTATCTGTTCGTCAAAGAGATGAATCTCATAGCCGAGCGGCGCGAGATCGCGCGCGACGGTCAGCGAAGCCGGCCCGGCACCGATGAGCGCAACTTTCTTCCCATTCGATGGAAACGGCCCCTTCGGCATATACGGAATTACATCGTCACGGTTGTCGGCGGCCACGCGTTTGAGGCGGCAGATCGCGACGGGCTCTTCGTCGATGCGGCCGCGACGACAGGCGGGTTCGCACGGACGGTCGCACGTTCGCCCCAGGACGCCGGGAAACACATTTGAATCCCAGTTGATCATATACGCCTCGGTGTATTTACCCTCGGCGATCAGGCGAATGTATTCGGGCACCGGCGTGTGCGCCGGACATGCGTACTGGCAGTCAACGACTTTGTGAAAATATTCGGGATTGGCAATGTCTGTCGGTTTCAACTAGTTATGTTCCCTCCTGTCAGGCACTTGTAGTATCAATATGATAAATTAACATTCGGTTCTTTGCTAGGAAAACGCTAGAGCATAATTAACAAAATATTGTCCGAACTTCTGATCTACATCTTGGTTTTCGTCATCGGTGCGTGCATCGGCAGCTTTTTGAATGTCGTCATCCACCGCGTGCCTAGCGGATTATCGCTGCTGCCGTCGTCAAAATGTCCAAAATGCAACACCGGTATCAAACCTTGGCATAACGTGCCGATCATCGGTTGGGTCATGCTCGCCGGCAGATGCGCAAGTTGCAAAGAGCCGATCTCGTGGCGGTACCCGACCATCGAGGCGCTAACCGGTCTGTTGTTCCTGATTGTCTTTATGAAGTTCGGTCTCGCGCCGTTTTTGCCGATCGCACTGGTGTTTGTCTCAACCATGATAGCGCTTGTTTTTATCGACGCCGAGCACATGATCTTGCCCAATGTGATCACGTATCCGCTGCTCATGTCGGCGCTGCTCGTGCGAATCATCTATCCCATCGCTTTCGGTCACGTATTTTCGGACACGATGTTTGCGCCGATAAGTAGTTTGCAGGGACAGCCTGCATGGCTCGTAAGTTTGGCCGGTGCGTTACTCGGAGCGCTGGTCGGTGGCGGTTCGTTGTGGCTGGTCGGCGCGATTTGGAAAGCCCTCCGCGGCGTAGATGCGATGGGCCTGGGTGACGTGAAGATGATGTTGGGCGTCGGCGCGCTGCTCGGCTGGCGACTGAGTTTGTTGACGATCTTTGCAGGCGCGTTCGCAGGAGCGATTATCGGCGTTATTGTTTTGTCGCGTCACAAAGATAAGGATCTTCAGACACAGATACCGTTCGGCATCTTTTTAGGGGCCGGATCCATCATCGCGTTGGTTGTGGGCGACAGACTGATCGCGTGGTATCTCGCAATGTTTATGTGACGCGAGTTTTGACGCACTTGTCGGAGCAGTAGAAATAGCCGTCACGAATTTTGACCGCCTTGTCTTGCGGAACCCACACGCCACACTTCGCACAATTCACAAGCTGCACGCTCCGCGCATCTTCACCGCGAATTGAGTTTTGCCCAACGGCATTTTTTGCATCCTTCAACATCCGCGCGACTCCGATCAGACCCGCGATCTGCTTGCGATATTTGACCGCCGTCAGCGCGAGCAGCACGATGACGACGATTAAAATGATTAGGATTTCTCTCATTGGGAATTACCGCTTTTTGCGGCGGTGAGCTCAGAGTTTAGTTCAGCCATCCCTGCTGCATTCGGATCGATATTTTTTATCTTTGCAATAGTTTTTTCTGCGTCGGCAAACTTCCCGAGTTTGATGTAGCTGCGCGCCAGGTACTGCATCGATCGTGTTTGCATCGGATTAGCGGCACTTACCTTCTCGAGCGTCGTGACCGCCTTGTTATAATCCGGCGAAGGCTGCCAGAAGTACGAAATTCCTATGTCAGTTTGAACATCTGCGTCGTCCGGTCGGACCCGCAATGCGTCCGCATAAATCTCGCGAGCTTTTTGAAAACCGGTGCCGTCTTTCTTATCAAACGCGATATCAAAATGCGAGTTTCCGAGCGCGACCAGGACGTCAAAATCGCGGCCGTTCAGTGAATTTGCACGTTCTAAAATCCTCTGCGCCTCATTTAGAATTGTAACGTCTTGTTTCATCGCCGCGTAGCGATAGAGAGCGATGCCGAGGTCCTTTTGAAACGCGAAATTAGACGGACTTTTATCAGCCTCATCAATCTTCGCTTTTAGCTCTGCCTCGCTAAGCGTCTGATCTTGAGGGTTGCTTTGATTACCCTGAGCAGGTTGCGACGTTTGTCGTCCGCCTTGTCCGCGAAGCGCGTTGATCTCAGAGCGGTTCATTGAACTAGCGAGCAGAAACCCGCCGATAAAACCGGCGAGCAGCGCAATTATCACATACAAAATCGTGTTCTTATCCATCGACACCGATGTTAGCAGACGAGCCAGGGCGCAAAAAAGCGCCGCCTCGATTTAAACGACGGCGGCACTCGAGCTAAAACTCATTAAGCTCACTTCTTTTTACCTTCCGGCGCGATATACGGCAGGTCGTCGGCTCGGCGACGGATCGGCGGATCGGACGCGCGGCGACGCGGCACAGCCACTGTTCCGCGTCGGTCGACACTGCCCGTCGGCAAGCCTTTGCCATGAACCGCCTCAACCAAAATTCGCGTTATCTCTTGTGAAAGCGTGCGATGCTCGAGCGCCGCGCGACGGCGGAGCGATTCCTTCAATTCGTTGGGCACATACGCACCGATAAAAACACCTTTACGGTTTGCCATAAAAAAATCTCCTTACTGATCTAGCGAAGGCTTCGATCCCTGCAAAATGGAGCGCGTCTCGTAAGCCGAATTTTGTTATCCCGATCGCTCGGGACGGCGATCATTCATCTGGGCCGAACATTACTGTTTGGCTCTAGCGATCTACCCGGAACCTGCTGTCCCGATGAATCGGGACTTCGTGCGGGCCGCACGAGAAATAGCGATTCCCTATTTGATCTTGCACCGCGAGGAGTTTACCTGGCCGGGGACCGTTACCAACCCCCGCCGGTGAGCTCTTACCTCACCGTTTCACCCATCGCCTTTTTCAAGGCAGGTCTCTTCTCTGTTGCACTTGTCGTCGTGCTATTTTCACAGCACGCCCGGTCGTTAACCGGCTCGCTGCCCTTCGGTGTTCGGACTTTCCTCTCTCCCGATAAATCGGGAAAGCGATCACCCGACGCGCTCCATTGCAAGGCTTCGAGATTATAACAAAAATTGTTGAACATACAAATAGCATGTTACAAACAATTTCAATTACTTATTTGAATCATGTCGCCAGCCGCAATCTCGGGATCGGTCGCTTTGCCGTCCCTGATCGCACGCAGGTTAAATTCGGCGACATTTAGCGTTCCCCTATCGCTCTTGCGACGCAGCGTCGCCTTCTTCGGGTTGCCCTTTGCCCCGCCCGCCGCTGTCACGGCCTGAAACAACGTCATGCCGTCGGTAAATTGCTTTTGTCCGGTCGCATTCACTTCGCCTGCTATATAAAAAAATCTGCTCGACGCAAGCAATGATCGATGCCCGTCGGCTGTGAACTCAACTGAATTGCCGGGATAAACAGGAACGTCGCCTGTTTTTTCGTCGCTAAGATCGTAGGTTTCAACCTTGGCTAAATCACCGCGTCGAATGTTCACCTTTGTCGCTGCAGAGCTGACCAACGCGTCGGCGCGGATCGCAAACAGCGGGATTGCTTCACGCTGCAAACTCGTTTCGCCAACTCGCTCAGCCATCCCCGAAACCGTGATCTTGTGGCTGACGTATTCACGAACCTTAACCTCGATCAGCGGGTTTGAATAAAGCGTTATCGCCGCGGCAAGCACCTCTTCGACCTGCTCCACAGTTTTCTCAACAACCGACGGACCTTCACCGGCAAGCGGAAAATCTATCGTTCCGTCGCGTCGCACGGTGTAATAACCTGCAGCCCTTGGCGCGTTTTTCAAATTGATAAACAGCACGTCGCCGACGCCGATCTTGTAAGTCTCGGTCAATGGCGTCGATGCCGCGACAATGTTGCGTGCAGTCTTGGGCGCTTGTTGCGATGTGGTTGGCCTCCACTCGCCGACCCTCATATTTACGGGCTGCATCTGTGCGACGGGCTGTTCTTGCGGCTCAACACGCGAAACCGGATTTGCCGAATCCGGATTGTTACGTTGCGCGAACACGGCAACGCAGCTCACGCTAAGTAACAGCGACGTGACGACGACTTTATAAAAATTTGGCACCCGGACTCTTACCATTTTTCGCGAAAGCGCTTGATTCCAATAACGTAATGCTAGCGAGCAAGCCCGCTCCACGCCTAGATAAAGGGGTAAAAGCAACGTGATTTTAGTTTTTTGAGAAAAAATTAACGGTGTTTTGCGCTGAGAATGTCCGGCGGAAAGAGGTCGCGCCAGTTTTCTAAATAAAAATCGCGAAGCTCATTCTCCGCTTCGTCGGCAGTTTTGCATTTCATCACGTGTTCGAGGAGACTTGCGGAATCTTCGATTGTAATGCCGGCGATCAACTGACGAACGCTCTGAATCGAGTTTATATTCATGCTCAACTCACGCGCGCCGGCGCCGATCAGCAGCGGCACGTAGAATGGCGAGCCGGCCATTTCGCCGCAGACCACGACGGGTTTATCAGTTTTGCTTCCTGCCAAGACTACTTGTTTCACCGCGCGAAAAACCGCCGGATGCAGTGTTTGGTACCAATCCGAGACCGCTTCGTTATCGCGGTCGACGGCGAGAAGATATTGAACGAGGTCGTTCGTGCCAAGACAAAGGAAATCGACGTTCTCGGCGATCTCATGCGATGTCAGCACCGCCGACGGCACCTCGATCATCGCGCCGAGCCGCGGCTCGCCGACAGAAAATCCTGATTCGATCAGTTTTTCTCGCTCTGAATCGATCACCTCTCGCGATCGCCAAATTTCGTCCAGGCCTGTGACCATTGGCAGGATAATATCGATCTCGTGTTCCGCAGATGCCCGCAGCAGCGCGCGAATCTGCGTCCGAAAGTACTCGAGTTCAGTCAAACTTAAACGAATCGATTTTAATCCGAGCGATGGATTGCTCTCCGGCTCAAGGTTCGTGTTCGGGAATTGTGCGACGCCGATGTCGAATGTGCGAATCCGTACGCCGTCATCGCCTACAGCTTCGGCGATGTTCACGTAAGCCTCAACTTGTTCATCCTCGCTCGGAATCTGTCCCGCGTTCTTTATCATCGACTCCGATCGAAACAACCCTATGCCGACGGCACCGGCTTGCCGCGCCGTATCGTAGGAAGGTGCGCTTTCTGCATTTGCGCGAATAACGATCTCCGTTCCGTCACGTGTAATACACGAGTTTCGAGGTGCGGCAACATAATCTTCGGTAATCCCGATGAATCGGGATTCGATGTTGATCGTTCTAAATTGTTCGATTGTGTCGATGTCGGGATCGACAATAACTTCGCCATTAACGGCATCGACAATTACGTTGTCGTGCTCGGCGAGTTTTGGCTGCATCTCATTAAGACCAGTGACCATTGGAATTTTCAATTCACGTGCGAGTATTGAGGTGTGCGATGTCCAGCCGCCGCGTTCAGTGATGATCGCGGCCGGCAGACTCTTTGCGATATGGACGATGTTTGACGGGCGAAGTTCGCGTGCGAAGACGATCGACTCGGGCGGAGCTGCCCAGTCGTCATTTGAAAAGCCGGTCAGCTCGTTAATCAAATGTTCGGCGACGTCGGCGATGTCGTTCGACTTTTCGCGAAAGCTCTCATCGGCGACGGTATTCTGACGCTTGCGTCGATGTTCGGCGATCAGACGCACGGCCCATTCGGCGTTCACACGTCGCTCGCGAATCGCCGCTTCGATCTCGGCAATAAACGGTGACTCGTCAACGATCAGCAGATGCGCACCGAATACACTGCTCGTGCTGTTTTGCTCCTTCGCGAGTTTCTTGATCTTTAGTTTTGCAGAGCCAACTGCGTCGGCGAGTCGCAGGATCTCGATTGGAATTTGATCTTCATCGATAACAGCATGGATTACGCGATGGGAAGCTGGAGCGAAGAAGACAACTTGACCGATACCCATGCCGCGAGAAACGGCAGTAGCCTTCAATCTGCGTTCTGAGGTTTTGAATCCTAAATTGTTCATTTGGGAATCAGCGTCGGTAGCCGCGTGTCCGTAGCCCGCACGTCAGGAATCGCTACCGTAGAATAGTATCAACGGTAGCCCTTGTTTACACGCGGGCTACGGACACGGTTACAAACTAACTTCCAAAACTAAACCCGCTGCCGCCGCCCTGTGACGGGAAGAACGGTTTAAGCATGCTGGCAAACGCCGCGAGATTGCGCGTCTGAACGAGTATTTCGCCCGGGCCCGTAAATTCGGCGACCATTCCTTCGCCGCTCAAGAAACTGCGCAGGTAACCGCTCTTTGCGGCTTTTCGCAGGTTGTATGCCATGTGGCCTTCCCACGCGATTAGGTGGCCGGTATCGACGACGTATTGTTCGCCCGGTCTGAGAGTGCGGCGATGGATCGCACCAAATGATGAAACGAGCAGCAGGCCGGTGCCTGAGATTTGCAGCACGAACAAACCTTCGCCACCGAAGAAAGATTTCGCGCCACCGAATTTTGTATCGACAACGAGAGAAGTGTCGCCCGCGAGGTATGAGCTCGACTGCACCATGAAAGTTTGGTTCTGCATCTCGATCCCCGCGACATCGCCCGGGGCGCCGGGTGCGAGCGTCACTTCGCCGGCTCCACCGCGCGCGGTGAAGGTCGAGACGAAGGCAGATTCGCCGCCGACAGCGCGTTTGAGAGCGCCAAAGACGCCGCCCTTCATTTCGGAGTGCAGATCGACATTCGCGGACATCGATACCATCGCGCCAGCCTCGGCGGCGATCGTCTGTTCGGGCTGAAGCGTCACAACCGCAAGCGCGAACGCCCCCTGATGCTGAATCTCCCACGTGTAGCCGCGACCTTGACCGCGGCCGTCGGCGTCAAATCTAAACGCGCCGCCTGCGGTTGTTGGCGGGGCAACCTGGTAACTTGGCTGCGGTGACGGCTGAGGTTGAGGGCTCGGGGCAGCTGTTTGCATGGTTAAACCGCACGAACCACAGAATTTTGCTCCGTCCATTAACGAAGCGTTGCATGATGGACAATTCATAAATAACTAATAGCTAACAACTAATAAATGACTAAGAACTGGTTTTCTCGATGATTATCTTCGCGGCTTCATCAGCATTGTCGGCGAAGTTGAGCAGGCGGACTTCGTTATCGCTCACTACTAAGTTCTCTTGCCAGCATTGGACGACGGGTTTCCAGCAGCCACCGACGAGCACGAGCGGCCGAGCGACGAGCACGCCGGTCATAAGTTTGTTCCACACGAGCGAAACTTCGGTGACGGTGCCCATGCCGCCGCGAAGGGCGACAAAACCGACGCTGCGTGTGATCAGATTCTGCAGCCGGTCGTAAAAGTGGTTCGTCGCGACTTTGTCGGTTAGCCAGCGGTTCGGCTCGTGCTTGAATTGGTTCATCACGATGCCGTAAACGCGGCCGCCGGCTTCTCTCGCGCCGCGCGAGGCTGCCTCCATAACCCCGAGATAGCCGCCGGTGCAAATGGTGAATCCTGCTTCGGCAAGGCGTTTCCCAAGCGCTTTTGCCTCTAGATACTCGGGCGAATCATTCGCGCACTTCGAACCGCCAAAGATGGTAACTATTCTTTCCGTTGAGCTCATGACGAAATAATTATAGCGAAGAAGTTCGTGCGTGTCAGGTTCGTGTCCGTAGCCCGACCGTTAGGGAGGGCTCCTACAATGACCACAGGCGCCCTTACTCACGTGCGGGCTACGGACACAGAGTCGTGCGCTTCCTCGGGTGTGAGGTTTCCAGCCTCGTGGATGGCGCGTTTTGTGTCTGTGAATAATAAAACTATTGTGCCGACAATAAAAAACACGATCAGCCCGAGTATCGCGTGGCGGAACGAGCCGGTTGCTCCGACGATGATCGTGAACATCAGTTGTCCCATCCACGAAGTTCCCTTCTCCGAAATCTCGTACAAACCGAAGAACGATGCTTCGCGCCCTCGCGGTATCATCTGCGAATACAGCGAGCGCGACAGAGCCTGTGCGGCGCCGAGCACCATGCCAATCGCGCCACCCATCATGTAAGCTTGCGTCTTTGTCTCGAAAAAACCGTACGCGTAGATGACGATGCCGCACCAGACGACGAGTGCAAGCATGATAGTACGCTTTGCGCCGATGACGCGCGCGATGCGTTCGAAAATCAGCGCGCCGGCAAACGCCGAGATCTGCGCGACGCCGAAGATCATTATTAGGAACGACGGGTCGTCTGCGAGGCCTTTTGAAGTAAATAGTTCGTACGAGATGAAAACCGACGACTGCAATATCACTGTCTGAATGCCGTCGTTGTAAAACAGATAGGCGACGAGGAAAAGCATCGTGTAGCGAAGCCGGCGTAGTTCCTTGAGCGTGGCCCACACCTCAGAGAAGCCAACGGTCACAAGGTTTTTGTCATGCGGGACTTGTTTGTCTACGTCCCGGGTCTTTACTAGAAAAAAGGTCACCACTGCGAATGCTCCCCACCAGAGTGAAGCGAACAGGAACGAGAGGCGCACGGCTGTGCCGGTTGTGATTCCGAACCATTCGTTCGAGTATTTAAGGAAGATCAAATTGAGCACGAGCACGATAAAGCCGCTCAGGTAACCGGCGCCGTAGCCATAGCTTGAGACTTTGTCGCGGAGGTCCTCTGTGGTGATGTCGATGAGAAAGGCGTTGTAAAAAACGTTCGCGGCCGCAAAACTCATGTTGCCGACGATAAATAGCAAGCTGCACGCGATGTATGAATCAGTTACAAAAAATAACAACGCACCGGCGACGACGCCCATGTAACAAAACACCGCCATCATCGATTTTTTAAGGTGCGTATAGTCGGCGATGGCGCCCAGCACGGGCAGCATGGCGACCATCGAGATGACAGAGACGGCCGTGCAGAATGCGGGCAGCCCCTTTGGCGTGACCTTGAACACAAAGAGATCGAGGACGACGCCGTCTGCTCCGACCGCTCTTTCGGCAAGCGAGAGCAGATACGGCCCGACGAGCACGCCGACGACAACGGTGAAGAAGGCGCTGTTCGCCCAGTCGTACGTCATCCAACCGATGATCTCGCGTCTGTTGTTCATTTGGTTGGCGTATGATAACACAACTGTCTGAGGATGCGGGCGCGGCGGCACGCTGCCGCGTTCCCGCAACGCTGGCAAGCTAATGTGCCAGAACCGGTTGCGCATGCCGGGAAAATCATTTATATTCCAAGTGTCTCTGTTTCAACAGTTTGAGTGCCAAAAAATTCTGGGAGGAGTTTAAGTTTTATGTTCAAGAATTGGGTCGGTAAATTCGACAAAAAGATTTTCTACACAATTGCGGTCTTGTCGTTAACGGCAGCCGCTTTGTTATTTGCGGCGACATACAACACCGCGGACGCACAAGGAAAAGGCGACGATGGCGGCAAGGCAACAAACGCTGCACCGGCGGCAACATTCGCGGCTAATGCAGGTACGCTGGGAGCTATACCCGACAATTTACCCGGAACGCCGAGAGATGTGACATTTACGGTGTCCGGCATTACAGGGGTGCCTTCGAATGTTGAGGTCAGTCACACCTATCTCCCGGTTCATTCGTGGGCTGGGGATCTCAATGTCTCTCTGATCGCTCCGAATGGAAACTCGTTCGTCATTTACGGTCGCACCGGACAAACGGGCGCGAGTGCCGGAGATTCATCGGATCTGTCCGGACCATATAACTTTAAGGATTCAGCGGCCGGCACCAATTGGTGGGCGGCAGCATTTGCAGCAGGAGCCGCCGCGGTCATTCCGCCGGGAGATTACCGGACGACACAAAGTGGACCGCAGCCGGTTACCACAACTTCCCCGGCAACTAACTTGACGGCAGCTTTCGCCGGCGTCGCAAATGCCAACGGCACTTGGACGTTGAGATTCACGGACAATGCCGCCGGAGATACCGGTTCGGTTTCAGCCGCCACTCTGACGATTGTCGGCCTTGCGGTCCCGCTCGACGCCAATGCCGACTTCGACGGTGACGGCAGAACCGACTATGTCGTGGCACGAGGAACGACGACACCATTTGCCGAAGGCGCCGAGTCCGAGAGAGTCACGAGGGAGATCGTAAATCGACCGCGCAGCGATCTGGAAGAACGCGAAGTGAAGGGACGTCGGCGCGCAGCCGCCGAGAACGTTCTCGCACCGCCGATCTTCTGGTACATCGCTCTCAACCCCAGTGGAGCCGTCAGCGGGGCACAATGGGGCGATGCGGCGACTGACTTTATCACGCCCGAGGATTTCGACGGCGACGGCAGAGACGACATCAGCGTTTGGCGCGAAGCCGGCTCGTCGTCCGCTTTTTACATTCTGCAAAGCCAAACCAGCACTGTCCGGATCGACACTTTCGGATTGACGGGCGACGACCCTGCTATCGTCGGCGACTATGACGGCGACAATAAGGCCGATCCGGCTGTTTTCCGGTGTCCCGGTATTGCCGATCCCGACGGCCAGTGCTTCTTCTTCTATCGCGGAAGTAACGCAAATCCGGGCGGCAACATTACGTATGTCCCTTGGGGCTTTGGCGTAGATGGCGATTTCTTCCCGCTCGTCGGTGACTTTGACGGCGACGGCAAGAACGATTTCTGTATCCAGGGTTCAAACCCGTCGGCCCCCACCCAGGGATTGTTCTATCTGGCGAAATCAGCCGGCGGCATCGAGTATGTCAACTGGGGTCTTTCAAGCGACTTTCTCATCCCCGGCGATTATGACGGTGACGGCAAGGCAGACATCTGTGTTAGACGAACCGTCAGCGGTGCAAGGCAGCACTTCCTTCTCACCCGCACCGGTGCTACAAGCCAGGTTCAATGGGGTATCACGGGCGACTCTTCCGCCCCTGGCGACTACGACGGCGATGGTAAAACCGACTTCGCGATCTGGCGCCCCAACGCGGATCCGTCACAGAACTACTTCTGGGTGAGTAATTCCAGCAACGGCAGCACAACCGTGCGCGAATGGGGACAGCAGGCGGACTTCCCGGTCGCCGGTTGGGCAGTTCACTAGATGGAGGTCTTAGCTTAACTTTGAGGCCGGGGATTTCGGTTCCCGGCCTTTTTTTGTTGAAAAGATCAGCCAGAGAGAATACCGAGGAGAAAGAGGTAAAAAAGGAAACCTGAACCTTTGCCTTTTGCTTTTGGACTTTTGACTTAATCTCTGTGTCCTCTGTGGCTGATTTTCTCTACTCTCTAATCTATACTCTACTTTTATGAAAGCAATGATCCTCGCCGCAGGGTTTGGAACGCGATTGTTTCCACTAACGATCGACCGCACAAAACCCGCGATACCGTTTCTCGGCAAACCACTGGTTGGCTATGTCGCCGAGTACGTCGCTACATTCGGCATCGGCGAGGTTGTCGTCAACCTGCACCACCAGCCGCAATCCGTGATCGAGGCCCTCGGCGACGGCGGGCAGTTTAATGTGCGCATAGACTACACGGTCGAGGAACCGAAGATATTAGGCACCGCCGGGGCACTCGATAACGCTCGCGCGTTTCTGGCGAACGGCACGTTCCTCGTCGTAAACGGCAAAATAATCACCGACATCGACATTGCCGCCGCGCTTGCTACGCACCGCTCGTCGGGAGCAATCGCCACGATGATTCTAAAACCTAACGTCAAGCGCGAACGCTTTACCGAGGTTTACACCAACGCTGGATTTTTGACGGGCTTTGGCGACTACGCGCATCCGTTTACCGAGCAGGAGATACGCGACCCGCACGGCGCGGACGTGCCGCCGATGATGTTCACGGGCATTCACATCTTCGAGCCGCGAGTTTTTGAATACATTCCGCGTGGGGTTTACTCGGACATCGTGCCGACGTTTTATAATCCGGCACTAAAGAAGGGCGAAAAGATCGCCGTCCACGTCACGATGGGCGAATGGCATGAGCTCTCGACAATTCCGCGTTATCTCGATATAAGCTTAGCGATGATGAAGAGCGGCGATGTGCACTTTGGCAGGAATTGCGTCATGGCCGGCGCCGTGAATTTAAAAGATTCCGTGATTTGGGACGACGTGACTATCGGTGACGGTGCGACGCTCTATCGCACCATCATCGCCGATGGTGTGACGATCGAGCCCGGCGAACATTTCGAAAACGCGGCAATCGTCCGCGCCGATATGGTCCGTAACTGCGCCGAGATTCCTGAAAAGGCCCTGAAGGGTTATATTCAAGGCGATAATTACATTGTTCCGCTGAATTAAAATGTTCGTAGTCGCGCGTGTCCGTAGCCTGCACGTCAGTAAGGGCTCAACCTAGAATAGTAATTACATTGAGCCCTTACTGACGTGCGGGCTACGGACACGGCACCGATATTTTCTATGTCCGACCACCAAGAGAGACTCAAACAGTTCCTCGTATCTCGCAATCAACCCGGCGAGACCGTCGCGCTCACAGCCGACGCCTCGACACGCGAATATTTTCGCATCAACTGGGATGGCCAGACCGCGATCGCTTGCGTCTATCCCGAGCCGTTCAATCCGGACGAGCAAACTTATCTCGACGTTACAGATCTTTTTTTAAAGGCAGGTTTACCCGTCGCGCAAGTTTACGATTTCGACGGCGAGCTGGGCGTAATCGTGCAGGAAGACCTCGGCGACCGTGTCGTTCGCGAGGTGATGTCCGAGGTCACCGTCGAACAACGATCGCGCATTCGTAACGAAGCCATCACGTTGATCGCGAGAATACAGACCGCGACCGGTCTCGCGTTTGAAACAAACTCGATTGCATCGCGCTTAGAGTTTGACGCGGAGAAACTGCTGTGGGAATTAAACTATTTTAAGCAACACTATTTCACTACTTACAAGAAACAGCCGCTGTCGGCTGACATCGACGCGAAACTGTCGGAGGAATTCGCCGACCTTGCCGCAAAGCTCGAATCGTTTGCAACCGTGCTGTGTCATCGCGACTTTCACGCGGCAAATCTCATGATCGATCGCAACGACAAGATGCGGATCATCGATCATCAGGACGCGCGTATCGGCTCGCCGGCATACGATCTCGTCTCGCTGCTGCTCGATCGCATTACCGATCTGCCGTCGCCCGAGTGGCTTGCGCAAAAGCGGCGATACTTCCTCGACGTGCGCAGAACATTGGGTTTGCCAAAGATCGACGAGGTGGAATTTGCATACGAATTTCGCCTGCAAACCTTGCAGCGATGTCTAAAGGCCGCGGGAACATTCTCGTATCAGTCGGCGATGCGTGGTAAAACATACTTCGAACCGTTCATTCTGCCAATGTTTCGGATCGTTCACAGATCGGCGGGCAATGTTGACGGTTTTCCGACGCTGATCAAAGTTTTGAGGAGTGAGATCGATGAAAAACAAGACGGTTAGATTGCTCTCACTAGTACTTTTCGCGTTTACGCCGGATTGCCCGGGTCAGATGGTCAGCATGATGCCATTTGGTGTTCAAGAATCGGCGCTGGTCGAAAAAATTGGATCATTACGTTCGGCAAATCCGCAGATCACGCCCGCCGAACTTGCGAAATCCGCTAACGATTTGCTCACAAAACACGGAATCGCTTACAAAGTGTATTTCGATTCAGCTACGTGCCAGAAGATCCGAGGCGTCAAACAATCACAGAAAGATCCAAAAGCGCCGATCAAACTCGGAGCGTCATTGCAATCGACAGGTGCAGAAAAGGCCAGTCTTGCCTTGCCGCAGCCAGTCCTTACAACGCCGGAGTGCGGCGACTGTTACGTTGAGATGGCGATCCTCGAAATGACAGAAACGGATTTTGTCACTCTGATTCAGGGACACAACATAAAATTTAATCTGCCCCAGAATTTTAGCGTCAACAAAATACATCTGCTGGACAATAACGATGTGTCGAAAAAGGTCAGAACGTGGCGTGTACCGTTTCGCGCGGCCCCGATCGGCGTAACTCAGGATCAGAGCGTAATTTATTTGGGATTTGAAAATCCGGTATTATCGGCGCTGTCGCTCGCGGTTTTTGAGAGCGGAGTTTTTGAGATCACAACTCGCGCCGAAGCCGAAGAAGGTGGGGCGGGAAAACCGGACAAAACCCTACAGCCGGTCGAACCAGGCACCCATATCGTCAGATTCGACCGCTGGAAAACCAAATACCTGCTCAGCTACAAGCCATCCTGCGCGAACTAAGCTCTCAGGTGATCGTCGCGCCAGTCTTTAATCGCAATTTTGATATCTTTCGGTTTTGCAAACTCGCCATTCAATGTTCGCTCGACCAGGCCGGGCAATTCTGCATCAGATGCAAAGCGAAGTGCAATGATCTGGCCAAGTGACAGGCTTTCAGCTTTCGTCGCTAGTTCAGGCGACAATATCGCTTTGTAACGCAGTTTTTCTTCGAGACGAATCACGCGATTCTGCACGGTCAACGCCTGCAGCCGTGCTGCCAGCGCCATCAAAATAAACGTAAAGCTGAGCAGTGTCCAAAAGGCTAACGTCTTTCGGCCACTGTGCGGCTCGGCTATGTACAACCGCACAAGATGCGATAAAAGATTTACCAACAGCAGCGGTACCACCACAAAGTGAAACAGCGGAAACCAGCGCGTGTGATTAGAATAATTTTGTTCAGCCATAAAATTGTCCTCCTAAAGTTTTGTCTGAGCCAACGTCTCAGGAATTTTCCCGGTAAAGTCTTCACCGGGATTTACGAAAAGGTTCTGCTCAAAACGATACTGCTTATCATAAAGCTGTTTATAACGTCCGTCGAGTCCGATCAACTCATCGTGCGTCCCGCGTTCGACGATCTCGCCTGCTTCGACGACGAGAATCTGATCGGCCGAGCGAATCGTCGATAAACGGTGAGCGATGACGAAAGTCGTCCTTCCCTGCCGAAGGTGGTTGAGCCCTTCCTGTATCAGCGCTTCAGATTCGCTGTCGAGCGACGATGTCGCTTCGTCGAGAATCAGAATTCGCGGATTCGCGAGCAACGCACGCGCGATCGCGATCCGCTGACGTTGACCGCCCGAGAGTTTTACACCACGTTCGCCAACGATGGTTTCGTATGCGTTTGGAAACTTCTCAATAAATTCATCGGCGTTGGCGACCGCACAAACTCGCTTGATCTCGTCAAAACTTGCCTCTGGGTTTGCAAAGCGAATGTTGTCGAGTATCGTACCGTCGAAAAGAAAATTGTCCTGCAGAACAACTCCCAAGTGTCGCCGATAGTCGCGCAGCCGAACGGTCTGCAGGTCCTTGCCGTCGATGCGGATGACGCCTGAAGTGTCAGTAGCCCGACCGTTAGGGAGGGCGCCGTATTCATTCGAAGACGCGGCGCCCTCCTTCACAGTCGGGCTACCGACACTTGGTTGGATAAAATTCAGCACGAGACTCAATATAGTAGATTTGCCGGAGCCTGAAGAGCCGACGAGAGCTGTCGTCGTACCAGCCGCGGCGTAAAACGTCACGCCTTTTAGAACTGCTACTCCGGCGTCGTATTCGAAATGTACATCCTCGAATTCAATAGATCCCTTTATCGCCGACAGCGGCTCACGCTTTTCGTCTTCGTCAACTTCGGTTGTCATCGACATGACCTCGCGAATACGGTCGAGGCCGGCGAGAGCTTCGGTAACTTGTGTGCCAATCGAAGTCAATTCAATTACAGGCATAGCGAGCAAGAACGTAAACGAGATGTACATCAGCAGATCGCCGAGCGTCATCGTGCCGGCTTGAACGGCGTTGCCCCCGAGGACGATCATTACAACCGCGACCGCTCCGATGATGACCGCCGAAAACGACGAGATCGCCGAAACGCCGGTCACCGTCTTTGCGACGTTGCGAAACAGTTTGTGAGCGCCGCGTGCAAAGGACAGCTCTTCGCGTTTTTCGGCCGTATAAGCTTTGACGATACGAATTCCACCGAGCGATTCGCCAAGACGGCCGGTGACTTCGGCCGTGATCTCGCCGCGTTCGCGGAAGACGGGCCGTAAGACTTTGAACGCATAAAGCAGAGCCGCTCCAAAGATCATCAGCACGACAACTGTTGCGAGCGTTAACTGCCAGTTCAGATAAAACAAAACTCCGATCGAGATGCTTGCGGTTACGACGCTGCCGAGAATCTGGCCGAGACCGGTGCCGACGAGATTACGAATTCCCTCGGCGTCGTTCATAATGCGCGAAATAAGCTGCCCGCTCTGCGTCGAATCAAAATAGGAGATAGGCAGCCGCTCGATGTGCGCCTGTACGCGCTTGCGCATCTCGGTGATCGCACGCTGCGCCGCCACGCCGAGTATCTGTGACAGCACAAACGATGTAACGCCCTGAATCAAAGTCGAAACACCGATTGCCAACGCAACCCATTTGATCAGTCCGTAGTTCTTGTTAGTAAAAATGTCGTCGCCGATATACTTTGTCGAAGCCGGCAAAACCATTCCCGCGAGCCGCGAGATCAACAGCAGCACGCTGCCCAACAGCAGCCGCCAACGAGCGTTCCAGATGATCTTCCGTGCCTCGGCCCAGGCACCTGAATAGTTGATCTTTTTCTTCTTTTTTTCCTCTGCCATTTAGTTACAGTCTTCGTGTGCGGCGACGCTAAGTCAAGCGGCGGCATTATGCTAAAATCGCGTTTTATTCTTATGTCGCAAACTTATATCAACCAACTAAAAGACCACATCGGTCAGTCGGTCACGCTCAAAGGCTGGCTTTATAACAAGCGTTCGAGTGGCAAGCTCGTGTTTTTGCAGCTTCGCGACGGCACGGGCATTGTGCAGTGCGTTGTTTTTAAACCAAATGACGAGGCGTTGTATGACCTCGCGGATTCGCTGGGGCAGGAAAGCTCGATCATCGTCACCGGCACTGTTAAGGAAGACACGCGTTCCTCGATCGGCGTCGAGCTTGATGTCACGGCCCTCGAAGTTTTGCAGAACGTCCACGATTACCCGATCACGCCAAAGGAGCACGGCACCGAATTCCTGATGGACAACCGGCATCTGTGGATCCGTTCGAAAAAGCAGCACGCGGTGTTGAAAGTTCGTCACACGGTTATCAAGGCCGTGCGTGATTATTTTGACAATAACGGCTTCACGCTTGCCGACACGCCGATATTTACTCCCGCCGCATGCGAGGGCACGACGACTCTGTTCGAAGTAGATTATTTTGACGACCAAAAAGCTTATTTGACGCAGTCGGGTCAGCTTTATAACGAAGCGACCGCTGCCGCGTTTGGTAAAAGCTATGCGTTCGGGCCGACGTTTCGTGCCGAAAAATCAAAGACGCGCCGTCACCTGACCGAATTCTGGATGGTCGAGCCTGAGGTCGCATACGCCGGTTATGAAGACATGATGGACCTCGGCGAAGGCCTGATCTGCCATATCGTCAGCGAAGTTCTCACGCATCGCCGAGACGAACTTGCGACGCTCGAACGCGACACAGCCGTGCTCGAAGCGATCACCGCGCCGTTCCCGCGTCTGCATTACGACGATGCCGTTAAGATGCTGCAAGAGGGTAACGCGAAGGGCGAGCTTGAGAACAAGTTCGAATGGGGCGGCGACTTTGGCGCGCCCGACGAGACGTATCTCTCGAACCAGTTTGGCAAACCGGTATTTGTGCATCACTTCCCGGCCGCGATCAAGGGATTTTATTTCGAGGTGGACAAAGACCGCCCGGAATGCGCGCTCGGCATTGATCTGCTCGCCCCCGAAGGCTACGGCGAAATCATCGGCGGAGGCGAACGCGCCGCTAATCTCGATTACCTGATCGAGCAGCTAAAACATCACGGACTCGATCAAGCGACATTCGAATGGTACCTCGACCTGCGCCGCTACGGCAGCGTTCCGCACGCCGGTTTCGGCATGGGGATCGAACGCACCGTCGCGTGGATGTGCGGCATCGAACACGTCCGCGAAACGATCCCGTTTCCGAGGATGTTGTATAGGTTGAAACCCTGAGCAATGAGAATTTTCCTCACAATCTTAGTTATTTGCGTTACATCGGCGACCCTGTCAAGTTGCAACTTGAAGGAGGAGTATTTTCCAGATTGCTCAAAGAAGGTGACGGATGTGCCCGAGTCGTATCCTAAAGGGAGTGAACTCTATTACCTTTCTTGGGTCGAGCATGGTACGTTCGGTCCAAAGGGAGAATCCGCACGGCGTCTACTGCAGATGGATAACAAGTCGGAATTGTTGGCTGCCGAAAGAATTTTCAAATGTGAAGAGCGACAAGTTATCAAGAATATGATGGCTTTAGTTCTTTACGACTTGGCACCGGAACGATATACATCTACTGCGAAAAAACTTCTAACAGAAGATGATTATGTAATGCATACAGAACTTGAGGGCAGTTGGGTCAAGGCTGGTGAGGAATTTGAAGGCGAAGAAGTTGATTTTTATTTCGATTGGGGCGGCGAAGCGGCGTTGCGGCTTATGAAGCATGGCACTTTCACAAAGCTAGGCGCAGAGATGATTACTTACCGCGTCGGCAGTCTTTACCCACCGTACCGCAGCAATTCTTTGAACATGCTGAACTTATTCGATGGGTTACCCGCCGTGGATTTGAGTAGTCCTCCAAAGAGAGCCGATACTTATCCTTACGAACAAATTGACGACCCATACTGGAACGATCAAATTTCTATTCTTAAAAAGTGGTTTGAAGAAAATGGCAATCGCATTATTTGGGACGAGGGAGATCACCGTTATCGCGTAAAAATGTGATCATACAAAACCATTGTGCCTAATATAATAATCATCGCAGGCCCAAACGGAGCGGGAAAATCGACGCTCGCACCTGCATTGCTGCGCGACACGCTCGGCATTCTCGAATACGTAAACGCAGATACGATCGCGGAAGGCCTTTCCGCATTTGCCCCCGAAGATGCGTCGTTCGATGCCGGACGCGTTATGCTTGGACGACTGCACGATCTCGCGGAAAACCACAAAGACTTTGCTTTTGAGACGACGCTTGCATCGCGTTTCTATGCTCAGTGGCTGGAGCAGTTAAAAACTCAAGGTTATCGCGTCAGTTTAATTTTCTTGTGGCTTGAAAGCGCCGAACTTGCCATTGAACGTGTCAAAGAACGTGTTCGCATGGGCGGCCACGATATTCCGGAGGAAACCATACGCCGTCGATATGATCGGGGATTGAAGAATCTGTTTGAGTTGTATTTACCTGTTATTCATGATTGGAGCTTGCGTGACACGTCTTTTGCTCGGTCTGTTGAGATTGTGCGTTATACTGAGGAAACGGGGCTGATGGTCTTCGATGAAGAGCGATGGAAAAAAATAAAGAAATAATCAAAAACGGTCAAGATATTTTTGCCAAATACGGTGAAGAGATCTCAAAGGCTTGCGAACGGGCTGTCCGCGAAACTTTGTTGAAACACAAACAAGCCGGCAATTCCGTCGCTGTCTCGCACAACGGCAAAGTCTTACTTCTACAACCGGCTGAGATCGATGTTAAATGATTTACGGCATCGAACACGTCCGCGAGACAATTCCGTTTCCGAGGATGTTGTATAGGTTGAAGCCGTAACTTGTTTTTTTTGGTGTGACCGTAAGATGAAACGAGCGCAAATAACAATAGCTTTGCTGTCTCCGGTTGGTTGTGGCGTACTTTTCGCCTCTCTCGCAATTGTGCTGCAAGACGGATATGCCCGCGGATACGCCTCCATTGTTTTCCTCTTGTGGATAGGAGTTTTAACGCTTGCTCTCGCCATTGCGGCAGTTGTCGTTCTGTCGTTAGGTAAAGGTGTCCAGAAAGCGCTTTTATTGTTAGCGTCTGCATTCACTTTTCCGGCGACATACACTTTTATTTTATGCGTAGTTCGAAACTATAACGGAGAATAACCAAATCTGTGCTGGGGATATCTGGGGTTGAATAATGTCTACTTACACAGCAAAGATCATATGGAAAAGCGATTCGCCAGAGACGTTTACGAAGAATCGATACAAGCGCGGGCATGTGTGGGAGTTTGACGGCGGAATTACGGTTCCGGCGTCGAGTTCGTTTCCGAGGGTTAAGGTTTTTTGAACGAAATTAAGTGATCCGATTAAAGATCACTCTTCAAAAATAATCCACCCGATTTTGCCATCTTTGTTCATGCGGAAATGATAATAGACGGTTTTGTTTACCAACTTCATTTTGTAGCGGAAGAATTCCGCAGCTGCCACCTCGAGCATAAAATGATTTTCGCCGATCTTTTCGTTGCCGATGTAGGCGAACGATTTCATCTGTTTGAGGTTTTCGCCTAGTTGCTTGCGGAAAGCATCAGGCATTCTTGAGGCGAAACTTGCCGATAAACTTTCGGGCACTTTTCCGTCGGCGATTTCTTTTAGTATTTCGAGAGCGTTCTTTGTTTTGTTCACGTCGACGACTTCTTTCAGACCGCCGACATAGCTGCCGGGAATGTAGAAATTAAAAACTCGCTTCGCGATATATTCCGCCCCGAAACCGCCGTCTTCGAGATTGCCGATAACTGCAACCGTCAATTTATCTTTCGGAAAATAATAAACCATGCTCCCAAACCCGCCAACCGTTGAGCCTGCATGGAAAATAGATTTGTTTCCGTTGAAAGTATTGGTAAAAAAGGCGAAACCGTGCGATACGCTTCTGCCGTCGTTTAATTTCGCAGGTTTGATCATTTCGGTCAGACTCGCTTGTTTAACCACGCGGCCTTGCAAAACTGCTTCCCACCATCTCGCCAGGTCAACCGCACTTGCCAAAATCCCGCCGCTCGGAGCAATAATTCTCGGACGAAATGGTTCTCCGTTTTTCCACACATCGTTTTGCAAAACATAACCCGTCGCACGATCTGGAACGACATCTTCCTGGTGTTTGAATCGAATCGTTGCTAGGTTCAATGGCTTGATGATTCGCTCTGTTACAAATTCTTCAAACGGTTTTCCGCTGGCTTTTTCGACGACTACGCCGATCAAAGGCAGATTTGTGTTTGAATACCGCCAATCGTTCTTCGGCTCAAACAACAACGGAAAAGGCTTAACCAATTCGATAAATTCTTCTGCTGTGTATTCGCGGCGATAGGAGAATGCTTTGATCTCGGTCCAGTCTTTTAAGCCCGAGGTGTGATTGAGCAGATCTCTGACTGTGATCTTTTGCCATATCTGCGGGGCATTGGCGGGCAGATACTTGTTGATCGAATCGTCGAGCCTTAGTTTGCCGTCTTCGACTAGCAACATCACCGCTTCGGAAGCCATTTGTTTGGAGATCGAGCCGATCTCATAAACCGTGTCTTTCGTCGCGGGAACCTGCAACTCCAAATTCGCAAAACCGTAGCCTTTCGCTCTGACCAACTTGCCGTCCTTGATGACGGCCAGCGATAGACCCGGAATCTTACGCTTCGTCATCGTGTCTTTGACAAAATTATCGATCCAATCGGCGCGGACCGGCATAATCGATCCCACGAAAAACAGTAACAGAATTAAAGGTTTACTAATACGTTTCATACGACTGAGTTAATCGTAGCTTGGCTTTGCCTGGTTTTAAAGTGCTGGCGGTGTAGGCTAAACTTGGTTCAATAAAGTATGTCCATTTACACCGCAAAGATCGTTTGGAAATCCGACTCGCCGGAGACTTTTACTAAGAATCGCTACACTCGCGGTCACACGTGGGAATTTGATGGTGGAGTGAGTGTGCCGGCAAGCTCGTCGCCGCAGGTTGTGCCGCGATTCTCCGTCGAGGCGGCGGTTGACCCTGAGGAAGCGTTGGTGGCGTCGGTCTCGTCGTGTCACATGCTGACGTTTCTTTATCTCGCGGCGCGAGGCGGCTTTAACATCGCCGCTTACACCGACAACGCCATCGGCGAGATGGCAACGCTCGAAGATGGCCGTCAATGGCTCTCTAAAATCACGCTCGATCCGCAGATCGAATGGCTCGGCGACGCAATTCCAACCGCCGAACAGCTCTCTGCTCTCCATCACGACGCGCATGAGATGTGCTACATCGCAAATTCGATCAAGTCGGCGATAGTTGTGAAAGGTTTTGAATGAATTGCCTCGAGCTTTAGAGGTCGTGTCAAAAACCGTTGTATTCAGTGTGCTTCGCACACTCAACGAGCCGATCTTGCCAGAGTCTCTTTAGCTGGAGGCAATTCATGGAAGAAATTACCTGCATAAACCTCGACGAGACGATCGAGCAATACACAAAGCAGCTCGGCTACCGGCTCGATATGATCTTTCCGGCAGATGCGCCGCGCGAGGCGCTTTTGTCGAATGATGGAGTAGTAGTGAGGCTTGTCGTAGAGAACCACCCCGCGGCTGAAGCCGCACCCCTCCTTCGTAAGGAGGGGACCTGGATAAGAGGTCGGGCGGGCATGGAATACCGGGCTTTGAGTCCCCGCTTTAGCGGGCAGCCGCCTAAAGGCGGGACTCCAAGCAGCGGGACTGCAAGTGCGTTCGCCGCTCATCATATCAGGCTGACCAAAGGTGGCGAAGTGCCCGACTACGTGCATTATCACAAGGTCGATTTTCAGATGATCTACTGCGTAAAGGGGCGGATAAAGGTCGTTTACGAAGATCAGGGTGAACCGTTTTGGCTCGAGACAGGCGATTGCGTGCTCCAGCCGCCCGAGATCCGCCATCGCGTGCTCTATGCAGACGCGGGTGCCGAAGTAATCGAGGTTTCGATGCCTGCTGAGCACGAAACATGGGTCGAGCATAAAATAACTTTGCCGACAAGTACGTTGAATCCGATGCGCGAATTCAGCGGCCAGCGGTTTGTGCGGCATATTGCGGCAGAGAATATTGATCAAAATGGCCGCGATCTCGGGATATCAGCCGCGACCGGCGGACGCTGCAAAGCGTTTGTTCAAAAAATAACCACGGAAGACGATTTGCCCGCTAATGACGGCGAATCAGGCTTATTTTTCAGGCTGAACGATTCTGAAATACTTGCTGTGAAATTGAACATGTAAGATAAGAACCCAGTCGCTATCGCTCCCGGTTCTGACTATTGTCGCTTCGCGGTTTCTTTGCCGAATGTAACCGATTTTTGGCCGCCCCAACTGCCTTCGAGGTTGCCGTTTGACGTGATGTCGTAGAGCGCGAAGCTGCATTGGCGGCCGCCAAAGCTCACGGCGCCGTAACTTCCCTTCCAGATGCCGAAGCCGACCCTACGTATTCCCACCTTCTCATGTCCGCCAATTGCGTCGAGCGTCCACTCAAAGTCGTAACCGCTACCATCTTTTACAATCGCAAGGGAGCCTTCATATTCGGTTCCGTCAGATCGGTGGCCCGTGACCAGATATTTGCCGGGAAAGTTATCGCCTTCGACGCGTGTCGCTTTCTCCGTGCCGAATTCACCCTCGCCCCATTGGGCGACGCGGCCTTCCATCGAGCCGTCGGAAGCGATTCTGTACAACGCAACGCCGCAGCCTTTGCCGCCGCCGACTCTCGCGAAACTGACGGCCGTCACATTTCCGAGCTGAACGCCTGTGCCGGCGAATGTTCCTTTATTCAACGCCCAGCGAAACTCATAAGCATCGCCGGACGGCGCGACCGTGAGAACTCCGTTGTATGGCTCAGTTTCGTTGGCGGCCGTTCCGCTTACCTTAAAGACGCCCGAGATCTCGCGTTCGGTCGGCGTCGCTGTCGGAGCAGGCGTTTTCTGCGCTTCTATATCCTTAATGCGCTCGCTCGGACCGCCGCAGGATGTCAGTATGCAGAGAGCAGTGAGCAGTAAGCAGATTTGAGATACTGAATACACAAAAATATTTTAGCCACGAATGTCACGAATAGCACGAATGAAATTTCTTATTCGTGAGATTCGTGTTATTCGTGGCTAATTTGCTTTATTTCTTCTTCGCGACTTCGGTGCCGAGCGTCGAGGAGCTTTCAACGCCCCACTTCCCGTCAAGCGTGCCGTCGGGTTTTACATCGTAGCCGACGAACGCACATTGTTTGCCGCCGAAACCGACCGCAACGAGATTGCCCGCACGTATTCCAAATCCATCGAACGAACTGCCGGCGTTCCAGGCGAACTTGTAACCTTGCCCGGCCTTTGTGACGACGAGCGTGCCTTTGTAATCTTTGCCGTCGGTGTTCGTGCCGATGATGTTGTAGTTGCCTTCGAGGTCGCTGCCGCTCGTGCGTGTGGCCTTTTCGCTCTCGGCGTTGTTCACGCCCCAATAACCCGACTTGCCATCGAGCGAACCGTCGGAATTTATCTTATAAAGCACCACGCCGCAGCCTTTGCCGTTGGTGCCTGTCGTGTATGAGACCGCGACCGCGTTGTCGTTCGTCACACCGACGCCTTCGTAATTTGTCGAGCCCGATTTCCACGAGAATTGATATACGTCGTCGCGCGGCGTCACGGTCAGTGCGGCTTTGTAAGTGCCTTTGCCGTCAGGGTTTGTGCCCGAGGCTTCATAATCGCCGGCGATGTTTACCTTAGATGGCGATTGTGAGGCGCCGCCGCCAGTTGCTCCGCCGTTCGAAGTCGCCACATTGCCGCCGCCGCTCTCGCACGCAAAGCCCACAACGAAAAATACGGCGCCGATAATTAGAAGCGTGATGAGTGGATTTAGATTTTTCACGATTGTTCTCCCCGAGTTGAATTTGTTATTGTCCGACCGCTGTTTATAATAGTGCACGAACCGTCTTTTTGCACTGATCGGGAGATATGTCTATGAACCTAAGCCGCGCTGTTCGCATTGCCGCCGCGCTTCTTTTACTGACCGCCGCTACCGCTCTCGTCCCGGCGCAGCAGCCGATAAACAACCTCAAGCCGACCGTCATACTGGTCTCGATGGACGGTTTTCGCTACGACTATGTCGATAAGTTTGCACCGCCAACGATTTCGCGGCTTGCTAAAGTCGGCGTGCGTGCAAAGTCGATGATCCCGTCGTTTCCGACGAAGACCTTCCCAAATCATTACACGGTCGCGACCGGCCTGTATCCGCAGAATCACGGGCTGGTTGAGAATAATGTCTATGATTTCGGCACGGTGTTCACGATGTCGAAGTTTGACGAGGTCACAAACCCGCGTTGGTGGTGGGGCGAGCCGATCTGGGTGACCGCAGAGAAGCAAGGACAGCATTCCGCGTCGTATTTTTTTGTCGGCACCGGCACCGAGATCGCCGACCGTCTGCCATCGTACTGGCGTCACTACAATGGCCGCGTGCCGCCTGAGATGCGTGTCGATAAGTTGTTAAGTTGGTTGGATCAGCCCGTGACCGAACGTCCGACGATGTTGACGTTGTACTTCAGCGATACGGATGACGTCGGGCATGAATTCGGTCCCGACGCCGAAGAGACAAAGTACGCTGCGTGGAATGTGGATCGATATATCGAGCGATTGATGAACGGCTTGCACGCACGCAAGGTCGACAAAAAGGTAAACGTCATTCTGGTCAGCGATCACGGCATGGCCGCCGTCGATCAACGCAACGCGATCGTGATGGACGAGTTCTTCGACATAGATGATAAAAAGATCGCCGACCCGATCCTTACCACAGGCGAGATCTGGCAGATCTTTCCGCGGGCCGGTAAGGAAGATTACATCATCGATCGTTTGAAGAGCATACAACACGCGACCTGTTGGCGTAAAAAAGACATCCCCGCTCGATTGCATTACAACGAAGGCAAGCGCATTGCGCCGATTGTCTGCTCATCCGACGAGGGTTGGTTTATGACGACAAAGAGACGTTACGATGAGCAGAAAAAGTCGCCCGACTTTGCACAAACGCGCGGCGCACACGGCTACGACAACCGTTATCAGTCAATGGGAGCAACCTTCATCGCCTACGGCCCTGCGTTCAAAAAAGGCTTCGTCGCCGAGCCGTTCTCAAATGTCGAAGTTTATAACGTGATGTGTAAGATTCTCGGACTAACGCCCGCGAAGAACGATGGTGATCTTGATCGTGTGAAGAAAATGCTTCGATGAACTTCTTCAGGAGGTAAATATGATCGACTATAAGAAAATAGCGATAATCTCTGTTCGGATTTTAGGGATAAGCTTTATATTTAGTGGCATCCTTGAGCTGTTCATAATCGTAACAGCACTTCTCTTGGTCACGAGAGGGACGATTCCGCCGGAAATGGTTGCTCAAGAAACTTGGTTCGTGCAAAGCGTGGTCTGGATAATCGGCGGGACGTTTCTTTATGTCAGGAGCAAATCTTTAGGTGTTGTGATCGTTGAAAGTTTGTTTGGAAAAGATGATGAGCTTGAACCAACTGATGAAGTGAAGTGAGTTAATCGCTATCTGAGCGAATTGTCAACATAACTATCTCGGGCGGCATCATAAACCTGATCGGCAGCACGCTCGTGCCGACGCCGCTTGTCACAAACATATCCACGCCGTTTTCTTTTACGTGACCGTAAGAATATTTTTGCCCAAAGCTCGACGGCACTATCGGCGTGCCAAGAATCGGAAACCAAACCTGCCCGCCGTGAGTGTGAGCGGCGAGGACGAGCCGAAGATCCTTTGAGATCGACAGATCGCCGGTAATTACCTCTACGATGTCTGGGCTGTGCTGTAGAACGATCACATTTCCTTCGCCGGCACTCTCCGCAATTGGTTTTAGGTTGGCGGAGGTTTGCGACCAACTCGGTGAAAGTTTGAGGTGATCGATAAGACCGAGAATTTTCAAACGCTTGCCATCCTTCTCGATCACTGCGACTTCGTTTTGTAAAACCTTGTAACCGACGCGCGTTAATTCAGTCGCAATCTCAGTGTCGTCATACCAACCGTCGTGATTTCCGAGCACAGCGAAGACACCGTAGTTCGCCTTTAGCCCGGCGAGATTGTCTGCGATCGTCGCAATCGGCATCACAAGGCCACGGTGCGAGATAGGTTTGTCTTCGCGTAACTGCGTAACGTAATCACCGAGGAGAACAACGATGTCGGCGTTCTGTTCATTCGTTTTTGCGACGATCTCGCGCAGTTTTTCTCCAGTGACGTTGTTCGAGCCGCCGTGAATATCGGCGATCATCACGATCTTAAGACCGTCAAATGCGGTGTCCCAGTTCTTGATCTTTATTGTCGAGGAATTTACGACAAGCCGCGACGGCTCGATAAAGTAAGCGTACGCGAGACAAATTACACCCGCGGCAAACACCACAGAAACTGTCGTGATGATCTTCTTTCGTAAAGACATTAGTTTGCCGAGTTGAGGGTCACAACCGCGATCTCGGGCGGCACGCGAAAGCGGAACGGAATCACGCTTGTACCGACGCCGCTCGTGACATAGACGTGTTTGTTGTCAACGACGGCGTGGCCGTCCATAAAACGAGGATCGTTGAAGACGGCCTTTGGCCCGAAAATAGGCCAATTCAATTGCCCGCCATGTGAGTGGCCGCTGAACATTATCGAAAAACCGGTCGGCGCCGATAGCAGCGAGTCAGGATTATGCGTCAGCGCGATGACGTTCGTTTTCTCGGCAAGTGCGTTAAAAGGCGCGGCAGGGACGCGGCGGTTCTTGTAAAGATCTTCGATGCCCCACAATCTGATCTTCTCGCCACCGGCGTCAATTTCGACGACTTCATTATGAAGGACGGTTATGCCGGCGATTTCTTCGAGCATGCGGTGGATCTTGCCATCGTTATGATACCAATCGTGATTACCGATGATTGCGTAAACGCCGTACTTTGCCTTCAGGCCCTTTAGATTTTCGGCGATCACATCGACCGGAACCCGAAGCTCGGTACGGTCCGTACCTTCGGGTTTTTGACGAAACTCGCGATCCCATTTCGCCTCGCTCACGTAGTCACCGAGCAAAACGATCAGGTCGGCATCCTGCGCATTTGCCTGATCCACAACATACCGAATGCGTTCGGGCGGCGCATAGTTAGACCCTACGTGCAGGTCGGCTATCGCAACGACACGAAAACCGTTGAGTTGCGGGCTCCAGTTTGGCACCGCGAGCGTTTCTTCAACTACAACAAATCCTCGCGCGCCGACAAAATATGCGTACAAGAGAAAACAAACGGCCAGCAAAACAAGACCGGCAAGGGTGATACCAATTCTTTTAAGCCACTTTTTCATATTAACTCTGCTCAAAATATTTACTCCAACGTTCGTCGACGAGCTTAACGGTTTCATCTGCCGGCTCGACTTCTCGCGGATACCACGGCTTCATCCGTGCGTCGATCACTATCGGCGACGCGTAGCCGATGTGGTTATTTTCGAGCGTAACGCTCTTGGCAAAAATGTCGCGTGCCGGGTCGAATCGCGTCCACGTCGCCCACAGGAACTTGTCCGCCGAGCGTGCAAATTCGACCTTGTCATGCACGACTACCATCTGCCATTCGTCGAATGCGCCCGATCTCGCGACTCTTTCGGCAAGGGATTTGTCGGTTGCATAAGGTTCGCCTTCAACGACGAGACAGCCGCCGCAGAAGGCTTCAGCCGCTCGAATTCCCACCGGCAATGGCCCTTTGAACTCACGTACGTGTTCCCTTTTTGCATCGCCGACGCCCATCAAGATCGCCTTGCTGCCGTGATTTATCTTGCCGCTCGCGTAATCGAGCGTGTCGAACGCCGTCTGGCTAAAAATATGAAGATCGCGCTGCCAATCGACGCGTGCCAGGATGTGCTCGAAAAGTGATTTGAAGTTGCGTAAGTCCTGCGGCGTATCCGTAAGCAATAAAAATTTGGTGAGCGTTAACTGGCCTTCGCCAAGTATCCGAAAACCAGCGGACAACGCCTCGCGTGCATAGCGCTCTTGCACGACCGCAGCCGCGAGCGAATGAAATCCCGTTTCGCCGTAGCTCCAGAGATCACGAACGGCAGGCATCACGAGCGGAAACAACGGCGATAAAAGCTCTTGCAAATAATCGCCGATAAAGAAATCCTCCTGCCGCGGCTTACCGACGACCGTCGCAGGGTAGATCGCGTCCTTGCGGTGAAAAACGGCGTCTGCGTAAAAGACAGGGTAATCGTGCTCGAGCGAGTAATAACCGTAGTGATCACCAAATGGGCCCTCGGACCGGCGTGTCGAAGGCGGCACATGGCCGACGAGTGCAAACTCACATTCGGCGATCAGCGGAGCGCGGACACTCTTGTCCGCATTTCTTGTAATTCCAATCTTTTCACCCGCGAGCAATGACGCGAGCATCAATTCGGGTACGCCTTCGGGCAGAGGAGCAATCGCTGACAAGATGAGTGCCGGCGGGCCACCTAAGAAAACCGTAACGGGCAGCGACTCATTTCTCTGCTCAGCTTCGTAATAATGAAAACCGCCACCTTTGCCGATCTGCCAGTGCATTCCAGTCGTCGTTTTGTCGTAACGCTGGATGCGGTACATTCCAAGATTCGGCTTCTTGTCGACAGGACTCTCGGTGTAAACAAGCGGCAGCGTGACAAAATGCCCGCCGTCGTCCGGCCAGAGCTGTATGAAAGGAATCTTTTCGAGATCGACGTTTTTTTGTCTTGACTCTAGAACCGGCGCGTTGCGAGTTGCCTTTGTTCCTAATTTACGCGCTGTGAAAGCAAGATCGCGATATTCCCAAAGTTTGTTGAGCTTCGGCGGCAACAACTCTTCGGCCGCGTGAACCGCGCTCTTTACAAACTCAAGCGGCTTCGGACCAAACGCCAAATCAATACGGCGTTTTGTTCCAAACAGATTTGTGACAACCGGAAATTGCGAACCCTTAACATCGCTAAAAAATAGCGCCTCTCCGCCTTCTGAAATCACGCGGCGGTGAATCTCTGCAAGTTCGAGATACGGATCGACCTGAGACGTAACCTCTAGGATCTCGTTCTCGCGTTGCAGCAAATCGATAAATATTCTTAAGTTTCTGTGCATCAGAGAGCGGCGGCCGAGCGTACTGCCTTGAATTTACTGATAATCGTAAAACCCTTTACGCGATTTTCGGCCGAGCCAGCCGGCGTCGACGTATTTTTTGAGCAGCGGACATGGGCGATATTTCGGGTCGCCGAGCCCTTCGTGAAGAACGTTTAGGATCGCAAGGCAAACGTCGAGGCCGATAAAGTCCGCAAGCGTCAGCGGGCCCATCGGGTGATTCATACCGAGCTTCATGATCTCGTCGATCGATTCTCTTGTTGCAACGCCCTCATGAAGGGCGAAGATGGCTTCGTTTATCATCGGCATTAGGACTCGATTTGAGACAAAACCGGGATAATCGTTGCACTCGACCGGGACCTTGCGAAGCTGTTCAGATATTACTTTAACTTTGCCGTAAGTCTCATCAGATGTTGCAATTCCGCGAATAACCTCAACCAGTTTCATAAGTGGGACTGGATTGAAAAAGTGCATTCCGATGACCTTGTCGGGGCGTTTTGTGACCGCAGCAATCTTTGTTATCGAGATCGAAGATGTGTTTGATGACAAAATCGACTCGTGCTTGCATATTGCATCGAGCTTTTCAAAGATCTGCCTCTTAACCTCAAAATTTTCAGGCGCTGCTTCGACAATTAGCGAGCAATCTTTCAAGCCCTCGAGATCAGTTGTGGTTTTTATACGACCCAGAACTTCAGCTTTCTGCCCCTCGGTCATTGTCTCTTTTTTCACAAAACGATCGAGGCTTTTGCTGATATTTGCCAAACCACGCTCGACATATTCTGACGACACATCGCACATGACGACGTCAAAACCTGAACCTGCAGCGGTTTGAGCGATTCCATTGCCCATCGTGCCCGCGCCTATTACTCCAATTATTTCACTCATGTTTAAAAAAATCCTTTGTTAAAATTTATCGAATCTTCGTGTGCAAAACAAACGAGCGACAAGACTTATCGTCTGGTCGCTCTCGATTTACGGTAACGTTAGGCCGTCCTATTGCCAACTGCTCGGCGGCGGCTGGTTTTGAAACATGTTCTGACTCTGAGTACCGCCGCCGAGATAGAATTGTTTACCCATGTCGCCAAATAAGAACCAAAGGCCGTAAACGCCGACTGCTGTGCCAAGTGGAAATGACAGGCAGGAAATGATGCTCGCTACGATTCCCCACGTCCGAGCGTTTGCCCTTTCCTTCCAGAGTTTATAACCGGCAATGAACTGCGGCAACGCGAAGAGCGCCGCGACTATTACCAGCAACGCGATCATGCCGATAAAAATTGCGCCGACCATCTGTTCTTCGCCCTTTTTTCCCCCTACCAGCATTGCAGAGCCAATCACGCCATAAATCACGGCAATAATGACAATTGTGACCATTTGCAGGCCGCCGTGGGCCATGAGGAATATTCCAACTAATCTATTATGTTCCTTTGCAGTCATAGTTAAACCTCAAAAACCAAAACGCACGCAGCCAAGGCAATGTTGCGAAAAGTGGCCCGAATCAACCGGGTATCGGCTAGTCTCGCTCGACGGCCATAGCGACCGAATTGCCGCCGCCGAGACAAAGTGCGGCGACACCTTTCTTTGCTCCGCGGCGTTTCATTTCATAAAGCAGGGTTGTTAACACGCGGCCGCCGGAGTTGCCGATCGCGTGGCCGAGAGCGACTGCTCCGCCATTTACATTGACCTTCGATTTGTCGAGGCCAAGCTCCATCATCACGCCGAGCGCTTGCACGCTGAATGCTTCGTTCAGCTCAAACAGATCGACTTCGTCCATCGTCCAACCTGCTTTTTTTAGCACGTTGAGAACGCCCTGAACCGGCGCCATCATAATCAGTTTCGGTTCGATGCCCGATGTCGCCGAAGCAACGACGCGGCCGAGCGGCTCGATGCCAAGCTCTTTTGCTTTCTCCGCAGTCGTAACAACCAATGCCGAAGCTCCGTCGTTCACGCCCGGAGCATTGCCCGCGGTGACGGTTCCGCCGTCTTTTTTGAACGCGGGTTTTAACTTAGCCAAACTTTCGACGGTCGTGTCGGGACGCACCGGTTCGTCGTAATCTAAAACAATCGGGTCACCTTTCTTCTGCGGTATTTCGATAGCAACGATCTCATCTTTGAACCGACCTTCAGCTTGCGCTTCGGCAGCTTTGCGGTGTGAGTTGAATGCAAAATCGTCTTGCTCTTCGCGGGTTATCTCGTACTTTTCGGCGACGACTTCGCCGGTGTTGCCCATGTGCCAATTCTCGAACGGGCACCACAGACCGTCGTGAATCATCAGGTCAGTCGCCGTCTGGTTGCCCATGCGAAAGCCCTCGCGAGCGGTTTGCAGAGCGTACGGGACATTCGACATCGATTCCATGCCGCCGGCGACGACAATTTCCGAGTCGCCAAGCTGCACTGCCTGACTTGCAAGCGCGACCGCACGCAAACCCGAACCGCAAACCATGTTCACAGTAAGCGCCGAAACTTCCGGCGGCAGGCCAGCTTTCAACGCAGCTTGTCGAGCAGGAGCTTGTCCGATGCCGGCCTGAACGACGCAGCCCATGATCACTTCATCGATGTCAGCCTCGCCGACGCCCGCTCGCCTTACCGCTTCTTTAATCGCGATCGCCCCCAAATCCGGCGCCGAAAAACCTTTCAACGCACCCTGAAACTTCCCCGTCGGCGTCCTCGCCGCACTGATTATTACCGCTTGTTTTGTGTTTGTCATATATTTCTCAAATCAACAGTTCTCAGACGAAACCATAGAGTAACACAAGCTTATTAGCTGTTGAATTTACGTCCGCCAAAGCGCTCGAACGCGGCCTTTTCGAGTGCTTCGCGATGAGCGGGGTGAGCAAGCTTAATAAGTTCCGCCGCCCGCTGGTGGAGGTTCTTTCCGTAGAGATTAGTGATGCCGTATTCGGTCGCAATGTAGTGAATGTGGGCCCGCGTCGAGACCACGCCTGCTCCTTCTTTTAGGAAAGGCACTATTTTACTTTCTCCTTTCGAGGTGGTTGACGGCAGAGCGATTATAGGTTTCCCATCCTCTGAAAGCGAAGCTCCCCGGATAAAATCCATCTGCCCACCGACGCCCGAATACTGTAGCGTGCCTATCGAGTCGGCACAGACCTGACCGGTGAGGTCGATCTCGATGGCACTGTTTATCGCCGTAACCTTAGGATTACGACGTATGACGGTCGTATCGTTGACGTAGGCGATGTCCAGCATCAAAACCTGCGGATTGTCGTCAACGAAATCGTACAGCCGCTTGGTGCCCATGACGAAACCCGCGACGATCTTGCCGGGATGTTTTGCCTTTTTTCGCCCCGTGATTACGCCGCTCTCGACCAGCGGAATGACGCCGTCGGAAAACATCTCGGTGTGGATCCCGAGATCTTTGTGATTGGTTAGCGATGCGAGAACGGCATTAGGAATGGCGCCAATGCCCATTTGCAACGTTGCTCCGTCCTCGATCAAGCCGGCGATGTGCGCGCCAATTGCTTGCTCGACCTCGGATATCGGCGGTATCGGCGCTTCCATCAGCGGTTCATCGGATTCGACCATCGCGTGAATGTGCTTAACATGAACCAACGCGTCACCGAGTGTTCGCGGCATTCGCGGATTGATTTGGGCGATCACATATTTTGCGCAATCGACGGCCGCCCGGGCAATATCGACTGAGATTCCAAGCGAGCAAAAACCATGCTTGTCGGGAGGGGACACGTGTATCATCGCGACGTCGAGCGGAAGAAACCCGCGGCGAAACAGGGCCGGAATCTCAGATAGGAAGACAGGAATATAGTCAGCACGTCCGGAATTCACGGCACCGCGGACATTCGCGCCAACAAAAAAAGCGTTCACCCGAAAGCTTTCAAACATCTCCGGCGCGGCGTAGGGAGCGGCACCTTCGGTGTGTAGGTGAACGATTTCAACACCGCGCAACTCGCTGGCCCGCTCAGTCATCGCACTGATCAGCCGCTGCGGAGCCGCAGCAATGCTATGGATGAAGACGCGGTCATTTGACTTTATTACCTTTACCGCTTCAGCGGCCGATACAAATTTCCCCATGATCATTTCCCGATGTCCTCATTCCAGAGATCCGGATGTTTCTCGATAAACTGGCCCAGCATTTCAACACACTCCTTAGAATTCACGACAGTAATCCTGACCCCGTTCTCCCTTAACCAATCGATGCCGCCCTGAAAATTGATCGACTCGCCGACAATAACTGTGCCGATGCGGAACTGTCGGACGAGGCCACTGCAATACCAGCAAGGAGCAAGAGTAGTTACCATAACCGTGTCGCGGTAGCTGCTCTGTCGGCCGGCTTTGCGAAACGCGTCCGTTTCGCCGTGTATCGAAGGGTCATTTTCCTGCACGCGGCGGTTGTGTCCGCGGCCGAGCAGATTTCCTTCGCCGTCGAATAACGCCGCGCCGATCGGTATGCCGCCTTCCTCCAGACCGATTCGGGCTTCTTCGATCGCGATACCGAGCATCGCGTTTGCATCAAGATCAGAATTCATAATACGCATTTTAAAACCAAACTCACCTATGTGCTAATCTCGTTTCTTATGGGGCAAACCTTTCAGCCGGGTGATTTTCTCGTCTTCCAACTCGAAGCGGGTTTTGCGCTCCTGCGCGTTCTCGCCGTCGATGCGGAAGCGTGGCATGTCGCGGCTTACAGCGATCTTTTCGTGGATGTCGAATCTGCCGAAGCTGCAACAAACACGCCTGCAAATTTAAATGTCAGCTCACCTCACATCGCTCTTACACAACGCGCGTTCGAGAGCACACAAGTTGCCAAGATCACAAATATACCGCTTACGGTTCACGAACAAGAGCCGCTCATGCCGTGGAGAAAAGACCCAAATTGTGAAATCTCAGATCGCTCGGTCAGATTGTTGCTTGGCTTAAGATGATTTGACCCTTGTTTCGGAGAGATGTTTTGTTGTGTGGTCAGTGACGCTGGCCGGCACAATACTTTCAAAATCGCGCTGTTCGAGGAGCTTATCCGTGGTGGCTGTTCCAATGCTGGATCGATCCGCCGTCTCGTTTTGGATATTTGCCCTCCGTTTCCACTGCTTTTTTAGCGTCCGCGTTCGAATAAAGGTCTGAATATGCCAGGCTCCCATAGCGATCAGCAGACCGGCGGTAACATAGATCATCGGATGCGTATTCTCGCGAAAGCCGAGAAATGCGTACAGTAAGATCGCCAGTGTAAAACTGACGAACACAGTCATTAGAGAGAGGACCGTATTTACTTTGATATTTTCTTCGGGTGGGCTCTCACGCTTGACCGATTTGGAGAGATCGGGCAAGAACGTACCGCACCGGCGACAATACGTTTCAGGAGATTGATCTGGATTTCCGCACTTTGGACAAAACATAAAACAGTAGTCAGTTGTTAGTAGTCAGCTACCGGCCTTACGCCCCGACTGGTACTTTTGTTTCGTTATAACCGACGGCGTTTGAGTTCTCTGTCGAGCATCTCGAGCTCGCGGCTGACGTGGCCCGCAGCAGAAGAATTTTCCTCCGCACGGCGAATCAGATACGGAATCGCATCGGCGACCGGCCCGTATGGAACGTACTTCGAGACGTTGTAACCGCCCGCACCGAGAACATAGGAAATGTTGTCGCCCATTCCGTAAAGCTGTGAAAAGAAAATGTTCGGGTGACTCGGCGAGATGCCCGATTCGTCCATCAGACGTGCGAGCCGCTGCGCACTTTTTTCGTTATGGGTCGCTGCGACGAACGCCATATCTTCATAGTGCTTCAGACAATAGTCGATCGCGGCGTTATAGTCGTTGTCGGTCGCCTCGCGCGTCTCGTGTATCGGCGAAGGATTGCCGAGATCCGCCGCACGCTCGCGTTCTTTTTCCATGTACGCTCCACGAACGAGCTTCGCAGCGTAAATGTAGCCGTCGAGTTTCGCCTGTCGTCGCGCATTCATTAAATACTCAAGTCTGTCCCTGCGATAAAGCTGAATTGTGTTGAAAACGATTGGCCGCTCGCGGTTGTAACGCTCCATCATATCGTGCGAAAGACGGTCGATCGCATCCTGGATCCACGATTCCTCTGCGTCGATAAATACAGGCTGACCGATGCTGTATGCGAGTTCACAAATCTCGCCGACGCGAGTATAAATGCGTTCGCACTTTGCCTGGCTTTTGGCGTCGAGTTTCTTTTTGGCACTGAGGCGTTCGAGCGTTCCAAGCGGCGCGATGCCCGTTACTTTAAAAACAGCGAAAGGAACATTCGGATCTTCTTTTGCTCGCTCGATCGTGCGAAGGATCTCATCCTTTGTATTGTCGAAATCTTGCTCAGTCGCTTTGCCTTCGACAGAATAATCGAGAATAGCTCCGATTCCGGCGTTTGCTAGCATTTGGACGGTGCTTTCGCATTCTTCGATCGTCTCGCCGCCGCAAAACTGTTCGAAGATAGTTGATTTGATGATGCCCTCGACGGGCAAACCAACCGAAAGGGCAAATCTCGCTGCCGTCGAGCCGACCGAATTCAAAAACGGCGAATTCAGCATCTTGAACAGCCGATACTTTTCTCGTAGCTGTGCGTCAGTTTTATCCCCAAAGGCAGTCGCCGTGTCCTGGAAGTCCAGCAGGAAATCGCTCATAAAGTCGATACTTTAACATATTAGCGACAATTAGCCACAGAGGACACAGAGCACTGCTTGGCCATTCAGATTTTGTCGCCCAACGTCGATTGTCACCGTGCAGTTAATGCCGTATCATCAAGTTTTTATCTAAGTAACCTCTGTGGCCTCTGTGGCAAATTTCTTATGAGCAAGTCCCTTCCGAAAAGATCAGAAAATTATTCCGAGTGGTATAACGAGATCGTCAAGCGCGCCGATTTGGCCGAGAACAGCGCCGTTCGCGGCTGCATGGTGATAAAGCCGTATGGCTTTGCCATCTGGGAAAAGATGCAACGTGCGCTCGACGATATGTTCAAAGCGACGGGTCACGTTAACGCGTATTTCCCACTCTTTGTACCGAAATCGTTTCTCGAAAAAGAAGAAGAACACGCCGAGGGTTTTGCAAAAGAATGCGCGGTCGTTACCCATTATCGCCTTAAAGCAAACCCTGACGGCAAAGGGCTCGTCGTCGATCCTAACGCCAAGCTAGAAGAAGAACTCATCATCCGCCCGACCTCAGAAACCGTCATCTGGAACACCTACAAGAACTGGATCCAGTCGTGGCGCGATCTGCCCCTGCTCATTAATCAATGGTGCAACATAGTCCGCTGGGAAATGCGAACCCGTTTGTTCTTGCGCACCACTGAATTCCTTTGGCAGGAAGGTCACACCGCTCATGCGACCGAACAGGAAGCTGTCGAGGAAACCGAACGGATGCTCGGTGTTTACTCGACATTTGCCGAGGAATGGATCGGCCTGCCGGTTTTGAAGGGATTGAAATCGCCGAATGAGCGGTTTGCCGGCGCGGTTGAGACGTATTGCATCGAGGCGCTTATGCAGGACGGCAAGGCTCTGCAGGCCGGAACTTCGCATTTTCTCGGGCAGAACTTCGCGAAGTCTTTTGACGTGAAGTTCGTCAACAAAGAGAACGAACAGGAATACGCTTGGGCGACGAGCTGGGGCGTTTCGACGCGGCTGATGGGAGCTTTGATCATGGCTCACTCGGACGACCAGGGCCTCGTGCTTCCGCCGAAGCTCGCGCCGATTCAGGTTGTTATAGTGCCGATCTACAAATCGCCCGAAGACCTCGCCGCGATCAGTGAGCGCGTCAATCCGCTCGTAGAAGAACTAAAAGCAGCCGGTATCTCGGTCAAATACGACGACAGTGACAATCAGCGCAGCGGATGGAAGTTTGCGGAATATGAGTTAAAAGGCGTTCCTGTTCGGCTCGGTATCGGCATGCGTGATCTCGAAAATGGCACCGTCGAAGTAGCCCGTCGAGATACGCTGACAAAGGAATCAAAGCCGCTTGATGGCATCGTCGATCACATAAAAACGCTGCTCGACGAGATTCAACAAAACATTTATCAAAAGGCTCTTAAATTCAGAGAAGACAATACTTATAGCGTTGATACTTGGGACGAATTCAAAGCTCAAATCGAACTGGGCGGCTTTATCCTCGCACATTGGGACGGCACCGCCGAAACCGAAGAAAAGATCAAAGACGAGACAAAAGCCACGATTCGTCTTATTCCTCTCGAGGCGGACGAAGAAGCCGGAAAATGCGTCTATTCCGGCGCGCCGTCAGCAAAACGCGTCGTTTTTGCAAGGGCATATTGATGGACATCAAGTATAGGTAGGCGTGTCTTTGTTGGCTGGCTTGATTTTAAGAAATTTCAAGCGCATTTTACGTGCTATGAAGAAGCGAGGAATATCGATAACCCCCGCAATTAGAAAGATGAGCCAAATGTTTGCTACCTCATTTATAACAAGCCAAATTCCAACGGAACTGAAAACTAGCGAAAAAGCTCCATCCACAAAACAATATGCAAAGGCCTTAAAAAGTGTATTTTTGCGGGATAATGTCCAAGAAAAGAAGTAGTAGAAACTCATTATCGTGCTAAAAAGTGCGAACGGTAGCCCAAACGCAAAATACACAATTGTGAAGTAGTATATGAAGCTACTATTCTCAAACATACTTGCCGCTTTTCCTCCTTCCGACATTTTACATACAAATTGATAGACTTTTCACGTATTTGGACCGTCTAATCGTCGTGTGCGGGAAATTACGCACGACCGGTTTTTGATTCCCGATGCATCGGAATTGATTGAATGTATATTAATTTGACCGATGAAGAGTTAGTCAACCTGGCGGTCTCGGACGACAGAGACGCGTTCGGCGAGGTTGTCAGGCGATGGGAGCGGAAGATCTTCGCTCTGTGCTTTGGCATGCTCGGGCGCGAGGACGACGCTCGCGACGCCGCACAAGAGGCTTTCATCGCCGCTTACAGAAACTTAGCGAACTTTCGCGGCGAGGCAAGGGTTTCGTCTTGGCTGCATAGGATCGCAGTTAACCAGTGTTTGACAACCAAACGTCGGCAGAAAACCCGCTCCGAGGATTTTATTGATGACGAGGACGGCTCGGAGGAGCGCACTTTTGTCGCTGCCGCTCGATATTCACCGGCTAATGAAGCCGAGCAAGGCGAGCGATTAAAAATTATTCGTCAGGCAGTCGGTGCTTTGCCGACCGATCTGCGACAGGTCATCGTGATGAAAGAATTTGAGGAAATGACGTTTCAGGAGATTTCGGAAACGCTCGAGGTGCCGCTAAGCACGGTCAAAAGCCGCCTCTACACCGCGCTAAAGCAGCTTCGGATGAGACTTGAGAGAACGCCGGTCGAGGTAGTTTGACCGACACAAGTGAGAGATATGTTAACGAACAGCAAAAACGAATGTCCCTTTACGGACGAGATCGTCTCGTATATTTACGGCGAGATCGACGGCGTTGAACGCGGCAGCTTTGAAACGCACATTGCCGATTGCGTGACATGCACCGATGACTTTGCTGCGATCTCGAACGCGCGCTTCTCGGTGTTCGAATGGCGAAAGGAAGAGTTCGATCAACTCGCGACACCGAGCTTCGTTATTCCCGAATTAGCAAGACCGGCGTTGGTTAGCGAATCAGGCTGGTTCGCGGGTCTCGCAGCTTTGCTTTCGTTCGCTCGATCACCGATGGCCGTCGCGGCCGCCCTTCTCGTCTGTCTCGGCGTCGGCTTGATCACCCTCGCTTACCTTAGAAGCAGCGAATCATTGATCGCGACAACTACCGACGTCAAAGTTCCTGCAATGGAAGAAACCGAAGAGAAACCGGTAGCTGACCCGCCCGACGTGATCGCGCCACCGGATGGCGTGATCAAGCCGACAACGGCTTCGGGCCCGAAAAAACAAACTCCGTCATATAAACCGGTTCGGACAGCCGAAGTAAAACCCGCGGTCAACAATGCGCCGAGACGTTTGTCGTCACGGCAGATCGCCAAGAAGCCTGTCCTGAACAACTTTATTGAAGAGACGGACACTTCTCTGAGGCTGAGCGATCTACTTGATGAGGTCGGCGGATAAAACAATGAAAATGAACACTCTTTTAAGAATTACTATCCTCACAGCAATATTAGGCTTCGGCGCCAACGTCCTTGCTCAGGATGTAAAAAACGATGAGCAGGCGGCACCCCAAAACCCGCAGCCTGCGGCTGACAATAAAATTACTCTGCTTCGTCATCTCGGTCTATCGCGCGAGCAGATCCAGCAGATTCGCCGCATCAACGCCGAGCGGAAACCGATGATGGACGCGGCCCAACAGCGTCTCCGTGAGGCGACAAAACAGCTTGACGACTCGATCTATGCCGACAGCGTCGCTGAACGCGAGTTTGAGGAGAGGCTCAAAAATGTCCAGCAAGCTCAAGCCGAAGTTTCTCGCGTTCGGTTTGCTACCGAGTTTGCGATTCGGCGAGCTCTGACGCCGGAACAGCTTGTAAAGTTCCGCGAGCTGCATGATCGATTTGAAGCTGCTCAGCAGAACCTTCAAAATCAGCGCCGCGAGAGAATGCTCAATCGCCAAAATCAAACTGATCTTGTGCGTCGCCCGATACAAAACAATGACCAAAATCAACGCCGCGTGATTCGCCAACCGAAACCGCAGTAACCACAACAGACACGCCCGCAGTAATTTGTAGTTCTGACGAGTTCGTTATATCCTTTGTCGGTAAAGCCCTTACGCTTTCCGATGAACCCGATTACGGCATTTATCTTCGAGCTGCAAGAAGTCACAAATCTTTTGTGGCGCTCGATGAAGGGACTCCGCAAGAAGCCGCGATACTTTCGCGAAATCACACATCAAATCGATTACATCGGCGTCGGCTCGTTTGCGATCGTCGTGCTGACTGGTTTTTTTACCGGCGGCGTAATTATTCTGCAATCGTATCCGACTCTCGAATATTACGGTGCTCAGAGCAATGCGGGACAAGGCGTTGCGACGGCCCTGATCCGTGAGCTCGGTCCCGTATTGACTGCGCTAATGGTGGCTGGCCGTGTCGGTTCGGCGATCTCAGCCGAATTGGGTTCAATGGTCGTGTCACAGCAGATCGACGCGATGCGCGCGCTGGGAACTTCGCCGGTACGCAAACTCGTGACCCCGCGTCTGATCGCGTTGCTCATTACCCTGCCATTGTTGACTGTCGGGGCCGATCTTTTTGGTTTGATAGGCGGCGGCCTTGTTGCTCGCGAACTCCACGGTCTCGACATGAACGTCTACATTTCGTCGGTGCGGACGGGCGTAAAGATCGAAGACCTTGTCGGTGGCATCATAAAACCCGTTTTCTTCGGGCTGATCATCGGGTTGATCTCGTGTTACAAAGGACTATCGACGACAGGCGGCACGGTTGGCGTCGGCGAATCGACGACTAAAGCCGTCGTAGCATCGTCGATCAATGTCATCATCGCCGATTTCTTTTTATCGAAGGCGCTGCAAACGCTTTTCGGCGGCACGTTGTTCTAGGGGTTTTATTTTATGACGTTGGAAGCACCGGACATCTTTGGCGCAAATGGCGGACCACAATCTGAATACGAAGCGGCGCTCGATGAGCGTCTGATTCCAACGATTGAATTTCGCGATGTCGAGCTCGCGTTTGACGATCAGGTCGTTCTAAACAAGATCAGTTTCTCTGTCCGCCGTGGCGAAACGCGCATCGTGCTCGGTGGTTCGGGCAGCGGCAAATCGACGATCATTAACCTCATCCTTGGCCTGATAAAACCTGACGCCGGCCAAGTTCTCATCGACGGCCTTGACATCACCGGACTCGACGACCAGGACATGATGCGTATCAGGAAGACGATCGGCATGATCTTTCAGGAAGGCGCGTTGTTCGACTCGCTATCGGTCTATGACAACGTCGCGTATCGGCTGCACGAAGAGGGCGTTCCTGAGACGGAAGTCGAGCACGAGGTGCTCCGAATGTTGCGCTTTATCAACCTCGAAGAGGCTATCGACAAAATGCCGATCGAGCTTTCGGGCGGTATGCGTCGACGCGTCGGCATTGCCCGAGCTCTCGTCGGCAATCCGAACATCGTGCTATTTGACGAACCTACCGCTGGTCTCGATCCGCCGACGGCACGCACAATTTGCGAGCTCGCGATTAAACTTCGCGACATCGAAGATGTATCATCTATATTCGTAACGCACGAGATGAACAATCTTGAATATCTGTCATCAGAGTATGCTGTGATCGAGCGCTCGGGCGATGTGCATTTCGAGCTTGCGGGCAAAACGTTTTGTCTGACGAACACGAGCGTAATGATGCTGCGACAAGGTAATATTATTTTCAACGGCTCCGAAGACGACCTGCGGGCGTCCGAAGACCCGTATATTAAACGCTTCATTCGCGGTAAATAAGATATGCCGAGACGACAGCAAAAGTTAACGTTCAGCGATCTGCGGGTCGGCATCTTTATGCTCGCAGCGATCTTGCTCACCGGTTTTCTTATTCTCAATTCGTCGGGCAGCTTTAATCCATTTGAGAAAAAGACGCGGCTGCGTGCGCGATTTGTGACTGCCGACGGGCTTCACGCGGGTGCCGACGTGCAGCTTGCCGGCGTGTCGATCGGCAAGGTCGAGGATGTCAGTTTCTTGCCGCCTGACTTGCCCGAAGGCGAACGCATCGAAGCGACACTCAATGTCGTCAGTTCACTCGACAAAAAACCGATCTCCGAACTTATCCGCAGCGACTCGACCGCGACGCTCGTTGCAACTTCGGTGCTCGGCAACGACAAGATGATCAACATCACGCCCGGCACTTCGAAGGGCGAGCCTGTTCAAGAAAACGCGATTTTGCCGTCGAACACGATGATATCTCTTAATCAGCTAACTTCGACGGGTAACGATCTGCTTACGCAGATAAACAAACTCGCGGGTCCCGCGAACGAGATTCTAAACAAAGCAAATCGCGGTGAGGGGACGCTCGGTCGTATGGTTAACGACGAACAGCTTTACACCAGCCTCGACGGCGCCGTCTCTGAGACAAAGCAAACGATGACGCGGCTGCAGACAACGATCGACAAGATAAATCGCGGCGAGGGCAGTGCGGGAAAACTCGTGAACGACCCTGAGCTTTACAACAGCCTGAACAAAACTGTTTCGCAACTGGAAGCTATCTCGGCCGACATTCGCGCAGGCAAAGGTTCTGCAGGCAAATTTGTTAACGACGAACAGTTCTATACGGACGCCAAAAATGCCGTCGCCGAGCTACGCAAATCCGCCGAAAAGATCTCGCAGATCGCGGACGATGTAAAAGCTATTACGGCTGACTTAAACGCCGGCAAAGGCTCGGCCGGTAAACTTCTCCGCGACGATAGGCTCTACGACGACACGCGCACGGCACTCGAAAAATTTAATTCGACCGCCACGCGCCTCGACGCAATTCTTGCCAACGCCCAAGCGGGCAAAGGCACGCTCGGCAAAATCCTTAACGACGAGACTCTCTACAACAACGTCAGCGTCACCGCCGCCAACGTCGCGACCTTCACCGGCGAAGGCACAAAACTGCTCGACGACTTCCGCAAAAATCCGAAGAAGTACCTTCGCATCAAACTCGCTATTTTCTAATCCCGCACAATCGTGTTGAAAGATCGAGGGGGGCCATAAACTACGGCCGCGATACCCTCACGCTGAAATTCGCGCGAAAGTTTTTGTTCGGATTATTTTCTTTATCTCCGGGAAAATTCGTTATCTCACCTTTGGATTGAATCGAATGACTTCCGTTTGCGACTGCATTAAAAGTGAAAACCCTTGTCGTCTCTCCTACGGTGTCGTCAAGCCGGCCATGGTTCACGAAATCACTGCCGTCAAACTCATCTTCCACGAAACGTTTGGCCTGCGCGCAGGTTGAATACGGGTTCAAGATCTTGCCGAACTGATCCTCGATGTAATCGCCCTCCCAACCTCCGACGGAGACTCTGAAGCTCTTCCTCGGTGGAAGATATACAAAGAAAGTCTGTCTAAAACTGAAGTCAAACTCGGCGCCCGGCGGCCTCGGGAAGGGCGATCCTAAACCAATCGGGTGCCTTTGTGAGAATGTGTCGTCCCAAGCACGTCCCAGCCCCTCCTTCATAATGTCAGTGGCTCCGGTAAACTCATTCAGGAAAATCCACCTGCCGCCGATGTCGGCAAATAACCTGTATTCGCCGGCGTCAACATCATCCCCCTCCGACTTATCCTGAATCACAATATTCTCCAAGGTCACCTTGACTTCCTTGATCGGGAAGCTGGCCGGGACACCGTGAGTGGGCAAATCGTCCCAGTAAATATAGAGCGTTTTGGCAAAGACCGCCGTGTCCGGGACGCGGTCGCCCGCCCAAGAGATGGTCATCATCACATGCGGCGTGGGAACATCCGCCGTGCCTTTCTCAAAGACCTCGACTATCGGTCGTCCCGTGTATGTGTCGCCCTTTTGCCTCTCAAATTCGAACTTTAGTTTCGCGGTGGGAGTTGGGCGGGGGAGGTCATGCTTGAAGATGACCGTATAGACTCGCTCGGACATCTTCACTGGCTGCGCGAAATCATGCAGTTTTTTGTTATTCCAGACGATGTTGCCATCGCCGTTAGCGAATATGTCGGCTCTGGTGGCGAAGACGAATTGCCCCGGCTGCGCCTGCCTGGGTTCGAACTTGTCGGGTAAATCTCGCTTCACCGCGACGAAGTGAGGCGGGTGGATTTCGGTGCGCGCCGGTTCATGGCCTCGATCAAAAATCCAGATGCCCTCAACGTGAACCCAGTCGTTGTTTGTCGGCCAGTTCCAGATCGGGTCGCGCAGCTTGTGGCCGGCGGTGTAAAAGCCGAAGCTATCGCCGCGAATGCTCGCCGCCGATGCCGGGTTGCGTTTCCTGTCGTCTGCCTGAGCTAGCCCGCTTTCCCACTCCACTTCCACATCATTCTGTACGAAGTCGGGAAGATTTTGACGCGGCGCTGGCTTAGCCAGCAGGTATCGAAAAGCAGGGTCGGGATTCACGTGGAAAATGAAATCGTGGGTGAAGTGAGCCGCTGGCGCGTCTTGGGACGAGACGTGGGCGCCGTCTCGGGCCACTACGCCCTCAAGAATTTTGTAAGACCGGAGCGGGGGTTTGCGGACACCATCGACCACGAAGTCCTCGCCGACCGAGCGCCATTCCGGGAAAATTGGGCTTACGTTTATCTTAGATGTGATCAGCCGGAAAGCTGTCAGCGTCGCATCGCACTTAGCGACCAATCCATTTTCAGCGGTTGCGGCGTCGGGATTAGGCTCGACGGTTGTTATTTTCAGTATCCACTTCTGCAAGTTGTTTCCAACGTGCGTCGCCATCGTAAGCCTTCCGCTGTCGGTGGTAGGTTGTAAGGCGAGAGTCGAGTCAGTTTTATTCAAGATAATAAAGCAGTCACGCTCGACGCTCTCGACCACATTCCACTTCTGGGAATCGGCGGTTTGCGGGTTGGAGGAAAGCAGCTCTTGCGTGAGAAACGGTTTCGGTTGATTGTGGAGCGTGAGAAAATGCCCGCCCGTGGAAGACCTGATGAAAAAGAATCCGCCTCCGGCGTTAGTGAAAACGAACTTCTGCTCGAACTTGCCATTCAGCGCGAGTTGCCGGATGACTGCTCCGGGTTGATCGCTTCCCCCAGCCACGTCCATCACTTTTTGGGACTCTTTAGACTTGATGAAGTAGGCCGCTCCTGGGGTGATGATGTCAGCGACTTTGCTTAGAACCTGCCCCTCGTTCTTGATGTCCACCGTGCCGGTGATTGGTTTGGTGACTGGCTGGGCGAACGAATCGCCGGTCGCGACGAACAGGAAAATCACAGCTGTTACTAATACCTGCATAGTAGATGAAAAGCGTTGCTTAGTCATTGATTTTTCTCCTTAGTTTTGTGTCGTTTCTAAAGGTTATGCCTCGCCCCACATATAGCCAATAAAATCAGCGGCGGAGCCGTTAGATACTCTTGATACCCTAACGGTGACTATCCTGTGATCGTGGCGCTTACTGTTTCGCCCTAGGCGCCAGTTGAGCCGTCGCTCATCCGCACGGATAATCTATTCTGCACGGTTTACAGCATCCACGTATTGCCCTCTATAATTGCCGCATTCAAAATAATCTCTACTGAATTTGCGATGGCGGCGCTGGCGGCGGCTCGGGCAGCTGTAAAGACCAGCCGTCCATCGGTCGGCTGCGCTCAGTAGGCTCTCCCCATAACTTTGCACCATTGTCATGAACCCAAAACTTGGTTTTTCCAACGTCGTTCTTTTCTCCGCGTTCGTTCGTTCCCAACCAGAAATTGAGCACCCCCGTACCATCCGAATTTTTTGTGCAAGTTATTGTCGGCAATTGCTGCTGCACAATTTGGGTGGTCGGATCATAGACAAGCAACGTCCGCCCTGTTCCATTACCCTGACTATCGAATGTAAATTTAGCAGCGCCAGCGGCATTGAGATTTCGCTCATCATACTTACCGGTAACGAAACCAATATAGGTTTTTCCCTTGATCAAATCACAAGGCGATGGTGCCCCAGTTGTAGTGTTCGTATTTACGGGCGCGGAATTATTGGACTGCGGTGTAGGCGCCTGACACGCCGAAAGCGCTATTCCTAGAGCGATAATAACTGAAATTTTAATGCTCATTTCGATCTCCTTTGTCAGTGGATGAAAAACGGGGGCGTGTTATCTATCACTACATCCTTTTTAGTGATAGCGCTGTAAAATAGCGAACCTTGTCGGATTCATCCTGTAAAGTACTACTTTGACCGGGCCTTAACCGTTCCTTCCCATTTGTAACTCATGCCCTTTTCATCGATTTGAAACGGCGAAATCGTGATATTAATTTGCTCGCCGGTCTGGGGAAACTTTTCGATGCCGCGCTCGGGCGTGATCGTCGATGACCAAACCTGGCGAACGGTTCCACCGGATTTTAACTCGAGCGTCCCGCTGCCCGACTCGTTAATATTTTTACCGTCGGCGTTCCAGACGAGTTGGTAATCCTTTACCGAAATAACATCGGCGGGGCCGTTGTATGTTCCATTGATAGTAATGTTCGTGTTCCACTCAGCATTGCCGGATGCCTTGACCTGTGCATCGGTTACAATTTTGCTTTCGGGAAAGTCAGGATAGAGGATCGTTCGTTGAACGCGATAGTTCCCTTTTGTCACGTCGTATAAATTCATTAGTCCCGGATCATTTTCGAATCTGCCAAGACCGGCAGAAGTATGATGGGACGTTCAGGTATGTGTGCCCAGCGAGGCTGGGTTAAAGCCCGACGGAATCTTCGTAAACGTGCAAGTCGAATTGCCGCCGCGACCTGTATTGATCGTCGCCACGACGTTAATTTCCAACGGGCTGCCGTTTACGGTTCCCGAATAAACTGTCTTTGACGTTATGTCTATGTCCTGTTGTTGCGGGCGGCACGCGGCAAAGGCCGCAATTAGGATTACCCCTACCGCTAACAACGACAAACGTGGAGAAAAGAATCTTTGGTTGCGTAACATTTTGTTAGTCCTCCATTTTTTTGAGATATCAGTCTTACTTGTTATTAGTTTTGTTTTCAGTTCATCACAAAGTTTTTTCGACGGTTTCCATAGAATCCAAAAAAAAATATCAAACTGCATCACCAAGACTTGGATAAGCAGTCCTGAGCACCCTGATATTGTGTCTGACTCGAATTTTTCTTGTCCAGCAGGACGCCAGGATCGCCAGAACCCGTCGCGTAAGTAAGAAAATAATTTACTTTATTAGCTTCTACTTGAGGGTCTGGTGAAGCTGACGTCGGGACGGCAATCACGGCGTAGCCATTTTGCGGCAGATCCGTTCCGGCTGAGACAGTGGTTGAGGTCGTTCCCAACTTTCCTATTTTCAGCACCAAACTTAAATTACTGGAAACGCAAGCGGCCGGGCTTGATGAGCTTATGCAGAGTTTTGCCGGGTCGTAGGAAAAATTAACCGTTCCATTTCGATTGTCGATGTTGTTTATTTTAAAGAGAACAAAAGCAGCATTGGGACCGGCACTTATCACATTAACGCCATCTTTGTAGCCGTTACAAGCACCGAGTTGCTCAAACCTTATGGTCGCCGACCCATTGGGATTCGGACATGCTGTCAGGAACGTAAGAAATGACAAGATCATAAATGGTCGTGCGTAGAAACCAACAGTTTCCATTACTCTCTTTACTTTAGCCTTATTAGCTTGTTGCTCTGATGAGCGATAACCTGTAATCATAAATCCTCCTGTGGCGTGGTCATGAGCGTTTAGAAGAAGCGAATAGAAGCAAACGTCACGCTCGTCGGCGATAGCCCTGCTTTAGTATTTAATCCAACTGGCCGCTCTGCACTTTACCCCGTGATCGTGGCGCTGATGGTTTCGCCCCAGGCTCCGTTGATGCCGTCGCGCATTCGCCAGCGCATCATGTGGTGCGCCATTTTGCCGGTGAAAGATGACTTATGGAAAGTCATTCAGTGCGCGAATAATGCAATCGACCATGTGTGCGCCACCGCTTGCAGAGTTTTCATCGGAATCTTGTCCGCTCTGGACGGCGACCACTCGCGGCCAGGACTCGCCAGCCCACCAGGCGAAGTAAGGACCGCCCGATTGCCCGGGCCAAACATCTCCTTGGTGGAAAATTCGTGTATGTATCTCACGGTCCCAGAATGATCCGTCCAGCGAAATATCTCGCTGGTACGACGGGCGCTGACCGCCAAGGTCACCCGGATAACCGATATGTCGCCAATACGGTTCGCCATCCCAATCGTCTGACCAGCTTCGCGATCCCATCCAGCCAGTGAGATCACCGATTCTTCTATCGAGCACTACGGCCACGTAATCATGTTGTCCCTCTGAACGGCTTATCGTTGGTCCGTAGACTTTTAATTCTTCCCAATAGACCATCGTTCCCCAAGCGACGCCGAAGGGTTCGCTGCCGTCGAAGTACGCCGGCGTGAATTTAACCCAGCCGGCCGTGTTGCCCGGAAGCCATTGTATAGCGTGGCTGCAGGTAAGCAGATGTCGGGGGCCGACCATAACGCCGCTCGCTCCGCCGTTGGGCGTCTGTACCAACCCGACGGAGCACCATGGAAACGCCGTATCGTTGAAAGTGTAGCGATTATCCGGTGCAAAGATCGTCGTCGCTTGATGAGCGTCTTTTTCGCGATAGGCCGTATCGAGGCTGTCGAGGCGACGTGCCACCTTGAGTTTCTCGGGAAGGCGATTTGGAAAAGGTCGAAGCGCCAGGTGGTCGGGCAGATATCCGTCAAAGTCCGGGAATTCCCTTTGCCGCTGTCGAATGCTTTTTCGGTGTGAGAACTTGCGCGTTTCAATCGGCGGACGCAGCGCATGCTCTCCGATGATCGCCCCATGCATCGAAAGTTTTACTTCATACGCATTGCGTTCACCCTTTCGTTTAACTTCCGCTATCGAGGTATCGATTTTTGGTTTGCCGTCGGCGGCTATCATAAAGGACAGCTCAAGAGGTTTCTTTATTAGCCTCTTCAGCGGCTCCCGGGGCTTCAGTTGAGCCACGAGTTCGTCCGGATAAAGTGGGGCCGGTGGAGCTTTTTGTTGTCGTTTCTTAACCATTTCGATTTCCTCCTTTTGTTGTTTCTTTTGAGAGCGCGAAAGCGATCAAAAATCTAGTCATCAATATCTCTTTTGGTTAAATGATAGTGGCTCTGATGGTTTTGCCCCGGGTATAGGTACTACTTTGACCCGGCTTTAACCGTTCCTTCCCATTTGTAACTCATACCCTTTTCATCGATTTGAAACGGCGAAATCGTGATGTTAATTTGCTCACCGGTCTGAGGAAACTTTTCGATGCCGCGATCTGGCGTAATTGTCGACGTCCAAGTCTGACGAGCCGAGCCGCCCGACTTCAATTCGAGTGTCGCGCTGCCTGACTCAATAATATTCTTACCGTCGCTTGTCCATGCGAGTTGGTAGTCCTTTACCGCGACAACATCGGCAGGACCGTTGTAAGTTCCATTGATCGTTATCTTTGTATCCCATTCCGAACCGCTGACTGCTTTTACCTGTGCATCGGTCACGATTTTGCTTTCAGGAAATTCGGGATAGAGGATCGTTCGTTGAACTCGATAGTTCCCTTTTGTCACGTCATATAAATTCACTAACACCGGATCATTTTCGAATCTGCCAAGACCGGCAGAAGTATGATGCGACGTTCAGGCATGTGTGCCGAGCGAGGCTGGGTTAAAGCCCGACGGCACCTTCGTGAACTTGCATGTCGAGCTACCACCGCGACCTGTATTGATCGTCGCCACGACGCTGATTTCCAACGGACTACCGTTTACAGTTCCCGAATAAGTTGTCTTAGACGTAACGTCTATATCATGTTGCGACCGGCACGCGGCAAAGGCCGCAATTAGGATTACCCCCACCGCTAACAACGACAAACGTTGAGAAAAGAGTCTTTGTGTGCGTAACATTTTGTAGTCCTCCATTTTTTTAGATAATTAGCCCTACTTGTCATTAGTTTTGTTTTCCAGTTCATCACAACCTTGTAACCGGGTTTAGCCCGTGATCGTGGCGCCGGTGGTTTAGAACCCGCAGGCCATAAAGGGCATCTTCACTTAATCAGAAACCGGCATATCGATAAGCGATTTTTCGAGTGCCGGCCGCTTCTGATTCAAGTTATTTAAGGAGCCAGCAAAATTTATCGGCGCTGCAAAAGCTGATTGCAAAGCCAAAAGAGCCGACATTGCCGCACTCCCAACCCAAACGGGTGCATTATGTGAGTCTGCTCCTTCTGTAATATTTAAAGTTTTGGGCTTGTAATCCCACACCGCCACATCCATTCCGTTATAGCCACCAGCCACATATTTCAGTTTTCTACGCTGAACTACGGCGGGCAATTGCCGGTGAAGTGCTTTGTCTGATGCACCGTTGAAGATAACTCCGTGAAGAAACTCAGCATCCTTGACGGCATCAAATAATTGAACTTTTGCCTGCACGTCAGCTTTGGGGCGAATTGACAGGATCAATTCTTTCAACGCTGTAACTTTTGGCTTCCCAATTTCTTCAGAGGTAAATGGCAAACTGGCTATATCACTCGCATCCAAATTCGCAGGGTCAATAATTGAAATCTTCTGTACTCCTGCCATTGCCGCATAAAAGCCAACCCACGATCCAAATCTCCCGGTTCCCAGAATTGTAATGCTGGCTGGAATCTTGAGCTCTCGAATCATTTTTTGAAGTCTGTAATCTGGCGATGAATAAACAGATTTCGTTTGTCCTCCTTCAGCTACATTCGGAATGTTGAAAATCGCAGCCGCTGTCATCGCTGCTCCAGCACCGCTTAAAAGTTCTCTGCGAGTGTAGCCTTTCTTAACATTTAAACTCTCTTTTTCTTTACGCTTTGACATTTTCTATTTCTCCTTTTGTTTAATTTTGCATTTGAACATCTTATAGTTTGAATAATTGTCGGTTCCTATAGTGACGAAGACATATTATCCAGTGATCGTGGCGCTGATGGTTTCGCCCCAGGCTCCGTTGATGCCGTCGCGCATGCGACATGGGAGCATATGTATTAGACGACGTAACTCTGGCGCGCGCTATCGATCAGCTCCGCGTCGGATGCGTTCTGAATACTGTTAGCCATTAGGGGTATAGCCTCCTTTAGTGAAGTACTGTGAAAGCCAGAATTTCGGGTTTTCAAGCCACTTATATTCTACTTCTGCCAAAATGTCCAGCGACGACGAAAGTAGAATGAGTGAGTTTGCATCGGTTGGAGATATGAAAAGTTAAAGCAGCTCGCCAAAGAAAAATCGTATGTGCGCTTTACGGGCTGGACAATGCCCGACACGCAGCATTTGAATGACACTCATCCGGTAAGAAAAACTCACTGGGAAATCCATCCCGTGACAAAATTCGAAGTCTGCACCACCACAAAAACCGAATGCGACACCGGCACCGGATGGAAACCACTCGAAGACATGCTGTGATCTCGTCCTGTAAGGGTGACGGATATCGATTGACGCTGTTTTCATCGCTCTTGCACGTCAGCCCTAAGCAGTTCCCGTCCACCACACTCAGGGGGGTTCCATCATGCCTGTCCTTGACATTTTCGATACTCGGCTATTTAATAAACGGTTTAAGAGCTTCAACTCGCCCTTTTACGCATACTCCGCATGGTCAAAAAGAAGACGCCAACTATTTCAGCTATCGACGTATTTTGCGGTGCCGGTGGATTGACTCACGGCTTTATTCTTGGCGGCATTAAAGTTAAGGCCGGTATAGATACCGACGCCGCATGCGAATATCCTTTTGAACACAATAATAAAGGCGCAAGATTTATCAACGCCGACGTTAAGGACATTTCTGCTGAAGAACTCACCGCTTATTACAAAAAAGGCGACGTGAAAGTGCTCGCCGGATGTGCGCCGTGCCAGCCTTTTTCGACCTTCAGAAATGCTTATAAGAAAAAAATAAGAAACGATGCAGATAAGGGGCTTCCTTCGTCCGACGAAGACGATAGGTGGAGTTTACTAAAATCTTTTGCACGGCTTGTCGATGAGCTTGATCCTGACATCGTGACAATGGAGAACGTTCCGCAGCTTTGTAAACACAAAGTCTTTGACGAATTCGTCGCGTCTCTTAAGAAAAAGAAATACCACGTTACGCATGAAGTGGTTGATTGCTCAAAATACGGAATCCCGCAAAGACGCAAGCGATTGGTACTGCTGGCTTCTAAGAAGGGCAAAATAGACCTTCCTGACTCATCAAGCTACAAGGATATTGACAACTCAGTTCGCAAAGCCATAGGGAATCTAGCTCCAATCAAAGCTGGTGACTCCGACCCTTCGGATTCCTTACACAAGTCACGAAATCTGACTAGTATCAACTTAAAAAGAATCAAGGCTTCGAAGCCGGGCGGTACATGGAAAGACTGGGACAAGGAACTTCTTCCCGCTTGTTACCGAAGAGAAACAGGCGAAAGCTTCAAATCCGTTTATGGAAGAATGACTTGGTCAGATCCATCGCCGGTTATCACTACGCAATTCTATAATTACGGCACCGGCAGATTCGGCCACCCAAAACAGGATCGAGCCATTTCTCTACGTGAAGCCGCTTTGCTACAAACATTTCCGCTAGACTATTCGTTTGTGAAAGAAGAGGAATTGGTCACATTAAGTACTGTAGGTCGTCTCGTTGGAAACGCTGTGCCTGTTGAATTGGGACGTTTGATCTCTCGTTCAATTGTTAAACATGTTGGCGAACATGAGTGGAACTGACCCTGAAAAACCGGCCAGTGCTTCGGAATCGTCACTCTATAAGTTGACGGTTGATTTACAAGTTCTCAAGCATCTAGGAATTGGACTCTACAGCAATCTTCCTTCCGTCATTTCAGAAATGGTCGCGAATGCATATGATGCCGACGCTGCCGAAGTCACAATTACAATTACGAAAGATTCCATAGTCATTAAAGATGATGGATTGGGGATGGACGTTGAGGCAGCCAACAATAAGTTTCTGAAGGTCGGCTACGACAAGCGAAGCGAAAAACAGTCTGATGTTGAATTCCTTATTACACCCCTCTTTCATCGCCTGCCGATGGGACGTAAAGGAATTGGGAAGCTTTCGGCATTCGCCATTGCCGATGTTGTCAAAGTGGAATCCGTAAAAACCGATCCCGTCACGAAGGCCATTCTGGGAAAGGCAGCATTTTCAATGGATGTGATTGAGATAACAAAACGAGCCATAAAGAAAGAGCCTTACCACCCCGATCCTAAGCCCGTTGAAGAAATTGATTTTGAAAAAGGCACAAGAATTACGCTCACTAGCCTTAAGCGAAAACGGCTGGTTGATTCCGACTTCGTCATTCGTAATCTCGCGAGGCGTTTTGTAGTTCTCGGTCAAGGTTTTCAAGTAAAAGTGGATGACCATGTTGTATCGTCAGCCGATCGTCAGTATTGGAATAATCTACAGTTCGTTTGGGGATTGGGAGAAGGCTCGGAATTCGAAGCCGCGAAAAAAGGCTCAAAAGTGAAGAACGCTGTGGCAATAGCCGGTAGCGAAGGTGACAATCCCGAAGTTTTATCAAACGTAGTCAACGTGTCGATAACGGAATCGCCGAATGTGAGCGGTTGGATAGGAACCGTTCACCTACCGAAAGACCTAAAAGACAATAATATCGACAACAATGGAATCGTTATAATGGCTCGTGGCAAGCTCGTTCATGAGAATATCTTGCCGTTTGCACGCAACACAAGGATTTTCACGGAATATATTGTCGGTGAGATATATGCGGATTGGTTGGATACGGACGATGATGACGACATAGCCACAAGTAATCGACAAAGCCTCAACGAAACGGACGAGCGATTTATAGCCTTGCAGGCCTTTGTAAAAACAAGACTGATGGAGATCGCTGAATTGTGGGACAAATGGCGAAAAGCGGTTGGCACAAAAACAGCAATTGAAAGGCATCCCGCCTTGCAAGAATGGCTTGATACCTTGTTGCCTGATAATAAGAAAAAAGCGGAAAAGTTAATCGCATCGATTGAAGGGATGCCGATTTCCGATGATGACAGTAAAAAAGAACTTTTCCAACATGGAATTATGGCTTTCGAAACGCTTGCATTGAAAGGCACACTTGAAACGCTTGACAGATATACAACAATCAACGCTGACGAATTTCGGGGAATATTGAGGGCGATGGGTGACCTCGACGCCGCTCATTATTTTCAAGTTGCAAAAGGCCGATGGGCGGTTTTGGGCCAGTTTGAAAAACTTGTTGATGATAATGCCAAAGAAAAGCTGATTCAAGAAGAAATTTACGGCCATACATGGCTTTTGGATTCATCTTGGGAACGTCCAACAGAAGATCAACGAATGGAAAAGAGATTCGTGGACGCACTTAAGGCCGAAAAACTCGGTATTGATAAAAATGATGCGCTCGCTCGTTATGACATAAAATTTTTGACCGTTTCCGGTATTGATCTAGTCGTTGAGTTGAAAAGGAGTGGTCGCACAGTTACATTCGGTGAATTGATGACCCAAGTCGGCAAATATAACGGTATTTTAAAGGCCATGCGTACAACGGACCAGAGTAACCGCGATTTTGAAATTGTTGTCGTAGTAGGAAAGTTTCCCAAAGGTTTTGACGAGGCTCAACGTGGTAGCTTTAAGGCGATGAATGCACGGCTCTTTACCTATGAAAGTTTAATCTCACACGCTAGAGCTTCGTACAAGGATTTTCTTGAAACTCAAAAGAATGTGACAAAAATACAGCAGATCGTGGACAGACTTTAAATGCGTCCGGGCTATCCTGAGCGCCCCAAACCTGACAGTTTTGATTCAAAAACTCACAAAATGCCCGTGAATACTGGACGAAATAAGCTAAAAACAGAAAATTGAAAGCGGAAAACCGGTTGTTTGAGTGCTTCAGACGAGGGTTTGACGGCCTCAAACGAGTGTTTGAGCGGTTCAAACGAGTGTCTGGACGGTTCAAATCTTGATTTAAGTTGTTCACATCGTGATTTGAGTCGTTCAGATCAAGATTTAAGTCGTTCAGATCGTGATTTATCTGCTTCAAATCTGATTTGAGCGGCTCAGATCAAGAGTTCGGCGAATTCTCACCGGGATATCCCGTGACGATCGCCTAAAACGAGTTCGAATATTGCAGAAGCCCGCGCGTGAGCAAGGGCGGTAGCGAATCGCTAAACTATCGCTTCCGTCCTACGGCATTAATGGCTTTAGTTGAATGTGCCCTTGCTGACACGCGGCCTTTTGGAATGGTGCTCAGGGCGAGACTCGAACTCGCACGGATTACTCCACACGCCCCTCA
>JBAUGW010000025.1:0-6331 GCA_049679945.1 Pyrinomonadaceae bacterium | reverse complement strand
GGTAGCCGGTGAAGAACGGCGTATGTCGGCCGCCTTCTTCTTTGGTCAGAACATAAGCCTCGGCCTTGAATTTTGTGTGCGGCGTGATCGATCCCGGTTTGGCGATGACCTGTCCGCGTTCGATCTCTTTGCGTTCAACTCCGCGGAGCAGCAGTCCGACGTTGTCGCCTGCCATTCCCGAATCGAGCAGCTTCTTGAACATCTCGACGCCCGTCACGACCGATGTCTTTGTCTCTTTGATACCGACGATCTCGACCGCTTCGTTGACGTTGATCTGTCCGCGCTCGATTCTTCCGGTTGCCACTGTTCCGCGGCCCTGGATCGTGAAAATATCTTCGACAGGCATCAAGAACGGCTTGTCCATCTCGCGTGCCGGCGTCGGGATGAAATCATCTACCGCCTGCATCAGCTCGTCGATCTTCGGCTCCCAAGCCGCGTCGCCTTCGAGTGCTTTCAGAGCTGATCCCTGGATGATCGGTGTAGTGTCGCCCGGAAACTCATAGCTTGTGAGAAGCTCTCTGATCTCCATATCGACCAGTTCGAGCAGCTCGGCGTCATCGACCGCATCGACCTTGTTCATAAACACGACCATCGACGGCACGCCAACCTGACGTGCCAGCAGAATGTGCTCGCGTGTCTGCGGCATCGGCCCGTCCGTCGCTGCCACAACAAGGATCGCTCCGTCCATCTGCGCCGCTCCCGTGATCATGTTCTTTACATAATCAGCGTGGCCCGGACAGTCGACGTGTGCGTAATGCCGGTTCGCCGTCTCGTACTCAACGTGCGCCGTCGCGATCGTAATACCGCGTGCCTTCTCCTCAGGCGCATTATCGATCGAATCAAACGCCCGCACTTCCATCTTCGGATTGTGCTTCGACATCACCTTCGTGATCGCCGCCGTCAACGTCGTCTTTCCATGATCCACGTGCCCAATCGTCCCAATATTCACATGCGGCTTACTGCGATCAAACTTTTCCTTGCTCATAATTTCTCCTGTATCTCAAATTTCAGAGATGAAATTTCAAATTCCTAATTACTTGCCCCTTTAACCTTTGCGATGATCTCTTCGGCGACGTTACGCGGCGCCTCGGCATATCGCTCGAAGTGCATCGACGAGGTCGCGCGCCCTTGAGTCGAACTTCTTAAGTCGGTTGTATAACCAAACATCTCGCTCAGCGGGACAAATGCTGTTACAACTGACACGTTGCCCGGACGCGGCTCCATCTTCTCGATCTGGCCGCGGCGACGGTTAAGATCGCCATTGACCGCACCCATATACTCTTCCGGAGTTACAACCTCGACCTTCATGATCGGTTCGAGCAGAACGGGCTTTGCCTTTTTAACGGCATCCTGAAAAGCGAACGAGCCTGCGAGCTTGAACGAAATTTCGTCCGAGTCAACTTCGTGGTACGAACCGAAGAGCAGCCTCGCCTTGATATCGACGAGTTCATAACCCGCAAGAAATCCACGCTGCATCGCATCGCGAATGCCTTCCATCGTCGGCTTGATGAACTGACGCGGGATCGATCCGCCGGTGATCTTATCTTCGAAGACAAAACCTTCGCCCGGAGCCGGCTCGATCTCGAGCTCGACGTGGCCGAATTTACCCCGACCGCCCGACTGCTTCTTGTAAATCTCTTTGCCGGGCGCAGCGACGGTAATCGTTTCTCTGTATGCAACCTGCGGTTTACCGACGTTCGCCTCGACCGAGAACTCACGCTTCATGCGATCGACAATGATCTCAAGGTGAAGCTCGCCCATACCGGCAATGATCGTTTGGCCGGTTTCGTGGTCGGTCGTGACCTGGAATGACGGATCTTCCTGTGCGAGACGATTGAGCGCGATGCCCATCTTGTCCTGATCAGCACGCGTTTTAGGCTCGACCGCGACACGGACAACCGGTTCAGGAAAGTCCATCGACTCAAGTATGATCGGCTTGTTCTCGTCAGAAACCGTGTCGCCGGTCGTAGTATTTTTCATACCACCGATAGCGACAATTTCGCCGGCTGACGCCGATTCGACGTCTTCACGCTTGTTGGCGTGCATGAGCATCAGACGTCCGACGCGCTCTTTCGAATCTTTGATCGTGTTTGTAACGTACGAGCCTGACTTGACCGTTCCCGAATAGATACGCACAAAAGCCAACTGGCCTAAGTGCTTATCTGCCATTAACTTAAAGACCAGACCCGAAAACGGAGCTTTAGCATCTGGCGGGCGCGTTTCGATCTCGTTTGTCTTGGGGTTTTCGCCTTCGATGGCGGGAATATCGAGCGGGCTTGGAAGGAAGTCAACAACGGCGTCAAGCAAAGTCTGAACGCCTTTATTCTTAAACGCCGAGCCTGTAAACACAGGCACGATCTTCATCGCGAGAGTTCCTTTTCTCAGAGCAACGCGAATCTCGTCTTCAGAAATTTCCTCGCCCTCGAGGTATTTGACCATCAGGTCGTCATCAATTGCAGAAACGGCTTCGACCAGCTTTTCGCGTTCGGACTTGGCGGCATCGACGAGGTCAGCGGGAATATCGACGATGTCATAATTCGCTCCCTTTTCCTCGTTGCTCCAAACAAACGCCTTCATCGTAATAAGATCGACAACGCCCGAGAAGTGTTCTTCGAGGCCTATCGGTATCTGCATAGCAACTGCATTTGCACCGAGACGATCAAGGATCGACTTAAAGCTGCGTTCAAACGAAGCGCCCGAACGATCGAGTTTGTTGATAAAACAAATTCGCGGCACGCCATATTTATCGGCCTGACGCCAGACGGTCTCGGATTGCGGCTCGACACCGGCGACGCCGTCAAAAACACAAACGGCACCATCCAAAACTCGAAGGGACCGCTCAACTTCCATCGTGAAGTCAACGTGTCCCGGTGTATCGATAATATTGATGCGGTGCTCGACGTTATTACGCGTCCAAAAACAGGTCGTTGCAGCGGATGTGATCGTAATACCGCGTTCCTGCTCCTGCTCCATCCAGTCCATCGTCGCCGTTCCCTCGTGAACCTCGCCGATCTTGTGCGAAACACCAGTGTAGTACAAAATGCGCTCGGTCGCCGTGGTCTTACCCGCGTCGATATGGGCCATAATGCCAATGTTTCTGAATTTGTCTAGACTAATTTGAGCCATTACTAAAATCTATAATGCGCGAACGCCTTATTCGCCTCGGCCATGCGATGCACGTCCTCTTTCTTCTTCATCGCTCCGCCGCGACCCTGCGAAGTGTCGAGCAGTTCGCCGACCAAGCGGTCTTCCATAGTCTTTTCGCTGCGTCCGCGTGCATTCGTCACGATCCAGCGAATCGCCAATGTATTTCTGCGGTCGCGAGTTACCTCGAGCGGCACCTGATAGGTCGCACCGCCGATACGGCGTGATTTGACCTCGAGAGTCGGCGCAACGCTGTCGAGAGCTGATTTAAAAACTTTCAGCGGCTCTTCGCCGGTTTTTTCGCCCAATTTCGTCATCGCGCCGTAAAATATCTGCTCGGCAACACTCTTTTTGCCCTTCCACATCAAGCCGTTGATGAATTTCGTCACCGCGATGCTGTTGTAGATCGGATCGGGCAGAACTTCTCTTTTTGCTGCAACTCTACGTCTCGGCATAACTTACTATTTCGCTCCTTTCGGACGTTTTGCACCGTATTTCGAACGCGATTGATTACGGTTCGCGACGCCTGAAGCGTCCAGCGTTCCGCGAATAACGTGATAACGAACGCCGGGCAAATCCTTAACACGACCGCCGCGGATAAGCACGATCGAGTGCTCTTGCAGGTTGTGGCCGATACCCGGAATATAGGTCGTCACCTCGATCTGATTGGTCAAGCGCACACGCGCGACCTTACGAAGAGCCGAATTCGGCTTCTTTGGCGTCGATGTATAAACCCGTGTGCAAACGCCGCGTTTCTGCGGATTTGACTGCAACGCCGGGCTCGCGGTCTTATATTTCACCCGCTGGCGCCCTTTGCGAACTAATTGGTTAATTGTCGGCATATCCTTTTTAAGCTCCCCTCCTTACGAAGGAGGGGTGGCCGCTTTGGCCGGGGTGGTTCTCTTTTCCACCTTATTTAAACTTTCGTAAGGCAAAACTACCGTCTTACCTGACTCTTGCCGAAATCATTTCCGGCAGTTAGCTCAAGCAGCTCTCGCTGAATGAATTGCTTATATTTATTAACTCTTGAGAAATTGAGACTTTGCTGTAGCGTGGCAAAAAGATGTGATCAAATAGCCAGCGTCCGTGTGTTCGGGCGCTTCCTTACGCAACAATTCCTGCCTTCAATTCTCAAAAATCGCCGTCTTTACAGCCTCTAGGCTGAATAGACGCAACAGACCGTAAAGTCCGAAACTTTAGATACTATGAATTGTGGGGAATCGTGTCAAGTCGGTACGTGGGGTTTTCGCTACGGTTTAGGTGTCGGTTTGGGAGCTTCCTCAGCAGCGTTCGCAGCCAGTTGCTTCGTAAGCAAAGTGATCGAATCCGTCATCATTACAAAATCCGCAATGACACGTATTTCCTTTCTATTTATGCGGTCTGTCAGATTGGAAGCCTCAGTTCTATTCTCTTTGACTAGCTTGGATAGGGCAGACAGTAGGTTCCAATTGACTATCATTACAGAAGTGACGTAATTCTTATAGTTTTCAGTGCCAGGTTTGTCCTCGACATTGAGAGTGGGGATTGTGTTGATATTCTTCGCCGTCACTACCGCTATCTCGGAAATTCGGTTCCGATCAATCTTTTGGGCAGTGGGAAGAAAGCTGATGAAGCTTGAAATACTTCGCGAAGTAACATCCGTCTTGGACACTAGCCTAATCGCTTCGTCAAACGCGTAGCCCGCAAAAACTGGATTGGCTTGATCAAAGTAATAGACAGCCATTTTTCTCAGACTCTCAGCTTTGAGCAACGGGTCAGCAATCCCCCTTATCGCATCACTGGCTGAGTCTGCGTCATTGGCCTGTAAAGCACTATCCACAACATCCACTCTAAACTGATCACGCCAACGCTTTCTAGAGCCTTCGGAAAGAACACTCTTGCCCAAGTCGATTTCCGTAGTTTTCTCGACAAGATCAACTGCATAAGTGAATCTTTTGAGTTTGAGTGCAAGCTGAGCGGCACTTACATACAAATCATATTTTGTCCCGTTATTGTTCGCTCTTTCGGCTTCACCCACCAGCGCTGCCAATTTATCAGGAGCCTCTCTAATTCGATCATTCCTCTCCTGGACGTCCTTTGATTCTTGGGACGCTCTGGTTCTCAGGACCGTTTGGACAATTTGGGCCTCCGACAGCAACGCAGGAGCGGTCTTAGAAATACTGGGAATAAGTGTACTCAGAAGATTAAAAAATCCTTCGAAATCACCGTCGGGCGTTACAGACGCACCTCTCGATTTATCGAGGACAACGATGAGGAATCTTTGTTGTAAACTGAGAGGAACTGGTGGTTCTACAAAATAGGCTGAAACAAAAAGCAACGTGTTTGAATTTAATCTGGTCCGTCCCGATTCCTCAGCTTGAACGACTGCGGTCAGTAACCTGACGAGTTCCGGAGAGCCGCGCTCTTTCAATCGCGCAACCAGAAACGGTATTTCAGAATTTGAATCGGATCCATTCGTAAGGGAACGTATGACCGAATCGACCGCCAACTTATCTCCGCCCTTCTGATTCAGTAATGAATCGGAGGGAACTAGACCATTCTCATGTACGATCTTGTGCTTTTCCCTTAATTTCTTTGCTGAGTCCCTAGCGTTTCGTTCAAGGAGAGCCAGCAAGTCAGTACCGAGGCTGTTGAAATAGACCGAAGGAATCTCCACCTTATTCTCATACAGATCATCAACCGCCTTAATCGCCAATTGCTCCGCTCGCCCAGAATCGTCCTTTCCATCTTTCCATAGCCAGGCAGCAATTCGGTATCGAGCAAAGGCTCGCACTGCCGCAAGCGGAATGTCTCTAATTTGCCGGTCAAGATCATCGGCGACGATTTGTTTCTTAATGGAGATCTCGGAGTAGGTAGGATTCGGAGCACCCTGCCGTTCCTGGCCAATGACAGCGAGCGCGGATAACAACCACAGAATCGAAACACCTATTTTCTTCATGTCACCGTTTCGGGTACGCTAGGGCAATTCAAACGCCTTTGTCCATAACCCCGGCCATACCTTCTTGACCTCACCCGTCCGATCTACCACCATAGTCATTGGAGTAAATCGCATTCGTGCCTTTTGCATTTCTTCTCTGGGGATCGAGCCGGCTTTGACGTCGTCAAGCTTGTGTTCTTCCAAATGTTTTCGTATTTTATCAGAGTCATCCTCAGAAGTAACGGCAAAGACTCTCCAACGATCCTTATC
>JBAUGW010000024.1:0-21252 GCA_049679945.1 Pyrinomonadaceae bacterium | reverse complement strand
CTTTTGCTTCGTCGCCGTCGGGCGTAACGTTATAAGCGTTGATGACGATGTTGTCGTCGTCAATAACATCTATCTCAGTTCGCCAGCCCCAACGCGGTTCGCCTTCGCCGGCGAAATAGCTGCCCGCGACACTAAAGTTGTCGCCGGCGTCACCTTCGCTATGCATAATGGCCGTTGACATATGAAAACTATCGACCCACCCAGCCTGAAACTTATTTGTCGCAAGGTCAAACCCGTAAATCGCGACGCCGTCAAATGGTTTGCCCTGCAAGCTACCCGAATATTCGTGCAATACAAACCGGCCATCGAGAATCTCGCGAATCGTGCCAGTCATCGGCGATTCGTCGGCAAGTTTGTACGGCTCGAACCACGTTTTTGTAACGCCGGACCATTCGCCAACGAGCCGCAAAAGCTGCGCGTGTTGGCCGTCAGTTTTTGACTCGTCAAACTTCATCTATTCAGCGGCCGCTTCTGTTTTCTCTTCGGCGGCGACTTCCGGCTCGGCAGTCACATCTGCCGTTTCTGCCGTAACTTCCGCCGCGGCTTCCGGTTTCGAAGTTTCTTGAGCGACCTCGGTCACAACTTCTGCTGTAACCCCCGGAGTCGTTTCTGCGACAACTTCCGGTGCGGCTTCTTCAACGATGGCAGCCTTTTTACGGACCTTTGGTTTCGGTTTTTCTTTTACGGCTGGTGCGGCGGCGACCGCCGGTTTCTCGCTCGGCACAAATGCCGCCGTCTTTGGCTTTTGCCGTGTTTTTCCGTAACTGCCGGCAAAAATTTTGCCGCGTCGCGTCCTCTTATCACCTTTTCCCATTAAATTCTCCTACTTAATTTTCGTTAGTTGCGACCGGTTTCGGCACCGCCGTCTGGCGCGCCAAAACCTTGATCACGTAATCCTGAATCATTGAATTCGCAAATTGTTTATTATGATCCTGACAGATCAATTTGGTTTCCTGAACGTCGTAGATCGAGGCGACTCCCACCCGCACCGACTGCGTCTTTGCTTCGAGCGAGCGAATTGGAACTATGCCGTCGCCCGGCGAATGAATAACTTTTTTCAGATCGTCATCCGTGAATTTATGACCATCCGAGCGTGTAAAACCCTTTGCTCTAAAAAGGGTCTTCCATTTGTCGGCTTTCGCGTCGCGATAGATGACGACGCCGTCGGGGGTATCTTTTTTGCAATCGCAGCCGACGGTATAAAAATCGACGCCTACGGATTTGCCGTTTGCGGCAGCGAGAGCTTCGTGAAGCCGTTTTGCGCGGCCGAGCACGTTTGCAAAATACTGATCGGCTGCCTTTTGCTCAGGCAAACTAAATTCGGACGGAAAGTCTTTATCATTCGTTACGTCCCAGCCGTACTTCTTCCAAGTTTTTGTATCGTAAAGATCGATCTCGAGCGGCTCGAGCCTGTCATCAAAGACTCGCAACGAACCCGGCGCCGGAAGCAGCTGAAACGATGTCGGCACGCTGAATACAAGATACTTCGACGTGTCCTGCACAAACGGCAGGTCGATCCGCATGCCGCCGATCGCAAAGCCGTTGACAAGGCTGTTGAGCGCGTTTGCCGCTCCTTCGTTCGGCGTGCCGATCAAAATTATCTTGTCAAAATAACGCGAGCCGGCCCACGTCGGCTGAAATTTATCCTTGCCATTTAGCACCTCAGCGTCGCCATACATCGCGGCGTAACGCGAGATGATGCCGCCCATTGAGTGCGCGACGATGTCGAATTTCAAGTTTGGCTTATTAAAATGTTTTCGCAACGCATCAAGTTTTTGCAGCAGCAGCCGCGCGTTGCCGACATTGTCGAGCCGCCAGTCGTAGGCAAAAACGTAGAGCGAATCTTGATAACCGTCTGCCGACGGTGCATCAAATTTTTCTTCCGTGTAGCCGCCGCGCAACTGCATCGCCTTAATAAATCCGCCATAAATATCGACGCCGGGAAAGATGCCTAGCTTAACCTCGCGAAGCACGTCGGTGGCGATCAGTTTGTCGTGCATCTTTGTCGAATCAGCTTGCAGCGGCAGTCTCAGATCTTCCGACTTCGACCTAAATGTCTTGAACCAAACGCGCTCTTTTGTCTCAGAATGTCGAAGTTCCGAACCTGAAAGCCCCGGAATCAAAATCACTGGATTTTTACCTTGAGCAAGCAGCGCCGGCCCACTAACGGCGACCAACACGCACAGGCGTAATATCGAGAGAATCTGGTTGTTAAGCTTACGCTCTACCATTAATTTGTAACGTTCGGAGCGACACTGTCGCCATTCGCCTTGCCAGACAACCACTTTTTGAAATCATCAGGAAACTGCCTGATCGCCGACTGTATCGGCCACGCCGCAGCGTCACCAAGCGGACAAAAACTTTTCCCCTCGATGTTGTCGCAGATATCGAGCAGCAATTTTGCATCCTCAGGCCGGCCTTCGCCAATCGAGATGCGGTTAAAAATTTTCACGAGCCAGTCGGTTCCCTCGCGGCACGGCGTGCACCAACCGCACGACTCGTGTTTGTAAAACTCGGTGAGGTTCTTGGTCGAGTCCATAATATCGACCGTCTCATCCATCACCATCATCCCGCCGGTGCCCAGCATTGATCCCGCTGCGACGATGCCCTCGTAATCGAGCGTGACGTTTTTGCCGAGTATTTGGCCCGCGTTCATTATGTAAACCGACGAGCCGCCGGGAATCACGGCCTTCAGTTTCTTGTCCTTTCGAAGCATCCCGCCGCAGTCCTTCATAATGAACTTTTCCATGTCGGCGTAGCCCATCGGCAGTTCGTAAACGCCGGGCTTTTTGACATGGCCGCTTATCGACCAAAGCTTTGTGCCACCCGATTTCTCCGTGCCGAGATCGCGCCATTTGATGCCGCCCATCTCAATGATCTGAGGAATGCTCGTCAATGTCTCGACGTTGTTGACGATCGTCGGACACGAGTAAAGGCCTTCGACGGCAGGGAACGGCGGCTTCATTCGCGGATGCCCGCGATAACCCTCGAGACTTGAGAGCAACGCAGTTTCTTCGCCGCAGATGTACGCGCCGGCGCCGGTGTGCGTGTGCAGATCGAACTCGAATTTTGAACCGAGAACTTTCTTGCCAAGGATTCCGGCTTCGCGCGCTTCGCCCAACGCGACATCCATTATGTCGATCAGGTATTTGTACTCGCCGCGTGTGTAGATGTAGCCGGTGTTTGACCCGAGCGCGAAGCCCGCGATGACCATTCCCTCGATCACGGCGTGCGGGTCGAATTCCATCAAGTAGCGATCTTTGAACGAGCCCGGCTCAGATTCGTCAGCGTTGCAGACGATGTATTTCGGTTTCGGATTATCACGCGGCACGAACGACCACTTCATCCCGGTCGGAAATCCCGCACCGCCGCGACCGCGCAATGCAGAATCCTTAACTTCCTGAATGATCGCGTCCTGCGTCATCGAGAGCGATTTTTCGAGCGATTTGTAACCGCCCGTCTCGCGATACACTTTTAGCGTGTGGCCGTCTTTCACGCCAATCCGCTTTAATGATAAAGGCTCGCCGCCAATGGCTTTGATTTCCATACCTAAAGTATCTTCACTACCTTGCCCAAAATCCGTTCGCGGGCTACTGTTGGCGGTTTCCAGAATCGGCTGTCCTCGCTATTTGGCCGATTATCACCCATAAGAAAATATTCGCCTTCAGGGATAATGATCGGGCCGAAGTCGTCTGTGCTCTCGACCGTTTCAAAGTTCACATTTAGCGGTGCATCATTAATCAGCAGTACACCATTTTTGACTTCGACCTTTTCGCCACTCAACCCAACAATACGGAAAATAAACCTCATGTTGTCATCCATTCCGTACTTTTTCCACTTCTCTTGCGGAGTCAGTGTGTGTATCACTATGTCAAAACGTTCCGGGGCTCGATCTTTATATGCGGTTGAGTCCCAAATTACCCGCGACCCAACTGGCACGACCGGAATCATCGCCCCCGTAGGCACCTTGCTAAAACCGTAACTACAGGATGACGTCAGAAATCCCGCGAAGAACAGAATCCCAACCAAAAGCAATCTGAATGAGGAGCGCAAGTAATACATGCTACTTACAATCCGCTAAAATCTTATCCACCTTCTCGACCGTCAAATCCTGTGTCAGTAGCCCGCGTGTAAACAAGGGCTCAATGCTGTCTATTTTCTACCTGAGCCCTTACTTACGTGCGGGCTACTGACACGCTACTTACACGAATCCAAAATCTTATCGACCTTCTCCACGGTCAGATCCTCGTGATAATCAAACCCGATCTGCATCATCGGAGCGGTGCCGCAGCTTCCGAGGCACTCGACCATCGTGACGGTGAACTTACCGTCCTCGGTCGTTTCGCCCGCGTGGATACCGAGCTTTGAGCAGATGTGCTCCGTAATATGGGGCTCGCCCATGATCTTGCACGAAAGCGTTTTGCAGATCTGTATGTGATGGCGGCCGACGGGCCTGAGATTGAACATCGAATAAAAGGTCGCCGTCTCCCAAACGTCCGTCACCTCGAGATTCAAAAACTTCGCCACGAAATTCACGCCCGCGTTGTCGATCCAGCCGCGCTCGCGCTGAATAACAAACAAAAGCGGTATCAACGCCGAACGTGTGCGGTCGGCCGGGTATTTCGCAACGTGCATCTTCATCTCGTCAACTACGCTCGGCGAAAACTCTGCCACCTCGTCCGAGACGATGATCTTGTCTGTATAACTTGTTGCGGTATGAGTTGCCATTCCCTATCTGTCGATCTCTCCCAACACAATATCTAAACTTCCGATGACCGCAACGACGTCGGCGATCATTTCGCCCTTGACCATGACGGGCAGGGCGGATAGATTTACGAAGCTCGGCCCGCGAAAGTGGACGCGTTCGGGTTTCGGGCCGCCGTTTGATTTCATATAAACGCCGAGTTCGCCTTTTGACGCCTCTATCGGCATGTAAACTTCGCCCACGGGAACGTTAAAGCCCTCGGCGACGATCAAAAAGTGGTGAATGAGCGAGTCCATATGCTTGCGCATATCGTCGCGGTCGGGCAGCACGACCTTTGGCGCGTCGGCCTTGATCGGGCCGGGCTTCAATCTTTCCAGAGCCTGACGAACGATCTTGTGCGACTCGTAACACTCGCGCATGCGAACGCGAAACCGCGCCCAGACATCGCAATCTTCCTCGACACAGACGTCGAAATCGTAAGTCTCGTACCCGGTGTATGGGTTATCGCGTCTGAGGTCGAGATCGATGCCGCTGCCACGCAGGCACGGGCCCGTAAGTCCCCAGTCGATCGCATCTTCGCCGGAGATCACGCCGATGCCTTTTGTGCGGCTCATCCAGATCGTGTTTCCGGTGACGAGCGTTTCGAATGTATTCATCGCCTCGGGAAAGTCGTCGAGAAACTGCGTGCAACGCCGCTCAAAACCGGCGGGTAGATCCATCATCAGTCCGCCGATACGAAAATAGCTCGGCGTCATTCGCCCGCCCGAGGCGGCTTCGATGAGGTTGAGAATCTTCTCGCGTTGGCGAAAACAGTAGAAAAACACGCTCATCGCGCCGATGTCGAGGCAGTGCGTTCCTAGCCAAACCATGTGCGACGCGATACGCTGCAGCTCGCACATCAGCACGCGGATGACCTGCGCACGCTCGGGAATTTCGAGATCGAGCAATTTCTCAGCCGCCATCACATACGCCAAATTGTTCCCCAACGGATTGAGATAATCCATCCGGTCGGTGATGACGATGCCCTGCTGATATTTTTTGTACTCGAAGAGCTTCTCCATGCCCGTGTGGAGATAGCCGATGTCGGGAATCGCCTTCACGACCAACTCGCCGTCAAGCCGAAGATCGAGCCGCAAAACGCCGTGTGTCGAAGGATGCTGTGGCCCCATCGACAGCGTCATCTCGGACTCGAGCGAACTGTCGAGCACTTCCGACGGGTTTATGTTTTCTACAGCAGTTGCCATAAGTTAGTGACGAGTGACGAGTGACAAGTGACAAGTGACGAGTGCGGAACTTACCTGTCCCTTGTCACCTGTTACTTGTCACTAATTCAAGCTGTAAGGCTCGTAGCCCCGCAGCGGATAATCTTTTCTCAAAGCGTGGCCGTCGAAATCGCTGGGAAGCAAAATTCGCCGCAGATCGGGATGGCCGTCGAATATCACGCCGACGAGATCATATGTTTCGCGCTCGTGCCAGTCGGCGGTTTTCCAGAGCGTCGTCACCGTATCGACGTGTGCATCGTCGTCGCTCAACACAACTTTCAAACGCAGACGGTCGTGATGCTTCGTGCCGAAAAGATGGTAATTGACCTCGAAACGCGGCTCTTCCTCTGGCCCGCGGTCGCCCCCGCACAGATCGGCGAGCATGTCGAAACTGCAATCCGTTTTTAGATAGCTGCAAACATCGACAATCGACTCGCGCGGTACTATAACCGTCACTTCGCCATGGCCCTCCGTGACTTCAGCGACCCATGTCGCGTTCTTAGCTCTGAGTTTTTCTACGTAAGCCAGAAGCTTCTCACTCATAAAATAAACTTTAACCACAGATGGACACAGATAAACACAGCTTGATAAGCGGATTCTTATCGGTGTTTATCTGTGGGCATCTGTGGTTTCAATTCTCTTCCTACGAAGAACGGCGTTTCTCGTGCCGCGACGGAACGGAATACGGCCGCGAAGTTTCGCCGCTCGCGACGTCGACTTCGGTTTCGCGCTCTAGCGCCGTGCCCTCAGTCACGGGCAGCGTGCCTGGCACGCGCGAAATTCGCGATTCGGGCTCGAACGTGTCGCGCCGATCCTTGACAGATTCCTTCATGATCTTGTCCTGCAGCATCGTGATCGCGTGCACGAGCATCTCGGGCCGTGGCGGACAGCCGGGCACGTAAATATCTACCGGAACAACCTTGTCAACGCCCTGAACAATCGCGTAATTGTCAAAAACTCCGCCGCTGGTCGCACATGCGCCCATCGAGACAACCCATTTAGGCTCAGGCATTTGATCGTAAATTCGACGCAGCACGGGCGCCATCTTGCGCGAAACGCGGCCAGAGACAATCATCACGTCAGCTTGCCTCGGCGATGCTCGAAACGTCTCAGCACCAAATCGCGAGATGTCCTGCCGCGACGATGCGGTGCCCATCATCTCGATCGCGCAGCACGCGAGGCCAAATGTCGCAGGCCAAAGGCTGGACTTTCGCGCCCAATTGACGACAGCGTCAAGTTTGACGGTCACTACATCGGGCAAAGATTCGAATAAAGTGTTTTCTAAACCCATAATTACGCGGCCTGTTTGAGCCGCTCCTCGCCACGTTGTTTCACCATTAATTTCGCCTCTTCACGAGCCTCGGCACGAGCTTGTAGGCCCCAGTCAAAAATTCCTTTCTTCCACACATATATATACCCGACGACCAGCGTCGTCAGAAAGACGAGTATTTCGATCAGCGCGATGGTGCCGTAGTAAATGCCCGTGCTTGCCTCGGCGGCGATCAAACTTTTAAATGCGACGGCAAACGGAATGATGAACAGGACTTCGATATCGAACAATAGAAAGATGACCGCGACGGTGTAAAACTTTATTGAGAATCGGTCGCGTGCTCCACCGATCGGGTCTTTGCCGCATTCGTACGGCATGAGCTTAACCGCGGTGCGCTTGCGCGGACCGATAAAGTGTGTGACCAGCAGTTGGCTGACACCAAAGCCCGCCGCGACGAGGAACATAATGCCTATCGGCACATAATCGAAAACGTTGAAATCCGACATCGAATTAGAAACTCAAAACGTTGCAAACGTAATGTTTTGCAAGATTTAATCGTAATTCACGGGTGTTAGGGTGTCAAGGCAATCGCCTCTTTACGCCCGTTAAGGTGACTTTTTGGCAAAATTTACTCGTTGACCGGTCAAAAGTGCGTGTGATAACTTCGTAAAAGCGGTTCTTAATCGCTTAACTTCCGAATTCCCGCGCCCTTTGGCTATAAATTAATTAGTGATCTCAGGTTTTAATACAGACGTAGAATGTGCCGGCACGGTGTATCACGTGCAGACAGAGGACAAAGGCTTGTCGGCCCGTGTCATAATGTCGCTCGTCTATGACAAAGGCGCGATCCTCGCCAGCAAGCGCGTAAGCTACGACGATCTGGCAGCGTCGGGAGCCGTTGACGAAGAGGTGCTCGCGGCACGGGTTTCGCGTCAGCACAAGCTCATTTGCGCTGCCGTTCAAGCTGGCCGCATTGAAGATTTAAAGAAAATGGCAGCGAAGAAAGTTGCAAAGCCGCAGCCTGAGGCCATCGCCGCTGTTACTGAAACTGAAGTCGCTCCGGCCAACGGTTTTGGGCCGACCGCGGTGCCCGATCCGTTCGACGATATTCCGATAATCGATGCCGTTGAGATCATCGAAGAAGATCTTCACGAAATTCTGCCCTCCGAAGCCGTTGCCGTCGTCAGCGAGCTTTCGGGCCAGGAGCGGCGCGTCCACAACAAGCTCGATATTCAGCTGCTCGGCGAGCCTAAATTCAAAGGCGGTGACCGACGCACGGTAAATCTCATGGTATGTCGCGGTACGGCAAATAAAATCGTTGCAGATGCGCAGATAATGGTAAAGGTTATAGGCTCGAGTTTTCGCCCGTTGATCTTTCACGCGCGCTCGGACGCGAACGGCCTTGCAAACGTGCATTTACAATTACCAAAATTCAATGCCGGCCGAGCCGCGTTGCTAGTTCGCGCGATCGCCGACGGCGAAGAGATCGAGCTCCGACGAATCGTTACACGTGGATAATTTGGGGGCTGATTTTGGCTGTCCGTGCTAAACATCTAAGATAGAGCCGTGATCTCGGTAACGATAAACGGCGAGCGAAGGGAAGTTCCCGCAGAGGTCGATCTCGACAAGCTGCTGGAGCTTTTTTCTTTGCCAAAACAACGCGTCGCCATCGAGCTGAACAACGCCGTCGTCCGCCGTGATGATTGGCCTGCAACTGTTATCCATAAGGGCGATAAAATAGAGGTCGTGCATTTCGTCGGTGGTGGGTAAGATATTCACCACAGAGACACAGAGAACACAGAGGAAGAAAAATCACGATTTAGATCTCTCTGTGTCCTTTGTGTCTCTGTGGTGAATTGTTTTCTTTGCGGCTTTGCGTGAAAATTAGCGCTATAGATGTCGGATATTTTTACATTAGCAAACACAACCTTTTCTTCGCGGCTCATCATCGGCACGGGCAAATATCGCTCATATGATGAGATGAAAGCCGCGCACGCGGCGTCGGGCGCCGAGATGGTCACGGTCGCGGTCAATCGTGTCCCGCTCGATGGCAAGAGCGAATCTTTTCTCGATCATCTCGATCCGAAGATGCGAATTCTGCCAAATACCGCCGGCTGTTACGACGCCGATCACGCGATCCGCACCGCTCGGCTCGCACGCGAAGCTCTCGATACGACATGGATAAAGCTCGAAGTCATCGGCGACCAAATTACTCTCTTGCCCGACAACGAACAAACTCTCGAAGCCGCAAAAGTGCTCGTAAAAGAAGGCTTTATCGTGCTGCCGTATTTTACCGACGATCTCATCATGGCGAAAAAGCTGCTTGACGCGGGCTGTCCTGCGGTGATGCCCCTCGCCGCGCCGATCGGCTCGGGCATGGGCGTGCAAAATCCGTCGAACTTGCGAATCATGCGCGAACAGCTTCCCGACGCGACGATCATCGTCGACGCCGGAGTCGGTGTGCCATCAGACGCCGCGATCGCAATGGAACTCGGTGCCGACGCAATTTTGATGAACACAGCCATCGCCGAATCGCGCGATGCTGCGCAAATGGCAACCGCAATGCGCCTCGCCGTAGAAGCCGGCCGCCTCGCATTCCTCGCCGGTCGTATGCAAAAACGTCTTTACGCTTCGGCATCGAGCCCCATCGAAGGTGCGATCAGCGCGGAGGCCGGCACAAAATAACTGTGATGAGCGTAAGAATTTTATTTTTCGGGGCAACAGCCGAGGTCGCTTGTACACGGAGCCAGGACGTTGATGTGGCTGAAGGCGAACTCGCAAGTTCGGTCTTTGAATCGGTCTTAGCTAACCACCCAAGCCTTGCCGCCCACAAACTCTTTTTTTCGGTCAACCAGCAGTTCGCGACTGGAGGCGAGATAATCCGCGATGGCGACGAACTTGCAATATTTACTGCAGTCTCAGGTGGATGATCATTAATGTTCAATATGCGCGACATCGAACAGCCAAAAAACTTTGGACACGGATGGATCAGCGGGGCTCTATCCGTCACATTGGGGGCGATCGGTGTGGGTGCGGTGCTTTGTTTTCACTTTCCATGGGTATTGACTATGCCGGAACTCCGCGAGGTGTATCCGGTACCATATATTCGTGCCCTCCTTCACCTGATCCTTGTTAGCTCGTTCGTCCTTGGTGTCGTCAGCATCATGTTGCGTCGCAGCAAGGCGGCCGGATTGACGGGGATCGGACTTACGCTTCTTGCGGCTTTGATGGGCGGTTCGCGCGTGCCTATCGATGGCGAGATGACAGACGGGCCATTTCTTGGATTGGACTGGTTCTTGTTGAACTTGATCTTTTTCTCAGCATTGTTTGTACCGCTCGAACAACTATTCCCGAAGAGGACCGAACAGCCGATACTTCGGCCAAGCTGGAGAACGGATCTCACATACTTTCTTGTTAGTGCGGTGTTGGTTCAACTGACCACGATCCTGACGCTAAAGCCCGCGATGGTTTTTTTTTCGTGGGCGGTGAATGCTCAAATACAAGGCTGGGTTGCAAGCATTCCATACGTATTGCAGTTCTTGGGAATCCTTCTCGTAGCCGATTTAACTCAGTATTGGGTTCATCGTGCGTTTCATTCTATTCCGATGTTATGGCGATTTCACGCAGTCCACCATTCGGCAGAATCTATGGATTGGCTTGCGGGGTCCCGGCTTCATCTTGTTGATATCGCCGTGACACGCGGGATCTCGTATATTCCGATATATCTCCTAGGGTTTGCCGAGGCTCCGATCTTCGCATATATCGTATTTGTCAGCATTCAAGCGACGTTTATTCACTCGAATCTGCGTTTTGAGTTTGGCCCGCTCCGGTGGCTAATGGCGACGCCGCAGTTTCATCATTGGCACCATTGTGCGGATCCATATCTTGTTGACAAGAACTTTGCGGTTCATTTACCGGTCTTGGATCGGTTGTTCGGGACACATTATCTTCCGAAAGGGGGCTGGCCAACGTCATACGGCGTTATAGGCGGAGCCGAGTCATCGAAAGGCTATTTCGGACAATTGATCCACCCATTTTTACAGGCAAAGCCGGATAAATCCGCGAATGGCTAAATATGGACTTTGCAGAACTTACAACCCAACCTCTCGACATCGGTGTCATCGCGCGGCGCGTTGTGCCGCCTGAGTGTGGAGCGACGGTGACGCTTGATGGCTATGCTCGGAAATTTACAAAAGATAAGACGAGCGGCGAGGTTCGCGAGACGCGCTATCTCGAATACGAAGCGTACGAGGAAATGGCGGTAAGAGAAATGCAGAAGCTTGTCGAAAAGGCGAAGGAGCAATTTGAGATTTCAAACGTTGGCATTGTTCACCGAACGGGAAGGCTTGAGATCGGCGAGACGAGTGTCGTTATCTCGGTCGCCGCGCCGCACAGACGCGCTGCATTCGAGGCCTGCGAGTGGCTGATCAAAGAACTAAAGCGCACCGTCCCTATCTGGAAAAAAGAAGTTTACTTGGGTGGAGAGCATTGGGTCGAAGGCGAAAGTTGATAACGCTAAATTTTTTTACAAAAAATCTCTCGTTCCTTGCCACTCACTCCGAATTGGAATATATTTGTCGCAATCATTCAACTAAGGTTCTGCTCGGAAGCGAACTTTGTTACTTCAAAATCTGATCAAAACGGAGAGATCATCATGCGTCTATTATTTACTTCATTAACGATTATCTTCCTTGCTGCCGTAATGGCATTTGGCCAATCACAATCGACAACCGGCAACATCGAAGGCCGCGTCATCGATCAAACCGGCGCCGTCGTGCCGGGCGTTGCCGTCTCGGCGACAAATCAAGATACCGGCTTCGGCAAAACCGTTATGAGCGACGACGAAGGCAATTACATCTTCGTCCTTCTGCCGCCGGGTAATTACAAAGTCGAGGTCGCCGCTGCCAAAGGCTTTGCCGCTGCGACTTATAACAATGTAAGCGTTACTGTAGGCGCCAAAACGCCGCTCGAAATCACGATGAACGTCGGCACATCGGCAAACGTCGTCGATGTCACGTCAGACGGACAGACGGTAGAGACTACGAGATCGTCGATCTCGACGACCGTAGATGAAAGAGCGATCGACAACCTTCCGGTGAATGGCCGCAACTTTTTAGATTTTGCAACGCTCACGCCCGGCGTGATTCGCGACCCGAATCGCACAGGTGACTTGAGCGTCGGTGGACAAAAGGGAACGCTCAACAGTTTGCAGATTGACGGCGTTAGCAATGACAACACGTTTTTCGGACAGACCTTGGGCCGCACGGGAACGGGACGCGCTCCGTTCCAGTTTTCGATCGAGACCGTAAAAGAATTTCAGATAAATCAGAACGGCTTTTCCGCCGAGTTTGGCCGTGCCGGCGGTGCGGTCATAAACGTGGTGACCAAGTCGGGAACAAACCGGTTTCACGGCAGCGCTTTTGAGTTTTTCCGCGACGAAGCGCTCAACGCAAACACGCCGATCTTAAAAGCTAACCAATCGCGAGCCGGACGCTTGAACAAGCGCCCCAAATCGCAGACGAATCAGTTCGGCGCCACATTCGGCGGGCCTTTCCGCAAGGATAAGGCGTTTTTCTTCTTCGCGTATGACGGACAGCGTTCGACGCTGCCAAACACTATCGACCTGCCGTCGCTCGCGACAGCACCGGCGAATGTCCGGGCTTTTCTGGGACCAAAGGCAGTTGATTACAACTTTGATCGAAAGCAGGATGTCATACTCTTTAAAACTGACTTTGTGCTGAATGATAAAAACCAGCTTTCATTTCGCTTCAACCAACAGTTTTTTACGGGTAAGAATAATGAAAACTCAGGGCCATTGAGTGCTGAGGAACATTCAGGTAACAGCAAGGTCACGACGACAACGCTTACGAGTTCGTGGACATCGACTTTGTCGTCAAATTGGTTTAACGAATTTCGATTTCAGTTTTCACGCGACAAAGAACCGGGTGAGGCGAATTCGACCGCTGCCGAATTGACCGTCAGCACGCCAAACGGAACATTCAACATCGGCCGCAACAATTTCAGCCCGCGTGAGACGACGATCAAGCGCTATCAGTTCGTCAATAACCAAACACTTTTAAGAGGCGATCATACGATCAAGTACGGCGTTGATCTGCTGTTTGACCGAATTTTCAACTTTTTCCCGGGGTTGTTTAGCGGATCGTTCGGCTTTAACGGCGGTTACACTCAGTTGTCGAATTACCTCGCCGGAGCAGCAGGCGTTTTCCCAACGAGCTATCGACAGAACTTTGCAGGCGCCGGAACAAGCGGCGGAACGACATTTCCAAACTCAAACGAATACGGTTTCTTTGTTCAGGACGACTGGCGGGCAAATCGTAAACTCACAGTAAATTTTGGGTTGCGATACGATTATCAATCGATCACACAGCCGCCGATCAAAAACCCGAGTGCGGCGCTCGCAACGGCGGGCTTTGACACAAGTTTTCGTCCGAACGACAAAAATAACATCGCGCCGAGATTCGGTATCAGCTATGCGATCGACGAAAAAACGGTCGTTCGAGGCGGTTACGGCATTTTTTACGCGCGAACGCCGTCAATCCTGACCGGAACAGCGCATTCGCAAAATGGGGTTCAGGTAATCGGTATCAGCCTTACGTGTTCGGCGGTTGTTATTTGCCCGACTTACCCAAACGCTTTCACGACATTGCCGACAGGTGGACTTGTGCCGATCAACCTTTATTTGTTCGACAAAAATTACAAACAGCCATTTGTGCATCAGGCTCGTGTTTCGTTTGAGCGAGAAGTTATGTCAAATCTGAGCTTGTCGCTGGCATATACGTTTTATAAAGGCGACAGTCTCACGCATACACGTGATGCGAATTTCGTCGCTCCGGTCGATAGAATATTCGTCGACCCCACCGGGCAAGGGTATGTTTTTCGACGATTTAACATCGCCGGCACCAATCTGCGTCCGGTTGCCGGCTTTAATCGCATCAGCCTTTTTGAGAGCAGCGGCAGATCGCAATATCACGGCTTTTCGATCGAAGCCCGCCGTCGTTTTGCAAACAAATTCAGCTTTATCGGCGCATACACCGTATCGGAAGCAAAGGACGACAAACCCGATCAGACGATCGTTGTCGCCGGTGTCGACGATCCGAAAATTTTTCAAAACAACTTTGACCCGACGCTCGAATACGGCCGCTCGGATCTCGATCTAGAACATCGCTTTGTGTTCAGCCCGGTTTACGAAGTCGGCAAAGTCGGCGGCGATAACGCTGCGGCGAGCGCGATCTTTAGCAACTGGGTGATGTCGGGAATCATTCAGATTCAGTCGGGATTTGCTTATTCGGCGGCAGTCACGGGAAATCCGAACAACGATGACAACACGGCGAACGACCGAGTTCCGGGCACACGGCGGAATCAATTTTCGACGCCGAACACATATCAGTTTGACCTGCGATTGACGCGCGTCTTCCCTCTTGGCGAGCGTTATCGACTCACATTCCTCGGCGAAGGATTCAACATCTTTAACCGCTCGAACATCTCAGGGCAAAACAATCAGTTCTTCAGTTCGACATTCAACAACGGAACGCAGATCGGCGCTTTAACGCGAGTTAACGCAAACGGCGCGTTAGCGTTCGGCCAGCCGAATCGATTTTTGACCGAGCGCCAGGTTCAGTTGGGAATAAAATTTGAGTTTTAGGTTTTCCTCGAGAGGAGTTTTGGCGGCGGGCTTGTCCCGCCGTTTTTTATTTGACGACTTCGATGGTAAGCGTCTGCGAGCCGGTGACGATGTATTCGAGCGACGGAAGTTCGGTTTCGAAGATCGTGGTTTGAATCGTAGGCTTTGAGCCGCCAGTGGTGCGTTCGTTGGTCATTGTTGCGAGCACGGACGGCGGAAGGTTTGGCATCTCGCTCGCGCCGACAATGGCGCCGGTCGTCGTGCGTGTGAGCACGGCGTAGAGGCGGTCGGGGCGTTTTAGGCGATTGATGATGGTGATAAGCTCGGTGATTGTTCGCGGCGTGAATTGCGTCACAGCTGAATTTTGCTGAACAGCGTTGCCGTCGCCAACAGTAATTGTAAGCTGACCGGCACTCGCATCGGTTGGTATCTTGAGCGGAATCTTCTGCTCGATGATCTTGCCGGATTCTGTTCTCTCGAATGCCGTAACTTCAATGCTCTCACCAGCGCGAACCTGAGTTTTATCAACTGAGATCCGATCGAGAACGGCAGTTTTGCTGCCGTCGATGACCTTGATATTGAGCGTGATGCCCGTGACGTCGAGGCCTTCGAAATTAGATCTGAGTAACACGGCGAGCGGCACGGCAGCGGATGACGAAGCGAAATTCACGGCTTGATTACCCGCAAAACGGCGATGGATCACTACCGGCTGTTCGCCGCGAACTGCGATCTCGCCTTTGACCTCGATGGTCGTGTCGCCGATGTTGCGTTCTTGTGCGACGATTGAATTTGTCACGCCGACGGTGACGATCAGCGGCGTCAGGAGTTCGTCGAATGCGGATTCAAAATTCATCTCCTCTGCGCGACCGCGGCTGTTTGTGAACCTAACTTTTATCGGCAGCATACGCGGGCTGCGGCCAAGGCTACCGTAAATTCCGGTCGCACGATCTTGCGTCATCGTGCCGACGAGCGCGTCAGGTACGGCGAGTTTGAAAGAGTTGTTCGCGTTCGGCACGACCGTGACGACATGCGATTCGGACATCGGCAAGCTCGTTGCACCGAGGCTAAAGAACGGATGGCCAAAAGCGTAGATCTTTTCGCCGTCGCGCAGAGTCACGGTTCCTGCGGCGGCAATATCGATATCGCCGCGCGCAAGATGAACAACGACGGAATCGCCGCCGATCAGTGTGTTTTCGTTATACGGTTTGAGCGGCGAGATCGGCGCGTTGCTTGCTGCAGCTGCGACCGGCAGGATTCCGGTGTTCAAGAAGTACGGCGAAAAAGCATCAAGCGTTTTTTGCGATACACCCGAAAAAGTCACCGGCGTCGCGATTGGTTTGAAAGTCTGGCCGGCGACAGCCATCAGCCGCGATTCGGCTGCAAAGCCCGACGCGAGCCGCTCGCTCGAATTCAGAGCAAATGCCGGCTGCCATTTATCGGAGAGAAGTTCTGCGTATGTAAAGACACGCGGCGAGACGGAGGCGAGTTTCACATTCGGTGCTTGCTCTACGAGCGACGACATCTGCTCGAACGGAGTGATTCCGCAAATCGGCTCTTTTGCAAACGGAAAACTGTACGCAATCGCGCCGACCAGCCGTCCGTCGATGTAAACCGGCGAGCCCGACATGCCCGCAAAGACGAACGTCCGTTCGGCGTTCGCGCCGCTCAGACGGCCGACGATCATGTCCTGTTTCGGGCCTATCCAGTTTGGCAGGATGCCGAGGATCTCGACGTTAAACTCCTCGCTTTTTGTTCCGCGAAACACCGACTTAGCCGTTCCACGCATCCCTTCTTTTAAGTCGGCGAGCGGGAAGATTTGCGCCTTCTCGACTGTCACGACAACTTTTTGGTATTGGGCAAAAAAGCTCTGAGACAGCAGTAAAATAAGGGCGAGCGTGAAAAAAGCGACACTTTTCATCGTAAAAAAAATCTTCCTATTCAAACCGCGCATATGGTAGCATTTACAAGGTCTAACCGAAAGCCATTCCTCGCGGGCTTTCATCCGTCAAATCAAACGCCGCTACCGGCAATTTTCAATTCAAGAGTTTTATTGTCATGGCTAAATCCACTCGCCTCGTAAAGAGTTTTTCAAGATTATTGTTTCCCGTCATTTTGCTCGTCGGCGCCGCCATCGTCTCGGGCTCGGTCTGGCTCGTCTATTCGGCCGCCCAGCCGTTTCGGGCGACGTATCTTGTCACGCCAAGCAAGTACGGTCAGCTCAGCACGCGCGCCGCTCAGGTGACCGACGAATCGTGGCTAAATCCCGACGGCAGTTCGTCGCGCGGCTGGCTACTGCGCGGTACGGATAACGCTCCCGCCGTCATCTTGCTTCACAAATACGGCGCCGACCGATCGTATATGCTCAACCTCGGCGTTAAACTCAACGAGTCTACAAATTTTACGGTCCTGATGCCCGACTTGCGCGCTCACGGCGAAAACCCATCGGTGCAAAACGCATCGTTCGGCGGCTGCGAGGCCGAGGACATTTCGTCGGCAGTCGCTTTTTTGCGAAACTTACGCAACGAAAATCAGATCGCTCTAGTCGGCAAAAACATCGGTGTCTTTGGCGTCGAGGTGGGCTCGCTGACCGCTCTCGCCGAAGCCGCGAAGAATCAAGACATCAAAGCCGTCGCCGTCGATTCCGTGCCGCATGATTCGGATGAAGTCCTTCGCGAAACGGTTGGCAGGCGATATCCGTTTGCGAGTTTTGTTACAAAACGCCTTGCCAATCTCGGTACCTATGTTTATTACTACGACGGCTGTTATCGCCGCGAATCGGCCTGCGAAACCGCGAAAAAGTTACAAAATCGCGACGTGCTGCTGCTTGCGGGAATCGACGAGCAGAACCTACAAGATTCCACGACGCGTCTCGCGAAATGTTTCCCATCAAACAACAAGATCGACAGCAAATTCGATCTGAGCCCGTCGGGTTACAACATTATCAATGCTTCGATGGCGCAATCCGAAGGTTACGATCAGCGGCTGATAGATTTTTTTCGTGCATCACTCTCGAACTGAGAAGAGGGGAAGAGGTGAAAAGGCTAGGAGGAGAAACTGTTACGCTCGCTTTGTCGGTTTCCGACCTCTAGGCATTACCCATTGCTCAGGCTTAGCTATCATCGTTACGATTTTTCCTATTACGTCGTCATAAGTCCGATAGAGTTCTCTCGCAGGACTTTTATCAAAATACTCACAAGCCACTGCAATTCGATCCAAGTTGTGTTTCCGCAGCTTCACCTCCGCTCAACCTACAGGTCGATCCTCTTCTTACTGTGTCCGTTCGCGCGCGAGACGGCTTGAATGTCGGCACTCTCTTCCATCTGCACGACGGTTTGATCGAGGATTTCTTTTAGCTGAGTTAGGCGTTTGCTCGTCGATGCAATTTCGAGCAGCGAGTATTTCTTGTCGTTGTCGAAGTTGAACGCGGCAGTGATGAGGAATGACAGGCTTTCGGGGTCGGAGCGCGTGATCTCGGGTAGACGGCCGCGGCCGCCTCCTATCTTAAACGCGGCCTTTGCCATTCGCTCGAAAAGATCAAAGACATCATCCGCGAGCGGCTCGACGACACTCGCATCTTCTTTCGCGTCTTCAAAAAACTCGACATCACCGACAAAATACGGCGCACCGCTATCAACGTAATCGATCAATTTGTAACGCACGAGGCCGAGCGTGAGTATGTTTGAGAGGCCGTCGGGCAGCGTTTCGGATTGGCGGATCTCGACGGCGCAGCCGACCGTCTCGAGAGCTGGTTTGTCGATGAACGAAGTTTCCGGATCGAAGAACGAAACGCCAAAGATGTTCCGTTCGCGCTCAACATCCTTGAGCATCTGCTGGTAACGGTCCTCAAAGATGTGCAGCGGCAGAAACTCATTCGGCAGAGCGACGAGCGGCAGCGGAAAGAGCGGGAGATGCCTTAGACCGGCGACTTTTTGCAGAGCTTCAGACATATATGCAACAGGAAAAAGTGGAAAAGGTTAAAAGTGAAAAAGTCCGTTCTTAGATTGCGCCTACTTTTTCACTTTTAACCTTTTTCACATTTTCACTTTTGAGCGCGATAAATTCGGCGACCTTCTCCGGCGGTTCGTCGCCGAGAGCCATGCGTTTTGCACCGACGACTGCCTCGGTGATGTCGGCGCGATTCTGTTTGTAGCGGCTATCGCGTGCGACGAGATCGCCGATCACATTTCGCTCGAGCGCATCGCGGTCGCCATCTGGCGTTTCGGTCGAGTCGAGGTAATCGGCCGGCACCGTATGATTTTTGATACGCACATGAAGCGCGTTTGTAATCTTTCGTGCCTCGTCGCGAATCTTTTGCAGTTCAAGCGCCGAGTTCGGAAAGCCGAGCTGTCCGCGCAGTGCGATCTCGATGATCGGCTGGGGCTTGTCGGACTCGGCAACGCGCGCCTCGCGACGAACCTGATCGAGGAGATCGGCTGTTACTTTTTTTGCATCGTCGTAATTCGTGACAGTGAAGACGAGTTGCTGAAACGGACGGTGCAAATATTCGTCCACATGGCGCGCAGTGACCGCGTTACTATCATCGACTTCGACAATAAATGCGCCGCGTGTCTCACGAAACTCGCTGATATTCGTGACCTCGATCGAGCCGGGGTTGAACGCCCAGTTGTCGATCTCGTAATGCTTGTGCGTGTGGCCGAGGGCGACGTACTCGACAGCGGATTTTAGTTCTTGGAGCGCGTCGAGCGAGAGAGCTGGGATCGGATGAACCTGATGGCCTTCGACGTCGGTGTGCAACATCAAAATGTGAAAAGCATCGTCGACGCGATTTCGCTTTATCGCATCGGTCAACATCGGAATCGCCCAGTTTCCCGACGCTCCGTACCAGTCGGAGCCGAAGATTCGGACGCGCCCGATGTCGATATAGCCGCCTTGTTTCGAAGTTTCATCCCACGAGTGATAAGACATCTTTCCGGAATGCGTCGTCGGCTCGAGCAGGGTAACGAGTCCCCATTTTGCTAAGCTTCGCAGCCAGCTAAACTCGCTGTCGGTGTGATGCTGATCGTGATTTCCTTCGATCGCAATGACCGGAATCTCTGCGTCGCGCATCATCGTCAGGCCCTCAACGGCATAATTCATCGTCTCGGGCGGCACACTCTTCTTATGAAAAAAATCGCCGCACATTAAGACGAAATCTACGCGTTCATCGATAGCATATTTACGCAGCACATCGCTCCACGCGTCGAAAAAATCACGCGGGCTTTCAGGAAGGTTGTACCGCGTGCATCCGAGATGCACGTCAGCGATATGAAGGAACTTCATAGACCGAGTATAAGACATTTCAACGCAAAGTCGCAGAGATGCAAAGTCGCAAAGAAATATATCAACCGCAGATAAACGCAAATGAACGCAGATAAAAAGAAAGTCTTTTTGGGTCTTAAAATCGGCGTTTATCTGCGTCAATCTGCGGCTAATTTTTTCATGTGACTTTGCGTCTTTGTTGCTTTGCGACTTTGCGTTAAATTAACTCTATGAACAAAGTCGTCCTAATCACCGGTGCGTCGAGCGGCATCGGGCTGCATACCGCGAAACTGTTTCAGACAAAAGACTGGAAAGTCGCCGCAACGATGCGCACACCCGAAAACGCGAACGATCTGCACAAGATCGTCGATGTTGAATGCGTTCGGCTTGACGTCACGGATGTCGAATCGATCAAATCCGCGATTCAGGCGACGCTCGACAAATTTGGCCGCATCGACGCGGTTGTGAACAACGCGGGTTTCGCCGTTGTCGGACCGTTCGAGGCCGCGACTCAGGAGCAGATCGAACGTCAGATCAACACGAACGTTTACGGCGTGATGAATGTCTGCCGCGGAATTCTTCCCATTTTTCGCGAACAAAGACGCGGGACGATCGTCAACGTTGCGTCGATGGGCGGCCGCATCACGTTTCCGCTTTACAGCATTTATCACACGTCAAAGTGGGCACTCGAGGGGTTTAGCGAGGCTCTGCAGTACGAGGTCAAGGACTTCAATATCAAGATCAAGATTATCGAGCCTGGCCCGATAAAGACCGATTTTTACGAGCGTTCAATGAGCATTTCAAAGAAGGAAGGCCTGACCGCATACGACAATTTCGTCGCGCGTGCGATGCCGAACCTTCAAAAAGCCGGCGAGACTGGCCCCGACGGCTCGGTAGTCGCGCAGGTGATCTACGATTCCGTCAACGACGGTAGTTGGAAGATGCGATATCCTGTAAATTCAAGCGCTATATTGATCGCCCGACGCCTGTTACCTGACTCGATTTTTCTTCCGATCATTCGCAGGTCGGTCGTGAAATAGCTGACAAATGGGTAGCTAAATCACGAAAAAGGTGCGAAGATACTCAAAACGACCCTCGACTGAGAAAATTACAG
>JBAUGW010000023.1:0-2962 GCA_049679945.1 Pyrinomonadaceae bacterium | reverse complement strand
CACTCTCCGAAGAGAGCTTTAATCGTTCGACTTGCATGTCTGAGGCACGCCGCCAGCGTTGATTCTGAGCCAGGATCAAACTCTCGTTAGTTTCCTAGTTCATTAATTGCCAATTAAAGCGTGAGCTAAAATTGGACTTTTTGTTGTTCATACGAATTAACACATGGACACGCATATCTAGTTTTCAAATATCAACTTCTTTTACTTCGCTCCCCTAAAAACTTCACCAGAGGCGAAACTATTGATTATACAGATGATGATCTGTCTGTCAACCGTGAATGAGAACATTCTCGATGACTTATCGAAAATCGTCTAAATGCTTCCTATGAAAGCAATTAATAATTTTCTAACCTCGCTCCTGCTTTGTCAAGAATGCATTTCGTGTTAAGCGACACTGAACACATCTTTTTCAATAGAACTTCATGAAGCAAGGTGTTTTATGAGATCAGACTCGCCACCGTCGGCAGCATTTCGACAGCAATCAATCAAAAAATAAATTTCAAGCCGAGTTGAAATTGGCGGCTCTCCTGAAAGGACGATTGGTTACGGGCTTTGAAGTCGGGAAGCCCGCCTGTCATTTCTCCCGTTGTTAGACTCGTATTTACAGCAACATTATTGAAGCCGACAATGCTGTTCGTATTAAAGAGATTTTGGAATTCGCCGGAGATTCCCAGCTTAAACCGCTCTCCGAAATTAAAGAAACGCGAATAACGAAGATCGACGTCAAACTGCGGCGGTGTCGTTCCCGAATTACGCCTGATGCCGACTGGCCTGTCGGAGGTCGCGATGCCGTCGCGGTTGAGATCCGTGCCGGAAATGATGTTGTACGTTTCGCCGCTGTTCGCGGTGCCGATAACGCCGAATACATTGTGGTTGAAGAGATACCGAAGCACCTTGTTTGAAAACGCGGGCCGAGGGTGGGCGACCAGGCTCATGACGAAAGTATGCCGCTGGTCGGCGAACGATCAACCCTTATCGAAAGCTCGGTTCGTCGGGTCGGACGAGACCAGGCCCTGAATGCCGCCGGTCGTCATATTTTGTTCCGGCGAATCGTCGGTTGCTTTTGAGAACGTGTAGTTCGAGCTAAACTGCAGCACGCGCGAAAATCGTTTGGTCAATTGCACCGTCAAAGCGTCGTACCGCGAAACGCCGACCGATTCGACCAGTTGAATGTTTTGAAATTGCGGAAAAACACGATTGGTGCAGGACGTGATCGTCGTACCGGCCAATGTTCCGAAGATCGGTCGGCCGTCCGCCAATGTGCCGCCAACGGGCAGACAGTTGATGTTGCGATAGATCGGAAGATGACGGCCGGCTGAATGGATAAATCCGATGGCAAGCGACATTTCTTTCGTGAGCGCCTGTTCGAGTTGAACGTTGGAATGGATCGCATACATGTTCTCGAAATCGGGAGCGATGGCGTCGATGCTTCGTCGGGGCAAAATCGAACCCGGCGGCAATGAGCCGAGCGTATTCGGGAAAGTCAGCGAAGTCGGCGAGGAGTTGACACGAAACGTGAAGAACTTCGGATTGCCGTTGTTTATCAATGCCCGCTGATACGGCGCCAGCAGCGGCGCGTCGTAATAGATTCCCGCTCCAGCGCGAAGGATCGTCGCCCGGGTTGCTTCGCGCAGGGCGTAAACAACTCCGAAACGAGGAGCAAAATTATTTTTGTCCACGTTAAATTTCTGTGAGGGGGCAAATGGCGAAGCCGCATCGGCCTTGGGAATTTGGTAGAGGTCGTACCGCAGTCCATAAGTAAACTTTAAGCGGCGTGTGAGTTTCCAATCGTCCTGCAAAAACAGATTCCAGAATGTCGCTTTATAGCGGATTTCCGGATCGCCAAATGTTTCGTCGTAAAAAGTATAACTGCGCGGGTTCGTTCCGGTTCGGCCGGCGATGTAATTGTCAATCGATGAAAATGTGTACCGGCTAAAGATCGATGCACGCTCGCTATGGTCATAGAAGCTGAAGCCGCCGCCGAACTTGACGATGTGCTCTCCGGCTATCCGTGTCAGATTGTCCTGCATCTGCGTGATCCTTCTCGGCCGGAAAACGGTATCGATGCCTTCGGGCGGACCAAAGTTTGCGACGTTCGCTATCACGATCGAAGGCCCCGTCCCGGTGAACTCGTTTCTTTGCCCGATGCCGCCGGTCCCGACGCGCTGCGCATACTGAAAGCGGAATTCGTTCACGACCGACTGCGTGTAAGAAGCGAGCTGCACTGCAATTGCATGGTCAACATTGGGGCCGCTCGTGCCTCGTTCCAGCGTATTGAGCATGCCCTGAATAAGATTCACCGAGTTTATGTCCGAATGGTTATATCGGACGGTAAGTCGATTGTTGTCGTTTATCTGTAGGTCGGTTCGAAAAATGTAGAACGATCCTTTTTCTAAAGCGGGAATGGCTGCCGGAAAAATTGAAGCAGGCAAACCGGCTTCGGCGATTAACCGCGCTCGGTTTGCGGGAGTAATGGTCAACAGTCGCGGGGCGCCCGCTTTATCTTCGCGATATTGCCGTTCGTAGCCGAAATAAAAATGCCATCGGTCCTTGATGATCGGAGCGCCAACCGCCGCCGTAAAAATATTAGCCTTGTTGTCCGGCAGATCAGACGCCGAAAAAGAGAACGGACGCGAATAAAACGACGGGCGGCGAAAACGATAGTTAACTGAACCGCTGATCTTGTTTGTTCCCGAAGGCGTGACGACATTCATTATCATGCCGGGCGTGTTGCCGAACTCGGCCGCAAAACCGTTCGTCAGCAACTGGACCTCGCTCACGTAAGTTTCTGAAAGAAGCAGGAACCGAAGAGTGCCTCGGTCGCCCTGCGTGTTCGTGTTGCCGTCGAGCAAAAAATTCACCCGTCGCAGAAGACCGTTCGCGTTAATCGTAGTAAACGGAAAACCGCGCGCCGGGCGGCCGGTTACGTTCGCCTGCAAAAACGCAAAATTGTATGGGTTAC
>JBAUGW010000022.1:0-1624 GCA_049679945.1 Pyrinomonadaceae bacterium | reverse complement strand
CGGTCAGCGGATCGCTTGGGAATGGAGCAGTATCTCGTGGAGCCACAGCAAAGGGTTCGGTCGTGTTGAGCATTCCCGGCGGGCTGCACGTTAATTCAAGCCGCCCGAACAGCGAATATGCAATTCCGACCTCGGTCCGAGTCAGCGGACAAGGCGTGCGGACAGGCGGCATCAACTATCCACGAGGCAAGAACCGTAAATTTCAATTTTCCGAAAGTGTGATCAATGTCTACGAGGGCCGTGTGTCGATTCCATTTACGGTAACTGTTCCGGCAAATTTTCGCGGCGACACGGTCAGAGTACGGGCAGTCGTGCGATATCAGGCCTGCACTGATGAGGTTTGTTATCCGCCGAAGAGTAAAGACGTAACGATCACCGCGAGGGTTCGATAGTCGGATCAGTGCTGCGTCCAATCACCGACATCAGACGGCCCGTTTTGCCGAAAAGTTTCTTTTCCACGCGGTATGAAAAGAAAAGATCGGTGCGGGCCATTGTGCAAAACGGAGCTTTGAAGATGTTTTCGGCCGGAACGCCGAGGCTGAGAAGTTGGTCTTCGTTAGCAGAATGCAGATCAACAAGTGCGTGGCCTTCACGCGTTGTTGTGAAGTACTTGTCGCTGTCGTTCAAATTATCCGCAAAAGCCTCGATCACATCACTGCCGATCTCATAGCTTTCACCGCCGGCCGCCGGGCCGATGGCACAAACAAGGTCGGACGGATTAGTGCCGTAAACTTTCTGCATAGCTTCGACGGATTTGCTGACGATGGACTGAACCGCTCCACTCCATCCCGCATGGACGGCCGCATAGGCTTTATTTTTAGTGTCTCCGATCAGAACCGGCACACAGTCGGCGGTCTTTACGCCGACAAGTACATGATCGAGATTCGAGGCGAGCGAGTCGCATTTCTCTTCGGAGTTGGTAACATCTTCGCGAGTTTTTACTATCTTCACTCCATCACTGTGGATCTGCCACACGGTCGCAAGTTGAAAATCGCCATCGAAAACATTTAGGAAACGTCGGCGATTCTCGTAAATATTCTCAGCGGAATCTTCGTCAAAACCCGCGAGATTAAGATCGTTTCCAGCTGCACCACCCCGACCTTCGGTCACCCCTCCTAAGACAGGAGGGGAGCTAAACCGAGAAACGCCGCCGAGCCGTGTGGAGAAACCATTTGCGAAGCCCCGCTCCTCCAACGCCCGGCATACAAGCACTTTTACGCCGTCGCGTTCTCGCCAATAGAAGCCGCTATCGGTTAGAATCTGTTCATCTTCAATGATCTTATCCACTGGCATCGACATAATCGAAGTTTATCGCATACGCGAAACGATGGCGAGAACCCCACGTTTTGCCAATCGCGTATTCACCGAAAACGAGCGGGCATATTGCGAAAGCAAAGGCGTTGCTGCGGCACAATCTTACGCTGCGCGTTTTGCGGCTAAAGAGGCGTTTCTGAAGGCATTGCAAACCGGTTGGCGCGGGAAGATAACGTGGCTGGATGTCGAAGTCGTTTCGAGCCCGGACGGAGTTCCGTCCTTGAATATCACAAACGAAGCAGCGAGGTTGATGGAACAGATCGGTGCGACGAATGCTCACCTTTCTATTTCACACACAAATGAACATGCG
>JBAUGW010000021.1:0-19696 GCA_049679945.1 Pyrinomonadaceae bacterium | reverse complement strand
GCGTGGGATTATCCGATCGAAGAGATTCGCAAATACCTCGAAGAAAAATACACGACTCGCGTCGCGCAGGGCGGCCTGAAAGTTTATTCGACCATCAACATCGAGGCGCAAAAGATCGCAACCCGCTCGATACGCGAGCGGCTTCGCTCTTATGATCGCGGAAGAGCATGGCGTTCCGAATATCAGAACATTTTATTGGACGAAAACGAGCAACCGCTGACCGACGAAAAGCAGATTCAAAAAACGCTCGACACATACAAGCATCCCGATTGGTTCGGTGACGACTATCAGGAAGGCGAATATCTCAAGGGCCTTGTCGTAAAAGCTAATCCGGGATCGGACGAGGTCGGCGTTCGCTTTGGGCGTTACAAGGCGGTGGTTCGCAGCGGCAACATGGGTCGCAGCGGCAAGCGTCCCGTCGCAGAATTAATGCCCGGCTTCCTCGCCGAATTTCAGATCAAGGGCGTCGATAAAGACAATCAGATGCTCGATGTCACGCTTGAACAGGTGCCTGAGGTGCAAGCTTCGATCGTGAGCATCAACGCAAAGAACGGCGAGATCGTCTGCATGGTCGGCGGTTACGACTTTCACACAAGTAAATTTAATAACGCGACGCAGGGTTTGAGACAAACGGGCTCGGCGTATAAACCGTTCATTTACACCGCAGCGGTCGAGGACGGAATGACGCCGGACATGACCGTAAGCGGCGCACCGATTAAACGCGGCGGCTGGCAGCCGCACAACTACGACGGCAGCACAAGTCACGCCAACGTTCCGCTGAAGATCGCGCTTGCAAAGTCATATAACATCGCCGCGGTGCATCTACTCGAACAAGTTGGCATTCAGGCCGGAGCGCAAATGGTGCGGCGGTTTGGCATCTCGAACCCAATGGCGCCGAGTTTGCCGTCGGCGCTCGGCGCAAGCGAGGCCAGCCTGCTCGAAATGACGGCGGCGTTTTCCGCATTTCCGAATAAAGGCATTCGCATGGCGCCGCACCTGATCCGCAAAGTCTACAATCGCGACGGCAGTTTGCTTGAGGAATATGAAGGTACGAGTTCAAAAGTCACGAGCGAGTACGCTGCCTTAACGATGGTCGAGATGATGCGCGGCGTCACCGCTGGCGGCGGAACCGCTGCCGGCGCCAGCGCCAGCGGACATCCGCTCGCGGGCAAAACCGGCACCGTCAACGATCACACCGACGTTTGGTTCATCGGCTACACACCGACCTATTGTACAGGCGTGTGGATGGGCAATCCGCTTCGCAAAGAATCGCTCGGCTCGGGAATGACCGGCGGTCATGGAGCATTGCCATATTTCAACGCGTTCATGATTCCGTTTATGAAAGGCAAGCCGGTCGATAGATTCCCTGCTGCTCCTCCGATGCCGACCGAAGTAAAACGCGAAATGGAGCTGCGAAAACGCGAGCAACTTGAAAAACTCGAAGAAGCCGACCTTGCAGGTAAACGCACCGGCGTTGTTTTCACACCCGGCACAAAGATCGATCCAAACGCTCCGCTGCCCGGTGGCGACACACCGGCCGGCAATCCGGATACGCCAAGTGTCACAAAACCGTCTGACAATCCGCAGGATCGCCCCGTGATAGTAAGACCACCGGTGATTCAGTCTACGCCTCGACCCGAAGCGCCAAAACCAAAACCCGAAGACGGCGGCAAACGCAAAGGCAAGAAAGGCGACGGGTAGACAGAACCGCCTGCGTAAGCGGGCGGCCAGTTCGACAAAACAAAAATTAACCGCAGATAAACACAGATGACGCAGATTGGAGAAATTTCCTATCTGCGTCATTTGGGTTTATCTGCTGTTGATTTTTGCCTTAGTTACAGAATTCGCCGAGATAGTACGGCAGCATCCGGCGCCACCAGACCCAATCGTGGTTGACGTCGTTGCCCCATAGGTCGAGGCGATGCGGAATGCCTTTTGAATGTAGAAGCGACGAAAACTCGCGGCTTCGGTCGGGCGCTTCGTATGAGCCTTGGCCGGTGACGATGACGATCGAGTCGGCTTGTCTGAGACGTGGCAGATGATAGTCGTCGTTCAGGTGCCGCAGGTACATATCGGGATTGTTGAAATAGACGTTGTCGTCGTAGTAACCCTTGTCGAGATAATTGTAGATGTCGTAGCTGCCGCTCATCGCAATCGCGCCGCGAAAGTTGTCGCTGTGTTTGAAGTATGTGTTTGCCGCTAGGAGCGCTCCCAGTGACGCTCCGGTCGTCAGAGGCCGCGCATCCGCGCCGCATTCGTTGCGGATCAGCGGAAGGACTTCGTCAATGATGTAGTTGTCGTAACGCGTGAGCATCTCGACCTTCCAGCCAGGATGCGATTCGCGATTCAGCAAGCTGTATTTGTTGACCGAGTTTATCGAGTACGCGCGGATCTTGCCGGCCTCGATAAAATCCTTTATCGAATCAACGAGGTAAAACCGCTCGTATTCCAAATAGTCGGCGGCCGCTGTAGGGAACATCAAAAGCGGATAACCCGCGTGGCCGTAAGCCACCAGCGGCATGTCCATTCCAAGATTGTGGCTAAACCACGAAGTTGTATCACGTCTCATAAATTAAGTTAGTAGTCTTGTGTCAGTAGCCCGTACGTAAGTAAGGGCTCATCATAGCGCGGCGAGTGTGTTCACGACCCCGGAAGACACACTCCCTGCGGCCCGCGTTTCCGCCTTTGCACTTTTACTATATTCAAACACCTCGCGAAAATTCGCTTCAATATGATCTTCGACCTCGGCAATATCGATCTCGCGGCCGAGCAGTTTGTCCATCGACGTTACCGGCTCGCCCTCGCAAGCGATGATAAAGTTGTAAAACTCAAGATCGGTGTTGACGTTTAGCGCAAAGCCGTGCGTCGTCACCCAGCGTTTTATGTGAACGCCGATAGCCGCGACTTTGCCCTCGACAGTGTGAACACCGGTCAGGCCTTCGATGCGAAAAGCTTTAATTTCAAACTCGGCAAGCGTACGAATCAAAACTTCTTCGAGATCGCGAACATATTTGTGTACGTCTTCGCGATCGGGCGACAGCGAGATGATCGGATAACCAACGATCTGCCCAAGCCCGTGGTAAGTCACGCGGCCGCCGCGATTTATCTCGAAGACTTCAACGCCGCGAGCACGCAATAACTCGGCAGTTGCAAGCACGCCGTCGCCTTTTGAGCGTCGTCCAAGAGTGTAAACATGCGGGTGTTCGAGCAGCAGGAGATGATCTTTTTCGCGCCGCTCGATCACCGCAGTTTCAAGCTCCTTCTGCAGCCGTAACGCGTCTTCATAGCCAACGCGCCCGAGCCTTCGGACTTCTAAACACCGCTGTTGCATACGATTATGATAAGATTTTTACGAGTATTTGAACAGGAAGGCAAATGTATGAAACGCTTGTTTATTGCCCCTCTAGCGTTATTTTTACTGGTTTTCGTAACCGGCACAGCCGACGCTCAGAAGAAATCCACGCGAAAGACCACGACAAAAAAGACGACTGCGACGCGAGTTCTGCCGCCGCTCGCCGTGCGAACGGCACGTGAAAAAGTCGAGATCCAGCTTTCGAACGTTAACGACTTTGTCACGAAGCTCGGGCCGATCGCACAGGGGCTTGAGACTGCCGACGCAGACCGGAAAGCGGGCAACTTGTCGGCAAAGACGGCCGCGAGCATTGAGGCCAGCAAATCGAAACTGGTCGATGCTATCCGTATTTTGAGAGAGGGGTTGTCAGCTTTAGAGTCTGAATTTCGCGTTAAGACCGAGCTGAAAAAATACCTGCCGAGCATTCAGGGCATCACCGACCTTGCCGCTGAATCCGAAGACTCGGCCATCGCCGGTAAGTTCGTCACCGCAAAAGAACCGTTAAGAGAGGTGTCTAAAAAACTAACCGACACGCTCGCCGCAATGCCTCGTTAAGAATTTTTTGCCACCGATAGCACAGATTACCCTGATTAAGAATTTTTCTTTATCTGAGTTATCCGCGTTATCGGTGGCTAATTTCTTATGGCTTTTTGAGTGTAGTTGTTGTAGGTTTGGCAGGATCGCAAACTTCGATTTTGTTGTCGGCAACAGACGCTTTGGCCCCTTCTTTTGGCAGACCGAGCTTTTCACGAATAAATTTTTCACCTTCCGCCTCGATCATTTCGCCGTTGATGACGTGAGTTTTTTTGACGAGCGTGTCGCCTTTTTTCTCAAACGCGGCGGGCGTTAGGAAAATGTACCACGGCGAGCCCCACTTACGATTGTCGCCGGTCGAGCGGCGATAGTCATAATGTTTTGTCTTCTCGCGGTCGTCCCGACTCTCGGACTCATAAACAGCCGGGAAAGTGACTTTTAGATTGCTCAGATTCGTTTTCATAAAAGAAACCGGATCGTATTCACCGACGGCGACGATCTCAAAACCGTGCGGCTTATATTTTTGATACAGCCTTTCGAGCATCGGCGCGTCGTGCCGCCAGTTAGCGCACCACGGAGCCCAATAAACGACAATTACCAGCTTTTTGCCTTTAGCGAGCTCGGTCAACGTCAGGTCTTCGCCCGTCCTAATACTCTTGAGTGTCCAGTCTCTATAGCTGATCTCTTTCTCAACGATCGGCGCCTGCTCGTTCTGTGCAAACGTGAAAACTGCGGCAAGCATTACTACACAAAAAGCTAAAAGTGTTTTCTTCATCAAACCCTCAACAAAAAGACTAACTACTCGGATGCTCGTCTGCAAGCAAAAAGTTGGCAGATCAAGTTCGGCGAAACTTGCGCGACCAGTAAACGATATTCAGGTAAATTCCGGTCACTGCCGACAACGCCGCGAGTGCCGAGAACACGAGCAGCAAAGTCACTTGCCATTCGCCCGCAAAGAAGTAAAAATGTGCCTCGCGAAAAAACCGCGTCTTCGCCGTCGGAGGTTCTGACATTCGTGCAACACCTGTTTCGGCGTCGATAAAGATCGAATCGGCGCCGAGACCACCGACGGATTGATACTGCGGTCGGCCGTCCTTCATCAGCAGCGTTAATGCCGTCGTTGGCAGCGTCTTGCCCGCAAGCCGATCAGCGCTCGCCATCGCGTCGGCGGGCGAAACTTTTACGCGAGCGGTATCGATCTTTTCGACTGTGCCGCCTTCGATCGTATTCGGCAGTGCGTAAAGAAAACCGCTTAATGCCCACGCGAGAACTGGAATCGAAACGAGCACGCCGAGCAGCAGATGAGCTTGATAGATAAACCTTTTCATAACGATTTATGCAAGATTACCACATCGCCCGTCACGCGCTGACACATTGCCCGACCTGTGCTAATCTTGGCATTGATTATGAGCAAAACGACAGTTTCAGACATTTTTCGCCGCGCGCTTGAGATGCGAACGGCGAACCCAAGCGCTAGTTACTCTGATGTTAAAAAGCAGATCGTCAGCGAATTCAGCGGCGGGGCCTTTCCCTCGACCGACAAGCTGACCATTCCCGAATACGACAACATCGCTCCGGAAGAAGATTGGACGGCAGGTCTGCCGGTTGTGCTGCGAGGTATTCAAAACGAAGACTGGAGCGACGTCGCACAAGGCATAATCATCAGTCTCGAACAGGTCGAAAATTATCCGAAACAATCCGGCCGCGAAGACGACCCTTCAAAAGATTGGCGCAATCGCGGATCCCGCATTGCCGCCGAAGAAGAGAAAGTTCTCACAGAATGGATGCCCGCCGACCTGATGGCGATGGCAAAAAAATCAAGTGAGATGTGAGAAGTAAAAAATGAGAAAAATTATTTCTTACCTCTCATATCTCACTTCAATTTCTAGTCCATCAACTGCCTCGATCACATCGCACATCGGCTCAAACCTCGCAATTTCTTCATCAAAATTTACTTCGTCCCATTCAGGATAAAAATGCGTCAGCATTGCGCGTTTTGGTTTTGCTTTATTGACGAGAAAGATCGCTTCGGCGAGCTCGAGATGTTTTTCGACGGGCTTTTCTCTGAGATAGGTGCACTCAAGAATAAGCAGATCGACATTGCGCGCGAACGCAGAAAGTCGCTTGTCAAAACCGGTGTCGGCAGAATAAACGAGTGTCGCTTCGCCGTCACGAATATGGATCGCGTGGCTCTCGTCCGTGTGCAAAGTTTCAAGCGTGACGGCTTCGATGCCGGGCAAGATTTCAAATGTGTCAAGCTCCGCGATCTCAACGACTTCGACGGGGAAAGATTGCTGCAGAAGACGATAATTGTGAACATCGCTCATTCGATCAACTAGATCGTGTAGACCAGCCGGACCAAAAATTCTCAGCGGCTTTAAACGATCTTTCGTTTCAGGCGCGTGTTTTGTTCCGGCAAGCAGTGGCCCCAACCCGCCGCAGTGATCCATATGAAAATGTGAGATCCAGATCGCGTCAAGGTTTGGCCAATCGACACCGCAAGCCGCCATTCGTGAAGCCGCGGTTGCTGAGCAATCGAGGAGCAGATTGCCGCCGCTCGTCTCGAGCCAATACGCCGAACTTGTGCGACGTGGGTGCGGCACGGTCGAACCTGAGCCGAGAACAACTAAACGCATAGATGAATAGTAACAAAAAGGACAAATTAACAGGATAAACAGGATTGGGCAGGATTGGCTGGATGAAAATAGTATCCTGTCTATCCTGTCCATCCTGTTAAAAATTTCGTTATCATAGTTTCGGTATGAGCGAAGTCGATATTCTCGCAATTTTTGCGCACCCCGACGATCTAGAATTATCGGTCGGCGGCACGATGCTGAAGATGAAGCATCTCGGTTACAAAACCGGTGCGCTCGATGTGACTCGCGGCGAGATGGGCACGCGCGGCACTGTTGAAGCACGTGCAAAAGAAGCGACTGAGGCTGCAAAGATTTTAAATCTCGATGTCCGCGAAAATCTCGGCTTGTCCGACGGCCACGTGTTTGCCGACGATGCTTCTCGCACAGAACTGGTGCGCGCAATGCGGCGATTAAAACCGAAGGTCGTACTCACGCACCAGATCGGCGACTCGCACCCCGACCACGACACAATCGCACAATTAGTGCGCGAATGTTCGCGGCTCGTAGCGATGCGAAATTACGACGTCGAAACCGGTGATGAAAAAATCGCTCCGCCGATAGTTGCTCACAATGTTTTCTCGCGGACTCTCGTACCGTCGTTCATCGTCGATGTTTCGGACTTTCTGGATCAAAAGATGGCGGCTATCGGCGCGCATAAGTCACAGTTTTACGACGCTGAGTCGAGCGAACCTGAAACGATGTTGACCGGCAAAGATTATCTCGCACGAGAAGAGAGCCGCTCGCACTACTTCGGTTCACTGATCGGCGCCCGGGCCGGCGAGCCGTTTTACGTTCGGGAAGCGCTAAATGTCGATGACCCGATCTTGCTTTTAACGCGGCCGATGAATTTCTATTCGTAGAACGGACGGCCGCGTCTGTTCCTCAACTCTGTTATCCACTCAATGCTGAGTGAAAACTAATCTTGACCGACAGACGTGGCCGTCTGTCGTACACGATATGACACCCGAAGAAATCGAACTCGACAAAAAGCTGCGCGTTCTCGACCGCTTAAAAGATCGGCTCGCAACAAGCGAAGAGCACATGGCTGACTTGAGCGCCGAGCTGGAACAATTCGAGGCGCGTTACACGATGGATGTTGCCCGGCTGTACGCAGAACATGACCAAATCGAGGCGCAGATCGCGGAGGAGGAATACAAACTCGTTCCGGACGACGAAGAAATAAAAAAGAAGGCCGAGGAGCTCCGGCGCAAAGCCGAAGATTCAGCTGCGCGAGCCGCCGAGGACGAAGAAAAGAAAAACCGTCGCTTTGAACCGACCACAGAGACCCGCAAGGCGTATCACAACCTCGCGCGAATTATTCACCCAGACTTGGCGCTCGACGTAGCCGAAAAAGAAAAACGTCATGGTTTGATGGCCGAACTCAACCACGCTTACTCCACCGGCGACCACGCCAAGCTGGACAAACTCGCAGATGATTACCGCGCGCATCCTGATCTTGTGACCGGCGACACTCTCGGCGACCAACTCGTGCGCGTCATACGCCAGATCGCACAGGTCAAATTGCGACTCAACACGCTAAAGCTCGAGCGGAAAGAAGCCAAACAGTCCGAGCTTTACGAATTGAGGCGAAAGGTCGAGGCCGAGATGGCTGAAGGCCGCGATATGCTGGCTCAGATGGGGGCACGGACGCGGGTTCACATTAAAAAGAGCGAACGGCGTCTGGCCAATCTTCGCGACGTAAACAAAGCCGCCGAAGAACACGTAAAAGAGACGTTTGACGTGGATATTTCGGACTTTCGGCCATCGGGAGCCAAGTAGGGGCGAAAATTGTCTTGACAGCAGACGCCGTTTGTGTGAAATTGCTCTCAAGCAGGCATTTTTGACAAATTAAGTTTCGCGGAAACGCGCACGCCCGTGTGCGTCCGCGGATAAGAGGGCGGCGGTGTGGGAGACGTCGCCCTCGCTCAATTTTAAATTGAATTACCGGCCGCAAACCCACTCGACCACGCCCACTGAAAGTTATAGCCGCCGAGCCACCCCGTTACATCTACAACTTCACCGATAAAATAAAGGTCAGCCACTCTTTTCGCCTCCAGTGTTTTTGAAGACAGTTCATCAGTCGAAACGCCGCCGAGCGTTACCTCAGCGCGGTCGTAGCCCTCAGTGTCACGAAATTTGACTTGCCAGCTTTGAAGCATCGCGACGATATGCTCGGCTTCGCGATCTGTGAGCTTATCGAGTGGTTTGTTTGTTAAGTTATCGGGGACAAGCATCTCGGCAAATCGATTTGGCAAAATTGTGCTTAGGAAATTAGCGAGTGATTTTCGACTATCACGATTATTGAAAAATAATTCTGCGGCATCGACATCAGGGCTTAAGTTGATTGCAACCGGCGCGTCCTTTTTCCAATAGTTCGAAATCTGCAAGATCGCCGGTCCCGACATGCCGCGATGCGTGAATAAAATATTTTCACGAAAGCTATGTTTACCGTTTCTTACGACTGCGTCAACTGAAACGCCGGCGAGCTGTTTGTAGTTTCCCTCTGCCAGCACAAGCCCGACGAGCGACGGTCTCGTCTCGACGATTTTCAACCCGAACTGACTTGCGATTCTGTAACCGAGATCGCTGGCACCAATTTTTTGAAACGACAATCCACCGCATGCAACAACGAGTTTTTCGGCCGTGAACGTTCCTTGATTTGTCTCAACGATAAAGCGGGAATCGCAAATTACTTTGTTGACGCTGCAATTCACTTTTATTGCGACATTTGCGGCGCGGCACTCCGCTTGCAGCATTTCGACGATCGCGCGCGAACTGTCGCGACAAAAAAGCTGTCCGAGCTTTTTTTCATAGAAGGGAATCTTGTGTTTTTTTACTAAGCGGACAAAATCCTGCGGCGTGTAACCGGCGAGCGCAGATTTACAAAAATGCGGATTCTGCGAAACGAAATTCTCCGCTGTGACATCCACATTTGTAAAATTACAACGCCCGCCGCCCGAAATGATGATCTTGCGGCCAACTTCGGCGTTATGTTCGATAACCAAAATACGTCGCCCTCGCTTTCCGGCCGGAATAGCGCAAAACAGTCCGGCCGCACCGCCGCCGATGATGATGGCGTCGTATTTCACTAAACCGAGTAACGCTCTTTCAAAATGTTCACGTGATGGCGAACATGTCCCGCCATAATGTAAACGAGCGCTCGTACCGAGACGGTGTAGCCGCTCGCGGTTCCGAGACGTTTAGTTGCTTCGTCGGATAAATTTTTTACGAACAGCATGTTCGAGCGCCGTTGTAGATCAAATTCCTCCAGCAGCTCTCGAAACGTGCGGTTATTCGCATTCGAGTTTTCGATGTAGTCGTCCTGCTCAAATCCTTCGATGGGTGTTTTATCGCCGCGTGAAATGCGCAGCATCCGGTATGCAAAAAAGCGCTCGCCGTCGATCAGATGGCTGAGAACTTCTTTGAGCGTCCATTTGTCGATCGCGTATTTGTACGTGCCTCTATCATCTGGCAAGTCACCAAACATAACGGTCAACTCAGCAGATTGCGACTCCAACATCGGCAGCACATCGGTATTGACGAGCGAAATATATTTGCCGTAGTATTCGGCGTACTCGTTTGATTCGGGTTTGTCCATAACTTCCTTCCTTTCCGCTTCTTGCGTTATGAGCTATATTATCAAAACGTAATAAAAATGATCTGCCGCACAATTATCAGCCAAATTCTTTTGTGTCTTTTGTGCCTTTTTGCGGCTCACTCTGCTTTTGCTCAAGGCGGTAAGGCTGAGCCGAATCGCATTCAGTTTGCGGGCGGCAGATCGAGCGCGACTCTGACCGGCACTTTATCTAATGGGCAAGACATGGAATACATTTTTGCCGCAAAAAAGGGGCAAAAGGTTACGATAAAAAATACCCGGCCGAGCCTTTTCGACTTTAAAGTATTTAGCGAAGAAAATTTTTCTGAGGGCGATTTTGATAGCTCGCCAAGCTACGCTTTCGAAATACCTGAAACCGGCGACTACATGCTCTTTGTTCGTAAAAAACAAGTGCGCAGCCCACGCACAGCAAGATTTTCAATTACACTGACAATTAGATAGGAGTTTTAAAATATGAAAAGATTTTCGTTATTGTTTACAGCAATTTTGTTTGCATTTATAGTTTTTTCGCAAACCGGCGCCGAGGCTTTTGAGCCAAGCTTTGCCGAGCGCTTCATCGCCGATCACAAAGGCGGAGACTCGGGCGTTTACACGTTTGACCGCGCTCATTCGGCGATTGGCTTTAAGGTCAAGCACAACGGCCTGATCGAGATACCGGGCTTTTTCCGCGACTTTAGCGGCTCGGTAAATTACGACGCAATGGACGTGACCAAATCGACGGTCGAGTTCACCGCAAAGGCGACCAGCGTCGACACGGGCGTCGCGGGACGCGACAACCATTTGCGCTCGGCCGATTTTTTTGAAGTGACAAAATACCCCGAGATCACTTTTAAGAGCACGAAGATCGTGAAGAAAGGTAAATCGTGGCTCGTCACCGGCGACTTTACGATGAAGGGCGTGGCAAGGTCGATCACGTTCCCATTCAACATCGTCGGTTGGCTGCCGGCAAACGAACGCAACGGTGCGCGGATGGGAATTATGGCCTCGGCGTCGCTCAATCGCCGCGATTACGGCGTCAACTACGGCGGCAATCTGCCGAGCGGAATTCCTGTGATCTCCGATGTAGTTAATATCGACTTCGCGATCGAAGCTCCGATGCGACGCGAAACTCCGGCTGCGACACCCAAACCAGCGGAGTAAGAATAATTTAACCGCAGATAAACGCGAGACGACGCGGATAAGAAATAACTTCCGATCTGCGTCATCTCGAGTTTATCTGAGGTTAATTTTTCCTCTTCTTTTTCCCGACCTCTGAAAACGCGATGTCGTAGATCGCGTAATCCTGCCAACCGTTGTAATCGAAGTGCCACCATTCGTTTGCGTTTACTGTAAAGCCATGGGCCTGCATCAGCTGTATGAGCTTGTCGCGGTTCTGCCGCTCTTCGTCGGTGCCTCCTGCGTAATTCGGTGAAGCGCGCTCCGTAAACTCGTCATAACCCGAAGGCATCGGCACGGCTTTGCCGGTTTTGAGATCGTAAATTCCAAGATCAACGGCGCAGCCGCGATTGTGTTTTGAACCTTTGGCAGGATCGGCGACAAATGTGCGTTTATCTTCGGCGACTACCTCCCAAAACAATTTTGTGATCGACCACGGGCGATAGCCGTCGTAGATCACGGCGCCCAGTCCCTGCCGACTCAGCCACTGATGCACCTTAACAACCGCCTCGGCCGCCGGCCGCTGCAAAAATGCGCGTGCCTCAGGATACACAGGCTTGCCGACAAAATTATCAGCCGTCGCGTACTTGATGTCGAGTTTTATCGTCTTGTCGAGTTTGATGAGTTCTATCAAATCGGCCTCGCGTTTGTTGTCTTCTTTTGGCTGGGATATTTGGGAGTAAGCGCTATAGAAAAGAATAAAGCATACGGCGAAAGTCGTAAAGAGTTTCTTTGCGCGCATTGCGTTAGACAAAGAAGTTTCCCGCAAAGACGCAAAGGCCGCAAAGAGATGTCGATTCTGTTTCACGCTATTCAGGTTTCAGCGGCGTCGGCTCTGGCGTCGGTACAACATCTTCGTCCAGGATCCGCACCTCAGAGCCGTACTTTTGATAGTTTCTGAATAAGATCACATTCCGTTGCTGCGTCAGTATGCTACCTTCGCGAACGGTGAACTTCGCGTCCGACTTTGCCGGCAGCAGATGATTTTCGTCTACGATCTTTACCCAATCGTAATCCGTAGAACTTTGAAAAGCCGTGATCGGAAAGCCGCGCTCGATGTCAGTTAACTGAAACTCGATACGCAGAATCCTAAACGTCTCGCGGTCAACCCAAATCTTGCCGATCTCGCCCGCCGGACTCGTTTGCGTTAATACGTTGCGGTAAGTCACGCCGCCGCCTTTGTTGTTTTGTATGTTGATCTGATAGGTGAAAACTAATGCCGGTCGAGTGCCAACCACGTCGGTCTCGCTCGCCTCAAATTTAGTTTTGCTTTCGGCTTTGAAAAGTTTTTGTAAATTCTCAACAAACTCGCCCGCCGTCGTCGCGCCGGTTAAGCCGCCGTAGTTACTGCCTTTTTCGGCCGTAACGCGAGCTCCGTCGAGAGCCAGCACCTGATATTGCTCGCCCTTTTCGGTGCTGTAGCTGACAGCTATTATCAGATTGCTGTATGGCCGCCAGTTGCCCGTGCCGGCGTATGCAGCCGAGCGCGTGATGCGCTGTTTGACGACAAAATCGGGCATCTCATCGAGCGCCAGCAGTGTGGCTTCGCGAGTCTTTGCGAGAATCGCGTCCGACTCTTCAGCCGACGGGAGCTTTGTCGTGGTCGGGCTTTGCCGGCGGCGGTCGGCTTCTTCCAGTGCGCGTTTTAGCTCGTCGTCGTTTGCGCCTTTTGAACGCGTCAGCGAACGAACTCCGTCGGTCACGACAAAGTCGATGCCGCGTTTTCTGAGCGCTTCGACTATGGCCGTTTTGCCGGACGGATTTTTTTGCAGACCGTAGAGCATCTTGACGTACTCAGTCTGGGTCAGTGGCTTGTCCTGCCCGAGCGCAATCAGAGCAAAACACAAAATAATAATTCCAACTACGCTAATTTTCATCTCTCTCATTGATGCCGCGAGGCTGTTATTCGTTGGTTTTTCATTGTCGGCCGGCACCGAACCTTCGCCGCAGATTGAATGCAGGGTCGAGCCGTGTGGCTTTCGCAAAATGCTTCTCGGCAAGCTGGGTCGCACCGATGTTTTGCAGCCGAAGGCCGAGCATCCAGTGAAATCGCGGATCGTCGGGCGTTGCGTTATCCGCCAGTTGCTCGTAGGTTTTTGCTGCCTCGACACCGCCTTGCGACATGGAAGCTGCGGCGAGGAAACTGTTTGCAAGCGGCAAATTCGGATTGCTTTTGACGGCGTCGTTCCAAGCTGAAATGGCCTCCTCTTTGCGGCCAAGTTGCCAGAGAGCTTCGCCTCTTTCTTCTCGAGCCGTCGCGAGATCGGGACGCTCGGCGAGTGCCTCGTCGAGATTTAAGATCGCCTCGTCGTGACGTCTCAGACGGTTAAGAATCGCGCCGCGATAATAAAGACTTAACGCTTTCGGCTGGCCTTCTTGACGATTTGCAACGTTACCGAGCAAATTGACAGCCTGCTCCGCGTTGCCGGACAAAAACTCGAACCACGCGAGTTTTGGCAGGTTGTATGTGTTCACAATAAATCCGCCGTCAAACGCTGAGTAAAGATGTCGCTTGCCTGATTCGACGTTCTGCCGGTCGTTTGTGCTGAGCCACTGATCGGGATCGACTTGAGCAAGCGCAAGCTCGTCAGGAACCTGCAGACTCTCGAACGCGATCGACCCGGCGCGTTCGTGATAGCGAACAAAACCGCTGTGCGCATTCCAACCGACCCACAAAATGGCTAAGCTCAAAAACATCCAACCTGCTTTTTGAATCTTACTGCCGGATTTCAGATTAGAGCGATAAAAAGAAAGATCGGACGCTGTCACCAATCTCCAAGTCCGCATGACAAGAAACGTCGTCACGATCGCTATGCCAAGCGCCATTAGCATCGGGACGGTCTGATAGACGTCCCAAACGGCGAAGTAACTTGCCGTAAAAACTAAAGCGGCTGCTAACTCCTCGGGCCAGGTAAGTGAGTAGTTTCGTTTAACGCGATCGCCGCTGCTCGCGGGTGCGGCGAGAACCGACGGTTTGCCAAAGCCGAAGTACAACGCGTCGTTTGGACAGACGCTGATGCAATCCATGTGCTTCATACAGCCCGGATCGATAACCATGCCGTATTTTGCGACCTCGGCGTGGACCTGAACGTTCGCCATGCAGGTCGCCGTACAGTGGCCGCATTGATTGCAGGCGTCGGTGACGCGAATCTTGCCCGGCGCAAACTTGTCTGCGACACCAAAAAAGCCGCCGTACGGACATCCGTAAGTACAAAAACCTTTCGAGCCGAGAAAATAAACCGTCACGAAACCGCAGATAAACAAAAACGGAATCGCGACCCAAACCGGCGGAAACGTCGCCCAAAATTCGGTAGTGATTATATGATTTGTAAATTGCGGAATAAGCGGCTCGCCCGGTTGCTTCGCAAAAAATCTCACCGCCGTAGGCCAAACGAACATATAGAGCGCGACGATCAGCGGAACATATGCCAGCAACCGCGATCTAAACGGACGTGGCGTAAGCCCCATTTTTTTTAGCAGCCACGCGCAAAAATCTTGCAGAGCGACAATATGACAACCCCAGCCGCAGACAAAGCGGCCGAAGATCAGCGTCGCGAGTATAGCGAGTGAGAAAAATATCAGACCGGCATTGATCGCGCCGTTTTGCAGGGTAAACATAGACTCGGACGGCTCGATCGGCGAGACCGTCGTGCCCGTGATCCGCCATTGGATGATGTGGGCGATCATCAAAAGCTGCAAAATTATGAGCGAAACCGCACGCCAGCGGCTGTTTTTCGATCCACGGATGCCATCGGATTTGGTCGCGGAATTGCTGATAACAGGTAGCTTGCGCGATTTTTTGTCCATTTTATGGCCGTCGCAACCGCTCTTCATAACTTCATTGTAATCTGTCGGATTGAAAACCAACAAAAACCATCGACTAGCCGACGACAGATCGGCGCAGTTTCACCTTGTTAAAAGCGCCCACTTTATGCTAGTTTATTTAATTGTCCCAAGAAAAAAACTGCCGGCCATGTTGGCTGGTAAAACCGAAGAAAATCAATTTTAGGAGTTAGGATAAATGAGTAAAAAAACGCGTAGTCGCTTCCGTATCGGTCTGCCATTGTTAGGTTTTTGTTTACTGGCCGTAGCGGCGTGGACGATGTTGCCGCAAGGCGCCGTCGCCGGCCCGAAAGGCGATACTGGAATTTTGGAAAAAATGGTCGCGGCTGATGGTAATGTCACCGTCGATCTCGATATGAACCGGCTGAACGGCACTCGATCAAAATCGCGCAAAAGCACACTGCGTTTCGATGTGTCTTCAGAAGGTTTTTTTACTTCTTTAGCCTTTAACGATGAGTTTCGCGGCCCTTTGCCGGGCGTCTTGGCACTCGTTGCTAAAAACTCTGTCTCGCTTCCTGCAAAATTGAGCGCTTCGCACAATAATCTCGTTGTCGAGACTCTGCCATGGGGCGGCGATTATGAAATGGTAATCCGCGACGGCAAATCGGGCTATGTTTTCTTCAACGTCGAGGGTCACGAGTACGATTACGTAGCGAGCGAGCGCACATTGAATATCCGCGGCGGACGATTGCTGCTCTCTGAAGAGTTTGCCGCCGAGCTTGGACGAGCTGGTGATACAAAAACCGTCGTCGGCACTATCAATATTGAGACGACGCAGAATCCTATTGAGGTCACATACATCGCCGAGGGCGAGGCTCAAAATACTGTTTTGCCGCCTACCGAAAACCCGTTGGCCGGCAACGTTCCGGGACCGGACGTTATCGTCGGTGAACTGTCGGGACTCGCTCAGTTTGGCGCCTCGTCCGGAACACAAGTCGGTCTTGCCGTCGGAACCGACTCGTGCAATTTCGGCACTGTCCCGCTTAACTGGTTTGCTAACCCTGCAAACGATCATCCAGTGATCCCGCAAAACCTTTATCGAATGAGCGCCAATGGTGATCGTTTTGAGCAAATTGGTCAATCGCAGGTAAAACATGCCTTCACCGCTCTGCAGAACAATATCTGCAATCTTGGTTGCAACGCTACAGCAAGTACGACTTTGGGTTCAGGCTGCTCCGATCCTTACGGCGCAGGGCTGAACGCAGGGCCAAATCTCGGCTCTAAAGCGTGGATCAACCCGTTCACAGGATTCTTTCCTCGGAACGATAGCGCGACGCCCAATAACAGCCACACCGGCCACTCACATCCTGGCCCAACGCACAGAATTCTCACAGAGGTCGCGGACCTGAACACAAGCTTAAACGCCGGCGCAACTTACTACACAGAGGCACAGTATGTGACGCCCCACGAATACGCTCATTGTCAGGCCAATCCGACTCAGTGCAACATGTATAACAATGCCTCGTATCGGCAATATAACGTAAACGGAACGACATGTACCTCAGGCGCCAGCAATTGCTACACTTTTTCAGCGGCCGCCTCGACTCAGAGAATGAAACCAGCCATCCAGGCGTGGACGGGAGCGACGACCGTCGAAGTCAGACCGGCGCCAGGCGTCGATGGCGTTGCATTTGTGGGATATAAAGTGACAAACCCGTCTGCCGGCGTATGGCATTACGAATACGCTGTGTATAACCAGAACCTCGACCGCGGCATTCAATCGTTCAGCATTCCGATCGGAAACGGCGTGACTTTGAGCAACATCGGTTTCCGCATGCCGCCGCAGCATCCCGGATCGGCAAATGACGGAACTTTTAATAGCCTCGGCTTTAGCAGCGGAGCATGGACGGAAACTCAGACCGGCACGTCGATGACCTGGAATTCGGAGACTTTTGCCCAGAACCAGAATGCAAACGCAATTCGCTGGAGCACAATGTATAACTTCCGCTTTGATTCGAATCGCCCCCCACAGATGAATAATGCAACGGTTGGTTTCTTTAAGACGGGCTCGCCGATGATGGTTCAGGTTCAGGCGCCTAGCATTCAGACGGCGGCCAATGTGACTGTTTCTGGTCGTGTTACCCTCTCTAATGGTCAGGGCGTGAGGGCGCCGCTTGCGATCACGCGGCCCGGTGGGTTCGTTGAGTTTGCATCCTCCAACTCATTTGGTTTCTATACCTTTACGAACATCCCGTCCGGCGCGATGTATACGGTTGAGGTTGCGGGAAAACGGTATATCAGCGATCCGATAAATGTTCAAGTCGACGGCAATGTCTCGAACGTAAACTTCATCGTGACTGAGCGATAGCGTTTTACTCACGTTCCTGAAAAAACAAGCGGCGAACCGTTAAGGCTCGCCGCTCTTTTCTTATGCATTCTAAAGAGGCTGGTATCTAGTTAACCCATTCCTCTTCGTAATTAAGCTGCCAATGCCTGGTCACCCATTTCTGAGCGGCGCCCATCGCGGTGTTTTTCCACTTCTTGAGATTTTCAAGAACCGAAAGCGCCGCCATCGGCTTGCTAGGATCGCGCTCAACGCGGATAACGCGTGTCGAAACAGTTATGATCGCCTTATTCTCTTCGAGAATCTTGAGGCGAACTTCGCTGCCGACCGGCGGCAAAGTCTCGAGATTGACCAATGCGCTGTTCTCACCGACATTCTCGGTCATGCCCTCGACCCTGACTTTTTCCCCGCTTTCTGCATCAATCCAACTTGCCTCAACCGGCATGCTTGCAATGATGCGATGATGCAATGGCGTTTTATATGATGATGTTGCGTATTCTATGTCTGCCATGTATGTATACCTTCCTTGTATTACCCTAACCAATAATTTATTACGGCTAAAGAACTGATAAAGTTAGACCTCTTTTACTAAAAAGTCAAGTTCTTTGCTTGTCAGCAGCCTTTTTTAGGTGTTTGACTGCGCAAAACCTCTTTAACACCTTCTTTGTAACAGAAAATGATACAAAATGCAATTTTTCACATAACGCAGGATGAGAGTAAAGTTAGCGTTTATCTGCTTCGCTCCATATGTCACGCAAATTTCACCTGCCTTTAACCTAAAATTTACACCATCAAGATAAATTAACCGTTTGCTGAAATACATAAACATTACTTTGAGATGGCGGACCAGAATTTGCATAAGAAATGGCGAGCTTTGATGCAGAAAACAGACGCCGAGCCATCATGGTTCACATATTTTTGCGCACCGTTACCAAGTCAAAGCATGTAAAGGGTTTGGGCTTATGCAAGCGACTTTCACAACCTTGCTTTTACCCTAAAAAAAGAATATCTTTGAAGGCACAAAATCCGAAATTTAAGAGAAAACTCCAAAAATGGAAAACTCGGCGAGAAAATTCGCCCCTCCAAGCAATTTGCTCAAGGAAATTTAATTAAAGAGGTCTAAAAACTAATGACTAAAAATATATTTATGAGGCTTTTGCCGATAGCGTTGATGTCAACACTCATCTTCGTCGGCAGTCTTTTTGGACAAGCCGGAACCGGCGGCATCACAGGTGTCGTTTCCGATACAAACGGCGCTGTGGTAAAAGGAGCCACCGTCACATCAACCAACAAAGGCACAAACGAGACAAAATCCGCGACTACGAATGATGACGGAATTTACTCTTTCGTACTATTGAAACCAGGTAATTATGCGGTAAAAACTTCCGCCGCCTCATTTGGCGAAGTAACGCTCGATGTCGAGGTCCAGGTTGGACGAACGACAGATGCTAACGTAACGCTCGGAGCGGGCAATGTTTCCGCAGTTGTCGAGGTTAATGCCGGTGGTATACAAACCACGTCAAACAATTTTGACGCAGTGCAAAATGAGGAAGCGATTCAAAATCTGCCGATCAACGGACGCCGATTTCAGGATTTCGCTACATTGACTCCTAATGCCCAAGTTGGCCTCGGCGGTGATACTCGCAACCAGATCTCGCTGTCAGGACAGCGCGGCATTAACAGCAATGTCAACGTCGATGGCGTCGATTACAACCAGCCCTTCTTCGGCGGCATTCGCGGTGGCGAACGTTCGGCTTCGGCCCCAACTTTGCCGCAGGAGGCAGTTAGAGAGTTTCAAGTCGTTGCTGCCGGTTACTCGGCCGAGTTTGGCCGCAGCTCAGGCGGCATCGTCAATGCTGTCACAAAATCCGGGACCAATGACGTCCGCGGAACTCTGTTTTATTTGTTTCGTCCTGCGAAACTCGCAAGAGCACATGATTTCGCTAAGGAGCTCGCTTTCCAGCGTCTTAATGCCCTCGGCATAACGGCTACGCTTGCTCCAACTCAGCATCAATTCGGTGGATCGATAGGTGGTCCAATTGTAAAGGATAAGCTTTTCTATTTTGGATCTTATGAGCAACAAAAATTTAAGGCTCCACGGTTTGTGCTGTTCAATTCTCTCGTCGGCGTACCTACTCCGACAAATGCTGGGCATCTTGATGCATTCAACTTTTATCGAACGTTAGAAGTTCCTTACGAACAGACAAACGACGCTATAGCCTTGCTCGGCAAGGTCGATTGGAACATTACGGATGCAAACAGATTTACTCTTAGAT
>JBAUGW010000020.1:0-15311 GCA_049679945.1 Pyrinomonadaceae bacterium | reverse complement strand
AAGGGCTTCGGTGCAGGTGAGTCTCGGAGCTTTAAGACCGTCGGTCATGCAGTTCCAAAACCGCTCTGCAGCATCACCGCTGGACATCACCAAGTGAAGCGGCGTCTCAGCGTTTCGTGCCTTAAGACCAAAGCTCTCAGGGCTTCGTCGCTGCGAGCTTCGACCAACGTCGAGTGTCCGATCAGGGCCACGCCTTCGAGTTTGCCTTGCCGACCACGGTATCCGTAATAGACGCCGCGATTCAGATCGCTCTCGATGCCGTTGTCATTGATAAAGCTCGTCATGACAACCGTGTGGACCGGGCGAACGCTCAAGAAGGTAAGCACTTCGCTGGTGTTTTCGGTTTTCAATTCCTGCACGCGGCGCATGTCCGGTGCGATTTGGATCATTGTTTGGAACGACGGTGCAGCTTGTGTATCGATTGTGTGTCTTGCCAGGTGTCTCATTTGTTTATCCTCCTCTTTATTTAACAAGACAACTATTGTTCGATCTCCGTCATGCACGGTGTGTCGTCGCCAGCCAGGACATCGCTCAGGGCGAAGGTGGAATCACCAACTAAAACGCCATCTCCGACGAGCACGCCGTCGCCAACAAGAACCCCGTCGCCAATGAGAACTCCGTCGCCGACCAGTACGCCATCGCCGACCAGTACACCGTCACCGACAAGTACGCCGTCACCGACGAGCACGCCGTAGGAAACCATGACTGTGCCGCCGCCCATTGCCGTGCCATTGCTGGTCAGGACCTGATTATGTATAGTCACGCCCGGAGCATACATATAGTTTAGGCTCTGTGCGTTGTTTGCGCTGTAGGTCACGCCCCATTCGAACCACCACCAGTTGTCATAAACGTCGTGATAGGTATTTGCTAGAGCCTGACCCTTGAGATAAGCGTGGTTTGAAAAAGAACCCTGTGACCAGGTAAATGTCGTGCCGCCAACCGAACTGGTCGCCGAGGGCATCGACTGGTTTGACTGGAGAAGCGGTGTGCCCTGAGCCACGCTGTTGAAATCCGTGCCGAACTGGTATGTACGGCCGAGTCTGACTGCGCCGTCAACATTGAGTTGTCCGGCACCCTGCTCGTACATGTTCACGTTGTTCATCGGCTGAGCCGTGTACTGCAGGAGCATCTTCACCATCGTTGGCGTAAGTTTCGGATTCATTTGGAAGAGCAGCGCCGCCGCACCGGACGCAATTGGTGTCGCCATAGACGTTCCGCTCTGGTACATCATGTCGTTATTTGTTCCGTCGACGTTCAGCGTTGAGTTTGTTAACGACGGCATAAGCGTCACGAGCAGGTTGCCGGGAGCCGAAGCCGCTGCGATCTTGTTGCCGGGTGCAACGATGTCGGGTTTGATCACGTGATCGTAGTGCTTATAACCCGAGCCGTCGGTCCAGTAGCTGCGTGTCGGGCCGTGCGAACTGTAGGTTGCCATCGTATCGTCAGTTCGGGCGTTGGTGCCGAGTGCATTCGTTGCTCCGACCGTGAGTACCGACGGGTCATTACCCGGCGAATGTACCTGACCGTAGATCTTTGTCCCGAACAGAGTCTTGCCGCTGTTGCCTGATGCCGCAACGACGAGAATTCCAAGGGCGTTCAGATCCTGCACGGCATAGCACAGCGGGTCATTCCACATGGAATCGATCGCGGGTGTTCCAAGACTTATATTGACCACACGAATGTTATATGTCGTTCGGTTTACTCTGACCCAGTCGATCGCCTCTAAAAGGTCCGACGTCCTGCCGAGCCCATATCCATTCAGTACCTTCAGGTTGATAAGGTTTGCTTTAGGAGCGATGCCCTTGTAAGCGCTTGAATTTCGCGTCGCGCTGCCCGCGGCGATCGACGCCACGTGCGTTCCGTGTCCGTACGTGTCGGCAGTCGATGTTTCGCCGTCGATAAAAGTCTTGTTATAGACAACACGCGAGGACGTCGTGCCTTCGGTAAACGATTTCAGAGTGCCGTCGATACCCGAATCGATTACGGCAATGCCGACACCCGAGCCGTCGAGCGTATAGGATGAACTTCGGCCATAACCTGACGGCTGCGAACGAACCAGGCTGGTACCGCTCGTAGTTTCGAGATGACCCTGCATTTTGATATCGCGATCCGGCGAAATGTAGTTGACCGTGCCGCTCTCGGAAAGCTCGTTAACCGTGCTCAAGGGCAGATTGGCAACCATCGTGTTGGTTGTGCCGATTCGTTGTGATTCGCCGCCGACGCCTGCGGCAACCATGGTTCGAAGCGCCGGATCGTCAGCATTCTTTGCTTGGATGATAACGTCGACGCGTTTTCCCCCGCTCGGGTCCTCGGCCATCATGGCACGAAGATCGGGTGAGACATTGTCGCCGCGGTATTGTCGTTTTTCTTTCCTTGGCTCGTCTTCCTCGGTCGTTGCCGCATTCTTTTCACCGGAGATGAAAATGCCGGTAAAATATCCAGCGATCTCAGCTTTTGATTCGATGCGATCTTCATAAGCCGCAGCCGAACTGCCGCCGATGACTGTGAGCTTGCTTGTCGCAACTGCATTGAAAAGGCTCTGCGTCACGGCTTTTTCGCCAACGAGATTAGTCAACTCATCGACATAAAGAATCACCTTGCCGTTTGACGCAACTGCGTCCGCGACAATCGCGTCGATCATCGCAGCAGCTTCTTCACGCGAATTTGCGTTTGAGAATAGCTTTGCCGTTTCGACTTTGAGGATCGTGCGCATCGCAAGTTTTGCCGGGACGTTTGCCATCGCGATGCTCAATGCGAGCTGTTCGACAACCGTCTCCTGGACGGCCTTGTCTTCATCGACGATCACTGGCTGACGGCCATTGGCATTTGCCAAAACGCTGATAAGCTTTGCAGTCTCTTTTTCAAAACGCGAATTCTCTTGCAGGCGTCCATCACGGCCGAGCTGCGTGAGATCGGTCGTGTACTTTGCAGTAACTGCCGATTTCGTGAATGCAGCCGTTTTTGTGTTGTTAACAACACCGACCGCAAACGCGTTTGAAAATACAAACGAAGCAAGTAACGCAATCGCTGCGAACTTTCTCGTCTTCGTGAATCCAAATATTGAGATTTTCATAACTAACTTAACTTCCTTATTAAAAGTCTTTTGCGGCGCACGCCGCTCCACGTTTGCTTTATCAATGCCCGTGCCATATGGCTAAGTGCAGATATCGTGTGACTTACAGCCGTTGGTTGCGCCGGAGACTTGTCTGAGTTAGGTCAGGATGAGCGGTGTCGTCGGTCCGAATGACCGGTCGTCTTGCCTAGGAAGGCACGTTTGTCGCGAACAACAGGCGCGGTTGAAACGAGCTGTGTCAGGCCAATCAACCGCGAACTACTTTTGGTTTGACTAGTTTGACGCGGAATCGACAACCACGTCGGGGAACTCCGCCGTAAGTTGATCTGAAGGTTTCGCGTCGATCTCGCCGCGTAGTGGCCGCGTGCCGACGTTTGCGCGCCAATTTCCGTTCTCGTCGTAGAGGCGGCGGTATTGGGCAGTGTTGCGGATAACGCCTTGGACGTAACCGCGGGTTTCTTTGAAGGGAATTGCCTCGACAAACTCGTCGATCTCGGCGGGCAAGGTCGCACGCCATTGCGGGACGCGGCCGGGGCCGGCGTTGTAGGCGACGGCCATGTACTCGATGCGGCCAAATTTTGCGAGCTGTTCTTTCATGTATGCGGTGCCGAGCTCGATGTTGAGCGGCGCTTCGTAAAGCAGTGCCGGCGTCACCATCGAGGTTTTTGACACGTACTTCTTCGCCATCGAATTCGCGGTCGGCACGAGCAGCTGCATCAGACCGTGAGCGTTTGCGCCCGAGCGTGCCCGCGGGTTAAAGACTGATTCCTGACGAATGAGACCGGCGACCTGATACGGGTCGAGCTGGCGTTGGGCTGCCCAATACTTGATCTCGTTCCAGTTAACGAGCGGGTAAAAGATCGCCCATTCCTCGCGGCCCATCTCCTCGGGAAACATCTGCGCGTAGTCGGGATAGCTCTTTTGCATGGCGACGAGCGCGGCGGTATTGTCGCCTTTCCAACGGTAATGACGCGCGAGCGCGAGATTGATCTTTGGGCTGTTGTTGGCAGTTTTCTTTGCTTCAGTAAGTTCGTCAATCGCCCAGTCGAACAAGCCGATCGTCGAAAGCTCGTCGCTCTTTTCAGCACGCGCTAATTCCTTTTCACGCGCAGTTTCGGCAGCGACGGTGACTGTTTTTAAATTTGCGACCGCTCTTGCGACCGTTTGGTTTGGAGCGTAGTTGGATGCGCATCTTCGCTGCGATTTCATCACGGCCATGCGCTCGGCGGCGAGATAGCCGTACCAATTTGCCGAATAACGATAGATAACGGCGTCGTACAACGCGCACGCCTCCTGAAAGTTGCCGGCGCGCTCCGAGTCCCGTGCCGCCCAGTAGCCTGCTTTGCCGCGATTCGTCGTGTCCTTGTCGGCGTAACGGGCGAGATGATCGATGAACATCTGCGACGACAACGCAAAGTTCTGGCCATCGTGCTGAAACCACGCCGCTTCGAACTGCGCGCTCGCAACCTCGATCGCGTTCGGATAAGCCGCGACAGCGGTGTTTAGAAAATAGCCTTCGTCCGTGCGGTTCTTTGCGTCGCGCGCCGCGAGTCCGGCGTCGATCAGAGTTTTTGGCACAAGGGCACCGTTTGGAAAGCCGGCGCGCATCGCGTCCATCGTCGAACGGGTTTGCGGCCACATACGCGCTTTTGCGTAGCCGAGTACGAGCTGGCGATAGCCCTCTTCACGCTCTCTCGCCGAGGTTGGTAGCGAGTTAAAAACATTCTGCGCATCGGCCATTCTGCCGCTAGTAGTAGCAAAAACGGTTAGTTTCTTGAGCTGAGTGTCAGTGCCTTGCTTTGCAGGGTCTGGTAAATTTGCATAGGCATTCGCTGCTTCCGCATACGAACGCGAACGGAAAAGTTGATCGGCACGCGCAAGCTGCTCGTCGCCGTTCTGAAATGTCAGCGGTTGGGCGAGTGTTGTAAGTTTCGTTTCGGCTTCTTTCGCTGCAGTGGAACCAGCGGCATAGAAATATGTGCGGCGAAAGTACTTCAGAGCTTGATCCTGCGAGCCTTGTGCCTCATAAGCTTTTGCCGTCAAGAGCAATGCATCTCCGTCGTTTTTCTCGGAAACCTCGATCAGGAACGGCGGCACTTCAACTGCGCGGCCTGCGGCAATAGCAGACGTCGCCCACAAAAGTTTTGCGTCGCGAACACGCACAGAATTTGGATGATCGCGCAGCAGTTCGCTCAAAACATTCAACGCCTCAACGTGATTGCCGGCGCCTTGCAGTGCCTTTCCGCGCAGCCACAAAGCATGATCGGCAAGTTTTGTGCGTTTTTTAAAAACATCAGAATTCAAAACGGCCGCCGCACCGGCAAAGTCCTGATTCTCGAGCTTGATGCGTGCACGGAGCAGCTTTGCCAGCGCGCCTGTCTTTGTGTTAGCAAACCGCGATTCGAGCCCAGCGACGGTCGCCTCCGGCGGCAGCTTGCCGTCCTTTGTCATCTCGCGCAAGCTGGCAAGCACCTGCTCCTCAGTCTGCGCGGAACAGCCGACTGTGAATAAAACCGGTGCGATCAGTATGACGAGCGTCAATTTAATAAATGAATTTTTCATTGCCTTAAAAACCAAAAACGGTTATATCATAACAAATACTTGAGTTTGTAAATTGGAGACGGCCACTATGCAACGCTGGTTTTTGGGTTTAGTCACAATTTTGTTTGCGACTACTTTTGCAGCCGGTCAGGACGCAAAACCGCAGCCGACGCCGCCTGACGATGTCGTAAAGATAACGACGAATCTCATTCAGGTCGATGTCACCGTTACGGATTCAAAAGGTAAGGTCGTAACCGACCTCAAACCCGAGGAGATCGAGATATATGAGAATGGCGAGAAACAAAAGATCACAAATTTCTCGTTCATTTCGTCGAGCAAGACCTTAATCGAAAAACCAAAAGCCGTTGATAGGAATGCGATCCCCATACCGCAAACCGTGTTAAGGCCCGAGCAGATACGGCGGACGATCGCACTCGTCGTTGACGACCTGTCGCTTTCATTTGAAAGTGCACATTACACACGCCGTGCGCTCAAAAAATTTGTTGATGAACAGATGCAGAACGGCGACCTGGTCTCGATAGTGCGCACCGGCTCGGGCATCGGTGCTTTGCAGCAATTCACATCGGATAAGCGGATGCTGTACGCGGCAATAGAAAAAGTGAAATGGAATCCAATGGGCACGGCGGGGATCAGTGCTTTCGCGCCGATTGAGGCGACGTCGCTTGAAACGCTTGCTGCTGCTGGTGACGATACTGTCACGGAAGAACAGATCCAGGAAGAAAAGGATCGAATGAACGCATTCAACGACTTTCGGAGCAGTGCTTTCGTTACCGGCACGCTTGGTGCTCTCCAGTATATTGTTACGGGAATGGGCGAACTGCCGGGCCGAAAGTCGGTAATCCTCTTTTCCGACGGTTTTCGGCTTTTCGAACGTGACCATCAGGGTGTTGAAAGCAGCGGACGTGTAATGGATTTCATGCGGCAGCTTGTCGATCTGGCAAACCGGTCGTCAGTGGTTTTTTACACCGTTGATCCCCGCGGATTGCAGACATTGGGATTGACGGCCGCGGATAACACAAGCCGCATGACTAGAGAAAGCATGTCTGCAGCGGTTTCCGAACGGCGAGATCAACTGTTTGAGACTCAATCAGCACTCAGCTATCTCGCCCGGGAAACCGGTGGATTTGCAGTGCTCAATAACAACGATCTGAGCGGTGGCGTCCGCCGGGTGCTCGAGGATCAGAGTTATTATCTCGTCGCTTACGAACCGGATTCGGATACCTTCGACCCCGCAAAACGCAAATTTAACAGGCTCGATGTCAAGGTGCTTCGAAAAGGCGTCAATGTGCGTTACCGGAGCGGATTTTTCAATATTGCCGAACGGCAAAAGACGGCCGTAAAAGCACCGTCGTCGATGACGCCTTTGGCACAGCTTGAGACGGCTCTTATTTCACCGTTTGCGGTAAGCGGCATAACCTTAAGGCTCAATGCGCTTTTTGGCAGCACTGGGCAGAACAGCCCATACGTTCGTTCCCTACTGCATGTCGAAGCCAGCGATCTTAAATTCGCGGACGAGACGGATGGAGCGAAAAAGGCTGTATTTGACGTGCTCGCAACAAGCTTCGGCGATAACGGCCAGTTGATCGACCAGATAGGCAAGACATATACACTCATTGTGAAGCCCGAAGTTTACACGAAGATCCTTGCAGAGGGCTTTGTCTATCACTTTAAATTTCCCGTGAAAAAGCCCGGAGCGTATCAATATCGTGTCGCCATACGCGACGTTCAAAGTGAGCGCCTCGGCTCGGCAAGCCAGTTTATCGAGGTCCCGGACTTAAAGAAAAACCGTCTCACATTATCCAGCATTGTCCTTGAAAACCTGACTCCAGACGAATACAAAAAGACGTGGGAACTAGATTCACCATATGTTCCAACTGATCCAATGACCGATACCGCGCTCCGGCGGGTAAAACTTGGGTCGGTGCTGCGTTTTGCATTGGAGATTTATAATGCAAAGCTCAACCCGTTGAAACAACCGAGCTTGCAGACAAAGTTGCGCGTTTTCCGAGACGGCAAGCTGGTTCTTGACGGCCAGCAAAAGCCCTTTGAGATGCTTGGGCAAACGGATATGCAGAATCTTAGAACTTTCGGCGCCATTTCCATCGGCAATCAAATGGAACCCGGCGATTATATCCTTCAAGTGGTTGTAACGGACGCATTGGCCAAGATTAAACAGCAGATCGCGACGCAGTTTGTGCAGTTTGAGGTCGTTCCGTGACCTTGTTGGCCAGCCTAATTGCAATTCTTACCCGCAGAAACTAACCTAATCTTTTTCCGCGATGCTTATTAAGTCCATAGAACTCATCGAGATAAACCTCCCGCTCGTGCATTTTTTTGAGACGAGCTTTGGCCGCACATACGAACGGCGGATAATTTTGGTGCGTGTCGAGGACAGAGATGGCGGCGAGGGTTGGGGCGAGATCACGTGCGGCGAAACGCCCGGTTACTCTGACGAATGGACGGATTCGGCGTGGGTCACGGCCGAAAAAATACTTGCTCCGCTCGTCGTTGGGAAAGAAGTTGCGTCGGCCGCCGGCATTTGGGAGCTGATGTCGTGGGTACGCGGTCATCGCATGGCAAAGGCCGGTATCGAAACGGCGTGCTGGGACCTCGAAGCAAAAAGACAAGGCGTTCCGCTGTGGCGACACCTCGGCGGGGTGAACCAGGTAATCGAGTGCGGCGTGTCGATCGGGATTCAGGACAGCGTCGAGCAGTTGTTAGAAAAAATTCGCGTCGAGGTCGAGGCCGGTTACAAACGCATAAAGATCAAGATCTCGCCAAAGTGGGATTACGACGTCATCAAGGCCGTCCGCAAAGAGTTCGGCGACATTCTCCTTATGGGCGATGCAAACTCGGCCTACACGCTCGACGACATCGACAAACTTAAAAGCCTCGATGAATTCAACCTGATGATGCTCGAGCAGCCGCTCGGCTACGACGACATCATCGACCACGCAAAGCTGCAGGCCGCGATAAAGACGCCGATCTGTTTGGACGAGCCCATAAAATCGCCGGACGACGCACAAAAAGCGATAGAGCTAAGGTCAGGCAAAATTATCAATCTAAAAAACGGCCGCGTCGGCGGGCACACTCAGTCGAAAATGGTCGAACATATCTGCCGCGAAGCCGGAATGCCCGTCTGGTGCGGCGGCATGCTCGAGAGCGGCATCGGCCGCGCGCACAACATCGCGATCTCGACGCTCGCCGGCTACACAATGCCCGGCGACGTGTCCGCCTCAAAAAGGTATTGGCACGAAGACATCATCACGCCCGAGGTCGAAGTTTCGCCGCAGGGCACGATCATCGCTCCGGAAGGGCCGGGGATTGGGGTTGAGGTGCGCCGAGATAGGATTGAGAAATTGATGGTTAGGACGACCAAGATCTAAGTTTCAGCATAGCCATGTCGTTCACGGCGTGGTACGGATTGCCCGAAGAAAACCCAGGGCGTTTTAACGCCCTTACCCAAAACCGAGAAATGTCGAACCGTTCGTACGCAGAGATCAATCTCCACATAACCTGGCACACGAAAGATAGTTTTCCGTTTATTACAGCGGACCTCGAGCCTGACGTTTGGGCATTCATCAAAAACAGGATCGTCAGCCAGAACAACGTTTACTTTCACGCTATTGGCGGAATGCCAGATCATATTCACATTGGTGCGTCATTCTATCCGCCGTTCGAGATCGACCGTTGGATCGGCGAAATGAAAGGCGCGAGTTCTCACGAATTTGGCAAGGCGTTGCAATGGCAGAGCGGTTATGGAGTGGTTTCGTTCGGAACCAAAGACCTGCCTTGGGTCATACCCTATATTCACAAACAAAAAGAGCATCACCGGCTCGGAACCACACAGGAACGGTTGGAACGTATTGTCGGTGACGGTTTTGATAAGGGCGTTAAAACGCCCTGAGATTTTTTTTGCGCACGTTACCACGCCGTGAACGGCGTGGCTATGCTAAAACAAAGACAGAGCCGATTAAGCCTGTCCTCAAGGACATTTATCTGTCGTTCTTTTACGGTGCAATAGATCGGCGAGTGTCACGGCCGCGTACTTTCAATCAATAGTTCACTAGAAAACCTTCGAGGCAAAACCTCCGTACTCACGTTTATGAAGATCGGTTACATACTTATTGCTGCGCTTTTGTCCTTCACGTCCGTAATAAACTGCCAGAGCACACGGCCCTCAAAACTCAAGCTCACGTACGTTGGCAACGAAGGGGTCTTGATTTCCGTTGGAACAAAGGCTCTGCTGATCGACGGGCTGCACCGTAAGTACGACGACGATTACCTCAATCCGCCACCCGAGGTCTTGGGCGCGATGGAGAAGGCAAATCCGCCGTTCGACCAGGTGCGCGTCATACTGGTCTCCCACGTTCACGGGGACCATTTTAGTGCCGAGTCGGTCGCGCTTCATCTAAAGAACAACCCTAGAGCCACATTCGTTTCTTCGGCGCAGCAAATGGCCGATATCGCGAGGCTGTTTCCCGACCACGTTTCCATTCGAAACCAAACGCTCGAGATCACTCCGGAATGGAAGCATCGTGCTGTTTTCGAGAAAGACGGTATTAAGGTCACTCTGTTGGGCATGAAGCACGGCAGCGACCGTTGCTGGTGGATAAAGAACCTCGGGCACATTATCGAAATAGACGGAAAAAAGCTGTTTCACTTCGGCGACGCCGATATGTCGATCGAGAACTTCGCCGCTTTCAATCTTCCGGCCGAGAAGATCGACATCGCGTTCATCCCTTACTGGTTTTTGCTTTCCGAAAACGGCCGCAAGCTCGTTCGCGAGAACATAACCGCCAAAACCAATATCGCAGTTCATATCTCTCCCCAGACGGCGGAGGCGGACGCGACGAAATTGAAACAGCTTGTTCCGGGGGTCGACGCCTTTACAAAGATGTTGGAGGAAAGGTCCTTCTAGAGGCCGAACCCGCCGTCCTTCGACGATCACGCAGAACCCATAGCGGAGCTTGAGATCAAGTATCGGTTATACTCGACAGGTCTATTCCGTGCGGCTTTTAATCCTTACACTTTTCCTTTCGGCGACGGTTGCTGGTCAGACACTGACCGGCACGGTTGTCGACACGCGTGGCGATGCGGTCGTCGGGGCCGAGGTCACGCTCGAGAGTGGCGGCATGTTGGATCGGACCGTGACGGATGACCGCGGAGCATTTTCGTTCGAGAGCGCCACGGGTAAGCTGCGTGTATCGGCCCCGGGTTTCGAGCCCGTAACGAAACAGATCGAGCTCGCGCGGGCCGAGCCGCTGGTGATCACGCTGCAGCCTTCGGCGGTCGTCGGCAACGTAAATGTTTCGGTGACGGGCGACGAGACGCGGCAAACGGACGCGGCGGCGAGCATCGCCGTGATCACTATCGAGAGCCTCGGCGTGACGGCCGCTCGTTCGCTCGACGATACGCTGCGTCAGGTTGCGGGCTTTCAGCTTTTTCGCCGCAGCTCGAGCCGGACGACAAACCCGACCGCGCAGGGCGGCAATCTTCGCGGGGTCTCGGGTAGTGGCGCCGCGCGAGTGAGTGTTTTATTTGACGGACTCTCGATAAACGACGCGTTCGGCGGCTGGACCTATTGGTCGCGCGTGCCGCTGATCGCGGTCGAACAGGTTGAGGTGCTTCGCGGCGGCGCGAGTTCGGTTTATGGGAGCGGTGCGTTGAGCGGTGCGGTGAATATCGTCCCGCTCAAGCTAGCCGACGAGAAAGTCAGACTCAAGATTGAGACTTCGCTGGCAAATCAAACAAGCGCGGATGCGAGCGGCGTGCTTCTCGCCTCGCGCGGGAAATGGGCGGCCGATCTCGTCGGCGACATCTTCAAAACCGCCGGGTATATTCCCGTAGAAGAAGCGTCGCGCGGCACAGCGGACGCGCGTGCGTCATCGCGTCACTCGAACGTCATCCTAAAGCTCGGGCGGCGCTTCGACGACAATAACCGAGCGTTTATTCGTGGCAACGTTTTCGGCGAGCGCCGGGATAACGGCACGAGCCTGACGAACAACAGAACTTATTACCGACAGTTTGCCGCCGGTGCGGATCTCGACGATCTCACGCTTCGCGCATTTGTCGAGCGGCAGGTTTACGGCCAGACATTCTCGTCCGTCGCGGAGATGCGCAACAGCGAGAGCCTGACAAGAATTCAGCGAGTGCCGTCGAGCGCGTACGGAGCGAGTGTATCCTGGCGTCAATCGTTTGGCCGCCACTCGATCGTGGCCGGCGGCGAATTTCTAAACGTACGAGGGCGTAGTGACGAGATCGGTTTTTCTGCCGGGCAGTCGACGAGTGTCGCCTCAGCCGGCGGCGAGACGCGCGACGTTTCGCTGTTCGTACAGGACAACTGGGCGTTCGCGCCGCGGTTCGTTCTGAATCTCGCGGCTCGCTTCGATCACCGCCGAAACTCCGACGGCATCGCGACGACGCGAACGCTGGCGAGCGGCGCCCTTGTCGAGGCGCGATTCACGAAGCGCACCGATTCCGCTCTCAGCCCGCGTGTCGGCGTCGTCTATGAGGTGATGAGGGACGTGTCGATCTACGGCGCGTATTCGCGCTCGTTTCGAGCGCCGTCGCTAAACGAACTCTATCGCGGTTTTCGGGTCGGCAACATCGTCACAAACGCCAACGCATTCCTCACGCCCGAGCGTGCCGATACCTTTGAAGCCGGCGGAAGCGCGACCTTTTTGAAGCGCAAGCTCATAACCCGTGCGATCGTTTATCAGGCGCGTGTTTACGATCCGGTCGTCAGCGTGACGCTGTCAACGACGCCGACGCTGATCACGAGACAGCGGCGGAATGTCGGCTCGACGACGAGCCGCGGATTTGAGTTTGACCTAGAGTCGTCGCCGGCGAAAGGGTTAAAGGTCAACGCCAGCTACCTGTTGGTGGACGCTAAGATCAGCGATTTCGGCGCAAGTCCCGATCTCGTCGGAGCCCGGCTGCCGCAGGTCGCGAGACACAATTTTACGACTCAGGCTGTTTATCGATACCGCACGCGTTGGACGTTGTCGACACAGCTCCGCGCCACGTCGTCGCAGTTCGAGGATGACCGGAACACTTTGCGGCTGCGCTCGTTTTTGACGACGGACGCGCGCTTCTCGTACCAGTTTCCATACTTCGTCGAGGCGTTCGTCTCGGTTGAGAACCTCTTTGACTCGCGCTACGACATCGGCCTCACACCCGTTCGGACGGTCGCCGCACCGCGTTTTTTCCGCGTCGGTTTGCGCGTGGAGTTTGGAAAACGCTAATCTTGAGTTTCTTTGACGCGGTACTTGAAATTAATTAGATTTTGCTTCGGGTTTCGCATAGCCACGCCGTTAACGGCGTCGTAGGGTTCGTCCCAATTACTCCTGAACGGCGTGGCTATGCTAAAACGCACGGCTGAGCCGATTTTCGGTTGAAATAGATGAGTGATCTTATGTCGCGGATCGAACTGAAGTGGACTGATCGTGTTACCACCGGATCGCAAACTCCTCGAAGATTTTTGGATTTTGTTATTGATGATCACTCTCTTTATCGGAAGGTTGGCGACAAAGTATCGCCTCTTGGTTGGCTTAGCGCTGAACAGAACCAGAAAGCCGTTAATAGGCTCTTGCGGAAAGAGCCGTCAGATTTTCGCAACGGCCGAACAAGTATTTTTATTTGCCCGGAGTGTGGAGACCTCGGTTGCGGCGCCATATCCACCGTCATCGAGAGGATCGATGACAATATTATCTGGCGGGATTTCGGATATCAAAACAGTTACGAGGAAGCAGTTCACACGGATGGGTTCGAGGATATCGGTCCGTTTACTTTTTCTGCGACCGAGTATTACAACGAGATAGTCAGAGCATTAGTACTGAAACAATGAGCAATAACGAACCAAACAAGATCATCTTTTCGATGGTCAAGGTCTCAAAATTTTACGATAAGAAGCCTGTTTTGAAGGATATTTACTTGTCGTTCTTCTATGGCGCGAAGATCGGCGTGCTCGGCCTAAACGGCGCGGGTAAGTCGAGCTTGTTGCGGATCATCGCCGGCACGGACAAGGAGTTCAACGGCGAGGTGGTTTTTTCGAAGGGCTACTCGGTCGGCTATCTCGAACAGGAACCGAAGCTCAATGAGACAAAAACGGTCCAGCAGATCGTCGAGGAGGCCGTGCAATCGACGGTCGATCTATTAAAGGAATTCGAAGAGATCAATACCAAATTTGCCGAGCCGATGGATGACGATGCGATGGCGAAGCTGATCGAGCGGCAAGGCGAGGTGCAGGAAAAGCTTGATCATGCGGATGCGTGGGACCTCGACTCGCGACTTGAGATGGCGATGGACGCGCTTCGCTGCCCGCCACCGGAATCGGTCATCAGCACTCTAAGCGGTGGAGAAAAACGACGTGTCGCGCTTTGCCGCCTTTTGCTGCAAAAGCCCGACATTCTGCTGCTCGATGAGCCGACAAACCATCTCGACGCCGAGACCGTCGGCTGGCTTGAGCAGCATCTTCAAAAATACGAGGGCACGATCATCGCCGTAACGCACGACCGGTATTTTCTCGACAATGTTGCTGGTTGGATACTTGAATTAGATCGCGGCGAGGGCATACCGTACCAAGGAAATTACTCTTCTTGGCTTGAGCAAAAGGGAACTCGTCTTGCGCAGGAAGCACGCAGCGAGGACAAGCTGCAAAAGACACTGGAACGCGAGCTTGAGTGGATTCGCATGTCGCCGAAGGGCCGTCATGCAAAGGGAAAGGCACGCATCAACGACTACGAAGAGATGGTCGCAAGCAAGTCAGAAAAGCGAGCCGATGACCTCGAGATTTACATTCCGCCCGGCCCCCGGCTCGGCGATGTTGTTATCGAGGCGCACAAGGTGTCGAAAGCGTACGGCGACACCGTTCTGTTCGAAGACCTCGAATTTTCACTGCCTAAAGGCGGCATTGTCGGCGTTATCGGCCCGAACGGCGCCGGTAAAACGACGCTATTTCGATTAATTACCGGTCAGGAAAATGCCGACGGCGGTGTTTTTAAGGTAGGGGAAACGGTCAAGCTCGGCTACGTCGATCAGTCGCGTGACAGCCTCGATGGCGAAAAGACCGTTTTTGACGAGATCGCCGATGGGCTCGATAACGTCACGCTCGGAACGCGGACGATGAACGCGCGAACGTATGTTTCGAAATTCAATTTTTCCGGTGCCGATCAACAGAAATTTGTCGGCCAGCTTTCGGGCGGCGAACGCAACCGCGTTCATCTTGCAAAAATGCTCAAAACCGGCGCTAACGTCCTGCTCCTCGACGAACCGACCAACGACATTGATGTCAACACGATGCGTGCGCTCGAAGAAGCTCTTGAGAATTTCGCCGGCTGCGCAGTCGTCATCAGCCACGACCGCTGGTTTCTCGACCGCATCGCGACGCACATTCTCGCCTTCGAAGGCGACAGCCACGTCGAGTATTTCGACGGCAATTACAGCGAGTACGAAGAAGACAGGAAGCGCCGCCTCGGTCATGACGCCGACCAGCCGCATCGGATAAAATATCGGAGCTTGACGCGCGCCTAATTGCGGAAGGCACGTTTGCCGGGAACGCAGGCGCCCTCGCCTGCAGGTGTCCAATAGGACGCTGACGTTCGCGGTGAATTCTCAAGTTGCCCAATAATAGTTGACTTCACGCCGGAGGAACCGGCGTTTGCAGGCGAGGGCG
>JBAUGW010000019.1:0-51733 GCA_049679945.1 Pyrinomonadaceae bacterium | reverse complement strand
CCCTTACTTACGTGCGGGCTACTGACACTGCAACGCAATTATGCTTTCGTTCAAAACGCGCATCGACAAACTTGAGCGGCTCGACACCGGCGATTACACGCCTGAGGAATACGCTGTCTGGCTTGGCGAAATGCGGCGAGTACACAATTTCTTTGGCGAACTCCGCGCGCTGAAGAAAACGTTGCTGAGAGAGATCGCAAATTCTGTACAAAGTAATGTTTCGCTTCTCGACGTCGGTGCCGGTAGCGGCTATTTGCTCGGCGAAGTCGCGAAAAACACCGTCGGAATGCGCGCATCTCTCGTCGGCGCCGAGATAAACGCCGAAGCCGCAACGTCAATTCGCGCATCCGGCGCTGAATCGGTGCAATGCGACGCATTGCGTTTGCCTTTTGCCAACGCGCAATTCGATCACGTGTTCTGCACATTGATGCTCCACCATTTAAGTGACGAAGACGCCGTGAAATTACTTGCCCAGATGGCACGCGTCTCGCGAGGGAAGATCTTTGTCGTCGATCTCAACCGCGACCGAACTGCATATTACATGTATAAGCTTTTCGCTCCCGTTTTTTTTCAACGGCTCACCGTCGAGGACGGCGCGCTTTCGATCTTGCGCAGCCGCAAACCCGACGAATTGCGCAAACTCGCGCTCAAAGCTGGTTTACGCGAGATAGAGATCGTGCATTCGCGGCTGAATCGATTGGTGTTGTCGGGCGTGGGAGCAAAGAATGATTGAAGGCGGAATATACGATGTCGCGATCGTCGGTGCGGGACCCGCGGGTTCGTCCGCGGGGATTCGACTCGCACTGGCGGGCAAGCGCGTCGTGCTCATTGAGAAAGAAAAGTTTCCCCGCCACAAGCTGTGTGGCGAGTTTATCTCGCCGGAATGTCTCACACACTTTGACGAACTCGGTGTTCTCGACGCGATGCGAGACAGCGGCGGCGTCGATATTAAGAAAACCGTTTTCTACGCGCGCAGCGGCAAAGGCGTCGAAGTTCCGAGCGAATGGTTCGGCGCCGTGCACAAACACGCGCTCGGTCTGAGCCGGGCCGAAATGGATTTGCGGTTGCTCAAGCGCTCACGCGAAGTCGGCGTCGATGTACTGGAAGAAACTTCCGTCGTCGATCTCTTGCGAGATAACGGCTCGGTTGTCGGGGTAACGACTCGGACGCGCGACATTTTTGCACGCGTAACGCTCGATGCAACTGGACGGATGCGGTTTCTCGCCCGCCGAGCCTACAACTCAGATGTTGCTCGAAAGGCCGAGTCCGTGGCGTTTAAGACGCATGTAGGGGGTTGCGGCGTGCCCGACGATGTTTGCGAAATTTTTTCCTACGCACGCGGCTATGGCGGTTCGAGTCGTGTCGAAAATGGTTTGCACAACCTCTGCTTTATCGCTGCCGCGGACGATGTAAAGCAGCTTGGGAGTGACCCGAAGCGCGTTTTGCGCGAACTAGTGTGTACAAACAAACGCGCCGCGGCAGTTTTTGGGGATATTAGATTTGTCGCCGAGTGGCACGCCGTGCCGATTGAGCGTTATGGTCGCGGCAATGTCGCGCCGGATTTAGGCTTATTGACCATCGGGGATGCCGCGGCGTTCATCGATCCGTTCACAGGCAGTGGAATGTTGTTAGCACTTGAAAGTGCGAGGATCGCCGCAGATTCGATCATGAAGATGAACGACCCTGTCGATCTGGCTTTTGAATTTTCTCAACAATATTCGGCGGCTTTCGATTCGCGGCTGAGCATGTGCTCGCTCTTGCGTCGCTTGTCGTTTATTCCTTTACTCGCCGAGACGACTGTTCGCTCGCTCGCAGTTAGCAGCAGCGTACGAAAGTTCATAGTGCGTGCGACCCGGTAGGAAATTTGCCCGCGAATAGCGCAAATAAACCGGGATTGCGCATTAAGAATTCTAAAATAGTCCAACAGCGGAATTCAGCCACAGAGAGCACAGAGGACACTGAGAAAAACGAAAACGACGTTCTGACACAAAAGATTATCGGCGCCGCTATCGAGGTTCATCGCACACTGGGTCCCCGGGTTGCTTGAATCAATCTATGAAGAAGCCCTTTGCCACGAATTCGATCTGCGAGGAATCGGTTATCGGAGACAAGTTGAGATAGATGTGATTTATAAGGGAAAGGTCATTAAAGGTCAACGGCTTGATGTGCTTGTCGAAGGCGAGGTCATCGTTGAAATCAAATCCCTCAGCAAACTCAACGATGTCTCAATGGCACAGGTTCTGTCATTATATAAAAGCAATCGGTTTGAAACGTGCATTGATAATCAACTTTGGCGCGAAAATGTTGCGTGAGGGGATAAAACGAATTTCTCTGTGACCTCGGTGTTCTCTGTGGCAAACTTCCTATCGGGTAATCTGAGATAAACGCGAATATGAATAAATATATTCGTATTATTAGCGTAATTCGCGGGTAAACATCTTAAGATTGCAGAGAAACGTTGACACTGCTCGTGCATCGTGAAAAAATCGCCGTATCGTATGGCTGAAAAAGTAAATTCGTTCGCGGGTCTTGTCGGAGTCGAGATATCGGCGTCGTCGATCGACGCGGTTATGCTCGGCGGCGACGGCTCGATCGCGAAGTCGCATTCCGTCGTGCTTACCGAAGATGTTCCGATGGTCGAGCAGTTGATCGCTCTTATCGATTCGCTTAAAAAGGAGATTGGCGATATTAGTCGAATCGGTTTAGCGGTTCCCGGACTGGTCGATCGGGCGACCGGACGCGTGGCTTTCTCGACCAACATGCCCGAGAACGCTTCGGTCGATCTGATAAACGAGATCAAATATACGACCAGCCTCGACGTAACGATCGAGAATGATGCGAACGCCGCGGCCTACGGGGAACTTCGCCTCGGAGCAGGGCGCGGCAGCCGCAATCTTTTTTATGCGACGCTCGGAGACGGCGTCGGCGGGGCGTTTATCTTTAACGGCGAGATGTGGCGCGGTGCCGCGGGTTATGCGGGCGAATTCGGCCACGTGCCGATAAATTCCGAGGGCATGAAGCTTGAAGAAGTCGCCTCGGCCGCAAACATCATCCGTCGCACGCGTGCACGCTTTCATCAGGACAGCACTTCGTCGCTCAACAACATGTCCGAGGAGTCGATCACGCTCGCCGCCATTATTGCCGCCGCCGAATCCGACGACGATTTTGCGCAGATGATGCTCGAGCGAACCGGCTCATACGTCGGTGCAGCGATCGCGAGCGTTATTAATCTGCTAAATATCGAAAAGATCGTCGTCGGCGGGCCGATAATGCAGGCGAAAGAAGTTGTGCTAAAGGCGATCATCGAACGTGCTCGAGAGCTTTCGTTCGCACCCGCATTCGAGGCGACTTCGATTGTCGAAGGCGAACTTGGCTTGAACGCCGCCGCCGCCGGTGCCGCATGTCTCAGCGCAGAGGCCGCCTGATCACGCGAAAATTTTATTCGATTTATTAAGTTAACTAATCTTAGACGCGATTGCTGATGTAATTTAGATAGCTTACTTTCGAATTGTGCAATTTGCGGTTTCACAAACATTTAGTAAAATCTCTTACAGTTTTATTGTTCGTTATTTAAGCGGTTTTAGTAGTTATCTTCAATATATTTGAGCGAGACGTGCGTAGCGTGAGCGAGTGTTACGATTGTAAGTAAAACTCCACGCAATAAGTTCCAGAATGGCGCAATTTTTTAATAAGAGTGCTAACAATATCGCCAGAATCAGCATGGTTTTGGCTGCCGTTGCTGCGGGCGGAGCTTTTTTGGGCTACACGCAGATTGCCCGCTCGTCTTATCTGACGGGCCGTTACGTCGAAAAGCAGCAGCCCGTTCAATTTAGTCACAAACATCACGTCGGTGACGACGGCATCGATTGCCGATATTGCCACCAGACGGTTGAGACCACTGCTTCGGCGGGGATGCCTTCGACGCAGACCTGCATGAATTGCCACAGCCAGATCTGGAATGACAGTCCGTATCTCGAACCCGTTCGCGCCAGCTTCCGCGATAACAAACCGATCGAGTGGGAACGCGTTCACGATCTACCTGAGTTTGCGTATTTCGACCATAGCATTCACATTGCCAAAGGCGTCGGCTGCTCGACCTGTCACGGCCAGATCAACAACATGCCGGCCGTTTTTCAGGAAAATACGCTCCAAATGGAATGGTGTCTCGCATGTCACCGCGAGCCAGAGAAGTTTATCCGGCCGAAATCCGAGGTCTTTAATATGGACTGGCAGCCCGGCGATCTTGACGAAGCCGAGCGCGCGAAACTAAAGGTCGATTACAAAATTCGCAGCAAGGAAATGATGACAAGCTGTTCGACTTGTCACAGATAAAATTATGTCGAGCCCTGAAAGTAAACAAAATTTTTCCTTACTGCGTGACACGATTCTGTCGCAGAACGGGAAAGAATATTGGCGAAGCGTCGAGGAGTTTGTTGACGCGCCGGAGTTCGAAGAATTTGTCGCCCGTGAATATCCACATGAGATCGAAGAGTGGGACAACAGTCTCAGCCGCCGCAAATTTGTGAAAGTGATGGGAGCCTCGCTCGCTCTCGCTGGGCTTTCGGGCTGCGTAATTCAGCCCGCCGAGAAGATCGTTCCCTACGTAAATCCGGTCGAGGGCATGTTGCCCGGCAAGGCACGTTTCTTCGCGACGGCGATGTCGCTCGGTGGTGTCGCGACCGGTTTGCTAGCAAAATCTTACGACGGCCGTCCCGTCAAAGTGGAGGGCAATCCCGAACATCCCGGCAGCCGCGGCGCGACCGACGTACTTGCACAGGCATCTGTGCTCGGCATGTACGATCCGGACCGCTCGCAGCAAGTGACTTATCGCGGCAATCCGAAGTCGTGGGAGATGTTCATGACCGAGTTTCGCTCCGCGGTTGAAACGAATCGTGCTGACGGCGGTGCCGGCGTGAGATTTTTGACCGAGACGGTTACTTCGCCTACGTTCATCGATCAAATGACGAAGCTTAAGGCCGAGCTGCCGAATTCCAAGTGGATTCAATACGAACCGGTCAATCAGGACAACGCGACGACGGGAGCGAAGATGGCGTTTGGCTCACCGGTGCAGACTATCTACAAATTTGATAAGGCAGAGCGGATCTTGTCGCTCGACGCCGATATTTTCTCAGGCTACAACGTCGCGTATATTAAGGATTTTGCCAAGGGACGTCACTTCTCCGAGGAACACAAAGATATCAATCGTCTCTATTCGGTCGAGACGACCGTCAGTCTCACCGGTGCTAAGGCCGATCATCGCCTTGCGATCAAGCCGAGCCAAATGGCCGAGGTTGCAAAGGCGATCGCAAAAGCCGTCGGCGTTGCCGGTGCGACTTCAACTTACGCCGAGAACGCGAAATGGATCGCTGCGATGGCGAAAGACCTCGTCGAGCATAAGGGCAAGTCGCTCGTAGTCGCTGGCGTCAACGCTCCGGCGGTTGTCCACGCGCTTGCGCATGCGATGAACGCAACGCTCGGAAATGCAGGTCAGACAGTGCTTTACGCGGAGCCGTTCGCGCCGAATACGGACAAAACGCAGGTTGAGCAGCTTCGCGAGCTTATCGCCGACGTCGATGGCGGACGCGTCAAAATGCTCGTCATCCTCGGCGGCAATCCGGTTTACAACACGCCAGCCGACATTAAACTCAACGCCGAGCGGATGGCGAAGATTCCGCTGCGCGTGCATCTTGGGCTTTACGCCGACGAGACCGCCGAGCATTGCTATTGGCACATTCACGAAAAGCATTACCTCGAGGGCTGGAGTGACGCACGCGCATACGACGGCACGGTTTCGATCCAGCAGCCGCTGATCGCGCCGCTGTATGACGGCAAGAGTGCTCACGAGGTCGTACAGCTCGCTTTTCGAGAGAATTTTGACAAGAAAGATCACGACATCGTCAAAGAGTATTGGCAGCGAACAAACATCGCGCCGGCCGCTGCCGGTGCGGCAGCAAGAACTGAAGAGCTAAAGGCGGCCGAACAAAAAGCCGAAGCCAAGAAGCCGGCTAACATAGCTGGCGAGTCTGCCAAAGAAACTCCAAAACCTGCCGCAGCGCCGACACCTGCTGCGGCCGCTGTTCCGGCAACTACTACGCCGCGAGGGTTCGAAGATAACTGGCGTAAAGTAGTTCACGACGGCATTGTTCCGAACACGGCCGCGGCGACTAAGACTGTTACGGCAAACACCTTGTTTTTGAGCCAGCCGGAGCAAAAACCTGCCGGCGGTGGCAATGTTGAGATTTCGATTTTGCAGGATCCGAGCGTGTATGACGGCCGTTTTGTGAATAACGGTTGGCTGCAGGAGTTGCCAAATCCGCTCAACAAGGTGACTTGGGAGAACGTCGCGCTCATCAGCCCGAAGACCGCCGAAAAACTCGCAGCCAACACCGGTAACGAAGCTCGCGATATGACCGGCGGAGAGCAAGGCACTGCATTTATCAACACGAAAGGCGGCAACCAGTTTTCAGATCTCGTAACCGTCAAATATCAAGGCTCGGATATTCAAAAGGGCGTTCCGTTGTGGATAACGCCAGGCCAGCCCGATGACGTCATCACGATTTTTATGGGCTACGGCCGCACAAAGGCGGGCAAGGTTGGCACGGGTCTTGGCTATAGCGCATTCGACGTGATGCGTTCCGACGCGATGAATTACGGCTTTGGCGATGTGACAAAAACCGGCGAGCAGACGACGGTCGCCTCGACGCAGATTCACTTCAATATGGAAGGCCGAGATCTGCTTCGAATGTGGGATGTCGAGGAATTTGAAAAGCATCCCGACATGGGTCATCAGCACGACGAATATCCAAAGTCGATGTATCCGTACGAACAGCATCAAGCCGTTTACGACAAACATTCTAAGTGGGGAATGACAATCGATCTCAACTCGTGCGTCGGCTGCAACGCGTGTGTGATCGCCTGTCAGTCTGAGAACAACATTCCGGTCGTTGGCAAGGAACAGGTCGAGCGCAGCCGCGAAATGCACTGGATGCGCGTTGATGCGTATTACGGGGGCGGCGACATCAACGAGCCCGAAGGCCCGTATTTTCAGCCGCTTATTTGTCAGCAGTGCGAACAGGCACCGTGCGAAACGGTTTGTCCTGTTCACGCGACCGTTCACAGCGCCGAAGGCCTGAACGACATGGTGTACAACCGGTGCGTCGGCACGCGTTATTGTTCGAACAACTGTCCGTACAAGGTGCGCCGCTTCAATTTCCTGCTTTATCAGGACTGGAATACGCCGCAATACAAGCTGATGCGTAACCCCGAGGTGACAATTCGTAGCCGTGGCGTGATGGAAAAATGCAACTACTGCACGCAGCGTATTTCGATCGCGCGTATCGAGGCTGAAAAGGACGGGCGAAAAATTAAAGACGGCGAAGTCGTGACCGCTTGCCAGGCTGTTTGTCCGACTGACGCGATCATTTTCGGCGACATGAACGACCCGAACAGCGCGGTTGCTAAGTCGAAAAAGGATCACCGGGATTACAAACTTCTTAATGAGCTGAACACTCAGCCGCGAACAACTTACCTTGCGGGTCTGAAAAATCAGAACAAGGAAATGCCGGACTACAAACCACCGGTCAAGAAGGACGCTCCCAAAACTGAGACCAAAACGGGAGGCGAGGCGCATTAATGGCAGCCGATAGAGAGCTACAGCAAAAGCTGCGTCCCGCGATGATCGAGGGCGACCACACTTTCGCCAGCGTTACTGACAAGATCAGCGACGTCACGCTGAAGAAACGGACTCCGTTTCACTGGTTCATCGGTTTTACGATCGCGTTCATGATCGCACAACTGCTCTTGTTTACAACGATTTGGCTGCTCGCGAATGGCATCGGTATTTGGGGCAACAACCAGCCGGTCGGTTGGGCGTTCGACATTATCAACTTCGTATGGTGGATCGGTATCGGCCACGCCGGAACGCTGATCTCCGCAATTCTGCTTTTGATGAATCAGAAGTGGCGAACGTCGATCAACCGTTTTGCCGAGGCGATGACTCTATTTGCCGTGGCTTGCGCGGCGATGTTTCCGCTCTTGCACACTGGTCGTCCGTGGCTCGCGGCCTATTGGCTATTCCCGTATCCGAACACGATGGGCATCTGGCCGAACTTTCGTTCGCCGCTCATCTGGGACGTTTTTGCCGTCTCGACATACGCCACGGTTTCGCTGCTTTTCTGGTACGTTGGGTTGATTCCTGATCTCGCGACGCTGCGTGATCGTGCAAAGAATAAGTTTTTCAAATTTATCTACGCCACACTTTCGTGGGGCTGGCGTGGCTCGGCTCGTCACTGGCATCGCTACGAGATTACGTATCTAATACTCGCCGGTCTATCGACGCCGCTTGTGCTTTCGGTCCACTCGATCGTGTCGTTAGACTTCTCGGTGTCACAGGTTCCGGGCTGGCACGCGACGATCTTTCCTCCATACTTCGTCGCCGGGGCTGTGTTTGCGGGCTTTGCGATGGTGTTGATACTTTGCATTCCGCTTCGCCATTTGTATCGGATGCAGGATTTCATCACGCATCAGCACCTCATTTACATGGCTAAGGTCATGCTCGCGACCGGTTTGATCGTTGTATACGGCTACGCGATGGAGGGATTCTTTGGCTGGTATTCGGCTTCGCAATACGAAGTTTTCATGATCAAAAACCGCATCTGGGAAGGTCCGTACTGGTGGTCGTATTGGCTGCTGATCTTTTGCAACGGCCTGTCGATCCAACTTTTGTGGTTCAAGCGATTTCGTGAGAGCGAATTTTGGTTGTTTTTGATTTCAATAGTAGTCAGCGTCGGTATGTGGCTCGAGCGGTTTGTAATTATCGTGACGAGCTTGCACCGCGACTTTTTGCCGTCAAGCTGGGCGATGTACAGCCCGCGGATATTTGACTGGTCGATGTTCATCGGCACGATCGGATTTTTCTTTACGCTGATTTATCTGTTCGTGAGATTTGTACCGATCATTTCGATCTTTGAGGTTCGAACGCTGCTGCCGGATGCGAATGTTCACGGGCATCAGCAGGATTTTGACGAGAGTGTGCTCGAGGTGGAATACACCTACGACCGCACCGATCCCCCGAATAAGTGAACAGTGAATAGTGAATAGTGAATAACGAAGAACAAAAACTTCACGGCATAATGGCCGAATTCGACACGGCGACCGAACTGGTCGACGCGGCGAGACTCGTGCGCGACGCGGGTTACGGAAAGACCGACGCGTTCTCGCCGTTTCCGTTGCACGAGATCGACGAAGCTTTGGGAATAAAGCGCAGCATACTGCCGTATCTGATCTTCGCGGGCGGAATCACCGGCCTGCTTACAGGCATCGGGCTGCAATATTTCGTTCATGTTTACGAGTATCCGATCATCGTCGGCGGCCGTCCGCACTTCAGCTTGCCGGCATTTATTCCGCCTGCGTATGAGCTGACGATCTTATTTTCCGCGTTCACAGCCGTATTTGGAATGTTGTTCTTGAACGGCCTGCCGTCGCCTTATCATCCGGTGTTTAATGTGCCGCGTTTTGCGCTGGCGACACGTGAAAAATTCTTTTTGATAATCCAGTCGGACGATCCGAAGTATGACTACGCCGAAACGCGAAAGTTTATGGAAACCTTGGGCGCCCAGGAGGTGTTTGATGTCCCTGAGTAACCGCTTCGCGGAAGTCAAAAGTCAAAAGTCAAAAGTCAACATGATTGGCTTTACCTTTTTACTTTTTACTTTTGCCTTCGCGTCCGCGTGCGGCGTGCGTTTCGACATGCAGGATCAGCCGCGTTACAGGGCGTATAAGAAGAGCGAGTTCTTTGCCGACAAGCGTGGTTCGCGCGATCAGGTTGAGGGGACTGTCGCTCGCGGACAGCTCCGTGATAATAAAGGTTTTTACACCGGCAAAGTCGATAATCCGACAAATGTCGCGCCAGAGACGACGACCGATGCGATGGGCAATACGCTCGTATCAAGTTTTCCGAACGACATCGACGAGTTTCCGGTTCCGGTGACAAAAGAACTGGTCGACCGTGGGCAAGATCGCTACAACATTTACTGCATCGTGTGTCACGGGCCCGTTGGCAGCGGCGACGGAATGATCGTTCGTCGCGGTTTTCCGCAGCCGCCGACGTATCACGACGATCGTTTGCGTAACGCGCCGGTCGGGCATTTTTACGATGTGATCACGAACGGCTGGGGTAAGATGAACGGCTACTCGTATCAGATACAACCTGCAGACCGCTGGGCAATAGTCGCTTACATTCGCGCTCTGCAAGTCGGTCAGACGCCGGAAGAAAATTTGAGAATGATTTCGCGAACCGAAACAAACACAGCCGCGCCGCAGGGAGGTAATCGCTGATGGCGAAGCTTGGCGGATACTACGCTCCGGTGGAAATGATCACGCGTTGGCGCACCCTTTCGCTTGGGTTGGGCGGCATTGCCTTGATCATTTGGGCTGTCGGCGCGTATTTCAACACCGAGCAGGCTTTGCGTTCGTGGCTGTTGGGTTTCATCTTTTGGGGCGGCATCGGGCTTGGTTCTCTTGGCGTGCTGATGCTGCAGTATCTCACAGGCGGCGCATGGGGCGTCGTGATTCGCAGAATTTTAGAAGCGGGAACTCGAACGCTGCCGGTCATCTTTTTGATGTTTATACCGCTGGCGATCGGCGTGTGGACAACGAGCGTTTACGAATGGACGCATTTGCCTATTACGGATTATGCGATGGCCCATCGCGGCATTTATATGACGCCGTGGTTTTGGATACTGCGTTCGCTGATCTACTTTGCGCTTTGGGCGGTGATGATATATCTGCTCAACAAATGGTCGGCCGAGCAGGAAGCGACAAGCACTGTCGAGGAATCGCGCCTTGTGCTCGAAAAGGCTTCGCGGTTCTCCGGCCCGACGCTTGTTATTTACGCGCTCGTGGTTACGTTCGCTGCAGTCGATTGGATGTTGACGCTCGACGCGCATTGGTTCTCGACGATCTGGGGACTGCTTTTTGTAGCCGGTTGGGCGCTTAGCTGTTTTTGCTTTGTTGTATTTATCTTGGCAAATATGTCGGACAAAGCTCCGATGGACGGCATCGTCGGCAAGCGGCATTTTCACGATCTCGGCAAGCTGATGTTGGCGCTCACAATGGTTTGGGCGTATTTCAATTTTTCGCAGTTCTTGATCATATGGGCGGGCAATCTGCCGGAAGAAACCGGTTGGTATCTGACGCGTATGAAAGGCGGCTGGGGCTATATGGGCGTCGCTCTGATAGTGTTTCACTTTGCGTTTCCGTTTCTCGTGCTTTTGCAGCAGGATTTCAAACGAAAGGCGCGTTGGCTGGCGACGCTTGCGGTATTTATTCTCGTGATGCGTCTCGTCGATATGTTTTATCTTATCGGGCCGAGCAATCGCATTGCAGGCGGCGAGCAAGGCGCGTTTGTCATAAGCTGGATGGATTTTGTCGGGCCGATCGCGGTCGGCGGAATCTGGCTTTGGTGGTTCTTTGGCGAATTGATGAAACGGCCGATAGTGCCGGCGAAAGATCCGTATTTTGAGAGTGCGATCGAGCACGGACGAGGACACTAACGATTGCGGATTTTAGATTGCGGATTGCGGATTTAAGAATATGTCGTCGAAAAAACATACAGACACGGTTGCTGAGCTGAATAAGCTTTACGAGGAGAACGAGATTCAGCTCAAGGGGATCTTTTCGTTTGCCATCGGACTGTTTCTTCTCATCGTCGTGACATTTGGCCTAATGTGGTCACTGCTTGGCGTGTTGGAAGATTATTTTAAGGCGGACACTACGAATCCGATGGCGATGAGCGACAAAGAACGCCTTCCGCCGGAACCTCGTCTGCAAGGTGCGCCGGGTTTTGGTGTGGATTCGGACAAAGGCCGTGTGAATATGGAGCTCGGGATTCCACAGGCCGAGTGGCGCGAGCTTAGAAAGCAGTGGGACGAGCTTTTGGAGAAAGGCCGCAAGGACGCAAAAACCGGAATGGTGTCCGTGATGCCGATCGACGAGGCAAAGAAAAAACTTTTGGAACGAGGCGTCAAAGCAAAATCCGGTGCCGATGCTGAGGCAGTGTTATCAGCTTCGCGTGAGTTTATATCTGAGGCTGGTTCGGGACGAATGGGCGCGCAGAAAAGAAGGTAAGAGGGGAAAAGTGAAAAGGTGACAAAGGGAAAAATGGAAAAAGTTGATTTGAAAGTTGGTAAAGGAGTGACCGGCCGGGCGGCGCGGCGCGGATTCCTTCTTTTCTTTTTCACTTTTTCACTCTTTCACCTTTTCACTCTGCACGTTTCGGCGCAAAAGAGTGAGCATTACGGGTCGCCGCTCTATTCGCCTAAGTATTATGATCCGACCTCGGAAGCTTCGCAGACCAACGGATTGCCGCCGGTCTTGAAAACCGTCGGTATCGAGCAAAAGCTTGGAGCGACGCTGCCGCTTGACACCGAACTCAAAGACGAAGACGGTAAAGTGGTCAAACTTGGTGATTACTTCAAGCCTGGTCGGCCGGTTGTTGTGACGTTTGTCTATTTCGACTGCCCGATGCTATGCAATCAGGTTTTGAATGGATTGACCGGCTCGCTTAAGGGAATGTCGTTCGACGCAGGGCGTGAGTTCGACGTCATCGCGATCAGCTTTGACGCTCGCGAATACGACAATCCGACGCTCGCGAAAAATAAGAAAGCGAGCTACGTGGAGCGATACGGTCGAGTTGGAACTGAGGCAGGCTGGCATTTTCTCACCGGAACGCAAACGTCGATCGATGCGGTGACTTCGGCGGCTGGCTTTAGCTACGAGTGGGATGAGAAGAGCAATCAGTTCGCACACGCCGCGGCTGTGATGATCGCTTCGCCCGATGGAAAGCTGACACGATATTTTTATGGCATCGATTACTCGCCGAAAGATATTAAATTCGGCGTCATGGAATCAGCCGAGAACAAGGTCGGCAATCCGGCTGAGAAGCTGCTGCTCTATTGCTATCACTACGATCCGTCGACCGGTAAATATGGGCTCGCAATTCTGAATGTGATTCGACTAGGTGGAATCGCGACACTGATAGGCCTTGGTGCGATGGGTTTTGTGTTTTGGCGGCGAAATAAGAAGAAAACAGTGGACAGTGGACCGTGGACAGTGGACAGTGAACCGGATGGCAAAACTGACAACCGACCACCGACCACTGACAACTGATAGATATGCAATCTACAACGTGGGTACCATTTTTTCCTGAGCAGGCCTCGACATTCGCGTGGCAGGTCGATCTTTTGTATTTCTACTTGATCGCGGTGAGCGTTGCGTTCTCGATACCGATCGTCGTGGCCATTTTCTTCTTTGCTATCAAATATCGTGAGGTCGAAAAGTTTGCAACGCCCGAAGAAATGCACGGCTCGATGGTACTCGAAGTCGTTTGGTCGATCATACCGTTCGTTGTCTCGATGACTATTTTCTTGGGCGGGGCGATCGTATTTTTTAACCAGTTCACGCCGCCGGATGACGCGATGGAGATTTACGTCGTCGGTAAACAATGGATGTGGAAAGCTCAGCATCAAACCGGCCAGCGCGAGATAAACGAACTGCATATCCCCGTCGGCCGAAAGATCAAATTGACGATGACGACCGAAGATGTGCTGCACGATTTTTCTATACCGGCGTTTCGCACAAAGGCCGATGTCATCCCCGGCCGCTACACATATTTGTGGTTCGAGCCGACAAAGCCGGGCAAATATCATCTGTTCTGCGCCGAGTACTGCGGCCTTAACCACTCGGGAATGGGCGGTTTTGTTTATGTAATGGAGCAGCGTGATTTTGACAACTGGCTGAGTGGCAATGTGTCGGGACAAACGCCGGTCGAGATGGGCAAGGATCTGTTTGAGAACAAACTCGGCTGCGCTTCGTGTCACGCGGGCGGCCCGGCGCAGCGCGGAGCGAAACTCGAAAACATTTTCGGCACCGAGGTAAAGCTGGTCGGTGGCGGCTCGGTAACGGCAAATGACGAATACATTCGAAATTCGATCTTGAATCCGGCGTCGCAAGTTGTCGATGGCTATCAGCCGATCATGCCGACGTTCAAGGGGCAGGTGACCGAAGAGCAGCTCAACGCCCTTGTCGCGTATATTAAATCGCTCAGCCCGAACGCCGCAACCTCGTCATCAACGACTTCGGCAACGAGTAACGCGAATTCTGCTCCGGCCGCAAATAAAACTGCGATGTCCAACAGTAGTAAATAGGTTTTAAGATTATGAGCGCTCAAGAAGCAACATCGAGCATATACGGCGGAACGAAGCTGAATTACATTACGAACGGCACGACGCTGAAGTCGTGGCTTCTGACCAAAGATCACAAGCGCATCGCGATCATGTATCTCGTCACGGTGTCGATGTTCTTCCTCATGGGCGGTCTTTATGCCGCTACGATCAGGCTCGAACTGCTAACACCTACGAGCGATCTGCTCGAAACAGCTACATACAACAAGGTGTTCACTCAGCACGGCGTGTTGATGATCTTCTTCTTCCTGATTCCGTCGATACCGGCGATTCTTGGTAATTTTCTGATTCCAATTATGATCGGCGCGAAGGACCTCGCTCTGCCGCGCATAAATCTTATAAGTCTTTATATTTACTGGCTGGGCGGCGGATTGACGCTGTTTGCATTGATTCAGGGGGGCGTCGATACCGGTTGGACGTTTTACACGCCTTACTCGACGACATTCTCGAATTCTTTCGTGATGCTAGTCGGTCTGGGCATTTTCATCAACGGATTTTCTTCGATCCTAACCGGGCTGAATTTTATTGTCACGATTCACACAATGCGGGCACCCGGAATGACTTGGTTCCGAATGCCGCTGTTCGTATGGGCGCACTATGCGACGAGTCTTGTAATGATCCTGGGAACACCGGTCATCGCGATCACGGTTCTTTTGTTAGCCATCGAGCGGGCGGCGCATGTTGGCATCTTTGACCCGTCGATCGGCGGCGACCCGATCCTTTTCCAGCATTTGTTCTGGTTCTACTCGCATCCGGCGGTTTACATCATGATCTTGCCGGGTATGGGCGTTATCAGCGAACTTATCTCGAATTTCTCGCGCAAGAAGATCTTTGGGTACGAATTCATTGCATTCTCGTCGATCGCGATCGCCGTGTTCGGTTTCCTTGTATGGGGACATCATATGTTCGTCGCGGGACAATCGATGTACGCGGGCATGGTGTTCTCGTTTTTAACCATGGTTGTTGCGGTGCCGTCCGCGATCAAGATGTTTAACTGGACGGCGACAATGTATAAGGGCTCAATCTCCTACGACACACCGATGCTCTATGCGATCGGCTTCCTCGGCTTGTTTTTGATCGGCGGGTTGACCGGACTATTTTTAGGTTCGATGGGCCTGACGGTGCATTTGACCGATACATACTTTGTTGTCGCACACTTTCATTACGTAATGGTCGGCGGCCAGGTGATCGCCTATCTCGGCGGTTTACACTACTGGTGGCCTAAGATGACGGGTCGTATGTATTCCGAATTTTGGGGCAAGATCTCGGCGATGCTTGTCTTCGTCGGCTTCAACCTGACGTTCTTTCCGCAGTTCATACTTGGATATCAAGGCATGCCGCGTCGCTATGCTGCTTATCCTCCGGAATTTCAGGTGCTCAATATCTTTTCGACAGCCGGCGCTTCTGTTTTAGGCGTTGGGCTTTTGATGCCTGCGGTATATCTGGTGCACTCGCTAATTTTCGGCAAGCCGGCCGGCGATAATCCGTGGATGCTTCCGGGCCTTGAATGGCGAACGAGTTCGCCGCCGCCGACGGAGAATTTCGAAAAGATGCCGGTTGTTACTTGGGAGGCTTACGGATTCGGAGAAGATAGCGGGCTTGATCTGGAAGAGGCAAAGCGTCGCGAAGCAGTAACGTTGTAATGGAAAATGGACAATTGAGAATGGAGAATTTAAGACATATGTGTAAATTCTCAATTCTCAGTTCTCAATTCTCAATTTATTAAGATGTCGTCACATTACTCAGACAAATTCGTTTATCACGAGCCTGGCTTGCAGCATCAGTTTGATGACATGCGCCAGCAGGAGGAGAGTGTCTCGATCGGGATGTGGATGTTCCTTGTGCAGGAGATCCTGTTCTTTGGCGGCCTGTTTACGGCGTATCTTGTGTTCCGCTCGAAATTCCCGATGGCGTTTGCCGCCGGTTCGAATCATCTCGACGCGTTTTGGGGCGGGCTCAATACGATCGTGCTTATCGTCAGTTCGCTGACCATGGCTCTGACCGTTTACTATGCACAAAAAGGCAACCGCAACATGCAGGTCATACTGATCGTGTTGACGATGATTTTCGGCGCCACCTTCCTTGGCGTAAAGGTAGTTGAATACACCGATAAATACAATCACAGCTTGGTGCCCGTGAGCGGCTGGAACAAACGCACAAAGGCTGTCGAGCACAAAACCGAGGCGTTGGTCTTACCGTTTGAGAAAGCGGTCGCGGCGTCCGAAAGTTCCCCAACCGGCGAAGTTCATAAACCGAATCCGCGCGGCGAGTTTCAGATCGATGTAGAAAACGACATGAAGCTGCCGAAGATGGCCGAGGACGGACATTTTCTCACCGACTCAGAAAAGATCGGCTATTACTCGAACGGGGCTCTCGACGCTGACAAGTTTCGCGATAAGGTGCGCATGTTCTTCTTTCTGTATTTTGTGATGACCGGTCTTCACGCTTTGCACATGATCGTCGGGCTCGCTCTGATGGCGTGGTTGCTTTGGACGGCATGGAAAGGGAATTACAGCGCCGAGTATTTTATGCCGGTCGAAATGTCGGGGCTGTATTGGCACTTTGTCGACATCGTTTGGATATTCCTGTTCCCGCTGCTCTACTTGTTAGGCAGGCACTTTTTACACGGAGGCGGACACTAAATGTCGGAGCATACTGAATTAGGTAAAGAACATATTGGCATACCCGGCTATCTCGGTGTTTTCACGATTCTGATCGTCGGAACTGTACTGACTTATTACGCGGCTACTGTCGATATGGATTACATATTTCCGGGCGCAAATACGCTCGTGGCTCTCGGGATTGCCTTCACAAAAATGTCGTTCGTCATGCTGTTCTTTATGCACGTCCGTTGGAGCCCGAGATTGATCTGGCTCTCGGCCGTCGGTAGTTTTTTCTGGCTGGCGATAATGTTCGCCTACACGATGCAGGATTATTTAACTCGAGCAGACGGCGTCTTTACGAAGTAGAGATTTACATTTGGTTATCGAACGCGGAGACGAAGGCTGTTTGCTCGTATCCGCGTCTCTTTTTTGGGTTAGATAACCGGCGGCAAAAGTGCTATTATCTTGGATTTGATTGGCGAAAGCGTTATTTTACAAGGTTTTTTGCAACCGCACCGGGTTCGTACGACATCGGAAAGCAATGAGGTTTTCAGGTAAAAAACTAATAAATTCGAAGGCGATGTCTCTGCTCGCGCTGTTTCTTTTTGCCAGCGCGTGCATAAAAGTAAAACAAGATCGCCCTACGGCACGACTTCTCAAAACTGAAGATGCCACGCAGTCGGATTTGATGAAGGAAGTCAATAGATTCGCAAGCGTCAGCTCTATGCGCGCGAAGATGGATCTCAAATTCGAGGACAACTCGTTTGCCGAGTTTGGGAGTAAGGAAGTTTATCGCCAGGCTGACGGCGAAGTCGTCGTGCAGCGTCCGGGCAAGATTTTGCTAAAGGTTCAGGTGCCGATCATTAAATCCGACGTCGCGCAAATGACCTCGGACGGTGAAAAGTTTCGCGTCGCTATCTTACAGGACGGCAGCAGCGGCAAATACAAAAAATTTGTAAAGGGCACGAACAATGCCGATTATTCAAAACTTCAAAAAAATCTGAGCGTTGCCGATCTCGGCGACAGCAAAGAGGCAAAGAAAAATGTAAACGCCTTTGCGAACCTCAGGCCGCAGCATTTTACCGACGCGATGTTGGTTCGTCCGACGGATAACGAACACGTTTACACTCACAGCACGATCTTTCAGGACGAGGTTGATAGTAGCGTTGAAAAAAAATCACCGGTCCGAACCGTCACGCGTGGTTACTATCTTCTCGATGAATTTGGAAAAGAGGCCGATGGCGGATTGACGATTATGCGGCGGTTTTGGTTTGATCGCGTCGGTGGCATTCGGCTTGCGCGTCAGCAGATCTTCGACGCGAAAGGCGAGATCGAGTCCGACATCACATACGGCAAACAGGGAAATCTCACTTCCACCGGCAACTACACAAATCTGCCGCTCGACATTCAAGTCACGCGTATTAAAGAAAAGTATTCGATGCGGCTGACGTACCAGACGCCTGAGGACGTCATGATCGGTAACGTTTTTCCCGACGCCGCGTTTGTGCTGCAAAATTCATGGAATCTTGAAGAGATGGATCTCGACAAAAAACTGCTCGAGGTTGCTAACGCGCCTGTTAAACCTCCCGCCAATACCGGTGCAAACCGCTTTCAGTAACTTGACCTCATGAACCCGATCCTGAGAACCGTCGATCTGACGAAATCATACAAGGTTGGCAAGCTCGATGTGCCGGCGCTTCGCGGCGTGACACTTGATGTAAATCCCGGAGAGTTTGTCGCAATCATGGGGCCGTCGGGCTGCGGCAAATCAACGCTATTGCATCTGCTCGGTGGTCTGCTCAGCCCGACAACGGGCAACATAATAATCGACGGCGAAGATCTTTCAAAAGTTTCGGACGCGCGGCGCACCGACATTCGCCGCCGCAAGATCGGTTTTGTATTTCAGCGTTTCAATCTTTTCCCGACGCTTTCGGCCGAGGGTAATTTGAAACTTGCTGAGAAAATTCACACCGGCAACGGCGGTAAAAGCTCTGAAAAACGTCGAGAAGTTTTGCGGCTTTTAAGACTCGAGGATAAAATGCACCATAAGCCGGTCGAGTTGTCCGGCGGCGAACAGCAACGTGTCGCGCTCGCGCGCGCGATCGTAAACAGCCCGGCGATCATCCTCGCGGACGAGCCGACTGGGAACCTCGACACTGAGAATTCGCGCATCGTGCTCGATATGTTCCGCGAGTTGAACGAAAAGTTTTCGCAGACGATTATTATGATCACGCACAACCCCGAAGCTGCCGCAGTTTGCTCGCGGACGATCCAGATGCGCGACGGGCACGTGATAGATTAGTTTTTAAGCATGAAAAACATCATCAATTGGAATTACGAACGCGCCTCGTGGCAGTGGGATCTTTTGTGCGTTTTAATAATGGGATTTATCTTCTTAACGCCGAAAGAATGGTTTGATAACGGCAAAGCTGCGGCAACCAAAACGCCGTCTCAGTCCGTCAAAGAACAGTGAATCTTACTGGAGAAGTTTTTTATGCACAAAGCTTTACGTATTGGAATAATCGCAATTTGTTTAGGTTTTATTTTTTCATCGGTTTCTGTGAGCGACGCAAAGGGGCAAGGCATCCTCGGCGAAATCCTTCGCCGCATGGATAACTACAATAAGTCACTACAGTCTCTTCAGGCCAATATGACGATGGTGAAGTATGACTCAACGCTTAAAATTGCTGATCCGGCGAGAACGGGTTCGGTTAGTTATTTATTAAAAACAAAAAAAAGATACATGCGAATGGATATGCAGTCGCCTGAAGAATACATTTCTGTTATTGGCGACGAATACCAGTTGTACCAGCCACGTATAAATCGGCTAGTTTACGGAAAGACTCAAGGCTCTAAGGGAAGTCAGGGCGTTGGCAATATCTTGAGCGTGATGAATATGTCGAAAGCTCAACTCAACGCCAACTATGAGGCAACATATATAGCCGAAGAGCAAATCAGCGGTGGCACGAAGACCTGGCATATTCAGCTTTCCCCAAAGACGGCTGCGGATTTCAAACTTGCAGATCTTTGGATAGATGTTGACGGTACTGTGCGTCAATCGAAAATTACTCAGAAAAACAACGATACCACGACGATCTTGATAACAAGCATTAAAAAGAATCCGACGATTAAAGGTGATACGTTCAAGCTAGCTTTCCCAAAGAATGTTGAAAAGGTAAGAGGCTAGTTTGCATTTTGTGCGATGAGCATAGCGAAAAGATTTGCCGGTAAGAGGTTGGTGTTATGCTGCATCAGCCTCCTTGTGTTTTTTACGTTTGTCTGTCCGACGCACTCTCAAACTGTTACTGGTAAAGCTCAATCAAGAAAGGTCGTTAAAATCATTGTTAAACGATTGGTTGCTAATGAAAAGACGGTCAAATCGATGACGGCGAATTTAACATTGATTCGGTATGATGTTACTTTGGATATTTCTGATACAGCGACCGGTACATTTGCATATCTTCCCAAATTAAAAACTACTCGCAACAGAATTTACGCTAGGATTGACTGGGTAAAGCCAGTTAGTGAACAAATAGTCGTAATCGGAGATGACTTTGAACTATATCGACCGCGACTGAATCAGGTGATATTCGGGAAGATCAAAAACGTCTCAGTGAACAGCCCACTTAAATTCCTACATATGTCTAGGATTATGCTGGATAAAAACTATTCGGTAAACTATCTCGGACGAACAAAAACGACCTTAGGCCTCAAAATGTCGACTCTAAGAGTGAGCCCAACGTCAGATAAAACCTTTCGTTGGGCAGAATTTTGGATAGATAAAAGCGGTGTGCTGCGACAGGTCAAGTTCTTCGAAAATAATGGCGATACCGCTACTCTCTCTTTATCGAATATTAAAAAGAACGCAATGATACAAGGTGAAATTTTTAGGCTTCGTTATTCGAAAAATGTGAAAAGAATTAAGGTCTAGTCGAGTCTTAGTCGGTTTGATAGCAGAAGCTGTAGAACCTATAATCAATAGTTTGTATTAACGAAGTATGCCGCAGACGAGCAGTATCAGCAGATTTTTGCGTGGCGTTCAGCACACGACGCGCGCTTTTGTGTCGACAAAGCATCCGGTTCTCGTGCACATCGTGCCGATGCGGCGGTGTAATTTGTCTTGTACGTACTGTAACGAATACGACAAGACGAGTGACCCTGTGCCGCTCGACACTATGCTCGAGCGTATCGACAAGCTCGCTGCGTTCAAGACATCTGTCATCACGATCTCGGGCGGCGAGCCGATGATGCACCCAGAGATTTATGAGATCATCGAACGCATTCGTCGTCACGGGATGTTCGCCGGCTTGATCTCGAACGGCTACTATTTTCAACCTGATAAGATCAGAAAGCTCAATGAGGCGGGACTCGATTACCTGCAGATCTCGATCGATAACGTAACGCCCGACGACGTTTCGAAAAAAAGTCTCAAGGTACTCGATGCAAAGCTAGTAAACTTGCGCGATCACGCGAAGTTCAAGGTCAATATCAACTCCGTCGTCGGCGGCGGCGTTGCAAATCCTGACGAAGCTTTGCAGATCTCCGATCGTGCACGCGAGCTGGGGTTTTCCTCGAGTGTCGGGGTTATTCACGACAGCGACGGCTTGCTAAAAGGATTAACTGCCCGCGAAAAAGAAGTTTACAAAGAGATCAAATCCAAGGGTGCTCGCAGCTACACGCGTTGGAACTGGTTTCAGGACGATCTGGTCGATGGCGGTGAGTACGAATGGCGTTGCCGCGCCGGTGCGCGTTATCTTTACATCGACGAGAACGGCATCGTCAGTTGGTGCTCGCAGCAACGCGGCACGCCCGGCATTCCGTTGCTCGAATACACTCGCGCCGACATGCATCGCGAATATCACACCGAAAAATGGTGCGCACCGACATGCACGATCCAATGCGTTCACCAGGTCGGCCACCTCGACGCCTGGCGCGACCCGCAAATCTCGCTCGCCGAGTACAAAAAACAGAACGGCAACGGATTGAAAAAAGAAACTGTTGCACAAGTCCTTAAAGCGGAATAACTGAGTCCAGTTTCGTGATTTAAATATTTTGATGGAAAATAAAAAATTATTTTTACCTGTTCTGCTCGGCACGAATCGCAAAGACCGCCAGAGCGAGAACGTCGCTAACTGGGTCTGCGCGAAGATTCGCGAGCGTGACGATATTGAGACGCAGTTATTTGACGTGCGCGATTTTGTTTTGCCTCAGGATGATTATGGAACTGCGTTGGGTGCTCAATTTCCCGAATGGCGCGACGCGATCATTCGTGCCGACGGCTTGGTGATCGTCACGCCCGAATACAATCACGGTTATTCTGGAAGTTTGAAGAGCGTCCTTGATCTCCTGCTAAAAGAATATATTCACAAGGCAGTCGCGTTTGTCGGCGTGTCGGCCGGGCCGTTTGGTGGAACGCGCGTGATCGAATCCATGGTGCCGATGGTGCGCGAACTCGGGCTCGCCGTGACGTTCAGCGACCTCAATTTCCCGGCCGTCAAAACTAAATTCGACGTGGACGGCAAACTGCTTGACAACGCATACGAAGATCGCGTGAAAGGTTTTCTCGACGAACTTGTTTGGATGGCGACAACTCTCCGTTGGGGCAGAAACAATCTTTCTTCAAAACATCACTAATGGAGATTCTGCTTTCGGATAGAATATTTGTATGGTCCATCGTGAACACCATCGTACAGCCCGGATCGGCTGGTTGAGGGCCGCCGTTTTGGGTGCGAATGATGGAATTGTTTCGACAGCAAGCCTTGTCATCGGTGTCGCTGCGGCACAGGCGGAGCATAGTGCGATACTTGTCGCCGGGGTCGCCGGACTAGTTGCTGGAGCGATGTCGATGGCGGCTGGCGAATATGTTTCAGTTCATTCGCAGGCCGATACGGAGAAAGCTGATCTTGAACGCGAGAAGAAGGAGTTGGCCATGAGCCCGGAGCATGAACTCGAGGAGCTAAGGGGCATCTACGTTGATCGCGGCCTCGATGAGGAGCTTGCTCATGAGGTAGCGAAACAGCTCACAGCTCACGACGCCCTCGGAGCACATGCTCGCGACGAGCTCGGCATTTCAGCAGTGATGAGTGCACGGCCTGTCCAAGCGGCGATCTTTTCGGCGGTAAGTTTTGCTCTCGGGGCAAGCCTTCCTTTGATAGTCACAGTGGTGTTGGGCGGGTCAATGATGATACCGATTGTTGCCGCAAGTTCCTTGGTTTTTCTCGCTTTATTAGGCGGCGTCGCTGCCAGCGCCGGCGGAGCAAGCATTCTCACAGGTTCGCTCCGTGTTCTATTCTGGGGAGCGATGGCGATGGGGGCAACCGCACTTGTGGGCAAAATATTCGGAACCGTAGTTTAGCGTCGCGGGACTTCCTCGCCGATCGACCAAACGACAACCGAGCTTGAAAGGCCGAGACCGGACAAGCGGCCGGCCATCATTATCATTGTTTCGCCGTCGACGACTACATCGGCCGCGAGCAGTGTTCTTTCACCCGTTTTCAACATCTCCTCGGTCATATCCGAGTCTGTATTCATAAGGTCAAGCATCGTTCTCTCGCCGATGCTAGTAGCTTCACCAGATGAACTAAGGCCTTTCACGTAAAATGGCAGCACGCCCCAGATCAACGACAACTGGTTTCGAGCGTCTTCGGATGTTGTTAGCGCAAACGTTTGCATGCCCGAACGAAATGACGATAGCCGTCGCGCCATCAAACCGGATTCGGTAAAGACGGCGACCTTCTCTGTCTGCATTTCCTTTGCGGCTGCAGCGGCAGCTTTGCAAAGAGCTTGGCTCGTGCGGCCCGACGGAGCTTGCGAAAATTTTACAGGCTTCTTTAATTGATCTGCTTTTATCGTTTCCGCAGAGTCAATGATGCGAGCCATTGTTTTGATCGACTCAACGGGATATTTGCCCGAAGCGGTTTCGGCAGAAAGCATCACCGCGTCCGTGCCGTCCCACACAGCGTTGGCGACATCTGACGCCTCGGCTCGTGTCGGAAACGGGTTTTCGATCATCGATTGCAGCATCTGCGTCGCGGTTATCACGAACTTGTCATTTGCAACGGCGAGTTCGATGATCCGTTTTTGATAAACCGGCACGAGCTCGACACTCGTTTCGACGCCGAGATCGCCGCGTGCGACCATCAAACCGTCAGTCTCGGCGATGATCTCCAGTAGATTTTCGATCGCCTCGGCCTTCTCGATCTTTGCAACGAGCAGAGCGCGGCCTAGTTCTCGCTTGTTGAGTTTTTTGATAATGTCCTTTACTTCTTTGCAGTCGGCGGCGGTGCGAACGAACGACAGAGCAATGTAATCGACGTTTTGTTCCATTGCCCATTCAAGATCGTCACGATCTTTCTCGGTTATGGACGGTATTGGCAGAACGGTGTTAGGTAAGTTAATGCCTTTGCGCTCGGCGAGAATGCCGCCGATGACGACGCAGCAGATAACGTCAGTTTCAGTTTCGGATTCGACAACGAGTTCGATCGCTCCATCATCGACGAGAATGCGCGTGCCTTTTTCTACAACGGTTGGTAGCTGATTGAAATTTGTCGCAACTTCTTTTTCGTTACCGACGATGTCGCGGGTGGTGATAACAAATTGCTGACCTTCTTTAAGAACTACCGGCAAGCCACGTTCGAGTGTTCTTGTGCGGATCTTTGGCCCCGAAAGATCAACGAGAATCGACAACGGTTTGTCCAGCGAAGCTGCGGCTGCCCGTGCGATGCGAAGCGTCTCGGTATGTGTAGAGCGTTCACCGTGCGACATATTTATGCGAACGGCGCTCATACCAGCAGTTAGCATCGATTCGATAATTTCTTGCGTGCCGGATGCGGGCCCGAGCGTTGCGAGTATCTTGGCTTTTCTCATGAGAAGGATTTTAACTTAAAAGTACCACTTCGTTTCCTTAAATAACTGTGAACAGTTGCGACAAATGACGAATGTGACCATGTGAGCGGGGACACAGAAAGCGCATCACCGGTCTGCGGATCGATCTGTTCGGGAAGGACGCCGGACGGCAAGGCTCGTGCTACAACCCATTCGAGAATGTTGACGGCCTTTTGTAGATCGGCTTCGGTTTTCGCAGCAGCGATGTAATATTCCGCAAGCCAGAGCGTCGTGATTATCCACGAATTACCTGTGATTTTGTCAGAGACGCGCATATAACCGTCGTTCTCAAAACGCGCGACGCCCCCGATCTCGTCGTTGTTTACGAGCGCATTCTCGATGGCCGCCATCGTGCTTGTGACAACAGCGTCGTCCGTCTCGAAACATCCGAAGTAAAAAATACCGAAGAGCGACGCGTCAATCGTTGCGTCCGGCATCAGTGAATCGTGGCCATTCGCGTTTAGTGCGCGCAAAAAACGTCCGTGCTCTTTGCTGTAAAGGTGTTCGCGCATCGCAGTGACGATCTCATCGGCGGTGGCGGAATATTTTTCTGCATTATGCGGTTCGTCAAAGACGCGTGCAAATTCAGCTGCTGCACGCAAACCCGCGACAACACTCGCGCATGTAAACGTGTGAACGCCGCGACGATCTTCCCAAAGATTCCAACTCGGTAGCGGCAGACCGGTCTTTTCGTCGCGATACGAGGTGAGAAAATTCGCGGCTTTGACAACAAGCCGTCGATAGCAGCGATGAGCAAAATCGATGTCGCGGTATTTGTCGTAGTGCTGCCAAAGCGCCCACAGCACGAGCGAAGTTTCGTCCTCTTGAATCGGCAGCATCGACCTTTTAGCATGCGTGTCCCAAGATGCATGCCAGCCTGAAGCGACGGTGCCGTCGGGATTATACTTTTGCAAAAAATATCCACGCTCGTGAATTATCTTGCAGCAAAGCTCGTAAAAGCCGCGTGCCATCTCGCTGTAACCGGCTTCGTCGAGCGCGTTTGCGACGAACGCACCGTCGCGCGTCCACAGATAGCTGTAATGATCGGTCGCACGTTCGATAACGTCGTGGTCGTTTGCGGCTAAGATAGCACCGCCGTCATCGATTTGTGTGTTGATGATCAGCAGCGAACGGTTGTAAAGATCGGCGACCTCGATCGAAAGGCCGTCGAAGTTTACGGGATTTTTATTTACCCACGCCTTCCAATAGTTTGCCGTGTATTCGAGAAAAACGGCCGGACCGCGTTCGATGGTTTCGCGGTTAAGATCTGCGACTTCATCGAACGTCGCGCCGGCGGCGATCCAATAATAGATCTCGGTGTTTTCGCCGCCGGCGAGTGTAACATGTACAGCTATCGTCGAGTCAACCGAGCCTTCGGTGATCGCTCCGCCGTGAAGCTCGCCGTCCTCGGCGTCCCGCCATGTGCCTTCGTTCTGACGAAAAGCTTTGCGTCCGGTTGCAAACGCATCAAAGCTCGGCTGCGTGTTTATCAAAAAGTACCGGTGTTTTTTGTAGTGTATCAGCGACGAGGTTTCGGGGTCGTAAAACGCTGTGTCGCCGACCTTGTTCTCGTAGATGCGAAAATCGTGATGCAGGAAAAGGCGAATTTCGCGTTGTTCGGCGGCGTCGTTTTTAATCGCGATGCGGCGAAGGTAAATGTTGTCGTGGCTCGCGACCGTATCGCTGCAAGTTAGCGAAACTTGCAGCCGTTCGTTTACGAGCGTGACGTGCGTGACGAGTGTTTCGGGGAGATACCCGAGTTCGCGTTGCCAATCGTCCGACGCGATCCATGAAAATTCACCGCCCGCCCAAACGCCGAAGCGAAAAGGGAAGCCCTCGGTATGATTCTCCTGACCGACATGCGGAAAATATATGTCGCGTATCTGATATTTGTCGTCGAAATTGACCAGCAAACAGCCATTCCCGACCGGAATGTCACGCATTACCCCTCTTCGCTCTCCGCCGCGAGCAGCGAGGCGGAAGTGACGGCGTCTTCGTCGCCGCAGCGGATGAGCGTGACGCCTTGGGCGCTGCGCCCCGTCTCGCGGATCTTATCAACGCCGAGGCGGATGAGCTTGGCCTGTTGCGTAATGATCATGATCTCGCTATTTTCCTCGATCGGGAATGACGCGACGACCTTGCCGGTTTTGTCGGTCGTCTTCATGTTGATGACGCCGATGCCGCCGCGTTTTGCGAGGCGGTAGCTCGACACGATAGTCTGTTTGCCAAAACCTTTTTCCGAGACGGAGAGAATCTTCTCGGAGCCTTCCTGCGAAACCGAACAGACCGAGACGACGTAATCGCCTTTGCGCAAGTTAACGCCGCGAACGCCGCGTGCCGCACGACCCATCGGGCGAACGTCCGTCTCCTGAAATCGCACGGCCATGCCGTCGTGCGTCGCGATCAGTATCTGGCGTTTACCGTCGGTGCGGATCACGTCGAGCAGTTCGTCGCCGGCGTCGATGTTGATGGCGTTGATGCCCGTGGCGCGGATGTTCTGATAGTCGGCGAGCGCCGTCTTTTTGATGACTCCGTTTCGCGTTACCATCGTCAGATAAATTTCTTCCTGAAAGTCACGCACAGGCATGACGGCGACAAGTTTTCGCTCTTGCGAAAGCTGAACGAGATTTACCACGGCCTTGCCTCGTGCGGCGGCGGCGGCCTCGGGAATCTCGTGCACCTTTATCTTAAAGACCTGGCCGTCGTCGGTGAAGATCATCAGATACGCGTGTGTCGAGGCGATGAAAAGGTGCTCGACAAAATCCTCGTTCTTTGCCGTCGCGCCCAAGCGGCCTTTGCCGCCGCGTCCCTGTCGTGAATACGTCGAGACGGGTGTGCGCTTTATGTAACCGGCATTTGTGACGGTGATCGCAACGTCCTCGTCCGGTATCAGGTCCTCGATGCTCAGATCGACGCCCGCATCGATGATCACAGTGCGTCGGTCGTCGGCGTAAAGCCGCCTGACCTCGGTCAGCTCGTCCGTTATTACCTGACGCAAGACGCTTTCGTTTTGCAGAATGTTCTCGAGTTCGGCGATGTGCTTTATGATCTCGGCGTATTCGTCGAGGATCTTTTGGCGTTCGAGCGCCGACAGGCGACGCAACTGCAGATCGAGGATCGCCTGCGCTTGAATCTCAGTAAATTCGAGACTTGCGATGACCGTTTGCAGTTTTTTGAGAAACGCGTCCGGCGAATCGCCGCCTGTGATGCCGCGCCACTTCTTAACTTCTTTCAGCCCGGCGAAATTAGCAGTCAGCCATGAGCGAGCTTCATCGACGGAATTAGCATTGCGGATCAGCGGAATGATGTAATCGAGCGCGTCGATCGCTTTATTTAAGCCCTCTAAAATGTGAGCACGGGCCTGCGCTTTGCGAAGCTCAAACTCAGTTCTTCGACGCACGACTTGACGGCGAAACTCGACGAATGCCTCGAGTATCTGTTTTAAATTCAGCACCTTTGGCTGGCCGTCGATGATCGCGATGTTGATGATGCCGAACGACGATTGCATCGGCGTCAGCTTGTAAAGCTTGTTGAGAATTACCTGCGGGATCGCATCGCGTTTTAGCTCGACGACGATTCGCATTCCTTCGCGGTTCGATTCGTCGCGGATCTCCGAGACGCCTTCGAGTTTGCGTTCCTGAACAAGCTCCGCCATTCGCTCGATGAGTTTCGCTTTGTTGACCTGATACGGAATTTCGGTGACGACGACGGCGTTGCGTGTGCGTTCGCCGCGACCGATCTCGTCAATGCCGGCCCGCGCACGCATCTGAATAATGCCGCGGCCTTCGCGATAGGCGCGATGGATCTCCTCGCGGCCATAGATAAAACCGGCGGTCGGGAAATCGGGGCCAGGAATGAGTTTTATCAGTTCATTGATCGTGATCTGCGGATCCTTGATAAGTGCGATCGTGCCATCGAGTATCTCGCCGAGATTATGCGGCGGGATCTTTGTCGCCATGCCGACTGCAATCCCTTCCGAACCGTTCACCAAGAGCAGCGGGACCTTTGTCGGCAACACGCTCGGCTCGGAAAGCGTATCGTCATAATTCGGTGTGAAATTGACGGTCTCTTTCTCGATGTCGGCGAGCACCTCGTTCGCGATCTTTGCAAGACGGACCTCCGTGTATCGCATCGCCGCCGGATTATCACCGTCAACCGAACCGAAATTCCCCTGCCCGTCCACTAGCGGATAACGCATCGAGAAATCCTGAGCCATTCGCACGACCGAGTCGTAGATCGCCGAATCGCCGTGCGGGTGATACTTACCCATAACGTCACCAACGGCGCGGGCCGATTTTCTATATGCCTTTCCGGCGACATTTCCCTGCTCAAACATTCCGTAAAGAATGCGCCGGTGAACGGGTTTAAGGCCGTCGCGGACGTCCGGCAGTGCGCGGCCGATGATTACACTCATCGCGTAGTCGAGATACGACCGTCGCATTTCGTCTTCGATATTAATTTGGTTGCGTTCTAGTATTGAATCCATGTTAAAAATGGTTAAGCGGTTACGAAATAAGATCTTCCAACCTTAATAAAATGAGTGAGTTATAAAAATTAGGTTGAACAAAAAATGATTTTCACATACACTACATTTTACAGGTCTAGTGCCTGTTCCGCAAACTGCCTCATCTTCCTTGGGGCACTAACATTTCACCGGCACAAGCTCCCCTCTGTGATCGAAACTAACCAAGTTAGAATATAGATCAATATCTTTCTATGGCACGTGCTCGTCGATCAAAATCAAAGAAAAAAGAAAAAACGCGTGCAAGCCTCCCAGATGTTTGGGAGGAAAGTCGCGTAATTCTCCAGGTCCGAGATAGCCCGACTGATACCTGGGCGGTGGAAATAGAGACACAGACGCTGTCACGTTTTGGGGCCGGCTTTAATATCAAACGAGAGTGTAATGTGGGCCAGCTCGTAAATATACGCTTTCCGCCGTCGATAGCAGACGAGTTTTTTGGTCGTGGCGGTGATCCGTTGTCTATAGTATCCCTGATCCAACAAAGCAATCGAGTAATTGTGAACGGTGAGCCACGATTTCATGTCAGCGTGGCATTTGTAGGCGAAAAGTTTCCGGATAGCTACCGCGCTGATCCCCTACAGTCATACGCAGTTTGTGGCTCGCATGAAAATGGCTTTTTCAAGATCACCGAATCAGAAAAGCGGTTCAAAACCCGCCGTCATCCCAGGTTTCGATTCGAATTGGAGATAAGCTTGCTGCATATTAAGAAAACGGACCAAACCATAGTGAGGGGGCTAGGATTTACGAAGAATGTCTCTGTTTCCGGGCTGTCTGTTATTTCCACGGTTGAGGCGCAGATCGGAGACAAGATCAAGATCGGTTCTCCAGATCTGGATTTTTATGGCATTGCAGTAGTTCGTAACACAAGGTCTCTGATTGGTGTTGAAAATCTCCTCCACCTTGAATTTCTAGATTCTGCCTTTCCTACAAGTCGGGTCAAGGCCGTCCTGACAAATCAACAGGAGGTCGTGTAGAAATCTGGAAATGTTCTTCTTTTACTACTTTCCTTATTTGCAGGCGTAAGCCCGACATTCGAACCCCCTCACTTATAAAATAGCCATGTTGCAAACAGAAACACACCCACAAAACCCAGCTAACGCAGTCACCCCAACAGCAAATTCGACCAATATAAACGTGGGTATCAAGGAAAACCGCCGGCTTCAACGGATCGCCCTTCCCCTGCCCGTGCGCGTCGAGATCAAGATCGACAACAACGCCGAGTGGAATGAAGTTACTCGGCTGAGTGACGTATCCGCTTTCGGTGCTGGCTTCTTTTTGAAGCGACCATTGAAGCGCGGACGGCTGGCATATTTAACGATTCCGATGCCGCGGCAATTACGTTCGTTCGACTACGGCGAACCGAATTATAAGATTTGGGGCGTCGTTCGCCGATGCCTGGCCGTAAGCGAAGATGCTGACAAGCCCGAATACGCGATCGGTGTTGCTTTTACCGGCAAAAATCCGCCGAACAGCTACCTTGAGAATCCGGCGCAGCTTTATGATCTCATCGATCGCGAAGGCAACGGTGACGGACTCTGGAAACTCGAGCCTGCGAATCTGCTCGCCGACGAGAGCCATCTAGCGAAGAGCGACCGCAAGCACACCCGTTATTCGATTCCGGAAACTCTCATCGTTCAAAAAGTCGATGACCAAGGCGACACGATCGAAGCTCAGGTGACGGTGAGCGAGAATATCAGTCTCGGTGGCGCGGCAGTGTTGACTTCAATGCAGGCGACGCGCGGCACATTTTTAAGAGTGACATGCGAGCGTCTGGGTGTTACAATTCTTACAGTTGTTCGCGGTTATCGCGTAGGCTTCGACGGCATCTCCCGGCTCCATCTCGAATTCATCGACAAACACTTTCCGCTTGAAGGCATCGAGTAATTCCGAGCACACCCTATTTAACTCCCTTAAAATTTTAAGTTATGAAGAGCACTCGTAAATCGACAAAATCGGAGTCTAGAACCGCGCAGAGGGCAAGCTCGGCTCTGAAAACGCTAGTTAAAGTTAGGGAAAGCGACAACGAAGTTTGGAAAGACGTGACTCAGGTCACTACTGTTTCTAGGAACGGCGCCGGATTCGATCTGAAGCGGCCCTGTGCAGTCGGGCGTCTTATCACGCTCGTGCTGCCGATGCCAAGTAAGCTTCGAGTTTACGACCAGGAAGAAAAGCTTTATCCGGTTATGGGCCTCGTTCAGTATTGCAACGAATCGAACGAAGACGGCCAAACGGTTTATCACGTCGGCGTCGGTTTTATCGGCAAGGTCGTTCCGGGGAGCTTTCGCCTTAATCCACTGCAAAGCTATCGCATCACGGGAATGAGTTCAGAAAGTCTCTGGACGGTAACCGAGGTCGATACGCCGTTTACTATTCGTCGCGATCCACGATATTGGGTCGCATTCGACGTATCCGTCACGGTTTTGCAAAAGGAAAAGCGAACTTCTAAGAAAGAGAACGCAGTTACGCAGAACATCGGCGCAGGCGGTGCGGCGGTCGTGTGCCAACTCGACGCCCAAGCTGGGGACACTGTCAAATTCGGCTGCAAGGCGTTCGATTTTTACACGATGGCGACGGTGTGCGAGCGTAAAGAGCGAAAGAACCTGCCGCCGACGCTGCATCTCGAATTTGTCGAGAACCGCTTTCCAGTCGATAAGATCGTTCACAGCGACAAGGCGCGACCGGCCGAGATTCAGACGCTCGACGACGACGACGACGATACAACACCAAATGTTGGTTTGGACATCAGTCACGTGCCTGCAAATGCATCGCAAGCGGGCGAATTCGATTTTACAAATTTTTAAACTAAGGCTTATTTTGCGGAGGCTGCGGCTGCGTTCTCAATGGAGCACTCTCGCCGTTCCGCATTGCGTTTCGTAAGCGACGCCGCTGTTCGGGAGTTAAGTTGCGCGGGTTGAATCGCGGCTGAGGCATATTGCCAGTCGGTCTTCGCGTGACTGACGGGATTTCGCCTTCTTTAATAGTGGTCGTAGTCGTTCCGCCATTGGGATTTTTTTCCGTGACGATGATATTTCCTTTTTTACCGTCCTTCGGAAACTGGACAACGGTTCCGTCATCATCAGTAATCGTCTCCATTTCAACGCCCTTGTTATCCTTTGTGATCTCGGCTGATTTTGTTTTGCCGTCTTGAGGCTGAGACTCGCTCCTAGACGGCTCAGCGAGTTGCGTCGAGCCGGTTGTTTGTGTGCTCAATAGTTCGGATTTCGAATTTGTGTCAGTTTGCACATCCACGTTTGAGACAGTCGAAACATCGGCGCCCGTTTCGTTCGTTGTTTCGTTTTCAGGCGCCCCACCGCCGAAGGCCAACGGGTTCATCATGTAAATACCGCCAGCGACCGCCGAGCCGCCGATCAAAACTGCGAGTGCTCCGGCTGCAATCGCGAGTCCACGTCGATTTTTCGGAGAGGCAGTCGCCGCGGCTCTGAGTGAGGTAACTTCGGAGACATGCGGCCTAAAGACCTCGGTCTTTACTTCGCGTTGTGAAGCTCCTGCCGCCGTATCCTCGCCCATCAATCTTGTTGGCTGGGCGATAACGTTCGTGCTCCCAGTCGCAACCGATGCAGTATTTACGTTCGTGAGATAAGCGTAATTTTCGCTTTCTCTGAGCATTTGCAGCATTTTAGTCGCTGATTCAGGACGCTCACCGGCGTTGAGGTCCATGGCTTTTTGCAGAACGCCTGCGAGACCACGCGGGACAGCGGGCTCGACGTCGCAAGCAGGTATCAGCGTGTCGCCCCTTTGGCTGAGCACGCTCATCGCACGGGTTAACGCGTCTTCAGGGACAACATTTGTCAGCAAATGGTATAACGTCGCGGAGAGCGAATAGAGGTCGCTTCGCGGATCGGTGCCAGTGCCCTGGATCTGTTCGAGCGAGGCGTAATTGCGCGAGTAGCCGAAAATGCTCTTCGCCGCACTGTGATGACCGGCGTCAGTCGGGTTGCCTTTTGCGAGACCAAAATCGAGCAGAATGATATCGCCACGTGCGTTTAGTTTTAAGTTCTGCGGTTTGATATCGCGATGAATAACAGGAACGTTTTGGTTGTGCAGGTAGTCGAGCGCGTCGAGCAGTTGATCGGCCCATTTCGCGACAGTCTCGACGGGGAAGGGAGCGTTTTGATTTTCGAGAATCGTCGCAACATCGTCTCCCGGAATGTATTCCATCACGAGGAACTGGCCGTTGTCTTCCTCGAAGTGATCGCTGACTCGCGGCAGAGCGTTGTGCTTCAGGCTGTTTAATAATCTCGCTTCGCGCTCGATCGCTTTGCGAAAATTATCGTCCATGCACAGCGTCTCTTTGATCGCGACCGTGCTACCAAAACGCTCGTCAGTCGCAACGTAAACCGCGCCCATGCCGCCCTGGCCGATCTGCTTATCGATCTTGTAACGCTGCTGTAAAAATTTACCAGTCTCGATCATCGAACTCGCCTAATGATACTACCAAATCAGCTAGAACCTCAATAAAGCTAGGACGGGCACGTCAAACTTGCACTATGAAACAAATTCCGTGACACTACGTAATAGCAGGCAGCAAAATGGCGGGGGCGATTGTAATTGACGGGATCAGGCAGTTCACGGACGGTGAATTGATAATCAGCGCGATCAATGGCCGTGGCGATGGTTTTGAGGAGCTGGTTCGCCGTTATCAGAGGCCGATCACGAGCTATATTTTTAGAATGGTCGGAAACTATGAGTCTTCGCTCGACGTCACACAAGAAGTTTTCATCAAGGTTTACAATTCGCTCACGAAATACAGCCCTGAGTATAAATTCTCGACGTGGCTCTACCGCATCGCGCACAACGCGGCCGTCGATCATTTGCGGCGAAATTCGGTGAATGTACAAAGCCTCGAGGCGGAGAATAGCGAGGGCACGTTCGAGCTGCAGATCGAGAGCCGCGGGGCGACGCCCGAACAGGAGCACGAGCGAAGCGAATGGCGCAGCGAGATCGAATCGGTCGTCCGCTGTTTGCCGCCGGCGTATCGTGATCTGATCCTATTGCGACACGCGCGTGACTTGAGTTATGACGAGATCGCCGAGGTTACGGCTCTACCGCTTGGCACAGTAAAGAATCGTTTGTTTCGTGCGCGCGAGATGATGCGCGAGATGTTTATCGAGCGTGGATTCACTTGGATGTAAAGGATGACGGTTTGGGAAAAAAAATGTCCGACCGAGGACATCGCCGCGTACATCGATGGCGAACTCGATGCTGTGCGCGAAGCGGAGATCGTGGCGCATTTTGGTGTCTGTGAACAGTGTCGCTTAGAGTTAAATCTTCAAAAACAATTTCTGTGTGATGTCACAAGCGGTTTGAGACACGAAGATACAGTCGATCTGCCGTATGATTTTGCAAAGAAAATCGCGGTAAATGCCGAGAGCACGGTTAGTGGACTTCGGCGTCCCCGCGAGCGATTTAACGCATTGTTTATTTGCGCAGGGCTCGGTCTGTTTGCGCTATTTGCAATGGGTGCGGAGACGGGAAACTTGTTGGATCTGGCTTATAACGTATTCGAGCAGGTGACTGCCGTCGGCGCATTTTTCGGCCAACTGGTATATTCCTTTTTCCTCGGCGTGGCGATTGTGCTCCGCACATTTGCGGCACGAGCGGGATTCGAAATGCTGGCAGCCTTTGCGTTCGCGGCATTTTGTATTGCAGCAGGCCTACGATTTCGCAGACAATTTTTACGCTTACTGCGCGTTTGAGTCGCGGTTTCTCCTTCCATAAAAAGTGAAAGTATATTTTGCGACAATCTTCACTCCGCCGATCGTGCTCGCACGATTTTCGCAGGTTGCTATCTATCTCTTTCTTTTTCAGGTGCTCTGTGGTTGTCTGCTTGCTAATCCTGAGATTACCACATCCGAAGACGATACTACGGTTATCGTCAACAACGCTCCCGAACAGGAAGTTTACGTTATCGGCAAATCTGTTGTCGTGAACGATAAAGTCAAAGGCGTGTTAGCGGTCGGAGGGGACGTGATTGTCAATGGTCGTGTCGAAGGTGATGTGGCAACAATCGGCGGTAATGTTGTGCAAAAAGAAAATGCCTATATTGGCGGCGACATCATCGTATTTGGCGGGGCTTACAAGCCTGAAGCAAAAAGCCCATTGCGCGAATTGAACAAAGAAACGGTGACGTTCGGCGTTTTTGAGGACGAGTTGAGAAGCTTCGGCCAAAATCCGTCGCAACTATTTTCGCCGAGCTTTTCGCTCAGTTTCATCGCACAGCGAATTGTTGTCGCGTTGTTGTGGTTCGTGATTTCGATAGTGTTTACAACAGTTGCCCCGGGAGCAGTCGGCCGCGCAGTATCACGCATTAAGCTCGCGCCGCTGAAAGTTTGCGGCATAGGTTCCGGCATATTTATACTCGTCGCGGCCATCTTGATTGGCGGAGCTATCGCTCTGCCGAGCTATCTTGCCGCCACAGTTCTAATAATGGGAACGCTGCTATTTATTCTGAGTTATGTCTTCGGCCGCGTCTCGCTTCAATTAAGTATTGGCAAGTTGGTTCAGAAACATTTCCTTTCTGAAAATAATCACTCTGAAACCCTTGCTACGCTCATCGGCGTGCTCGTTTGGACGCTACTCCTCTCGCTTCCTTACATTTGGTTGATCGCACTGTTCACAGTATTTACATTTGGCATTGGATTGATCATCACAGGCCGCACTCAACCTAAGTGGCAAAACACGTAAGTCTTTTACTTGCAGATTTTTACATTTCTTTACACACAGCTGTTAACCAAACTGATAGAATTTACGTCTTATGGATGTAGGGGCAACTTTTCGGCGATTTTAAGCGTACAAATTGCAGCCTCACAACAGTCGTAAACAATGAATAAGAAAATATTTATCGCTTTAGGTATAACGTTGTTCTGTGTGGCGAGTTCTACTTTCGCGCAAACGACGGACTCGTCGCTCAAACCGGTTTATAAGTCCGGCGACGTTGAGTCGATCGCAGTCGACAAGATCGTAATCAAGACCGTCAATGGTCCGGTCGGCATTGTTTTGAATGGCAAGTCCGAGTTTAAGCGAATCTCGGCAGAGAAGCCGAGTCTCTCGACGGCGTCCGCAGTCACGCTAGCCGAGATCGCGGTCGGCGACAAGGTCACTATCTCGTGTCTGGCGCCGACCGATGGCAAACCGCTATGGGGACGCACGGTTTACCTGATGACCAAATCAGATATTTCTCAAAAGGCTGCGAAAGAAACTGCCGAATGGCGAACTCGCGGCATTGCCGGAAAGGTTGCAAGCGTAAATGCGCAGACAAATCAGATCGTCTTAGAGATGAGCGGCTTGATGGGCGTGACGAAAGTGACGGTCACCCCGAAGGCCGACGCGAAGTTCATGCGCTATGCGCCGGATTCGATAAAATATGCCGATGCAAAAACGAGTTCTATCTCTGAGATCAAAACTGGCGACCAGATCAGAGCTCTTGGCGACAAGAGCACTGACGGAACAGCGTTTACAGCAGAGACAGTTCTTACAGGAGCGTTTCGGCAATCTGCCGGAATAGTCAAATCTGTCGATGTTACGAATAATGAAGTCGTCGTTAAAGACACGGCGACGGATAAAGATATAACGATTGCTTTTGGGGACGCGATTTTATTAAAGCGTTTTCCGCCGGAAATGGCCGAACGAATGGCCGGTATGCAAATGCCTGGAGCGGCAAGGCCTCCAGGGGCTCCAGGCGTGTCGGGACAGCAAGGACAAGGCCAAGTCGTTGTGCAGCAAGGCCCGCCATCAGGACAGTTGCCGGCAAACGGACAAGCGCAGTCTGGCGGTCCGGGACGGATAGGCGGTTTCCGGGCCGGCGGCGTGGACGACGTGCTCGAACGTCTTCCAAATATCACAGCGGCCGATCTGAAAGTCGGCGACACGATCGCGATCCTGACTTCAGGTTCGTCAGTCATCGCTGACAAGGTCAAAGCGATCAAACTCATTGCTGGCGTCGAGCCTTTTATCAAGATGGCGCAAGCTGCGGCTGCTATGTCACGCCGTGGCCAGGGCGGCGGCATTCAGCCCGGACTTAATATTCCGGGGCTCGATGGCATAGGTATTCCGTAAAAATCAGTTAACTAATTTTATTTCTCCCTTTTTGAATTATTTTGTCATGAAAATTTTTAGATCTATAACATTTCTTTTATTGATTTCGCTTGCTTTGGCAACCGGGACATTTGCGCAGACGGCGGGCAGCATCGGAGGGCAAATCACTGACTCGCTCGGCGCGGTTGTCGTCGGAGCGAGCGTGACCGCTGTCTCTGCTACGGGTGCGCAAAAGCAGGCCGTTAGCAACGCTCGTGGCGAATACTCGATCACAGGTCTTGCACCGGGTAAATACACGGTCAAGGCGATTGCTGCTAAATTTGCGCTTTACGAAAACGGAGAAGTCGAAGTCACGTCCGGCGAGCGCACCGATCTGATCGTCGTGCTAACTGTCGCCGGCGTCGAGGAAAACGTCGAGGTCTCGAACAGCAGCAATGTCTCGAACGACGCGGACAATAACGCCAGCGCAACCGTTCTTAAGGACAAAGACCTCGAAGCCTTGCCGGACGATCCCGATGAATTAGAAGCAGCTCTGCAGGCGATGGCCGGTGCCGGAGCGGGGCCTGACGGCGGGCAGATAAGCATTGACGGCTTTACTGGCGGTCGTATGCCGCCGAAAGAAGCGATTCGTGAGATTCGTATCAACACAAATCCGTTTTCGGCCGAGTATGAGCGGATCGGTTTTGGACGCATCGACGTGCTGACGCGTCCGGGTTTTGACAAATGGCGCGGCTCGGTAAACTTCAACTTTAATGACGAAGCGCTGAATTCGCGTAATCCGTTCGCTTTGAATCGAGCGTCGAGTCAGTTTCGTAACTACGGCGGCTTTCTCAGCGGCCCGATCACTGCAAAGAAGTCGTCGTTCTTTCTCGACATCAATCAAAGCGAGCGTGACGAGAACTCGGTTATTTCGGCGATCATTGTCGATCCGTCGTTGAACATCGTGTCGTTTAATCAGGACGTTCGCGTGCCGACGCGGAGGTTTTCCATGAGCCCGCGGGTCGATTATGCGATCAACGACCGCAACACGATCATCGGACGTTACAACTTTTCGCGTTCAACATCTGAGAATCAAGGAATTGGTGGTTTTACTCTGCCCTCGCGTGCGACTGCCTCGACCAATACTCAACACGGATTTAATTTGACCGAGTCGGCGATCATAAACGCCAAAACGGTCAACGAGACGCGTTTCCAATATGAATACAACAATCGTGAGCAGGAAGGTGACGGTACCATACCGACAATCAATGTAGCTGGTTCGTTCAACGGCGGCGGCTCGCAGGTCGGGTTAAATTACTCTCGTTCGAAACGTTGGGAGATACAGAATTACACGACTACGTCGTTTGGTAAGGCGTCGCAGCATTCGGTCAAATTCGGCATCCGCGTTCGCGGCATTTCAATTGAAGATCGTTCGGAAAACAACTACGCCGGAAGTTTTACTTTTGGAGGAATACCCGAAGTTCGTAGCCCAGCGGGTTGCTCTCCGGTTGGGTCTGGATGTGTTGTCGTGACACCCGCCGTTTCGTCGATCGAGCAGTACCGACAAAAGCTGCTTGGTAATGCTGACCCGCGTTTTAACCCGACACAATTCTCGATCACGACAGGAAATCCTATCGCTGATGTTTCGCAGATAGACTACAGCCCGTTCATCACCGACGACTGGCGCGTGCGGCCTGATCTAACGTTGAGCTTTGGTCTGCGTTACGAAAACCAGTCAAATATTGGCAGCAACTTCAACATCGCGCCGCGGTTTGGTTTTGCATGGTCGCCGGGCGCAGGCGGAGCAAAGGCTCCGAAGACCGTTTTTCGCGGTGGTTTTGGTATCTTTTACGATCGCTTTAATGAGAACAGCACGCTCCGAGCGCGTCGCAACGATGGCGTGTCGCAGGTTCAGTATGTCGTGACAAATAACACGGGCAATATATTGGGACAAGCATCGTTTACAAATACGGGCGTCACAAATGTTCCGACCGCAGCCCAACTCGGAACTGTCACACCGCTGTCGAGCGTGCCGTTTAGGATCGCGGATAATCTTAGCGCTCCTTATGCAATTCAGTCTGCGATCAGTGTTGAACGCCAGTTGAATCCGCGAACCGTTTTCAGCGCCACTTACACAACGTCGAGGTCGCTGCACACGCTTCGCACCCGCAATATCAACGCTCCGGTTTGTCCTGATACAGTGGTTTGTCCCTCAGGATTGACAGCGGCGCAAGTATCGGCGCTGAGACCTAACCCTACTCTTGGTAACGTCACGCTGATCGAATCGAGCGGCTACTCACAAACGGACCTTATGTTCATTAACCTCCGCACAACGATTGCTTCTAAATACACCCTCAGCGGCGGTTATTCCCTGAGTTACGCGAGCGGCGATACGGACAGCCTGACCAGCCCGCGTTTTACGGTTAACACGGTCGGCTTTCCGGCGTACAGTTATGATTTGAGTAATGAGTACGCTCCGTCGGCGTTCAACGCTCGCCACTCGGTGTTTTTCTTCGGCTCGGCGACGCTGCCGTGGGGTTTTCGCCTGAGCCCGATAATAGTTGCGACTAGCGGACGTCGATTTAATATCACATCAGGCGTTGATACGAATTATGACTCACTGTTCTTCGAGCGGCCGACATTTTCAGCCCTAAGTGCCAGATGCCAGCAGCTTCTTCTGACGAATTCGTTTTGTGATATTGGCGGCACAGCCGATCCAAACGCGACCATTCCGCGTAACTACGGAAAAGGCCCCGGCTCATTCAACATGAACGTGAATTTGTCGAAGACCTTCGGCTTCGGGGGCGGTTCAAAAACAGCGGTCGCCGCAAATCAATCCGGCGGCCAAAACCAAGGCGCCCAAGGGGCACAACGCGGCGGCGGCGGTGGTGGTGGAGGGCGTGGTCCTGGCGGCGGTCCGCAGACGGTAATGATGGGCGGCGGTGGCGGAGGCATGTTTGGCGGCGGCGGAGATGCCCGGAAACCTTACAATCTGACGTTAGGAGTCAATGTCCAAAATGTCCTTAACAATGTCAATCTAAGCCAGCCTGTCGGCTCGCTCACATCGCCTTCGTTTGGACGGCCGCGTTCGACAGGCGGCGGATTCGGATTTGGCGGCGGTGGTGGCGGTTCAGCGAATCGCCGCGTCGATCTGCAAATGCGATTTAGCTGGTAAGTTCGAATCGCGGTAGAATCTGAAACTTGGAAGAGAGGTGAAAGCGTATTTAGTTTCACCTCTCTCGTTTTTTATTATGGGACGAATTACATTGATTATTTTTTTACTTACTGCTTTAGTTCTTGTTGTGTCAGCGCAAAGCAGCCAGCCGGCAAAAAATGAAAAGCCAACGACGACTGCCGTGACAGTGGTTAGCAATACACCGCTCGATCTTGCAAAAGCCACGCTCGCTGCGCACGGCGGTGACAAGTTAAAAAATGTAAAGACGCTCGTGATGAAAGGCTCGCTCGATATGAATGTTTTTAATCAGGTCACGCCGGCGGCATTTTCGATTGCGATCAGCGGTGAGAAATATTCTTTTGAGATAAACAATCCTTTTCAGCCTATTAAGCAAGTCTTTGACGGCTCGCGGACGTACTCAACGATTCAGGGATTCCAACTCCCGCCTGTCACGAGCCTCGGTTTTCCTTTGCTGCCAAAGGTCGGCGTCGAAGGCTACGCTATTTCTGCATTGGCCGAAAGTAAAAAGAAACATAGAGGTTTTCGTATCACGACGCCCGACGGTTTTTACACTGACTTTTACATCGATGAAAAAACCAATCAGATCAAAGGTTACGAATCGAGTTATGTTGTCGGCGAGCGGGACGTAACAACCTCTGTTGATGTCGATGAGTTTCAGACAGTGGATGGCATCGTCGTGCCGAAGAAGTATTCGCAGCGATTTGACCTGGGATCAACTACGGCTTACGCAACTTTCAAAACAAAAGATATTCTTATCAATGCGCCGATAGACGACGGCGTGTTCGCGATGCCAAAATAATTTATTTCGCGAATCGGCTGGCCTTCCACCATTCAATAGTTTTGTTGAGGCCTTCCTCCAGACCCACAAGCTCTTTATAGTCAATGCATTCAGTTGCACTACGGTTATCTGCTTGTGAATGCTTCACGTCGCCGCGACGGTCTTGCTGAAAATCAGCTTTGACATCGACCTTGCCCGTAATGCTCTTTAGCGTGTCAAGGAGCTCGTTCAGAGTGATTCGGGCTCCGTTTGCGACATTCAAGGTTTCCCCGATGCCTTTTGTAGCTTGAGCAGCTTTGATATTTGCATCGACAACGTTTGCTATATAAGTGAAGTCGCGTGATTGCTCACCGTCACCGTAGATCACCGGCTGTTGACCGGTCATCAGCGCATCGATAAATCGCGAGATCACGCCCGAGTACATCGAAGAAGGGTTTTGCCGTGGGCCGAACACGTTGAAGTACCGCAGCGAAAATGTTTCAAGCCCGTACACGCTGTTGAAAGCACGGCAATATAATTCGCCGACGAGCTTTGCCGCTGCGTATGGCGACAAGGGATCGGGGCGCATCGTCTCGACCTTTGGCAGCGTGGGCTGATCGCCATACGCTGAACTCGAAGCCGCGTAAATAAAACGTTTGACGCCGGCTTCGCGCGCCCTTAATAGTAGATTGAATGTGCCATTGACGCACATGTTGTGAGTTTCAGCTGGATCATCGACAGAGCGCGGGACGCTCGGCAACGCGGCCTGGTGAAAAACGATCTCAACTCCTTCCACCGCAGGCAATAGGCTCGCGTCGTCATTTATGTCGCCCTCGACAAAATCAAAATCACCTTGTATTTCGTCGAGATTTTCGCGAAAGCCGGTTATGAGATTATCGATGATGATGACTTTAGCCCCTTGACGAATTAATTCCTCGGCAAGATTTGATCCGATAAAACCGGCTCCACCGGTGACGAGAACTTTTGAAGTAATTGCCATGGGTTACCTGCCGACTCCGATGTATTCAAAGCCAAGTTCGCGCATGTCCTCGGGCTCGTATATGTTGCGAAGATCGACGATCTTTGGGGATTTTAAGAGGCCCTTAACTTTTTCCATGTCGAGGGCGCGGAACTGATTCCACTCGGTGATAATTACAAGCGCGTCGGCTCCGCGAATTGCATCGTACTCATCGATTGCGTATTCGATGGACTCGATGTAGTGGCGGGCTTCGTCCATTGCAACAGGATCGTATGCTTTGACGCGTGCGCCGCGAGAGGTCATTGCGTTGATGATCTCGATGGCCGGGGACTCGCGCATGTCGTCGGTTTCAGGCTTGAACGAGAGGCCTAAAACGCCAATGTTTTTCCCCGAGAGGTCGCCAACTAGTTTTTCGATCTTCGGGATCATTGCCTCGCGTTGCCGTTCGTTTGCGTCAATCACCGCGTCGACGATTCGCGTCTCAACGCCAAATTGATCGGCGACCGTTGTCAAAGCACGCGTATCTTTTGGAAAGCACGAGCCACCATAGCCTGGTCCTGGATGCAGGAACTTGCGACCAATGCGATTGTCCATACCCATGCCGCGGGCCACGTCGTGAACGTCACAGCCGATTGCGTCGCAGAGATTTGCGATTTCGTTGATAAACGTAATCTTGGTAGCCAGAAAGGCGTTTGCGGCGTATTTGATAAGTTCAGCCGCTTCGAGTGATGTGATGACAATGGGCGTTTCGATTAAGAAAAGCGGGCGGTAAAGGTCTTTCATCACCTCGATCGCACGATCTTGGTCGCTGCCGATTACAACCCGATCGGGGCGCATAAAGTCTTCAATGGCCGCTCCTTCGCGCAGGAACTCAGGATTTGAGGCAACACCAAATTCGGTGTTTGTCTTGAGATTTTGCGTGACAAACTCACGAAGCCATTTCCCGGTACCGACTGGTACGGTGGACTTTGTGACGAGTACTTTGTAGCCATTGATTGACTCGGCGACGTCTTTTGCAGCTTGTCGGTAATAGCTCATGTCGGGCGAGCCATCCGCTTTTGGCGGCGTACCGACGGCTAGAAAAACCACTTGGGCTTGTTCGACGGCGCCTTTTATAGTGGTTGTGAACTTCAGCCGCCCCGCTTCGGAATTTTTCTTTACTATTTTATCGAGACCAGGTTCATAAATCGGGATAATGCCGTTGTTGAGTTTCTCGACCTTCTCTTTATCAACATCCACACATGTGACGTCGACGCCAAATTCCGCAAAACATGCTCCGGTGACAAGCCCAACATACCCCGTGCCGATAACTGCTATGTGCATAAATCAAAAAGTGGGATTTAAACAAAACAAAGCGGGTCACGTCAACCAACATGACCCGCAGCTAAACAAAAATTAAACAACAATTAACGCGTGGGGCTAACGACAACGGTTCCACCACCAATGTCGGTGTCGTCATCCTGACCGGCAAAATAGATGCCGGCTCCGGCGACGCCTGCTGCAATCAGCAATAACCATGGCCAGCCAGCAAAGGCAGGGCTTGGAGTCGAGCCCGGACGCAGGCAGGGCTTACAACCTGTTTGGGCCATGTTGCCTGCCGTGGCTGATGAGCCTGCAGCGACTGGTTTGTCATTAGAACCTTCACGCATAGTCACCGTTCCTGATGTGGTATCAAGGTGAGTATGCGAGCATTCGACTTCAAGGCCGAAGTTATTTGCTTGAGACGCATCAGCAATGAAGGTTGCGTGCTTAGTTGTCGCTGTGGTGGCAACACCAGCAGATGCTGAAACTCTGACCTTGCCAGAATCAACAATAGCAATGATGTTATTCGCGCCGAAATTGAGCGTCATGCTTGAATCGGCCGAGAGCTCAACCCTTCCTAACTTGCCGAGGCTGACAACTGCGCTCGAATTCGAACCCGTGCTGATCACGGAACCCGAAAGCACGGTTGCGTTAGAAATGGCCGGCTGGCCATTGATCGTAACCTGACCGGTAACGGTGATCTCGGCCGTTGAGTCCACAGGCACAGCAAAAGCAACCATTGAGTAAACGCACCATATTGCTGCGAGCGTCATTAGCGTAACGGATTTACGTAGAATTTTTTTGGGGAACATCTGAGTTATCTCCTCCTGAATAAACAATTCAATCAATCGAATCAGTAAAATCTTAACGAACTGGACTTGCTTGCGTACCATCTTCATCGTTCTTGATTGTGAAATACAAGATGAAGAAGGCGGCAACTCCAAAAATCACTGCCCATGCCCACCAATCAAGATCGCTGGCATTGGCAGCGTTCTTTTTAGCCGTTGCAGAGTTGGCAGTGACCATGTCGCCTGCATTTAAATTGACGGTATCGCCTGTAAGCGTTTTTATGCCGACTGTACTAGCCGAATTAAGAACTCTTGCACTTCCCGCGGTGAGACTCCCACTGAGACTGCCGTCGCTATTCAAATTGTAAGTTGTGCTGGGTGCAAGCTCGATCTTGCCGGCTTTACCGAGGTCAAGAATGGCCGTCATGCCATCGGGCGTGGTGATGGTACTTGCGGCAAATATAGTTCGACCTGAAGCGGCTGGCTCACCGTTTACAGTAACAGACTTGTCTGATTTACCGTTTACAATTAGTTCGCCTATCGGTTTAACCGAATTCGCTAAAGCCACCATTGAAGACGACGCTAGCACTGTCACTATTAAGCAAAGAGAGGCAAACATTCGCACACACACAAAAGTATTTTTTAATTTCATAATAGATGCTCCTTCAATGGTTTAAAATCAAACCTATCAATCTTTTACACGAATTATTCGTGGTTGTCAATGGATCTCAGACCGACGACCGAAATATAGTCAGATTTTCCGCTGCCCGAAAGCAAGTAGCAGGCTGGAATTACTTTATGGCTTCATTTATAGCATATTTATGAGAACTTTCAAATTCAATTAGTCAAAATATTTACATTTTTAATGAGCTGGATTTAGGTGGTTTGACGGGAGTTTTAAAGGTCTCATTGCCGAACGTCGAATTTTCTGCTTTAATTTGGCAAAAGTTCTTAACAAAATCATTTGGGAGATGTGAGATGAGATTCAGGATATTTACATTATTTTTACTTGCTATTGCTTTGCTGAGCGCTTGTTCTAGCGAGCCGAAAGAAAAGAAGCTCAAGATAGGGTTTTCGATGGATACAGTTAAGGAGGAGCGTTGGCAGCGCGACCACGATGCATTCAAAGCTCATTGCGAAAAGCTGAACGTCAATTGTGTTATCACTGTTGCCGACAACAAAGCCGACAAGCAGGCAAACGACGTTGATAATCTGCTGACACAGGGCGTAGACGTGCTCGTCATCGCGCCGCACGACGCTACACAAGCAGCTTCGATGGTTGAAAAAGCTAAGAAGCAAAACTTCCCAGTCATTAGCTACGACCGACTTATCAACTCCGATAAGATCGATCTTTACGTCTCGCACCAGGTTCCGGTTATAGGCAAAAAGATAGCCGAATATGCGCTCAAAAATCAGCCGAAGGGAAAATACGTGATGGTTTACGGCGCTTCGACCGACAACAACGCAGTCATTATGAAGAAAGAGCAACTAGCCGTTCTGCAACCAGCGATCGACAAAGGTGAGATCAAGATTGTCGCCGACAACTTCATCTCGGACTGGAAGCCGTCGGAAGCGCTCAATTTCGCCGAGAACGCCTTGACGCAAAATAATGATGATATTCAGGCGTTTGTCGTTTCGAATGACGGCATGGCCGGCGGCGTCATTCAGGCGCTTGGTAAACGCAATCTCGCCGGCAAGGTTCTCGTCACCGGGCAGGATGCTGGTCTCGAAGCTTTGCAAAACATTGCGGAAGGTAAACAGTCGATGACGATTTATAAGCCGATCATTCCACTTGCAAGTGCAGCTGTTGAGGCCGCGATCAAACTTGCGAATAAACAGCCGCTCGACACAGAGCCGTTTATGAATGACGCTATTAAAAAGGAAGTGCCGTCGATTTTGCTCGAAGTCGTCACAGTGGACAAAGCGAATCTTATGAACACGGTCATCAAAGACGGCTACGCAAAGTATGACGACATTTACAAAAACATTCCTGAATCAGACCGGCCGAAAAAACCCTAAGATAACACGATGAATGAAGGCGTTCTGGCCGTCGATCTCGGCGGCACAAATTTACGGATGGCCGCTGTTGCCGATGACGGCGCGATCCTGCATCTGACTCGCCGGTTCACGCCCAAGAGTGTGACGCCGGTCGAGCTGATATCTCTTGCGGGCGAAATGGCCGACGAATGTATCGAACAAATTGGCGCCGACACGAGGCTGCTGGGAATTGCGTTTGCGGCTCCGGCGCCTGCTGCGAAAGATTCGGACGGCATTCTCACGCGGCTTCCGAATATCCCAACGTTGAACGGCATGAACCTCAAGGCCGCTCTTCGTGATCGCTTTTCTTTTCCGGTTACTGTCGAAAACGATGCTCGCGCAGCGGCAATCGGTGAACATTGGCTCGGCGCTTCGAAAGATACGGACACGTCGGTAATCGTCACGCTTGGCACGGGAGTCGGCGGCGGAATTATCATTGACGGCGAGCCGTATCGTGGCGTCGATGGCACGGCCGGCGAGATCGGTCATTTTTGCGTGCTTCCCGATGGGCACCCGTGCGGCTGCGGAAGCCGCGGCTGTGTCGAACAATATGCTTCGGCGACGGCGATCGTTCGAATGGCGCGCGAAAACGGTCTAGACGTCTCGACATCGCTCGATGTCTATCGCGCTTTCGAAAACGGCGACGAACGCGCAGCGATTGTGTTCAGGCAAATGGGCACTTATCTTGGCATCGTTCTCGCAGGATTGGTTAATACGCTTAACCCCGACATGATCGTCATCGCCGGCGGAGCGTCCGCCGCATGGGACGCTTTTATCAAGCCGCTGAAAGACGAGATTCATCTTCGTGCATTTCATGCACCATCGACACGGGTCAAGATCGCCCGCACACAGCTTGGCGACAACGCTGGGATCCTCGGCGCGGCGCGCTCTGCATTTTTGCATACTGAATATCCTGCGGTGTCTGATCACTCGGGTTGACTCGCGAGTCCCGAGTCCCTAAACTCAAGTCTACGGCGTGGTGAGTTATTGCGACTTGCGGCCACGTAAAATAAACGGCTAAACAGCAAGAGTTAATTCGAAAGATTTTAGAAACTCTGTGCTTGTTTAGGCATGGAGTTTTTTTTGTAAACGAATGACGGAAACTCGGGGACAAAACAGAGAAGAAATCAAAATAGATTTGGAACTAACCGAGAATGATCTGCGACGAACATTCTTCGGTCGAAATCGAAGGGTATTTCTGCTTCTTGCCGCTGCTACGTTGGTGATTGGTATCCCCATTTTCCTTTTGGTATCGATCCTTTGGTTTCTTGATACACGAGAGAAGTCGATTCTCCCTTTAATCGCTGGATCCGGACCAATTCTGTTCTTTCTTTTCGTATACCTTGTCATACGTTCTCAGATAGCGATGCAGATACGTCAAATTGTTCCTGGTATGGTGCCAACAAGAATGCGATTCACGTCATCGGGAGTTCGCACCAGATCGCATATTGCGATTAGTAAAACGGCGTGGGAGGCATACACTTTAATTGACGAGACTAAATCAGATTTTGTCTTTTACCTACAAACCAATATTTTTTATACGATTCCGAAGCGTTTTTTCTCGAGCGAAGACCAAATACAAAAATTGAGAAATCTGATCAACGAACACGCAGTTGGAATAATAAGTGTCTTCGAGAAAACACCGCCAAAATGAGTAGTTCCTTTTTAGATTTGCTAAAAGAAAAGATCATCGTCTTCGACGGTGCGATGGGTGTGTCATTGCAGGCGGCGAATCTGTCGATCGACGACTGGGGCGGGCCGAATTTTGAAAACTGTTCGGAGAATCTTCTTTACACGCGGCCGGATGTTGTCGAGCGCGTGCATACAAGCTTTCTCGATATTGGCTGCGACGTGATCGAGACGAACAGCTTTGGCGGCAGCGAAGTTGTGCTGACCGAGTTTGGCATCGCGGACAAAACCTACGACGTAAATTTCAAAGCCGCCGAGCTAGCAAAGCGGCTCACAAATGATTATTCGACAAAAGACAAACCGCGTTTTGTCGCAGGTTCCATCGGGCCGGGAACAAAACTGCCGACGCTTGGGCACATAACATATCGCGATCTGAAAGATGCGTATCGCCAACAGGTTCGCGGTCTGATCGACGGCGGCAGCGACGTTTTGATCGTTGAAACTTGTCAGGATTTGCTGCAAACAAAAGCTGTGCTCGCCGCGATCTTCGAACATTTTGAAAAAACAAAATCGCGCATTCCCGTCATCGCTCAGGTGACGATCGAAGTTTTCGGCACGATGCTCAATGGAACCGAGATCGGTGCGGCGTTGACCGCGCTCGAACCGTTTCCGATCGACGTCATCGGCATGAACTGCGGCACAGGGCCGAAGCACATGGCCGACAGCTTTCGCTATCTTTGCGAAAATTCGCCGCTGCCCGTTTCGATCTTGCCGAACGCCGGTTTGCCCGAGGTGCGCGACGGAGCGCAGCATTACGACGAGACGCCGGAGAGTTTCGCCGCACAGGTCGAACATTTTGCAAAAGATTTTGGCGCGAATATCGTCGGCGGATGCTGCGGCACGACACCGGAGCACATCAAGTTGCTCGTCGAGCGTCTCGGCAGTCTCTCGCCGAAACAGCGCAACGCGCGCCTTGCACCGTCCGCTTCGTCCATCTATTTTCAACAGCCCTACACGCAGGACGCTTCGTTCTTGATCGTCGGCGAACGCGTTAACGCCAGCGGCTCGAAGAAGATGCGCGATCTGCTCGACGCCGAAGACTGGGACGGCCTCGTCAATCTCGCGAAATCGCAGGAGAAAGAAGGCTCGCACATCCTCGATGTCAACGTGGATTTTGTCGGCCGCGACGGCGTCGCCGATATGCACACGCTCGCTTCGCGATTGGCGACGGCAGTCAAAATTCCGCTGATGTTCGATTCGACTGAGTGGGAAAAGATGGAGGCCGGACTAGAGCACGCCGGCGGCAAATCGATTCTCAACTCGACGAATTACGAGGACGGCGAGCCGCGTTTCTTGAAAGTTTTGTCGCTCGCAAAAGAATACGGTGCGAGCGTCGTCATCGGCTTGATCGACGAAGAGGGAATGGCACGGCTGGCGAGTGACAAACTCCGAATCGCACGTCGCGCATATAAACAAGTTATTGATAACGGTATTCCCGGACACGATATTTTCTTCGATCCGCTTGCTCTGCCGATATCGACGGGCATCGAAGAGGACCGTGCGAACGCGGCTGAAACTATCGCGGCGATAAAGGCTATCCGAGCGGAGATGCCGGACGTAAATATCATTCTCGGCGTTTCGAATATCTCATTTGGGTTGAATCCTGCGGCGCGCGTCGTGCTGAATTCGGTGTTTCTTCACGACTGCGTCGAGGCGGGAATGAATTCGGCGATCGTCAACGCGTCGAAGATCTTGCCGCTGATGCGATTTAGCGAACACGAGATCGACGCGGCACGCGACTTGATCTACGACCAGCGAAAGTTTGATGCCGATGTTTGCACATACGATCCGCTCGGCGAATTTTCGAATATGTTTCAGGGTAAAACGGCGCAGTCGATCAAGCCCGACCTCTCAAATCTCTCGATCGAAGATAAGCTAAAACATCACATTATCGACGGCGAACGCATCGGACTCGAAGATTCGCTCAAAACCGCTCTCAAAAAATATCCGCCGCTCGACATCATCAACAACATTCTGCTCGACGGGATGAAAACGGTGGGCGATCTGTTTGGCAGCGGGCAGATGCAGCTGCCGTTCGTGCTGCAATCAGCCGAGTCGATGAAGGCGGCGGTCAAATTCCTCGAACCGTTTATGGACAAGGTCGAGGGATCGAACAAGGGCGTTTTGGTGCTAGCGACCGTTAAGGGCGACGTGCACGACATCGGCAAAAATCTCGTCGATATCATCCTCACGAACAACGGCTACAAGGTCGTCAACCTCGGCATCAAGCAGCCGATCGACGACATTCTGCGTGCCGCCGAAGAAGCGAAGTGCGACGCGATCGGCATGAGCGGCCTGCTTGTAAAATCGACACTTATCATGCGCGACAACCTCGAGCTGATGAACGAGCGCGGCATCAACGTGCCGGTCATTCTCGGCGGAGCCGCGCTGAATCGCCGCTATGTCGATAACGATCTGATTCCTTTGTATAACGGCAAGCTTTTCTACGCCCGCGATGCGTTTGATGGCCTCCACGCGATGGATGAGCTGACCGGAGGTCAGCAGTCCCAAGTCCCAAATCCCAAGTCCCAAGTTGCCGCGGCGGGCAACTGGAAGGCTGAAACACGACCGGTAGGGAGTGTGCCCGCCGAAATACAAACCGTGACGGATGCGGAAGACCTTGTCGGTGAGGACGCGAAGCTTGGAGCGGTTGCGGCGAGAGTTTCGTCACGCGTTACGGGCGATGCGGCGCACACGACGCGTTCGGATGTTGCGACAGACGCCATTATTCCAAAAGCTCCATTCTACGGCTCGAAAGTTGTCGAGATTAAAGACCTGACAAAGGTTTTTGAATTTATCAACGAGACAGCGCTATTCAAGGGCCAGTGGCAATTCAAGCAGGGAAAGAAAACTGCGGACGAGTATAAACAGATTCTCGATGAAACTGTTTATCCAAAATTCGCCGAGATCAAAGCGAGAGCGATCCGCGACAAGCTACTCGAGGCAAAACTCGTTTACGGTTACTTTCCGTGCAATTCGGACGGCAATGATCTCGTCATTTATCACGATGACGAAAAGACGGAAAGGATAAGGTTTACATTTCCGCGTCAGCCGGTCGAACAACGCGGCGGTAAGAATTTTTGTCTCGCGGATTACTTTGCGTCAGACAGGACGGACGTTGTTGCTTTCCAACTCGTGACGATGGGACGCAGGGCGAGCGTACATTCGGCGAAATTATTCAAAGCAGACAGCTATCAGGATTATCTGTTATTTCATGGGCTTTCGGTTGAGTCCGCCGAGGCTCTCGCAGAGCTGTGGCACAAGCGGATAAGAGCGGAACTCGGAATCGCCGACAACGACGCTCCGGAACTCGCAAAACTCTTTCACCAAGGTTATCAAGGCTCACGGTTTTCGTTTGGCTATCCGGCGTGTCCGAATCTGGAAGATCAGACAAAGATATTCGAACTGCTCGACCCGTCGCGCATTGGCGTCGAACTAACCGAAGAATTCCAACTCGATCCCGAACAATCGACGTCGGCTATCATAGTCCATCATCCGCAAGCGAAGTATTTCAACATCGAATAAAAAAGCGGAGCGATTTCTCGCTCCGCGAAGTTTTAAAAACAACTTATTGCTCACGGCACGTAAGCACTCGGAGTTGGCGTATCGGTGGAGAGTCCGAATTGCTGAATAGCGAGGCCGGCGCTCGAGCGAAGGAGAAACCAGTTACCGCCGCTCGGGCGGAACACGGCCAGGTCAAAA
>JBAUGW010000018.1:0-5067 GCA_049679945.1 Pyrinomonadaceae bacterium | reverse complement strand
AACAAGAACCGACTGCATACTCGTGGGACGATTTTGTAAAGGATGGCAAGACGGATTGGACCGGCGTGCGCAATTTTAAGGCGCGGAACAATCTCAAAGAGATGAAAACTGGCGACAAGGTTTATTTCTATCATTCGGTCGTCGGCAAAGAGATCGTCGGCATCGCCGAGGTTTCAAAAGAAGCTTTTCCAGATCCGACTGACAAGGCGTGGCATGCGGTGCAGCTAAAACCGGTGAAGGCTCTGAAGAAACCAGTCACACTCGAGGCGATGCGCGGTAACAAAGCGCTTGCGAATATCTATCTCATCCGCCAGCCGCGCCTCTCCGTTATGCCGATCACAAAGGATGAGTATCAAGAGATCCTGAGCATGTCGAAATGATGCTAAAAGAAGCCATCAAACATTATCACGATCTTCTCGCCGACAGCGATCTTGCCGCGTCGTCGCTGCAGATGCTCGATGCTGAGCTTGATCGTACAAAGCTGATTTTCGGCGGCCGCCGCTTGACGCCGTACCTCCGCCCACATTTTGTCACGCAAGATGATTGGACGCGGATCACACAGACGTGCGAGACGATATTTGGAGCGTTGCAAAAAGTTAAAGATGCGGCTGTCGCTGATGACAAGATCTTGGACGAGCTTGGCGTTACCGAGATCGAACGCGAACTTGTGCGGATCGACCCCGGTTACTCACACGTGTCGCCGACATCGCGGCTCGATTCTTTTCTGGCTGAAGACGCGTACAGCTATGTCGAATTGAACGGTGAATCGCCGGCGGGAATTGCGTACTCGGATTCGGCGAGCGAGATTTTCGCCAGCTTACCGGTGATGAAGAAGTTCGCTGAGAAATACGATATTCAACGCCTCGAGGGCCGCTCGAAGATGCTTGATGTTCTGCTGCGTTGTTACGCGGAGTTCAGCGACGGCAAACCCACGAAAAAGCCCACGATCGCGATCATCGATCTCAAAGATTTGCCGACGTTAAAGGAATTCGAATTGTTCAAAGAGTATTTTGAATCTCAGGGTTATCCGTCGATCATCTGCTCCCCCGACGAACTCGAGTTCAACGGCGCGCGATTATCTTCGGGCGGCGCCGCAATCGACATTGTCTACAAACGCCTGCTCGTCAACGAATATCTACCTATCATGAATGAGCACCCAGCGTTGCTTGACGCTTATCGCGCGGGTTCAATCTGCATGGTCAACAGCTTTCGCGGCAAGCTCGTGCACAAAAAAGCGATCTTCGCGGTGCTGACAAACGAGCATTACGCGCATTTGTTTAGCGACAGCGAAAACACGGCAATAAACTTTCATGTGCCGTGGACGCGGATGTTTCGCGAAGAAAAAACACAGTATCGTACATTCGGCATCGATCTAGTCGAATGGACGCGATCAAATTCGAGCAAACTTGTTCTGAAACCAAACGACGATTACGGCGGTCACGGCATCTATATCGGTTGGAATTCGAGCGCGTCCGAATGGGACGACGCGATCAAAGTCGCGCTGACCGACGGCGATTATCTCGTGCAGGAACGCGTCAAGACCGCGAAAGAAATGTTTCCGATGATCACGGACGACGCCGGCAGCTGGGAAATGACCGAGCAGCTCGTCGATCTCGATCCGCTGCTGTTCTTGGGCAAAGTCGGCTCGGCATTCACGCGGCTGTCTTCGACAGAGCTCGCCAACGTCTCATCCGGCGGCGGTATGGTTCCGACATTTATCATCAACAAATAACCGCGACATGGTAAAATTACGCTTGTCACTGATCTCACTTAGTGATCAATCCAATATATTCGAGGCTAGATGAATTATGAAAATAGCTAGATCAATATTTGCGAGTTTTGTTTTTATGATCGCGATGGTCGCTGATGTTGCCGCTTTTGACGAAAATGCACTTTTCACTTTAATAGATTCACCACGAGCTAAGTCTGTCGAAGAGCGTTCATCCCTCGGGTCTGTGCGGGAGGCGGAAATAGTTATCGGCCGAAGAGTTTTGGCGGAGAACAGCAAGATTCGCTTTACGTTATTTGATAACAAAACTTTTACGGCAGGTCGGCTCGCGTTCGAAGGGCTCGAAACTCGCGGCGACGAAAATCTAACTTGGCGGGGCAAACTCGTTGATAAAAAATTCAGCGGCGATGTTGTTATCACGCAAAAAGGCGGCATCTTTGGTGGAATTATTTATTCGCCGAATGCAGTTTACGAAATCGTTGCAATCGAAGAAAAACACTTTTTGGTCGAGCTTGATCAGTCGCAGTTTCCTGCGTGTGCGGGTGGCGTAAAGGGTGAAGAATCTGGCAGTAAATCACAGATCGGCAGTGGGCCGGCGACAGATTCCGGTGACAGAATTGACGTGCTTGTGCTTTATACCGCTGCGGTAAGAGACGCAGTCGGCGGCGATGCTCAGGCTCAGACACTCGCGCAACAATCGATTGACGCAACGAATACAGCCTACATCAACAGTCGCATCCGTCAACGCGTGCGCCTGGTCGGAGCTCAATTAACGGCGCTCGTCGAGACGGGAAGCTTTAGCACCGAACTTAGTAATCTACGCGCTGACCCCGTGACGGCATCGGCGCGTGATGCGGTTGGGGCCGATCTCGTCGCAATGCTCACAACGTCGACCGCCGCGTGTGGTATAGGTTATTTGATGTCAGCATTGCCTGGCACTCCGGCAAACGGATACTCCGTGACTGCGAGAACGTGCGCAGTGGGTAATCTGAGTTTCGCGCACGAACTCGGACATAACATGGGCTCACATCACAATCCGGAAAATGGCGGAACAGCGATCTTTCCATACAGCTATGGTCATTATGTGAACGGCAGCTATCGCACGGTGATGTCGTATGTCGATCCGTGCACGAGCGGCTGCACGCGTGTCGCGTATTTCTCAAATCCGAACCTGACCTTCAACGGTCAGCCGACCGGTCTCGATAATGCACGGGACAATGCACGCTCCATAAACAATACGGCGGACGCGATCTCGAATTATCGTTACAGCGGATCGAATTTGATGCTCGGCAATTTCAACGGCGGCGCCTCCGTGCCGCGAGCGGTCACGCGAAACCTGTTGTGGACGTCCGACAACATTACCGGCGACGTGCGAATCGAATTTTCTCGCGACGAAGGCATCACATGGACTACGCTCGTCGCCACGACGCCGAATGACGGCAGCGAAAATATTCTGCTGCCCGCCAGAGTTACGCGACGCGGACGAATTCGCGTTAGCAGTCTTACGTCGACGCACGTCAGCGATTCGAGCGTGGCATATTTTTCGATCAGATAACTTCTTCCGTTTGCTATGCCGATATCGCGCCTCAAAAAACTCACTGACGAATATCTCGAACTCGAAGCCAAAATCAAGCTCGGCGGCGGCCCGGCGAAAGTCGCTAAGATCCACAAACAGGGAAAGCTAACGGCGCGTGAACGGATCGCGCTTCTGCTGGATAAAGACACGTATTCGCAAGAGATCGGACTGCTTGTCGCGTATGACGAGTACGACGGCCAGGCTCCGGCGGCGGCGGTTGTGACTGTTGTAGGAAAAATTCAAAACCGCGAATGCGTCGTCGTGGCGAATGACGCGACGATCAAGGCCGGTGCGTGGTATCCCGAAACGATCAAAAAGATACTTCGAGCGCAGGAGATCGCGATGCGCAACCGCGTGCCGATCGTTTATCTTGTCGACAGCGCGGGCGTGAATTTGCCGTATCAGGGCGGTGTGTTTCCGGGGCAATACGGAGCGGCGCGTATCTTTTATTACAACTCGATAATGCGGCGGTATTTAAAAGTCCCGCAGATCGCCGCCGTTATGGGGATGTGCGTCGCTGGCGGTGCGTATCTGCCGGCGCTCTCCGATGTTATCCTAATGGTCGAGGGAACATCGTTCATGGGACTCGGCGGTGCAAACCTCGTCAAAGGCGCCACGGGGCAAACCATCGACAACGAAACACTCGGCGGAGCGATGACGCACAACTCGATCTCCGGCGTCGCACACTACCGAACATCGGACGATAATGCGTGTCTTCTAAAGATAAGACAGTTAGTCTCGGATCTTCCGCCCGCGTTCGGAGTCCCGCCTTTAGGCGGCCGCGACGCTGGCAAAAAGCCGCCTAAAGGCGGGACTCCAAACCTATACGACATACTTCCCGACGATCATCGAGCACCGTACGACATGCATGCGGTTCTCGACACGTTCCTCGATGGCGAGATCGACGAATTGCAAGCCGATTTTGCAAAGGAAATGATCTGCGGCACGGCGCGCATTGGCGGTATTCTCGTCGGCGTTATTGCGAACAGCCGCGGCATGTCAAAAGGTAAACCAAATCAGCCGCCCCGTTTTGGCGGTATCGTTTACACCGAATCCGCTGAGAAGACCGCGTACTTTATCGAGAACTGCAGCCGTCACTCGACGCCTTTGCTGTTTGTGCAGGACGTGTCAGGCTTTATGGTCGGGGCCGAGGCCGAGCACAGCGGCATCATCCGTGCCGGCGCCCAGTTTGTCGAAGCCATGGCGACCGCCGTCGTGCCGAAGATCGTCCTGACCGTCAATCACGCGTCCGGTGCGGGCTATTACGCGATGGCGGGCCAAGGGTTTGACCCGGATTTTATTTTTTCGCTCCCCACGGGCCGCATGGGCGTTATGGAGGGCGACAGCGCCGTGCAGGCGATCTTTGGCACTCAGTTAGATAAATTAAAGGTCGCGGGCGAATCTCCTTCGCCCGAGTTAGAAGCCGAGATGAACGCGGTCCGCGAAACCTATGACAAAGAACTCGACGCGAAACACGCCGCCGCCCGCGGCCTCGTTGATGCCGTTCTCACGCCGGAGAATCTCCGCGAATCTTTGATAGTTGCGTTACAGACTTGTTTGAATACCAACCAGCCGCATATCGGAGCGTTTGTGTTGCCGAATATATCTTGAGCGTGCGGAGCACGCAATAATAACGTTAGCTACATCTCTAAAGACGGTTTCGGAGTCAAGCGCGGATCGACCGGGCCGCCGAAGTGGAGGCATTTGAGTTTTGGCAAGTTTTTGACAATTCAGATCCACTCTTTCTTAGTAACTTCTTATT
>JBAUGW010000017.1:0-26951 GCA_049679945.1 Pyrinomonadaceae bacterium | reverse complement strand
GCCCCAAACCGGCGCGCTTCGACATGGCATGGGGCCGTAGCTCAGCTGGGAGAGCGCTGCAATGGCATTGCAGAGGTCAGGGGTTCGATCCCCCTCGTCTCCACCAATCTATAACTCACATGAAAACGCTTTTCCTGCTTCGTCATGCGAAATCAAGCTGGGACGATCCGCAACTTGCCGATTATGAACGTCCGCTCAATAATCGCGGTCGTCGTGCCGCACCGTTCATGGGCAGATTGATGAAGGAAAAAGGCTTAGTGCCTGACGTAATTCTCTCCTCAACGGCAAAACGAGCTTGGCAGACAACCGAGTTGTTAAAACAAGCCGCCGATTTTCAAACTGACGTAAGATTCGATGAGCGAATTTACGAAGCCAGCCCCGGCTCACTACAGCAAGTTGTTTCTGAGCTTGGAGATAACGACTTTGCATTGCTTGTCGGTCATAATCCAGGCATGGAGGGTTTTATTCGCCACCTCACCAACGACGTCGAACCGATGCCAACGGCCGCACTCGCAGTTATAGACTTATCGATCGATAGTTGGAATCAAATCAAAAATGACTGCGGTAAAGTGCGGTGCATTTATCGCCCAAAAGACGAAAAGCGATAGGCGGGTTTCCGCTTTTTGTCTCTGCCAAATCGTGTTATACTCCCTCCATAGTTTGAAATAGCACTTCACGTTTAACACAGAAGCCTTTTTGCATTTTTAAATTCCGCATTTCGACTCCGGTTTTATGGAGGGAATGATTATGCAGCTAACCGTTGGTCAAAAGGTCGCCTATCCGAGTCAAGGGCCGTGCCTTGTCGAGGTGATGGAAAAGCGCATGATCGGCGGACGGCTTTTGATCGGCTACATGCTGCGCGTTCTAGGCGACAATTCGACCATTTTTATTCCACAAGGCAATACTGACAGCGTTGGCATACGTCCATTGATCAGCGTCTCGCAATGCCGCAAACTCATAGGAAAGCTCGCCGAAGATTTCGAACCCGTGTCGTGCGATTGGAAAACGCGTTCGCGTGAGTTTATGGAAAAGCTGCAATCGGGCGATGTGTTTCAAGCCGCGGATGTTTTTAAGAAACTCACTTTTCTTAGCCACGAAAAAAAACTTTCGTTCCGCGAACAAACTCTCTTAGAAAAGGCAAAGTTCTTAATTCTTTCGGAGATTCGCAACGCGTATTCTAACGGCCGTCCTCCACGCGAAACCGAGATCATCGGACTCGTCGAAGCCGCTTGCACAAAACACCTCTACAAACAGCCACGCGTGATGGTGGCCACAATTCACTGAAAATAAAGAGCTTACGGCTTAACGTAACTTGCCCTGACGACAGTTTTGATATTGCCCCGAACGTGAAAGTCGCCTTCGATGTCGACCTTTAGCGGGTCGCACGCTTGCACAAAATCATCGAGCATGATGTTGACGACATGTTCGTGAAAAACCTTTACGTCGCGGAACGAGTTGATGTAGAGTTTTAGACTTTTGAGCTCTATGCAAAGTTTGTTGGGAACATATTTGAGGCGAACTACGGCAAAGTCGGGAAAGTCCGAGAACGGACAGATCGCGGTAAACTCCGGCATCTCAAATTCAACCCAAATCTCGTTACCGGGAAACTCGTAAGCGAACGTATCGAGCTTGTAAAGGTTCATCTCGCCGCGCGGTGTCGGGCGAATGTCGAGACGTTGATCATTAGCACTCTCAGGCGCGTTGTCGTTTGGCATAACGATGTTTTCGCGAACTCATCTTGCGCACAGCAGCAATGTCTGTCACCCCGCTGTCATTAAGCTGAGTCAATAAATTAATGAAAATGTGCGCAGTCGCATGCGCATCGGCTGCGGCACGATGATGATTGTAGAGGTCGATTGAATAGTGTTCCGCTACTGTTTTTAGTTTGTGATTTACGATTTCTGGTAACAGCTTTCGGGAAAGCTGCACAGTGCAGAGGCACGGATTTGCCAGACGGTATTCGGGAAAGACGCGGCCGATCTCGTGATTCAAAAAACGCATGTCAAAACCAGAATTGTGGGCAACAAGTACCGAGTCACCGATAAACTCTAAAAAGTTGTGAGCGACATCGGCAAAAACCGGCGCATCGGCGACCATCTCGTCGTCGATGCCCGTCAGGTTTGTGATAAAGTGCGGTATCGGCGTTTCGGGATTGACGAGAGTGTGAAACTCTCCGCCCACCGCACCGTTTTTCACGCGGTAAGCGCCGATCTCCGTGACACGGCACGGCGGGGTCTTTGCACCCGTAGTTTCGAGATCGAAGACGACGAACTCCGTATCCTCAAGTTCACGAGTTTCGAAATCTGCAACTATAAGTTCAACTATTTCTCCATTTAACTGCAATCGCGGATCGCGTTCGATAAGCTCGGCGACGAGTTTTTTTGCGAGAAGCGGATCGGGCCGACGTATCTTCATCACAAAATCCACGACGCTCGTTGCCGCCGCTCGCCCGCCAAACGAGCGAAGAAGTTTGACCGTTTCGCTTATTAGCAATGACTCGGAAATTAAGTTAGGATACGGTGTCATTAAATGAAATTTTAGCAGAGTTTGATGAGTTCGATGAACGAAGAATTGATTTTAGATCATTTTAAGACAAGCGGCGCTCTGCTAGAGGGACATTTCATTTTGTCGAGTGGACTGCACAGCCCGCAATATCTGCAGTGCGCGCTTGCGTTGCAAAATCCTGCGGACGCCGTGAAGTATGGCGGACGAATCGCGGCGAAGTTTAAAGATGACAACATTGACATCGTCGCCTCGCCGGCAATAGGCGGACTCGTGATCGGTTTTGCGGCTGCACAAGCACTTGGTGTGAGATTTATTTGGACCGAGCGTCAGAATAGTGAGATGACGCTGCGGCGCGGATTTACAGTAAGCGAAGGTGAGCGCATATTGGTTGTCGAAGATGTTATTACAACCGGAGGCTCGACGCGCGAGTGTATTGCGGCATTAGAAATACATGGAGCAAGAGTTGTCGCTGCCGCTTCGATTATTGACCGCTCGAACGGCGCGGCCGATGTCGGTGTGCCGCGTATTTCGCTCGCAACACTCGATGTGCCAAGTTACTTGCCAGACGTTTGTCCGATGTGTGTTGAGGGAATCGAGGCCGTAAAACCTGGCAGCAGAAAATGAACGTACGAGATTTTTGGGAAGAGTTTTGCCGCTTCTCCGGACTCGATCCGGCGACGCCGTATCAGGTCTGGTATTTTGGCAATTCGGACATAATGGCGCACGAATTGGCGGCTTTGGTGATGTCGGGCAGAAAAACGGCGACGGCGAGCCTTGCCAAAACAAACGAGCTCGAACCCGCAAACGCACCTGTTGAGGACGGCTACAGCGTTGTCACGGATATTGACGGCGAACCGTTGTGCATAATTCAAACGGCCGAAATTCGTCATTTGCCCTTCTGCCATGTTCGCGCAGACTTTGCTTTTGACGAGGGCGAAGGTGACCGGACGTTGGAATACTGGCGGCGGGTTCACCACGATTATTTCACGAGAGAGGCGAGCAAATTGGGTTTTGATTTTGATGAGAATTCCATTGTTTGCTGCGAGCGGTTCCGGCTACTGTTTCCCGTATGAACTTCAAACTTCTGATTCAATACGACGGCACCGACTTTCACGGTTGGCAGGTGCAGGAGAACGACCGCACGATCCAGGGCGAGCTCGAACGCGTGATCGGAATGTTGGTCGATGCCGATGTGAGCGTTATTGGTTCTGGCCGCACGGACGCGGGCGTTCATGCTGAGGGGCAAGTCGCGAATGTGCACATCGCCAGCGACAAATTTACGCCGGAGAAACTCAAACACGCGATCAACGGGAATCTCTGGCGCGACATTAGGATAATGAAGTGCGAGCGAGCGCCGGATGAGTTCCACGCGCGTTTCTCTGCGAAGAGCAAGACGTATCTTTATCGCGTCGTAAATGCGCCGGTAATCTCACCGTTTTGGCGCAGGTTCGCTCATCACGAATCGCGACCGCTCGATGTTGCGCGGATGAACGATGCTGCGCGATTTTTCTTAGGCGAGCATGATTGGACGGCGTTTGCGTCGGCGAAATCCGATGGTGAAAGTCGAGTGCGAAACGTCACGGATTTTATTGTCGAATCTCACTGGGAGAGAAACGCTGACTCGCAGATCATCGAGTTTCGTATAACTGCAAAAGGCTTTTTGCGTTACATGGTTCGGTCGATCGTCGGCACGCTGATAGAGGTCGGGCGTGGTGAAAAGGATAGTGGTACAATTCAAACTGCAATCGTTACCGGCGACCGAAATCTCGCGGGCAAAACCGCGTTGGCACAAGGTTTGACCTTGCTAAAAGTCGAATACGATTGATGCGTTTTTTGTGTTGATCTATCACATAGTTTTACCCGACGATTGGCAGGCCTTTGACACCGGGCTTTACCGCGCAAAGAGTTTGGAGATCGAAGGCTTTATTCATTGCAGCTTTGCCGATCAGCTCGATGGCGTGATCAAACGATATTACAGAGGCGTGAAGAGACTTGTCATCATCGAGATCGAGAGCGACAAACTCATGTCACGAGTCCTGAAAGAGCCATCGACGAATAACGAAATTTACCCGCATATTTACGGTCCGATAAATCGCGACGCGATAGTCGGCGTGTCGATTAAGAATGCTTAAAGGTTTTGACGGAATAGTAAAAACAAATTCTGCCGACGCTCAACTTTTGGCGGCGATAGATGTGACGCGTCTGCCGCAACACATCGCGGTGATAATGGACGGCAACGGACGCTGGGCACGTTCCAAAGGTAAGCCGCGGATTTTCGGGCATCGCGCGGGTGCGGATTCAGTCAGAGCTATCGTCGATACGTGCGCACGGCTCGAGATCAAAGCTGTCACGCTTTACGCATTTTCGACTGAGAATTGGAAGCGTCCAAAAACCGAAATCAAAGGTTTGATGCAGATGCTCAAGCGATTTATTCGCAGCGAGCTGAAAGAAGTTCACTCAAATAACATTCGCTTTCAGGCGATCGGCGATCTTTACGGGCTCGATGCTGATGTGCAAAAAGAGATCACTTCCGCGACGCAAACCACGGCCAACAACACCGGGATGGTGATGTGCGTCGCGCTAAATTACGGTTCGCGAGCCGAGATCGTTCGTGCGGTGCGTCTCGCGTGTGCAGACATCGAGCGTCGCAATGATGTGATCGATCACTTGACTGAAGCCGACATCGAGCGAAACCTTTACACACACGGGCTGCCGGACGTCGATCTGCTGATCCGCACGAGCGGCGAATTTCGCATCTCGAACTTTTTGCTCTGGCAGCTTGCATACAGCGAGATCTATGTAACGCAGACGCTGTTTCCGGATTTTCGCAGGCCGCAGATCTTCGAGGCGATCATCGAATATCAAAAACGCGACCGACGCTTTGGCGGAATAAAGAAATGAAAACGCGAATACTAACTGCCGCTGCCGCACTTCCGATACTTATCGCAGCGATAATTTTACCGCTCTGGTGGCGCGAATCTGCGTTGTTGTTTGTAGCGCTGGCGGCGTTTGCTATGGCTGCCGGTCTGTTTGAATTTTACTCTCTTACAAAAAACCTCGAACTAAAAGCGGACGCCGCGATCGGATATCTCGGTGCAGCGGCTTTGTTCATAGGATTTGTGTTCGACGCACCGGCAAAGGCGCCGGAACTGATATTGCTGACGCTCGCTTTGTTCGTCATCGTGTTGCTGGTGACACAGACATTTCGCTTTCGTGAAAGTTTTCGCAAGATGTTGACCGGCGTGGGCGTGACGCTGCTCGGCGTGATATATGTTGCGTTTCTCGGTGGTTTTTTGGTCGCGATGCGTGTCGGATTTGAAAACGGAATCGACCTTTCAACAAAACTGCTCGGATATTTTTTCAGTGTTGTTTTTATGTCCGACACCGGTGCATATTATATCGGCCGAGCGTTTGGCAAACACAAACTTGCTCCAACAATCTCGCCCGGCAAAACCGTCGAAGGGCTAATTGGCGGGCTTATATCAGCGGCCGCAGGGGCTGCGATCACAACCTACGTCTTTTTTCACGAACTGCCGCTTCAATATTCGATACCGCTCGCATTAGTTTTGGCATCCGTCGGCGTGCTTGGCGATCTCGCCGAAAGTGCAATGAAACGTGCCGCGGGAGCCAAAGATGCAGCTTCGATATTGCCCGGCCACGGCGGTTTTCTTGACAGACTGGACAGTTTGCTCTTCGGCGCACCGATACTGTATTACTTTGCTCGGTTTTATTTTTAAAGAAGGATTGCCCACGAAACACACGAAAGGCACGAAAAGTAACTTCTTTTAGTGTATTTCGTTTGTTTCGTGGGCATAATAGGTTTTTATGTTGGATGTTTTAGGAAATTTGGAACGCTCTCATTCGTGCGGTGAGCTCCGCGAGTCGCATGTCGGCCAAAAGGTCGTGTTGATGGGCTGGGTTGCGAAGAAGCGCGATTTTGGCGTGCTGACATTTATCGATCTTCGCGATCGCGAAGGCGTAACCCAGGTCGTGCTGAGCGAAGAAGACGCCGGCGACGCGCACGTCAAAGCGAAGGGTCTTCGTGGCGAGTTTGTCATCGCCGTTAAAGGCGAAGTGATGATGCGCGAGGGCACGCACAACCCAAAGCTCGCGACCGGAGATATCGAAGTTCACGCCGAGGAGCTGTTGATATTGAACGACGCTAATGTTCCACCGTTTCAGCTTGAGGTTGCGGGCAGCGAGAATCTCGCCGACGAATCGACGCGTTTGAAATATCGCTACCTCGATCTGCGGCGTCCGCAGCTGCAGCACAACATTCGAATGCGTGCGAAGGTCGTCGCGGCGATCCGTGAGTATTTCGACGCACGCGGCTTTTTAGAGATAGAGACTCCGATCCTGCTCAAATCCACTCCCGAAGGCGCGCGAGATTTCATCGTGCCGTCGCGGATTCATGCGGGTAAATTCTTTGCGCTGCCGCAGTCGCCGCAGATCTTAAAGCAGATTACGATGATCGCCGGCTTTGACAAGTATTATCAGATCGCACGCTGCTTTCGCGACGAGGACCTGCGGGCCGACCGCCAGCCCGAATTCACGCAGCTCGACATGGAGATGTCGTTTCCTAACCGCGAGATGATCTATCGGGAAATGAGGGACATGTTCAATCACGTGTTTAAGTTGATCGACGTCGAACTGCCGGCCGAGTGGCCGCGAATGACCTATGCCGAAGCGATGCGGCGTTACGGCTCGGACAAACCCGATGTGCGATTTGAAATGGAGCTCATCGATTTGAGCGACAATCTTCGCGACACTGACTTCGCTCCTTTTGCCGAAACGCTGAAATCCGGCGGCGAGGTCAAATGCATTGTCGTAAAGCAGCGTGCGGATTATTCGCGGAAACAAACCGACGAGTTGCAAGAGTTTGTAAAACGTTACGGCGCGTCGGCGTTGGCGTGGATAAAACTTGGTGACGAGACGACATCGTCGTTACTCAAAGTTTTGGGCGACGAGAAACTCGAGCAGCTCGCCGACAGGGCAAGTGCCGAAAAGGGCGACGCCGTTTTGATCGTCGCAGGCCGCAAGTCTGTGGTCGCAGCAGCTCTCGGCGCATTGAGACTCGAAGTCGCACGACGCGAGAACCTGATCCCCGCAGACGTCTTCAAACCGCTGATCGTCACCGAGTTTCCGATGTTCGACCATCATGAAGAGAGCGACGCTTACGTCGCCGCGCATCATCCGTTCACATCGCCGATGGACGAAGATCTCGAACAATTTAAGACTGCGGTGAATGACGAGTCTCAGCATCATCTGCTCGGACAGGTTCGTGCCAAAGCCTATGACGCGGTGATCAATGGCATCGAGGTCGCGGGCGGTTCGATACGTATTCATCAAGCCGACGTTCAGGCGCTCAATTTCAAAGCGCTGGGAATGACGCCGGAATCTGCGCGTGCGCAGTTCGGGTTTTTCCTCGAAGCGCTTCGATACGGCACGCCGCCGCACGGCGGTTTCGCCGCGGGCATCGAGCGGACACTGATGGCGCTGCTGCAGACGGATAACATTCGCGACCTGATCGCGTTTCCAAAAACCGCATCGGCGCAGGATCTAATGATGGATTCGCCGGGCGAAGTTGACGACGCACAGTTGAAGGAATTAGGAATTTCAACGCAAAGTCGCTAAGAGCGCAAAGACGCAAAGTTATTTTTTTTATATTCCTTTGCGGTCTTAGCGCCTTTGCGTTGAGAACTTTTCCGCGAACAATCGACGACAATATGTCGTAAAATCAAGCTAGCGATGCCGACAAAGTACGACACAAATCCGCTCGATCCGGACTTTCCGGAGAAAATAAAGGCCGCGGCCGAAGCTGAGGTCGTGACGCAGGTTTTGTCCGAGACCGGTGCGGCTGAGACGCGGCAATTTGCGAGCGGCGCGCCAACTGGTGCGACAGAACAAGAGACACGAAGATTTTTTGCGGCCGATGCCGCTTACTCACAGCCTTATGACGGCCAATTTGTGCCGGCGAATTACCAACCGGCGAATCTCACAGCAACAGATGACACGACTTCGCGAAAGATCGAGCCGTTCGGAATACCGGAGCACATGGTGATCGCGGCGCCTTATATTCCGTGGTACATCGGCATGGTCGCAGGCGCTCTAATTTTGTTTTTGGTGCCTAAGAGCGAGACTAAAGTTCGCTTTCACGCCGCGCAGGGCTTGGCGGCACACGTCGGGATTCTGGCCGTGACGACGATACTTGGAATTGTCGGCAATATAACCGAAATTGCGGACATCGGCAATCTGATCTTTACGCTCATCACGTCGATCATGCTCGTCGCTTTTGCGATAAAGGCGTGGAAGGGCAAACCTGTGCACATCGAGAGCGTCGATAAACTCACCAATTGGCTCGAAGACAAAATTAACCCGAGCTTGGGCCGCAAGTAACTACTTACATTTAGCCTCAGGATTCATCGACGACGTGCATTTGTGCGCGCAGACGTTGGTTACGAAATCGAGCAAGTCTTTGTCCTTGAACATCGCTTCGCGTTTCGATGGCGAGCCCGCGGCTTTGCCCTTCGGCGAATTGAGCCAGATGCGATAGCGAGCGTCAAATTCCAGGTCGGCGTCGCTGCAGTATTTGTTACAGGCGAAAAGTTTCGCGTCGATCTCGTTCTTACCGGCGCCCTGAAAGGTTTTGCCATCGTATGTGACCGTCCCGATGCACGCATCGCTCGAACCGCCGCCGCAGCCGAGCGCGACCAGAATTAAGATCGTCACGACAAGCACAGAGGAGAAGGTTGCATTGTTAAGTTTCATATATCCTCCATTAAACTTCGGCGAGAACTTCCTTGCTTGGGGAAAAATCGTCATCCCGCTTTTCGCGGAGCTTCAACAATCCTTTAACGACTAGGAATATCGCCAGACCGATGAGAGCCAGTGACATCACTCCATTGATGAGCTTGATGTCGAACCAACTTGTCGCTTGAAAATTGCCGATGACGATCGACGTGAGCGCCCACAACGTTACGGTCAGAACGAAGAGCATGGGCAGCAGCGTGAACGCGATTCGCTTTCGCGCTTTGTAGAGCCAAACTGTGATCGAGAGCAGCGTCAGCGCGGCGAGCAGTTGGTTAGATGCGCCGAAAAGCGTCCAAAATTCAATGTAACTGCCCGGCTTGGCGAGGAAGATCAACCCAAACGGCAACGCGACCGTGACGAGCGTTCCGATGACGGCTCCGACATGTCCGGGAATGCCGATCAGTTCTTGCACAAGATAGCGGCCGAGACGCATCGTTACATCGAGCGTGTCAAAGACAAACGTCGAAAACGCCATTGCCCCGAACGTGACTGCAAACTTCAGATTTTCCTGCCCAATCATCAGCGACAAAAAATTACCGATGCCGTTGCCGTAAATTTTTCCCGCCGGCAGATTTTTGCCGTCAGGCCCGACGAGCGAATCACCAAAAGCGATCATTACCGTCACGAGAGCGATGAAGGCGACAAAGCCCTCGGCCAACATCCCGCCGTAACCGATCGGGCGCGTGTGCGATTCTTTGTCGATCTGTTTTGACGTCGTGCCCGAGCAGACGAGCCCGTGAAAGCCTGAACACGCGCCGCACGCGATCGTCACAAAAAGGAAAGGGAAGAGCATGCCGGTCATTCCGCCGACATCGAACGATTTGAACGCTGGTTGCTGAATCTCATACCCGCCGAAGAAAATTCCGATCACGCCGACCGCGATCGCCGCGTACAGCACAAATCCACCGAGATATCCGCGTGGCTGCAGCAGCGCCCAAACCGGCAGCATCGACGCGACGATGCAATACAAAAGGATCAAAACCGCCCACGTTTGATGACTGAAGATCAGCACGTTCGAGAATTGCGTGCCGACATACGAGAGTGCGAATGTCGCGGGGACAAAGATGATCGTCGAGAGCCAAAGCGGCGGTTTTAGGAACCGTTCGACGACGCCGAGCAATATCGACAGTCCGAGGTAGAGCACGCTCGCCATCGCAACAGCGCCGCCAGGGTTGAATGTGGTTTCGCCGACGAGCGACTCGTCGCCCGCGACAAAAGTGCCGGCCGTGATGTCGGTAAAAGCGACCGCGACATAGACGAGCGCGATCCAGATGAACGCCATCAGCGCACGGCCGGCTTTACCACCAAGTTTGTCGCGTGTGATCTCGGCGATGCTCTGCGCGCCGTGACGAACCGACGACGCAAGCGCGCTGAAATCATGCACCGCTCCGATCAGCACAACGCCAAGTGCGATCCACAACAAACACGGCAACCAGCCGAACGCGAGACACGCGATTATCGGCCCGGCGATCGGCCCAGCCGCCGCGATCGCCGAAAAATGCTGTCCAAAAAGATAAAACGGCCGCGTCGGAACGTAATCTTCACCGTCGTTAATTTTGTTTGCAGGAGTTTCGTTTGCGTCGTCGAGCTTAAACTGACGCGCGACCCAACGGCCATAGGCGAAGTAACCAAAGACGAGCCAGACGATCACCGCAATCGCAATAAGCGTAAGCATAATATTTTTGAATTGACGGTTAAATTTACGCCATTACGACCTTGAACCGCAAACGCTCGCATGCGAACCTACCAGTAATGAAAGACGCATTATCACTTCAGCAAACGTACTCGCCAAACAGCATCTGCTTCGGCTGCGGGCCGGCGAATGAAAGGGGTTTGCACGTTAACAGCTTTCCGCAGGGCGATGAAGTCGTTGCAACTTGGCACGCCGAGCCGCATCACGAAGCTTTTCCCGGAATGCTGAACGGCGGCATCATCGGCGCTTTGCTCGATTGTCACTCAAACTGGATGGCGACTTACTTTTTGATGAAGCGCGACAACAAAGACAAGCCCGATTGCACCGTGACGGCGGATTTTCACGTGAAGTTACTGCGACCGACGCCGAGCGATGCTGAGATCCATTTGCGCGCTCATGTTGTCGAATCAAGTGGTGACCGGGCCACCGTCGAAGCCGAGTTGATCGCAAACGACAAAGTCTGCGCAACCTGCCGCGGCACATTCGTCGCCGTCAAAGAAGGCCATCCGGCGTATCACCGCTGGTAAGAAGATTTAGCCACTAATTACACGAATGACACTAATAAAATAACTATTAGTGATATTCGTGTTAATTTGCGGCTAAAATCTTGTTAAGTTGAATATTGAATTCGTCTGATAGCTCGAGCTTTTCTAGCCAGGCAGTTTGTTCGGCCATCAGACGCGGCAGGTGAACTACGTCCGACAATGCGTAATCGACAAGCTCATCTGTCCAGATGCCGTCCCACTTGCGGGTGAATTTCGAACGCGGTGATTTGTCGAGATTGACGGCGAAATAGCGATAGAGCGTCTCGGCTAATGAGGCCGACTGGTTTGCACCACGCGTCAAAACCTTTTCGGCGATCATCGTGTCGTAGATGTTGTTCACCGCGATTCCGTTGTGATTTAGAAAATCGAGATCGAATTTTGCGTTGTGAAAGATCTTTGTAATTGCAGGATCGGCGAGAATATCGGCGAGTGCGCCGAGTGCGATGCCTTCGCTCACGGGAACGAGGACGTTGAATTCGCCGTCGGAGAATTGAACGGAGAAGAGCCTGCCACTCGCTGGACTGAAGCCAGACGTTTCCGTGTCGCAGCCAATGATAGCTGCGTTTGAGAGCTGCTCAAACGCAAGCTGCAACTCTTCTTTGTCACGAGCAACTAGTATATCCATTTTCTAAATTGTAAATTAAAAGAGTAAATTTTGCCCCGACGGTTATGCCCGAAAATCTTGACAAAGAAGAAATCCGAATTCTAGGCGCGCTCGTTGAGAAGCAGTTGACGACGCCCGAGTACTATCCGCTTACGCTAAACGCGCTCGTCAACGCGTGTAATCAAAAGAATAATCGCGATCCAATCGTGACCTTTGATGAAAAGACCGTGAGCGACGCACTCGAACGTCTGCGCGATCGAAATCTCGCTTACATTTTTTACGGCAGCAATGCACGCGTCGCGAAATACAAACACATGCTGCCGAGCGTGTATGAGCTTGAACCATCGGAGACGGCTGTAATTGCGGTGTTGATGCTCCGCGGGCCGCAGACAATCGGCGAGCTGCGTGAGCGAACAGGCCGCATGCATGAATTCGCAGGTCTTGACGAAGTTCAAACGACACTCGATTCGCTGGCGCGACGCGACGAGCCGCTTGTGGTAAAACTCGAACGTCAGCCGGGCCAAAAAGACGCGCGTTTTGCACATCTTCTCGGCGGCGAGATCGATGTTGCGGCGTTAGCAACAACTCAACCATCTCGCACCATTCAAACCGAAGCGGCAAAAGACCGAGTTGGGAAACTCGAAAGCGAAGTCGAACGCCTCAGCGGTGAAATCGCGGAGTTGCGCGACGCGTTTGTTGAGTTTAGGAAACGGTTTGACTAGATTTTTATGTGATGATCACGTATTTGCCAATTACGATGATGATGAATGCGAATGCTGCAATATTTTTCACTTGATGCCTCCGAAGATAATCGTGTTACCGTTTGAAAACACCACCCACTACCGTTTTGTGACAAAAATTTTAAGAAGCTAGATTCTCAAACGCCTCGCCCGCTAATTTGAAGTGACGTTCATCGTCGTTTCTATCAGCGCCGTGTTTGAGATAAAACTTCACCGCAGGCGTGTTCCAATCGAGCACATGAAAGTCGATTCGCTCGCAGCCGCGTTGTTTTGCGATGCGCGCGATCTCACGAAGCATCTTCTCGCCCAAGTTGTGTCTCCGGTATTCTTCGGTAATATAAATGTCCTCAAGGAAAAGGCCTCGCTCACCGCGAAAACTCGAAAAGCTCGGATAGAACAGCGCGTAGGCGATCGCGACATCGTCGGCAAAAGCGATAAGTCCCTCAACAATCGGGCCATCACCGAACATCGCCGCGCTCAACCGCTCTGCCGTCACGGTGCAGTATTCGCTCAGATTCTCATACTCGGCAAAACCACGCATGAGCGATACGACGTCGGCAACGTCATTTTCAATAATTGTGTTTATCCTTATCGACATAAAAGACCGGGCCGTATCATCACAAGCCCGGCATCATAAAGTCATTTTGACGTTGAGAAGTTAATTTCGCCGACGCGCCGGCGTTACTTTTTGCGGCGTTACGTTTTGTTCTTTCTTCAATGTGTCGATCAGTCCGATGGCGTCAGCTTTAAATTTGTGACCATCCGGAGCGGAACTAGCATATTTGCCCAGAAGGTTAGCGCCTTCCTGAAGGTCCTTTTTGCCCTCGTCCTGCATTGCTTTATTGTTCTGCGCTTTTCCGTTTTCGACCTTGATGTAACCGAGGTTGACGAGGCTTAGACCAGCTCCGGCGAGAGCATCGATGTTGTCCGGCGAAGTCTCCAGTATTGCTTTGTAACCCATAATTGCATTTTCCGAATCACCCATGACGCGATAGAGATCGGCAAACGCAAGCGACGCTTCAGCTTTTTTTGCAACATCCGTTTCGCTCGACATGTATTCCGGGAGCAGCATTTTAGCAGCATCAATCACGCTTTGATCGACCTGCTCGGTTTTCACCGCCATTCTAAACGTTTCGACCGAGCTGATAAGAGTGTTCTTCTTTGTCGCATCGTAATTTGCACGATCGACAATATCGGCGGCGGGCGCATTTTTCAGCACGGTCCACGAGCGAAGATAACCTTGCGCCGAGTCTGCCAAATCTTGTCTCGCTTTCCCCAAATTCGCGACTTTTTCAGATACGTCAGTTGATTTGACCGCCTTGTTGTAATTATCCACGCCGCGCGATCTGAGAGCCGAGCTGCGATTGTTATTCAGAGTCGGCGCGCTGCCGACAAAATCCGGATCGGCGGCAATGCCCTCGTCGTATTTTAAGATCGCCAGGTCGTAATTTTTCGCAGTCATCGCCTCATTACCTTCTTTAAAGGCCTGTGCGATTATTTCGTTTGATTTTTGAGCTTTTGCATTCTTTGCTTCTACTTCCTTTCGTTTTGCTTCAAGCTCAGCCTGTTCTTTTTTCTGCTCGGCGGTTAATTGGGTCGAACCGCTTTTCGCAGCGTTAGCGGCGCTCCATTTGCGAGCCTCGTCTTCGGTTAGCTTCCTACCGTCGCCCGGGTCGAGCGTTATTAAAAGTTTTTCCATTCCAGCTTTTATGTTTGGATAAACTGTCGGTGCACAGCCTGGGGCGCTTACACTAAAAACGTATGTAGCACCGAGCTGCATGCCGGCGAAGCTGAATTCGCCTTTCTTGCCCGCCTTGGCCGATGGAAAACCGGCTTTAATATCAGTCCGAAAGACTTCAATCAAGGCCCCTGCGACCGGTTCGCGGGTTCCGTCAGCCTTTGCAAGCTCGACAGTGCCGGAGACTGGAGCAGTTTGGGCATAAATTGCGGCATTGCAAACAAGCACGGCAAGACCAGTTAAAATAAACGAAATAAATGATTTGCGAAACATTAAGATCCTCCGATAACTAAATTCGTCAAAAACTGCGACCTTTAAGATGCGGCCATCGCGTTTTGAGTTTATTCTTTTTATGAATTCTAACTCAATCACGGCCAGTTTAGAAAGCACGAATTCAATAACAAGTGCGGCTGTGTTAACTTATCATTTTAACCAAAATGACTAATAAAATTTATAACTTTAGTGCCGGGCCGGCCGTTTTGCCCGCTCCTGTTCTCGAAAAAGCACGCGAAGAGCTGCTCGATCTCGGCGGCATTGGAATGAGTGTGATGGAGATCAGCCATCGGTCTAAGCATTTTGAGGCAATACTGGCCGCGGCCGAGCAGGGGATTCGCGATCTGCTCAAAGTCCCGACGAACTATAGGATTCTGTTTTTGCAGGGCGGGGCGTCACTGCAGTTCTCGATGATACCGATGAATTTTCTCGCGGCGGGCGAGACGGCAGACTACGTGATCACAGGCGCTTGGGGCAAAAAGGCGCTTAAAGAGGCAAAACGCTGCGGTAACGCGAATGTCATATTTTCAAACGCTGACGGCGGCTTCAAATCGGTGCCTATGCAGGACGAGCTGAAATTTTCGCCTGACGCGAAGTTCGTTCATTACACATCGAACGAGACGATCGAGGGCGTCGAGTTCAAGTACGAACTTGACGGCGGCGGAGTGCCGGAGATATGCGACGCATCGTCAAATATTCTCTCAAAGCCGCTGAATTTGCGAAAGTACGCTCTCATCTATGCCGGTGCGCAAAAAAACATCGGGCCGAGTGGCGTCACGCTCGTCATTATCCGCGACGATCTCGTTGCGCAGGTTCCCGAAAACCAACACTCGATGCTCGATTACCGACAGCTTGCCGAGAACGACTCGATGCTAAACACGCCGAATACATGGGGAATTTACATAATCAGCCTCGTTTGCGAATGGCTCCGCGAGCAAGGCGGTGTCGCGGCGATGCAGAAGTTGAACGAAGAAAAGGCGGCGATTTTGTACGACGCGATCGACTCGAGCGACGGATACTACACCGGCCACGCGGATCGAAACGCTCGCTCGCTGATGAACGTCACGTTCCGCTTGCCAAGCGAAGATCTCGAAAAGAAATTCTGCACCGAGGCAACCGCTCTCGGCCTCGACGGCCTAAAAGGCCATCGCTCCGTAGGCGGCGTGCGTGCGTCGATCTACAACGCTTTTCCCCGGGAGGGCGTTGAGCGGCTCGTCGAATTTATGAGCGATTTTACGAGAGATAACTAAGTCAGAACCGCCTGCGTAAGTGGGCGGCCAGCTCGCTAAATTCAGATCGAGGCCAAACTGTTGATCAATTCATCTTCTTCCGCTTCGCTAACGGTTCGCAGGTCGATCAACACGCGGTCATCGACGATTCGCGTAATGACGGGCGTCACTGCGAAACGAAGACGGTGCTCGATACGCAACGCGGAGAGAGTTTTGTGCGTCAGGGCGATGAGTTTTGTCTCGAGTTTTGCGTCCGGTGCTGCGCCGCCGCCGGTTGCAGAATTGCCTTCGACAACTTCAAATTTCAGATCGCTCTTCTTACCGAGTTTGTTATTGAGTTTTTCGACAAACTGCGCGACACGCGTTGCGATCTGGTCCTTGCTCATCGACAGCATCTTCAAGGTCGGAATGTCTGCCAACGCCCGCCCGCGACGATGAATTTCGAGCGTCGCTTCGAGCGCGGCGTACGTTATCTTGTCCACGCGTAACGCGCGATACAACGGATGACGACGCAGTTTAGCGATCAAATCACTCTTTCCGGCGATAATACCGGCCTGCGGCCCGCCGAGCAGCTTATCGCCGCTGAATGACACGACATCGACGCCCGCTTTTATAGAATCCGCCACGACCCGTTCGCCCGCGATGCCGATCGATGAAAGATCAACAAGAGCACCGGAGCCGATGTCTTCGTATAAGATGAGATCGTGTTTTTTTGCAAGAGCGGCAAGCTCGGCAGCAGTCGGCATCGTTGTAAATCCGACAATGCGGTAATTTGACGGATGAACACGCAAGATCATCCTCGTGTTCGCGCCAACAGCTTTTTCGTAATCGGCGAGCTTTGTGCGGTTTGTCGTGCCGACCTCGCGCAATATCGCTCCCGATTGCGTCAGCACGTCGGGCACGCGAAAGTCGCCGCCAATCTCAACAAGTTCGCCGCGTGAAATGACGACTTCGCCGCCGCCCGCAAATGCCGTGAGCACAAAAAACGCCGCCGCGGCGCAGTTGTTCACAACCAGAACATCCTCTGCCCCGGTTAACTCGATCAATAGCTCCTCGGCTTTGCGAGCGCGTGCACCGCGTTTGCCGGTTTCGATGTCGTATTCAAGCGTGCAATAGCCGGCGGCTTCGGTGATCGCTTTACGCGCTGAATCAGCAAATCGCGACCTACCGAGATTTGTGTGAATAACAACACCGGTCGCATTTATAACGCGACGGATTCGTTTCAGCTCTTCCGACTGCCACGCGCCCGACAATCGTTTTTCCGCGTCGTCGCCCAGGTTTTCACCCGACGAGCCCCCGGACAAAATCTCCTGCCGTAATTCTTCTACAGCACGACGTGATAGCTCCGCGGCGTGTGATTCGCCGGCCACGGAAACTATCTCGCGACCAGTCGGTGTCGAGAGCAGATCGCTGACCGACGGCAGACCGCGAAGTACCGAATTCAATGATGTTTTGCTTTTTGCCACAATAATCTTTAGCGATTATTTTCGCATATTTTGGAAACGTACAGTCGTTGGCAGTTTTTTAAATTAGATGCCGCCAGGCGTCTTTTCCCAAGAATACAAAACAATATGGCACTCGTTGGTGACAATTTGTATCGCAAGATCCGCACAAGGCAGGACGAAGCGGTTGAACTTGAGCAGCAATTGACTCGAATGGAGGACGATATTCGAAAGCTTAAGATCGAGTTCGACATATATTTTAACGGAGGTTCAAAGCGTCCTCCGCTCGAACAGCGCGCCCGGCTCGAGTCGTTCATAAAACGCGTCTCCGACAACCGAACGCTCACTTACGCACAGCGATATCATTTCAACACCCTCGTCGCCCGCTTTACTTCTTACCGCGAATTGTGGCGGCGAATGCTAAAGGCAAAAGGCGAAGAGCTATAAACAAAAAAGGCGAATCCCGATACAACGAGGTGCGCCTTTTTTTATTCTGGGTTTTAACTTCCGGTCACGCGACTTTCATCACGTTCTCGGCCTGTGGGCCTTTTGGGCCGTCTGTCACCTCAAATTCAACTTCCTGACCTTGTATCAAGGTCTTATAACCATCGCCGGTTATCGAGCTGTAATGCACAAAAATATCCTGCTCGCCGGGCTGTTCAATAAATCCGTAGCCCTTTGCGTTGTTAAACCATTTGACCTTGCCGACAGTCTTTGTCATCTCAAGTAACTCCTCCTAAAACTAAGAACTTCATAATAAATACACCGGCAATTTTGTTGAGCGAACCGGAGAAAACTTGTTTAGCAACATCAACACTGGTCACTCGCGTGTCCGATGAATGCACTCAGGTTCTATTAACACACAGCTTTCGGAAACGAAACCCCGATCTTATATCTCAAGATCACCCTGATTGATTGAATTGTGTGATAGACGAACGCAAATTTACCCAAATCTCGCGTGTCTGTCAAGAGGTTTTGCCAATTTTTCGCGTTTTTTTTGAAAATTGACATAAACCGGACGATAGCGGAAGATAAAGCCAAAATTATGGCCTCCGAATACGGCAAAGACTCGTTGCTCTCATACAACGAATATCTAAAAGTCCCCGAGCTGCTACAGCTTCAGCACACGTTGAGCGAGCCGACGAGCCACGACGAGCAGCTTTTTATTATCATCCACCAAACCTACGAATTGTGGTTCAAGCAGATACTTCACGAAACGGATGCGACGATAAAATGGATGGGCGAGGGACGCGCGTTTCGCGTCAATCACAGTTTGCGCGCCATCACCGCGATCGAGAAGATAATGGTCTCGCAGATTCACATTCTCGAGACGATGGCTCAGATCGGCTTTCTCGAGTTTCGCGACAAGCTAAATCCTGCGAGCGGTTTTCAGTCGATGCAGTTTCGCGAGTTGGAATTCGTGTCGGGGCAAAAGGACGAGAAGATTCTTGAGCATTTTCGCAGCGACGAGTTTGCATACGAACGCCTCAGCCGACGTTTTGTCGAGCCGAGTTTAGCCGATGCTTTTTGGTCTCTGCTCGAAAGAGAAGGATTTCCGACCACAACTCACGAAGAGCGAATTGCAGCGATCGTCGAGATTCTCACAAATCCCGAAAAGCACGGTAACTTGTTCATAATGCAGGATTTACTGATCGACCACGATGAAAATTTTTCGCTCTGGCGCTACCATCACGTGCTCATGGTCGAGCGAATGCTGGGGATGAAACGCGGCACCGGTGGCTCGGATGGCGTCGGGTATCTGATGACGACGCTTACGAAAACATTCTTTCCCGAGCTATGGGAAGCGCGGACGCACCTGAAGTCAGAACCACCGGAATGATGGCCAATCGAGTCCGCAAGCATCGCGGGGACGAACGCCGCGAAGCGGCAGTAAGAAAATAGCCAGAGGTGAAACCTCGGGAAAATGCAAACACAAATCTCGCGGTGAAGCCGCGACAGAATAACCGATGCCGTCAAGTCACATCGCCTCATACTTTCACCTCGTTTTCTCGACAAAGGATCGAATGCAGTGGATTAATCCCGATGGGAATCGCGGCTGCATTCCTACATGGCTGGCATCATAAAGGGCTCGGACGCGATGCCGTTGCAGATCGGTGGTGATGAAGATCATGTTCATGTTCTTACGAGTCTAAAGTCTAAACATCGACTCGATTATTTTCTCCGTGATCTGAAGGCCGACTCGTCGGAGTGGATTCACAAAGAAATGACAAAAATGTTCGAGTGGCAGAAAGGCTACGGAGCTTTTTCGGTCAGCCCGACTGCGGTTCCGGCGGTGAGAGACTATATCCTTAATCAAAAAGAACATCATCGGAAAAAAGATTTTCAGACAGAATATATCGAACTGTTGAGTAAGGCAGGGATCGAATTTGAAGAACGTTTTCTGTGGTGAAAGTTGAGTCTGGCGGCGGTTTCATCGCCGCGGACTCTTGGGGTAACTGTTCCAGAGGTTTCACCTCTGGCTATTTTCTCTGGGCGGCTCCGCCGCCAAATCCTAAATCGTTTTCTTTTCCAATCGATGTTGTCGAACGCATAGTTTTTATGGATGAGCGCGGCATCGGCTCTAAACAAATTCCGCGAAGACTTCATTCGAAAACAACTTTCCTTTTCGCGTAAGCTGCAACCTGTCATTTTCCGTCGCGATAAGTCCGGCATCGATCAATCTATTAAGCTCAATCTGATATTTTTTGATTAGATCAGAGCCGAATCGCAGTTTGTACTCGACCAGATCGATGCCGTCTTCCATACGCAAACCGAGAAAAATAAATTCTGAGGCTTGGTCGATCTCATCGCGCATGACTTCGGCTGAGATATTGTTTTCAATTAGCTCAACGTACTTTGCAGTGTCACGTCCGTTTGCGTAACGCTGTGTTCCATCGAACGAATGCGCCGAAACGCCGAAGCCGTAAACCGGAGCGAGCCGCCAGTATTTTGTATTGTGTCGCGACTCGAAGCCCGGCCTGCAAAAGTTTGAAATTTCGTACTGCTCGTAACCGGCAGCGGCGAGACGGTCGAGCATCATCTCGTACATCGCGGCCGCGAGATCATCGTCAGGCGTTGGTTGGCGGCCTGAGCGAACCTGTTCGGCGAGCGGTGTGCCTTCGTGAATTTCTAGCAAGTAGAGCGAGAGATGTTCGGGCGACATCGCGATTGCTTCACTCAGATTTCGCCCCCAATCGTCGAGCGTTTGCCCTGGCAAACCTGCGATCAGATCAAAGCTGACGTTATCGAAACCTGCTTCCCGAAGGATTGTAAATGTTGTTCTCGCATCATTTGCATCGTGCCCACGGGCGAGTAGCTTCAGTGCTCGATCGTCGAATGTCTGCACGCCAAAGCTCGCACGATTTACGCCGAGTGAGCGATACTCACGCAGAGTGTCCGGCGTAACAGTCGCCGGATTCATCTCCATCGTGATCTCGGCGTTAGGCGAAATGTCGAACTTGTCGTGAACCGTCTTCAATATTCGCTCAAGCTGCGACGGCGTGAGCAGCGACGGCGTGCCGCCGCCGAAATAGACCGTGTCGGCACTCAAGGCAGAAACCCGAGCTGTTGCGAGGGTGCGCGACGTAGAATACGAGTAATCGTGTGCACCCTTCCTACCGGTCGGGTTTCCGCCCTCGGTCATCTCGCTGACTAACGCATTAACATAACGCTCGACAGCGTCATTGTCACGATAAACATCGGTCGCAAAATCACAATACGAGCACCGCGATTTACAAAATGGAATGTGCAGATAGACGCCTGCGGGCATACATCGATTTTACCTGAGAGGTTTGCGTGTAGATAGGGTCAGTTCTCGAGTTTGCTGGCGAGCGCGCGGCCCCAGGCCTTCTCGAGGTCGGAAACAGACGCGGAAAATCTCTGTTTGTTTACTACGAGTTTTAGATCGCTGCCGCCGACCGTCCCGATTACCTCAAACGGAAAGTCACCGACGGTCTCGCGAACGCGCGTCTCGTTTTCGGGTTTGAAGCTGATTACGATGCGCGAAGGGGTTTCGCCAAACAGCAATGCCTCGGCCGAGAGGTCTTTATTCTCAAGGTTTATCTCAGCGCCGATCCGCTTGCGGTTTAGTGACGAGAAGCAGTTTTCTGCAATTGTGACAGCAAGACCACCGTCTGCGCAGTCATGGGCCGAGTTGATAAGACATTCACGCTTGAGATTTAGGATCAGTTCGTGCAGCTCGTGTTCACGCTCCAGATCGAGAGTCGGACAGATTCCGTTTTCGATAAGCTGTTTGGTTGATAAACCGAGAACAGTTTGGGCGTATTCACTTGCGGCGAGGTCGTCCCGCGTTTCGCCAAGCAGAGCGATCACATCGCCTTGAGTTTTAAAGCCTTGCGTGATGATCTTCCGCGAATCTTCAATAAGACCAACCATGCCGATCACCGGCGTCGGCAAAATTCCGCGGCCGTCAGTTTCGTTATAGAACGATACGTTGCCCGAGACAACCGGTGTTCCAAATGCATTGCAAGCATCGGCCAAGCCGTCGATCACCTCGCTGAACGACCACATAACCTGCGGCCGCTCGGGCGAAGCAAAGTTAAGACAATTTGTGACTGCGATCGGCCTTGCGCCAACGCATGCGACGTTGCGAGCGGCTTCGGCGACGGCTAGTTTTGCTCCCTCACGCGGGTTTATCGCAACAAATTTGGCGTTGCCGTCCAAACACATCGCAATCGCACGCCGCGTCTCCTTGATTCGAATCACAGCCGCGTCCGCACCAGGCAAGATCGCTGTGTTCGTGCGCACCATTGTGTCATATTGCTCGTAAACCCAGCGTTTTGAACAGATGTTCGGAGAGGCGAGGAGCGTTTTCAACACGTGTCCCAAGTCCAATGTCCCATGTCCCAAGTCTGCGAATGTTGCGTCGACCGACTTGGGACTTGGGACTTGGGGTTTGGGACTCATTGGTCTGTCATATTTCGGCGCTTCATCGGTTAGAGCGAGTACCGGAAGATCGGCCTCGACGACGCCATTGTGAGAGATTTTCAAGCGGTCGCCTTCGACCACCTTACCGATCACAACGGCGTCGAGGTCCCATTTGTTAAAGATCTCGACGACCTCTTTTTCGTGACCTTTACGAGCGACGATCAGCATCCGCTCTTGCGATTCCGAAAGCATCATCTCGTACGCCGTCATGCCGGTCTCGCGTTGCGGAACAAGTGTAAGATCGATCTCGAGTCCTGTGCCGGCACGTGCGGCCATCTCGACGGATGACGATGTAAGCCCAGCGGCACCCATATCCTGAATTCCTTCGATCGCTCCGCTGCGCATTGTTTCGAGGCAGGCTTCGAGGAGGAGTTTTTCTAAGAACGGATCGCCGACCTGAACAGTTGGGCGTTTTTCGAGAGCTTCGTCGTCGAATTCTGCCGACGCCATCGTCGCGCCGTGAATGCCGTCACGACCCGTTTTCGCGCCGACGTAAAGCACCGGATTGCCGACACCGGTCGCTTTGCCAAAAAATATCTGATCCTTTTTCACCAGTCCAAGCGCAAACGCATTTACCAGCGGATTCAGGCTGTAGGATTCGTCAAAAACTACTTCACCGCCAATCGTCGGCACACCGAAGCAGTTGCCGTAATGGCCGATGCCTTCGACGCAGCCTTTCAGTATTGATTTGTTGCGGTTGATCGTTTGCTCAGAAAGAACCACCCCGTCAGCGGAAGCCGCTGCCACCCCTCCGTCGTAAGGAGGGGGGCTTATTGGTCCAAAGCGCAATGAATTCATCGCCGCGACGGGTCGCGCACCCATTGTGAAAACATCGCGAAGAATGCCGCCGACGCCGGTTGCGGCGCCTTGGAACGGCTCAATGAATGACGGATGATTGTGCGACTCGACCTTAAAGGCAACGCACCAATCTTCTCCGATATCCACGACACCCGCATTCTCGCCAGGCGGCACGATAACGCGTTCGCCGGTCGTTGGCAGCCGCTTGAGATGCACGCGCGAAGATTTATACGAGCAATGCTCCGACCACATTACGCTGAAGATGCCGAGTTCAGTCAGATTAGGGTCGCGGCCCAAAATCTCGACGATTCGATCAAATTCACCGGGCGTGAGATTGTGCTGTTCGAGTATCTCGGACGTGATAGCGGTCATCAGTTCAATATTAGCGGCCAAAGCGAATTCAAGAGTGTAAGCCTTTCGGTTTCGTTTATCAAATCCCGTCAGACTAACAAACCAAAACTTTTTCGCAAGCCTATTTAGCCCGTTGATTTAACAGTCGGTCGATGTTTGCGGCGACGGCGGTGTAGAAGATCGGGCCGTTACGAGTGTAATTCAGGTGACCGTTCGAGTCGTAAAGCACTGTCAGCGGCAGGCTGCCTGCCCAATCCTTTGAGACGAGCGTTATCGCCTCGTTTTCGTCCGGCGTTGAGAGAAGGTAGGCGGGCATCTCGGCCCTCATATCACGCAGAAACTTTGGCACTGAGGTCTTGATGTCGGCCACGTCGTCGAGTGAGATGGTAAAGAAATCAATCTTGCCTTTGTAAGCAGTGTCGAGCTTGACGAGGTCGGGAAACTCTTCGCGGCACGGGTCGCACCACGTCGCCCAAAAGTTTATCAGCAACGGTTTGCCGTTTGGTTTTAGCAGCTTTTTGAGGCCCTCGATGTCGATGCGAGTGACAGTTGGGCCAGGGACGACGGGCTTCTTTTTAGTTCTTTTCTTCTGAGCTGTAGCAAAACTGCACAGAAGAATAACGAGAGCAACCAGCGAGGCTGCTCTCGTCAAATGTGTCGAAACTCGTGTCATCTTATTCAACGACGGCGCGCTTGATCGTGCAGCCAAATGCGTTCTTACGCGTGTTCTCGACTTTCTTACCGGCGAGCGTCAGATCAAAAGCCGTTCGCAGATACGTGTCCGTGATGTTGTTGCCCGAGCGGTCGTTATCGATCGCACCGTGATATAGAAGCACGTTGTTCGTATCGACAAAATATGCTTCGGGTGTGATGGTTGCGCCGAGTTTGTCGGCGAACTTATTGCCCTTGTCGAATAGAACCGTGAACTTATACGTCGCAGCGATGTGATCTTTGACCCAACCGACAGGCTTTGCCTCGGTCTTTTCGATCTCGCCGACATTTGAGTTGACGCCGATGAACGCAATGCCTTTAGCGGCGTAGTCAGCGGCGATTTCGTTCATGCGTTCGTTGTATTGTTTAACAACGGGGCATTGCGACGAAACAAACATGATCACTGCGCCGTTCTTTCCCTTCAGGTCGTTTAGTGATTGCATTTTTCCGCTGCCATCAGGCAGAGAAAAATTCTCCATCGTCGCACCGACTGCGATGCCTTGCGCACCTACAGCTATCGACAATGCAAAAATCGCTGTAAACAATAAAATAGCTCGTTTCATAAGTATTCCTCCAAAAGTTCTGTTGAAATTAATCTTAACAATTTTACGCATTGTGCGTAATAAAGGTTTATCAAGGTCGTGAATCTTTGATGCTCAAAATCAAAAAACCGACTAAATCTTTTTAACGATTAACCGAAAAGTCGCGGCAGCCGTCGCTGTAAGTTCTTTGGCAGCAGAATTTCCATCGCGTCATCGACGGTGACGATGCCGGCGATGTCACCCTCGTCATCGATAACAGGGAGGGCGAGCAGATTGTATTCCGAGATGGTTTGAGCGACTTCCTCAGCAGACTCCGACGGATGGGCAAAACGAAATTCGCTGCGCATCACCTCGTCGAGGCGCCTCGTAGGATCTGCAAGAATGAGCGATCTCAAACTTATCAGCCCGCACAATTTCCATGAATCTTTTTCCTCGACGACATACAGGTAGTAGATCATGTTCGGCGTCTCGGCCATTTCGCGCAAGCTGCGGATTGTTTCACCGACGGTCATGTCACGCGCAAATGTGACAAACTCCGTCGTCATCAGGCCGCCGGCCGTGTCGTGTTCGAAGTGCATCAGCTCGGCGACGTCAGCCTTTTCGTCTGGCTCCATCAGCGCAAAAAGCTGCTCCGACTTTTCGTCGTCCATCTCGTCGAGCACATCGACAGCGTCGTCGGGCGACATCTCTTCGAGGATGTCGGCTGCGCGTTCCTCGTCCATGTCTTCGAGAATGCGTGCCTGCGCTTCGGTCGACATCTCTTCGAGCGTGTCGGCGGCAACTTCGTCATCGAGACTTTCGACGATCTCGGTACGATGAATCGGCGAGAGCGACTCGGCAAGCTGTGCGATCTCAACCGGATGAAGCCGCGACAATTTATCTTTCGATGATTTGAGCTGTACAGTCACTGTCGCCGTGTCGGTCGCGAGATAACCAACATCCGCCCAGTCGATAACTTCGACGGGGCGTGCGCTGCCAAAAAATCCTTTCGGCATCAGTCGCCGCAAAAATCCCTGCAAACTCACATCAGCGCCCGACACTCGCCACATATCGCCGGCGTCGATCAGTTGAACGTCATTCACGCGAACAACTCGCTTACCGTCAACGTCGATCAGCTGGTTGTCGAGCACATCCTTGCCGAGCAGAACTTCGCCCTCACGGCGTATGAACGGCGTTAGATCGAGGATCGCCGAAGTCATGCGTGCGCCCTTATTGCCCAGATCGGTAAAGTCGCGGCTCGGCATAAAGAAATTTCGCCGTCTGTATCGCGCGACGAGTCCGAGCACCGGTGGATGCTCGTCGCCCCCATAGCGGACGATCACGTCGTTGATCGTCGCGATTGGTTCGTTGCGGGCGTCGAAGATCGGCCGATTCAATATCTGCGAAACATACAACATTAGCCTAAAGATACCGTAAATTGGGCGGTTTTGTCAGTTGCCCGCGCTAAAGAAACAACCTATAATGATAAACACGATTAAAAAGTCTTGGCTTTTGTGGAAACATCGTCATGTTGGTCGTTTTTTTAAACCTGGATGACAATTCCGTCCTTCGGTGGGCAGGTTGGCATCCACAATCCTTTCAAACAACCAACCAACCGATGAAAAAATCACACCTGATATTAGTCTCAGTTCTAGCAGTTGTCCCCGCAATATCACAGGAACGGTCGCGTGTCTTTGACAATTTCGACACATCACGCGGCGTTACCGTCACTAACACGAGTTTTGTTCCGATCGCGGCAAAGTTAAAAAACACGCCTTCAAAACTGTCTTCCGGCAAAAAGCTTGTGCAAAAAACCTCACAGGTTCGCGCCACACCTGTCAACCGGATGAACGTCAGCGAAGGCCTCGCCGATCGCGAAATCGCAAACACGTCTGCCGCGAACGTGCCAAAATTCAATATGAATGCCAGTTCAGGCATGAAAGGCTTTACGACCGGCAGTTTTCTTCACGATTCGTATATCGTCGATTCCAGCCGCCGATACGGCATAGATCCGCTACTCATTTACGCACAGATGCACCAGGAA
>JBAUGW010000016.1:0-101163 GCA_049679945.1 Pyrinomonadaceae bacterium | reverse complement strand
TGACTGTTCGACGCTGCCGACATACATCGGTCCGTTGGCGCGCGCCTATTACTTTTTCAAATCGCCGCAGATGACCGACGGAGAAAAAGAAAAACGTAATAAACTTTTCGGTAAATTTTCTGATGGATCTCAGACGTTGAAGCCTCACTCTGTCAATGCCGCCGGCCGCACACTCGTCGAAATACCGGTGACGACATTTCCGTTTGTAAAGACGCCGATCCATGCGAGCTACCTGCTTTACCTGTCTACTTTCTCTCAAACAATGGCGCTGGCGTATTGGCGAAGCTCTCTAATCGCCTGCAAGCTTACCGGCGTTCAGCCGTCGCTGTTGTTGCATCCCCTCGATTTTTTGTGCGGCGACGATGTGAGTGAATTGAAATTTTTTCCCGGAATGGCAGTATCGCTCAAGCGTAAACTGGATATCATGAGTGAGATTTTGTCGATCTTCGCTGAGAATTTCGATGTTGTCTCGATGGGCGAGCACGCCGCGGCGGTTCGACTAGGCAGCAGCTCGCCGAACGCAAGCGCGACGGTTATCGGCGAGGCGGGTTAGGTAACGTTTTTTGTAACGATGCAGTCCTCGGAGTTTATTGGCAAAGGAGTATTAGGCGTGATGTCGCGTGAGCGAACGTTTGCGAACATTGGTTCGCGCGTCGCCATCGTCGTGATGCTCATCTTATCGGCGATTATCGCGATCGATCGAATTTACGCTCCCGAAGTCCCGATCAATGTCGATCCGGCATCATACGCCGTCGTCAGTCACGAACTGCTCGATGGCAAACAACTCTACACAGACATCTGGGATCATAAGCCGCCCGCGCCATTTCTCACTTACGCCGCCGCGGAACTCGCGTTTGGTTATTCGCCATCGACGTTGCATATATTGAATTTTATTGTCTGTCTGATTGTCTTGTGGGGCATTTTTCTCGCCGCAAAACACGGACCCGGCGGTCATACCGCAGGCTTGGTCGCAGCGGTTCTCTGGGCCATCGCCTCTGGCAGTTTCGGTCTCGAAGGCCGCGATCCGAACACTGAACCTTTTATCGACGCATGTGTGGTCTTCGCGTTTTATCTTATGGTCGCGAACCGAAAAGACGGATTGACGAATAGCAAATCAATTTTGGTTGGCACCCTGTTCCTCTTGGCGTCACTTTACAAACCAGTCGTCGCCGCAAACGTTGTCTTTATCACGCTCGCATATGCACTTTTGGCCGCCAACCGAAGACGCGCAATTTACGACACTTTAACGATCGGAGCAGTCGGCGCGTCCGGCTGGCTGTTCCTCTTTGCATATTTTTATACAACAGGACGCGGCGACATTTTTTATAAGAGCATCGTTGTATTTAACAGTCATTATTCGGGAAACATACTCACGAACGTCTTCGCTCCTGTTTTTGGACAAGCGGATCTTGCCATCGATGTGATCGGACCGCTTGCCGTGTTCGCTACTGTTGGAACGCTCTGCGCGTCTCTATATGAAAAACGTCTTGGTATTTTGATCGCGGCCCACGCATTGTCGTCGTGGATCGCGCTTGCGGCGGCGGGACGTTTCTCGGTTCATTATTATCAGTTGTGGGTGCCGCCACTCGTGATCGCATCGGCGTGGGGCATCGGATACTTTTTGATCTCTTCAAAAACTACCCACAGAGCCGTTGCATACGCAGCAGGTTTGACGCTCACGACTACGCTAATTTTTTATCAACTGCCGCTTTATAGGACGATCTACGCGAACGAATTCATCCCACAACTGCCCGTTCTAAATGCTGCGGATAAGACTGTTAGAGTCATTGATTCGCTGCTTCGTGACGACGAGACTTTCTACATTGCGGGCAATACCCCGAATCTCTATCTGCTGGCAAACCGGCGCCCGCCGGCTGGTGTTTTGTTCGACAATCATTTGAGAGACAATCCGCTCTCCGCTGAGTTAGCGGCGCGGGTTCGCGAGCAGCTTAAGCGTTCACGGCCGGAAATTCTAGTCGTCGAACAAAATCGTCCACCCGCGCCCGAGTGGTTGACCGAGGAATTTGAATCGACGCCCATCTATTCCGATCCACAAAATTACAAAGTGTACCCTCGTCGCGGTGGGCGAATCGCTGCCGAAAAACTTTTGAACGGAGGTGAACGGTAGGTAAACAAAATGACTGCTCAAGACATAAAACCAGTTGCGATCATCGGCGCAGGGCTTGCCGGATTGACGGCGGCCGATTATTTGCGCGAACGACATGTGCCGTTCGTTTTGTTCGAAGCCGGCAAAAAGATTGCCGGTCTCGCCGCGAGCTTTAAAGACGACGAAGGTTTTAGCTATGACTTTGGCGCTCATTTTGTAACAAACCGGCTCGCAGACGCGATTGGCGTTAGCGACGAATGCCTTACGGTAAAGCGTTACGGCGAACGCGTTTGGCTGGGCGGCAAAAGCTATTCTTACCCGTTTGGCTTGATGACGATCCCGCGAATGACGTTGAGCGGCATTAAGACGAAATTATCGGGCAACGGAAAATCGCACGAGTCCGCAGCCCACTGGTTTCGCAATGCATTTGGCACCGCCTTAGCCGACGAAGTTGCACTGCCACTTATCGAAGCATGGTCGGGCGCAAAGGCGACCGATCTTTCGGCAGCAGTCGGCGAAAGTTTGCCCGGCAGCATCGCAAAAACCCTGTATCTAAGGGCCGCGAGCATCGTAACGCGTCGTGCAGTCGCGTGCGGTTACAGCCGCGAGCTTGCCGAATCGGCGGGCGTCTATCACGTCTATCCAAAGGCGGGTGTATCAACCCTGTGCGAGAAACTTGCGAGCGGCCTCAACGGCCAACTCAGACTAGAATCGCCCGTCGAAGAGATCATCGTCGAAAACGAGCGAGTGACCGCCGTGATATCAAACGGAAAACTTTACGACGTTTCGGCTGTCATCAGCACCGCGCCGGCGAACATCCTCGCAAAGTTGGTCAAGGGCACGAATGCGCTCGACAACATAGCGAAGTTTCGTTTTCGTCCGATGATCTTCGTCAATTTAAAGTTGAAAGGACGCGGCCTGCTACAAGATACCGTTTTGTGGTTTCCCGAAAAACAATTCCCTTTCTTTCGCCTTACCGAAGCCACGCTCTCGATGCCGTGGCTCGCGCCGGAGGGCCATACGGTCATCACCGTCGACATTGGCGCCGAAAAAACAGACGCTGTATGGAACATGAGCGACGACGAGCTCGTTGAGATGTGCCTGAATTCGATGAGTGAAGTCGTCCCCGACATTCGCGAGAAGCATCTCGGCCACAATATTTTGAAAACCGGAATTTCTTATCCCATGTTTTTAAAAGAGTACGAACAGGCGAGGCAGGACTTTGAAAGATCGACAAGTATCCCAAATCTACTAAGCATTGGGCGTAACGGTGAGTTCTCGCATATATTTATGGAAGACGTGTATTTTCGAACTCGAAAGAAAGTCGCCGAGCTAGCTACTAATTTAGCGAACGCCGAGAATGCAAAAGCCCAAACCCATTAGTAACTCAGCGATCTTCGGATTGATCGTCGTTCATCTCGCGATCGTGCTTCCGCTCGCTTTCTCGCTAAACATCTGGGCTGACGAGGCCTCGTCGCTCTACACAACACAAAATGGTTTCGTATCCGCGTTTCAGAGTGCTGCGACAAACGAAAAACAGGCTCCCCTGTATTTTTGGATTCTGAGTTTGTGGCGGATGTTGAGCGACTCGATCTTCTTTGCACGTTTGTTTTCAGTTGTTTGCAGCGTTTTTGCGATCATAGTTTTTGCGCGATTCGCAAGCCGTATCTTCGAACCGCGTGCTGCTCTGCTCGCAGCAGCTTTCTTCGCGCTGCATCCGTTTTTGATTTTGGCAAGTGTTGAAATTCGCGGTTACTCGATGGTGGTCCTGCTGTCAATCGTTTTGATTAGGTTATTTTTTGACTGCTTTGCAGACGACACGAACGGGCGACGCTCTTCGCAGATCGCATTTATTTGCGCGGCGACGGTTGGGCTTTACACACATTACTATCTCGGGTTTTTGCTCGCCGGCTTTCTGGCAGCACTGCTTGCCACGAAACATTGGAGGTCGGCGCGCGCGTTCGTACTCTCGATGGCGATCGCGGCCATTGCATTCTTACCGCTGGTCGCGACAAGTGCTCGTTCCCAATTTTTGGCTAGGACCAACGTTTATCTCGAAAGCATTTCTGCGTTCGAAGCGATACGGATTTTATGGCATCATGCCATCACTTTTTTATTGCCGGCTGATCTGCTGCGAGGTGAGGAGGCTTCGACCTTTGCGGTTTTTCGGGTTTGGATCTTTAGAGTGGCACTCGTCGCGTTAATGGTTTTAGTTTTCAAATACCGCGATAGGTTGCGGCCACGCACGAAGATTCTAGCAATGATCACGATCGTCGCCTTCGGCTTCTTTTTTGCGGTGGCTTTTCTTGTCAGCCCCGCCTATGTTGCCCTTCGCCACGCGACACCGCTTTTAGTGCCGTGTGTATTGTTTGTCGCGTCGCTCTGCACAGACGTGTTCATTGCGGTTAGCGAGCGCATAACAAAGATCGTCATTTTTGCTGCCGGTGTAATTGTGCTCGCATCGTTTTCGTATTCGCTTGCGACGTTGTACCCCAACACAACAAAGCGCGGTGACTGGGCACGGGTCGGCGAATTTATCGAGCAAAACGAATCGCCCGGCCAGCCGATAATTGTCTTTACGACGTTCGACGCGCTGGCCTTGCCGTATCACTATCGCGGCGTTAATAAAATTCTGCCTAACGAAAAGTTTTTCACCTTCGATCAGGAAGCCGCGTTCGGGACGCTGGACAGCTTAAAGCAACAAACGGATTTTGTGATTTCGAAGTTTCCGGCTGATGCCGAACAGATTTGGCTCGCTGTTAATGAAAAGTGTCTTGTAACGGAAGCGTGCGTGCCATTGGAAAATTTCGTTCGAGCAAATTACACTATAGAAATAGAAAAAGAATTTTATCTTGAGAAGTTATATCTGCTAAAGAAGCGCCGATGAGCGAAAAGAAAAACGAACAAACCGCCGTGTGTGCCGAATGCGACCGCGAGACCGATAATTACAATACATTTTTGTCGCCGACGAACGAGCTGCGCGTCGTTTGCTGGGAATGTCTAGCGCGTGAAGAAAAGGGTTTTAATGCAAAACGTGATTTTCGCCGTGAGGCGCGATCCGGCGTGATCCCGAGATAGTGATGGCCGTTCGACGAATCACGGAGTATCCGGAAAAGGTTCTCGCCGAGCCTGGTCAGCCGGTAACTGAGTTTGACGACCAACTCGCCGCGTTGTGCGCGGACATGTTCGAGACGATGTACGCTGCCGAAGGCGTCGGACTCGCCGCACCGCAGATCGGGCTAAATTTAAGGCTCTTTGTGATGGATTGCGAAGGCGTGAAACTGATCGCCGCAAATCCCGAGATCGTCGGAGGCGACGGCGAACAGTCTGGGTCAGAGGGCTGTCTGTCCGTAGGCAAGGTGCCGGCGGTTGTCGTCAGGGCGCAGAAAGCTCGCCTTAAAGCGCAGGACGAAAAGGGTGAATGGTTCGAGCGCGAAGCCGAGGGCTATGCTGCACGCGCGTTTCAGCACGAGACCGATCACTGCAATGGCAAGTTATTCATCGATCGCTTGCCAAAGCTGCGACGCGACATGGTACTTAAAAGATTTAAGAAGGAGAAAAGGTGGGACTGACGGCAAAAAAATCATTGCATCGCATTGATTGCATCACTCATCTGAAGGTCGGTGATTTTTGACAGGAATATTCCCGAGGATCGTTATGAAAAAATTATTATTACTAACTTTTGTTTTTTGCGTGGTCGCGCTCAGCAGCGTTACGGCGTCAGCTCAATGCGACCCGAATACTCAGGGCACAATCAAGTGCAGTTATTACAACGAAGGCTATCAGGATGGCTCGAACGACGCTCGCAACAACCGCAACAGCGATTACAAACGCTATCGCGACAAGTACGAAAGGAAATACGAAGACCTTTTCCGCGACGGTTATAACGCAGGTTACGACAGCATTCGACCGACGACGCGTTGGACAAATTCGCAACGAAATGCGTACGACTCGGGCTACTCGATCGGGCAAAGCGATCGCCGAAACGGCACCCAGAGCAGATCGATAGAGAACGCTCGTGGCGGTTATGACTCGAACATCGCGGCGTATTTTCAGCAAGGTTACGACGACGGCTTTACCAACCGATCGCGACAATATGACGTGCCGCTCGGTAATACTCCGCCGACTTACCCACCGACCTATCCACCGTATCCGGGCCAGGGCAACACGACCGGCACGGCTTACTGGAACGGCCGCGTTGACGATCGCGCTAATATCATAATTCGCGGCAACACGATCTACGCCGAGAATGTCAGCGGCAATCAGACAACTACGTCGTCGCAAAATCTCACCGGTTCCTTGCCGCGTCGCGTGACGAATATAACTGTTCGCAAAAGAGACGGCCGCGGTAGCGTGTCGATCATTCAGCAGCCGAACCGATCAAATAATTTCACGGCGATCATTCAGATCTACGATCCGAAAGGCGGCGCGAGCAATTATAAGATCGAAGCCTCGTGGGTCGGCGCCGGGAATGTCGAGGAACCGTATCAGGCCGGCAGCGTCAGCTGGCGAGGGCGCGTAGACCAAACTGCAAATATCGTTATCTCAGGCAGCGACGTGCAGTCGCAGGATGCGGCGGGCACAGGACTGTGGAGCGTCTCGCACAACATAAACGGCTATCTCGCACGTCGTCCCGGCACGGTAAATGCGAGCAAACGTAGAGGCCGCGGCACGGTCACCGTTTTGCAGCAGCCGACGTGGGAAAATGATTTCACGGCGATCATTCAGGTGTTTGATCCAAATGGCGGTGCCGATAATTACGAAGTCGATATTTCGTGGTAGATATGTGTCAGTAGCTATGTGTCAGTAGCCCGCACGTAAGTAAGGGCGCCCGTCATGATTGCGGGCGCCCTTACTTACGTGCGGGCTACCGACACAAACATCGCCCGGAAAACCGGCAGCCCTTTCGCCTCGACAGCATTTTCGCGTTCGGTCTTTATTGCAAAAGCCTTGACCTCAGTTTCTGTAATTCGCTTCTCTGCTCGAAACAGTTCGAACATCTCCTCCGCTAAGAACTTAATGTCGGTCTGCACAAAAATCTCGCCGCCAACGCCGAGATTGCTGATGACTGTTTCGACAAGTTCACGGGTTACCATTCGACGCTTTGCGTGTTTCGTTTTAAACCACGGATCGGGAAATTGAATTGTGACCATCTGCAAAGTGCTCGTTGGCATATCGCCGAGCAATCTGCCGAGCCATAACATCGCGTTGCAAAATTCATAATGAAGATTATCAAAACCTGCCTCGCGTCCGAGACGATTTGCCTCGTCGACGAGCGGTTCGCGGATCTCGACGCCGAGATAATTCCACTCAGGCTGCGCTTCAGCCATTCGCAACAAAAATCTTCCGCGTGCACAGCCGATATCGAGCAACAACGGTTTTGCAGGTTCCGCAAATACAGCCTTTAAGTCAATCGGCTGCGGTTCCGGCCGATAGTATGCCGAGAGCGGATTTACGTGTTGATGAACGCGGACACGGGCCATTTATCAGACGATTCGCAAAATAAGCAAAATACTAAAAATACAAGTCGCCTCGTAAATCCCGACGGCGGCGACACCGGCAGCCTCTACTGTCGGACTTGCTTCGCGCGGGTCAATGTGTTCGTCAGTTGGGATCTGAAGCAGACCATAAACGGCGCCCGTCACCAAGCCGCCGATGTGAGCAAAATTATCGATGACGTTATAAAGCACAAGGCCGTAGATCAACATAAATCCAATGTTTATAAGCAGACTCTTTCGAAATTCGGCTGAAATAAACTGCCTTCGGCGAAACGCGTAAATCAGCAGATAACCGATTATCCCGACGATGCCGCCCGACGCACCAACAGAGATGCCGCCAGGCAAAAATATCAAACTCAAAACACCACCGCCTAGAGCCGACAACAAAAACACGATTGCAAGATGAGCTCGATTTGAGAGCATTTCGACAATGCTCCCAAAACTGTAAAACGCGTAGCAGTTCATCGCCACGTGCAGCACACTGCCGTGCGTTGCTGCGCCGGTCAATATTCGCCAATACTCGCGGCCGTTGATGAATGCAGCTTTATCAAAGCCAGCATTTTCGATCGACGCGGCAAGCCCCGTTCCCAACTGAACGATTGCGACAGCGATAATTGACCCGATCAGAATGTACGTGTACAAAGGCGGATTTGGGCGAGCGATTTCACCGTTCACCTCGCCGGCTGGTACAGACTCAGATTCGTCGTCGGGTTGGTATTGCAGAGACATGTCTTAAACTACATCGCCAATCCGCCGTCTGCTTGGATGACCTGGCCCGTGATATAGCGTGCAGAATCTGAGAGCAGAAAGCACGCGATGTCGGCGATCTCCTGAACGCTGCCGAGCCGCGCTAAGGGAATCGACGCCAAGATCTTTTCGCGGAATTCGGCGTTCATATCCTGCGTCATTTCCGTCTCGATCATTCCCGGCGCAAGCGCGTTGACCGTGATGTTGCGGCTCGCGACTTCTTTTGCCAAAGATTTTGTCAGGCCGATCATGCCGGCCTTCGACGCCGAGTAATTCGACTGGCCCAACATACCGACGACGCCAGAAACGGACGAAATATTTAGTATCGAACCGCCGTTCTCGTTCTTCATCATCGGTCGCAGAACGGCTTTGCTAAAATTCCACGCTCCCTTCAGATTTGTGTCGATCACAGCGTTCCAATCTTCTTCCTTCATTCGCAAGATCAGTTGGTCGCGCGTGATGCCGGCGTTATTTACCAAGTAATCGACCGTGCCGAACGCTTCTTTCACCTGCCCGACAAACTCGGCCGCGGCTGCTGTGTTTGCGACATCACACTGGGCGGCAAGCGCCTGAACCCCGAGCGATTCGACCTCAGCTTTTAAAGCTTTTGCCTCGTCAGCGCTCTTTGAATAATTAAATGCCACATGCGCGCCGCGCCGTGCAAGTTCGAGCACTATCGCCTTACCAATACCGCGCGTTCCACCGGTGACGATCGCCGATGTTTCTTCAAACTGTTTCTTAATCATGGCTTGATCTCAAATAGCTTCATCAGACGAAGATCGATCTCAGAACGCTGCTTCGGCGACAATGTGCCCAGTTCACGATGAATCAACATCTTGGAAACCGTCAACAGTCGGTGCAATCGAATTGTTGAGGAAACTTTAAGACCGTTTGTAATGAAATCCGGGTCCGTATTGTTAATAACAAAGTCCGTAGCCGAAACATTTGTCTGCATTTGACTCGTTATGAAAGCAAGAACCACATGACCATAGGGCTGGATCTCGCTTGTAAGGCAAACGGCAGGACGAACCTTAGAACTCGACAGATCGTCGAATGGAAATGGCACGAGGACAATCTTATCCTTCATCACTCAGCGGTTTTCCGTCAGCCTGTGTATAAATATCTTCCGCCTCATCATTTAGGAATTCAAACGCGTCGTTGTTCGCGGCGGCGTTCAGCCATTCTCGTTCTGCAATATCAGAGTCCTCAAACAAAACGATAACGCGGACACGATCCGGAGTGTTCTCCGGCAGTTCTGCATCCAACTGAAGCTGATGCTGCGCGTTAACTGTGCCGGTTGTTTCTATGGCCGTAAGCATATACGATTTTCCTCTCGCTAATTCTACATTGCCTCGGCGATTGGACTCAAATCTTGATTTTCCTTATCATCGCGAAATGAAACGATTCTGCTCCGTCCATTTGCTCTTTGCTCTACTTGCTACGTCCTTCTTTGCCCAATCCTCGTCATTTGTAATCAAGAACGCGACGATCATTGACGGCAGCGGACGTGCTGCGTTTGTTGGTGACGTTCGTGTTAAGGGCGACAAAATCGTGAAGATCGGCAAACTAAAGCCAAAGAAAGACGAATTCGTGATCGACGCGACCGGCCTCGTGCTTGCTCCCGGTTTTATTGATATTCATAACCACTCTGAGAGCGGCTTGCTTCGCGAAGGCACGGCGGCGAACCAAGTTTCGCAGGGGGTAACGACCGTGCTTGTCGGGCCGGACGGCGGCGGGCCGTGGCCGCTCCAAGATTATTTTGCAAAGCTCGACGGTAAGATCGCGGTTAACGTCGGCGCATTCGTCGGTCACGCTACGGTGCGTGAACTGGTTTTGAAATTCGATTATCAACGAGCCGCGACCGCAGACGAGATCGCGGTGATGGTCAAACTCGTCGAAAAAGGCATGAAAGACGGCGCGTTTGGTCTCTCGTCCGGTCTCGAATACGACGTCGGTTACAAAGCGACTATCGAAGAAATGATCGAGCTCGCTCGCGCCGCCGCCAAACGCAAAGGTATTTACATGAGCCACATTCGTGACGAGGAAGAAGGCTTTCGTGCCGCTATGGAAGAGGCAATTCGCATCGGCCGCGAGGCGAAGCTGCCCGTGCAGATCTCGCACATAAAGATGGGCAACCGTAACGTCTGGGGCAAATCCGCCGAGGCGATCTCGCTGATCGAGGCCGCTCAAAATACCGGTCAGGACGTGACCGCCGACGCTTATCCATACACGGCCTGGGCCTCGACGATCACGGTTCTCGTTCCCTCACGTCGTCACGAAGATCGCAAGGAAATCGAAACCGGTCTCGCAAACGTCGGCGGTGCCGAAAAGGTGTTGATCACCGGCCACCCTGCAAACCGCTCGTACGAGATGAGGACGATGGCCGAGATCGCGGCGTCGAAAAGTATTTCGCCCGTCGATCTTTACATCGAGATCGTCAAAAATGGCGGCGCGGGCGTCGTTTGCAATTCGATGAGCGAAGAAGATGTAAAAGCGTTTTACACCCGGCCGTGGGTGATGGTCTCAAGCGACGGCGGCATCGGCAGCCGACATCCGCGCGGCACAGGCACATTCACCCGCGTTCTCGGCCGCTTTGTGCGAGAAGATAAATGGCTCACGCTTGAAGACGCAGTTCGCAAAATGACCTCGATGCCCGCGAAGCGTTTAGGTTTGAAAGATCGCGGCCTAGTAAAAAAGGGCATGAAAGCCGATCTGGTTCTGTTCGATTCGGCGACGGTTGTCGACAACGCCACATTTGCCGACCCGCAGAAAATCTCGACCGGAATCAAGTCGGTTTTTGTAAACGGCGTGAAGGTTTGGGACGGTGAGAAGGTGACCGGCTCGACGCCTAGTGTTGTTTTGAAGCGAGATTAGCCGCAAAATGCAAAAGCCCGCGCGTAAGCAAGGGCGATACACGTACCGGATTCTTTGTCGAGAATTGACTTCATTCTGCAGTTCGCTATCGCCCTTGCTTACGCGCAGGCTTTTGCAAGTTAATTCACCAAAACATTCCGCTGAATCTCAAACAATTTGTTGATGCCGACGTCGGCGAGCATAAGCATCTCGTCCATTTGCTCACGCGAAAACGGCTCGCGTTCGGCGGTGCCCTGCAGCTCGATGAACTTGCCGGTGCCTGTGCAAACGACGTTCATATCGACGTCGGCCTCGGAGTCTTCGGCATACGCGAGATCGAGGATCGATGTGCCGTCGATAATGCCGACGCTCACCGCAGCGACTTCGCTGAGAATCGGATTTTGCTTTATTGTACGTGTGTTTACTAGCTTTCGACATGCGAGTGCTAGTGCAACATACGCGCCCGTGATCGACGCGCAGCGTGTGCCGCCGTCGGCTTGGATCACGTCGCAGTCGAGGTATATTTGGCGTTCACCGAGCAGTTTGTTATCGACAACGGCTCGCAAACTGCGGCCGATTAGGCGTTGAATTTCCGCCGTGCGGCCTGAAGGTTTTTGCGTCTCACGCTGAGTGCGCGTATTCGTCGCACGCGGTAGCATCGCGTACTCGGCCGTCACCCAGCCGAGACCTTTGTTACGCATAAACATCGGGACGCGATCTTCGACACTCGCGGTGCAGATGACCTTTGTCCCGCCGACCTCGATCAGCGCTGAGCCCTCGGCATACGGCGAGATGTTCGGCGTGATCTTCACATTGCGAAGCTGGTCGTGCGTTCGGTTGTCGTGTCTTGAATATGTCATTACTGATTTTTTGCCGCCGATTTGCGCAGATGACGCAGATAAAGAAAAGTTCAGATCAGCGTTATCTGCGCTTATCTGCGGCTAATTCTTCTTAAGTTCGTCGCCGCCGTAAATCTCGATTGCCTCAAGTTTTGACGGCTGTGTCCCGAGAAATCGCTCGGCGACGCGAGCGAATCTCTCGGCGGCGTCCGTTACGTAAAAATGATCGAGATCGTCGCACAAACGGCGCTCGCCGCTGACGGCGTTTGGGTTTTCAAGGTCCTTTTCTCTCAACAAAGCCGCAACCTCGTCGGCGGTCGCTTCGCCGGAATCTACAAGCTTAACACCCGCACCGACAGTTTGCTGAATCACGTCTCTGAGAATCGGGTAGTGCGTGCAGCCGAGCACGAGCGCGTCCGCCGCGAACGCGCGCATCTCGGCGAGATATTTTTCAGCGATCGAGAAAGTCTCGGCCTCGTGAGTCCAGCCTTCTTCTGCGAGCGGAACAAAGAGCGGACAACCCGCTTGCAAAATCTCTGCGGTGTCCGAAGCGCGTCGAATCGCGTGCGAGTACGCGTTGCTCGCGACGGTCGCTTCGGTCGCGATGACGCCGATCTTTGCGTGTGGCTTGTCGCGGGTGATCTCGACCGCCTTTCGCCCGCCGGGGCCGATTACACCGACGACGTCAAGGCCTATCTTTTCACGAATCTTCGGCAGCGCAAGCGCCGACGCCGTGTTGCATGCGACGATCAGCATCTTTATGCCGCGCGATGCCAAAAACTGCGAATTCTCTATCGCATAACGCTCGACAGTCGCAAGCGATTTCGTTCCGTAAGGCACGCGAGCCGTGTCGCCGAGATAAACAAAGTGCTCATTCGGCAGCCGGTCGTGCAGCGCGCGATAAACCGTCAGGCCGCCAACGCCTGAGTCGAATATCCCGATAGGTAAATTGTTGATCGAACCGCTCATTTACACGAAAGTAACGAGCATAACGCCAGGTGAAAGAAAATCCAAAATCTAAAATCTAAAATCGAAGTGGTGGAGGCGGCGAATTTTGAGAACTAATCCTACGGCTTAATCCGATCAAAAACCCTGACGATCTCTATTTTGTCTTCTTTGATCTCGCGTCTATTCAGGATTTGTGTTTCTGATCTGTCCGTTATGCGAACCTTCTGTATGAGTTTTCCATTAGGCAACAATTCCCACTCGAATCGTAATTCACGCTTGACTGATCCCGTTCCAATAAGAATCTTGCGGTCCGATCCGCGAGAACCTACACGATCTTGCTCGTTTACGGATGGTTTGATTTGCGTAACGAGCTTTTTGCCTTCCCATTTCGTTTTCTCAATTGATAGGCCGTTATCTGTTTTCTTCTCGCGACCATCGGTATAATAAGTCGTCTGAGTCGTGACGGCTCCCGTATCAGGCTTAATCGTACTCGCCGTGAATTCAGGTGCCTTGTGGAGTATTCTAAGGATTGTGCTTGCACTCAATTGAAGCAAATCTCTTGAGGCTCCTTTTGAAACCTTGCTTTCCGACAAATTCAGGCGCCAGTCCCCGCTGAAATCAGCGCGTCCCGTATCTTGCGAGAATTCGGGAATTGCCAAAACAGCGAAAAACAACAATGTAAAAAACAGAAACTTACGCATAAAAAAGTGGTGGAGGCGGCGGGAATCGAACCCGCATCCAAAGGTTGCGACCAGTAAAATCTACACGTTTAGTCGATTCACTTTAGTTTCGCCATCGGTGAGCAGATGAATCGACAAGACCTCATCGACGGCTAACCTGACTAACTTTAACCTCACGCCGCAGGTGGTGGCGTGACGCGAGCCTGAACTGAGTTATGCCAACATGGGTCGCATCAGACTGACTTCCCCGTTGACATTGCTGTAGCTAAAGTTAATTAGGCAGCAAGAGCTAATTCTTGATTAGCATTTGTTTTTGACAAGTTTTTTTAACGAGCTAACAAGCCAAGCCCGACGTGCATTCAAAGATCTATACAAGCCCCTGTCGAAGCCTGTCGCCCCCACTTTGAGGAACATCAGTTTACGTGATTGAGATGAAAATTGGAAGGTTTGAGGATGGCCGTAAACTTAATTCGCCCGCAGCCACTTTTCTGCTTTGGCCGTGTCAGTGAATATCTGGACCATGACATCCTGGTTGCGAGCCAGTCTTTTGCCCAATTCGCTGACGTCGTCGTGGGCGTATCGGTCGATAACCGCGATCTTGTGCCCCTTAAGAAACTCGCCCATCTGCGAACCGCCTTGAGCGACCTCCTGCATCGAAACAGTTTCGACAAAATTCTTTTCGATCAGGATCTTGTTGACGCCGAGCTCAGCACATCGGCGCAAGATGTCGGTCCAGTAACTTCGGCCGATCTCCGGCGTGACCTTTTCACCGCTGACGAGCGCGTAGAGATAATCGCCGCGATGTTCCATGTCTATCGTGTATGGCCTATCATCACCCATACGGTTAAGTATTGCGCCTCAGGCGGTTTGGCTGTTTGCAACGAGCGTCGGATACTTGCCCGTCCAACAGGCGTTGCACGACGAGCTCGAATCCAAACCGGCCGCTTCGAGCATTCCCTCAAGAGACAGATAGCCCACCGAGTCTGCTCCGATGAAGTCGCGGATGGCGTCAATGTTGGTCGTGCTGCGGGAAAGAACCACCCCGTCAGTCGAAGCGACTGCCACCCCTCCTTCGTAAGGAGGGGAGCCAAATCGGGCCGCGATCAAATCCTGTCGATGCGGCGTATCGACGCCGTAGTAGCACGAATGCGCGGTCGGCGGACACGAGATGCGCATGTGGACCTCGGTCGCTCCGACGGCGCGGATCATCTCGACGATCTTCTTCGACGTGGTACCGCGAACTATCGAATCATCGACGAGCACGATGCGGCGGCCATTGATCAAGTCCTTTATCGGGTTGAGTTTAAGCCGCACGCCGAATGAGCGGATCGACTGTGTCGGCTCGATAAACGTGCGCCCCACATAGTGATTTCGAATGATCGCCTGGCGAAACTGCAAGCCGCTCTCGCGTGCGTAACCGATCGCCGCCGCAACGCCGCTGTCGGGAACAGGCACGACGAGGTCCGCGTCGCACGGGTGCTCGACGGCGAGCTGGCGTCCCATTTTATGCCGCGATTCGTTTACCGAGCGGCCGAATATTATCGAGTCCGGACGTGAAAAATATACGTGCTCAAATGTGCAAACAGCGTGCTGTTTTTTCTCAAAAGGGAACGTGCTGTGCAATCCGTCACCGTCGATGACGATCATCTCGCCGGGGGCGACCTCGCGAATATATTCGGCGTCGATCAGGTCGAAGGCACAAGTCTCGCTCGCCACGCACCACGCGTCTTTGAATCTGCCGAGCACCAGCGGCCTGAATCCTCGCGGGTCTCGAACGGCGATGAGCGAGGTTGGCGTCAAGAACAGCAGCGAAAACGCGCCTTCAGTCGTTGCGAGAACTTTTGTGATCGCCTCGACCGCTGATTTCGCGGGTGTGCGGGCAATGCCATGCAGGATCGTCTCGGTGTCTGACGTCGAAGAGAAGATCGCACCGCCGCGTTCCAGCTCTCGCCGGCTCGCTTCGGCAAACGGCAGATTCCCGTTGTGACAAACCGCGATCTTGCCATGCTGACACGTCACGGAAAACGGCTGAACTTCCTCGATCGTGTTTTTACCTGCAGTCGAATATCGGGTGTGGCCGATGGCGCTCGCGCCTGGTAGTTTGCTCAACACGTCTTCATTCAAAACATCAGCAACGAGCCCGATGTCGCGAAATTGATGCAGCTCGGCGCCTTCGCACGAGACTATGCCGCACGCTTCCTGGCCGCGATGCTGCAACGCAAACAGCCCAAGCTGCGTCAGCGTCGAGGCCTCTTCGTGGCCAAAGACGCCAAAGATGCCGCATTCCTCGCGGAGCTTGTCCAGAATGATGTCCATCTATATGTATTCTACCCGAGCCGGAAAGAAATTAAACGCAGAGATCGCAAAGGACGCAGGGACAAAAGAAATAAATTTTTTGCCTCTGCGATCTCTGCGATCTCTGCGTTCTCTGCGTTAAAAATACCTAATCCGCAGGAATAATCAGGCGCACTCGCCTAGATTGACGTACGCACCGATACAACGATGCATTTTGATGTCGGCGTGCCGCTGCGCGTCGCGAATGAGCCAAGCGGCACGAGCGGGTTTGCCTCGGGAAAGTATGTCGCACAACAATCGAGAGGGATCTCGTACGGCACAATCGTAAAGCCGCTCGCGTGACGCTGGCCGTCGTCAAAATGGCTCGTGATGTCAACGTTTTGGCCCGCCTTCAGCCCAAGATCGGCGATGTTCCGCTCATTCATAAAGATCACATGCCGCGAACCGTCTATGCCGCGATAGCGGTCGTCGAAGCCGTAAACGGTCGTGTTAAATTGGTCGTGCGAGCGAATGGTCGTCATCAAAAGTCGGCCCGGCGGCAGTTCGATTCTTTCGACCTTTGATGAGACGAACTGAGCTTTGGCGTTCGGCGTTGTAAATTTACCTTCACGCGGCGGATTTGGCATGTAAAAGCCGCCCGTCGCACGAATTCGCTCGTTGTAGTTTTCGCAACCCGGCACGACACGCGAAATAGCGTCGCGAATAAGGTCGTAATCTGCCCCAAACGCCTCCCAATCAACTGTCGTCCGCTCGCCAAAAACCGCCCTTGCGAGTTGGCAGACGATCCAGGTCTCGCTCCTTAAGTGAACAGACGCCGGTTCAAAGACACCGCGTGACATCTGCACATTCAACATCGTGCTCTCGGTCGAGACAAATTGCTCGCCGCTTGCCTGGAGGTCGATCTCAGAGCGTCCTAAACACGGCAGAATAATTGACGTCTTGCCCGTAGCCAACGCCGTGCGGTTTAGTTTTGTTATGACCTGCACCGTCAGATCGCAATTGCGTAACGCCCGATCGACCGCTGCCGAGTCTGGCGAAGCCGAAACAAAATTGCCGCCCAACGCAAAAAAGACTTTCGCCCGGCGGTCTCGCATCGCGGCGATGGATTCGACCGTGTTATAACCATCGTGCTCGGCCGTTTTGAAACCAAATTCGCGTTCTAAATTTGCCCTAAAGACAGGATTTATCTTTTCCCAGATGCCCATCGTGCGGTCGCCTTGCACATTCGAGTGGCCGCGAACCGGACACAGACCCGCGCCGGGCCGGCCAATAGCGCCGCGTAGAAGATGCAGATTAACGATGTCCTGAATCGTCGCAACTGCGTCCCGGTGCTGCGTCACGCCCATCGCCCAGCACGTGATGAATGAGCGCGCGTTTGCGATCATATCGGCGGCTTCCTCGATCTGTTCTCTGTCAAGACCAGAGGCGGCCAGAATGTCGTTCCACTCGGTCGCGTCGAGCGTTGCTGCAAGATCGTCAAACCCGTCGGCTTTCGCCGCAATAAATTCGTGATCAAACACGCCGCCGCCGTCACGCTCGCGCGCCAAAAGCGCTTTCATTATTCCCTTGAGCACGGCCATGTCGCCGCCTATTCGAAGCGGAAGATGCAGATCGGCGAGCTTTGCGGGCTTGCCGACTATCAGCGAGAGCGGGTTGCCGTGCTGCGGATTTGGGTCCTTAAAGTTCATCAACGCCGCCTCTGGCAGCGGGTTTATCGCGATCATCTTTGCACCGGCTGCCTTTGCAGCGGCGAGCGAGGTCATCATTCGCGGAGCGTTTGTGCCGGGATTCTGGCCGATGACGATCACGAGATCGGTCTTTGTAAAGTCATCGAGCCGAATCGTCGCCTTGCCCAGACCGATCGACTCAGCCAGCGCCACGCTCGTCGATTCGTGGCACATGTTTGAGCAGTCGGGCAGGTTATTCGTACCAAATTGGCGCACAAAGAGCTGATAAAGGAACGCTGCCTCATTCGACGTGCGGCCCGATGTGTAAAATATCGCTTCGTCCGGCGACGCCAGAGCGTTGAGTTTCGCGGCAATGGTCTTAAAGGCTTCGTCCCAAGACACGGGTAGGTAATTTCGGCTGCCCTCGCGCAAGATCACGGGCTCGGTCAGACGTCCCTGAGCGTTTAACCAAAAGTCGGACTCACCTGACAGGTCGTCAACCGAATATCGAGAAAAAAACTCAGCTCCGATGCGCTTTGTCGTTCCTTCGTCCGCAAGCGCCTTTGCGCCGTTCTCGCAAAATTCAAAGACGGTTCGCTGCTCTTCAGGATCGGGCCAGGCGCACGACTGACAGTCGAAGCCGTCCCGCTGGTTGATCTTCAGCATGCCGCGAACGCCGCGAACGACGCCCATCTGACCAAAAACATTTTTGGTCGCCGAAGTGACGGATTTCAGACCCGCAGCCGTGTCGGCACGCTTCGAAACGATTAACTTTTTCGGTTCCTTTGCCATTCGATTGCCGAAAACTATTTCTGAAATTCAGAACTTTCCCAAGAGCACCAAAGGTGCGACGGAAAATAGCCTGGGGTGACGAGCGATAGCGAGTGCAACCCCAGGACAAGGTTAACCAATCGGCCCGACTCTGAAAGGGTCGAACTACGACGCGTAAAAGTTGCTCCCTTTCAGGGAGCGAATTCGCCGTTCACCAATTCCTGGGGTTTCGACAAAGCCTCAACCCCAGGCTATTTTACTTGTCGCTTTCAGCGACAGGAAACTTGTTTCCATTGCTAGTATGTCAACGTAATCCAGGCTGCTCCGCCGCTGCACTCAAAACCGATGGCCGTGCGGCCAATCTTTGCTCACCCGAATACACGTTAAATCGGCCGTCTCGCAAGAAACCGATGAGCGTCATTCCATATTCTCGTGCAAGTTCGACCGCGAGGCTCGACGGCGCTCCGACCGCGGCCATCACGGGAATGCCGGCCACAAGAGCCTTTTGCACGAGTTCGAAACTCGCGCGCCCGCTCACCAGGAGCAGCTTGCTTGAGAGCGGCAGGTGGCCTGCGAGAAATTTCGCACCGATAACCTTGTCGAGAGCGTTGTGCCGACCGACGTCTTCGCGAATGATCTCGAGCTCACCGCCGGCCGAGAACAGCGCCGACGCATGCAGACCGCCCGTTTTTGCAAAGGACGTTTGCTCGGCAAGCAGCTTTTCCGGAAGAGCACAAACAACATCGGGCGCGATCGAAAAACCGTCGTCCGCCAATTTCTCGACGTTTGACCTCAACGCCTCGATCGACGATTTGCCGCAAACGCCGCAGCTCGACGACGTGTAAAAATGCCGCTCCAGCCTTTTGAAATCAATATTTACGCCGTCTGCGAGCTCGACGCGAATCGTGTTTGAATTGAGCGCCGACACGCGTTCGATCACGCCTTTCGACTTTTGGATCTTCAGACCGCAGTGACGAATTTGTTTTACTTGATCAGGCGAGGCGAGGATTCCCTCTGTAAAAAGAAAACCTGCGGCGAGTTCGCCGTCGTCGCCCGGAGTTCGCATCGTGATCGAGATGGCGCGGTGAATAGACTTACCAGCCTCGGTAAAGGCGAGGCGAATCTCGAGCGGCTCCTCGACGGCGAGCAGGTCGTCAAATTGCTCGCCGTCCCGGCTTATTGTCTCGCAGGCAAGCATCGCCATGTCCAATGACTCTGCGGCTTTCATAAGTTGATTGTAGCAAAAGGCAGAAACACGAGCGGTAGCGAGTGTGCACCGTAATCTTGCAAGTCGACGGGCACACTCGCTACCGCTCGTGTTTCTGCCTTCAGTCAGCCGGGAGAATGCGGCCGCGACACTCGCCGAGGCCGATGCGGCGAAAGCCTTCGCGTTCGCAAAAGCCTTTCATGATGATCTCGTCGCCGTCCTCGAGAAAGCGTCGCTGTTCGCCGCTTGGTAGTTCGAGCGGTTCGCTGCCACGCCAAGTGAGTTCCAAAAGACAGCCGCGCTCGCTTTTGTCTTTACCGCTGACGGTTCCGGTCGCCATCAGATCGCCGGTTTGCAGGTTGCAGCCGTTCGACGCGTGGTGAGTCAGCATCTGGCCGATCGTCCAGTACAGATCTTTTGTGTTCGAACGGCTGAGAAGGTGCGGCTCGATGTTTTCATCACGCATCTTTTCGGTCTGAATATAGACCTCGAGGTTTATGTCGAGACCGCCGAACTGCTGATTTAGCTCGTCGCTGAGATAACCGAGCGGCTGCGGGTCGTCCGCTTCGCGCTCGAATGCTTTTGTTCTAAACGGCGCGAGTGCCTCCATCGTTACGACAAACGGCGAGATCGTCGTCGCGAAATTCTTCGCCAAAAACGGACCCAACGGCTGGTATTCCCAGGCCTGTATGTCGCGCGCAGACCAATCGTTGACCAGGCATACGCCGAAGATGTGATCTTCGGCATTGCTGATCGGTATCGACGTGCCAAGCTCGTTTCCCTGTCCGACAAAAAAGCCGAGCTCCATCTCGTAATCGAGACTTTTCGACGGAATAAACACCGGCGGCTTTTCGGCGTCCGATCGGTTCTGCCCATTCGGCCGCTTGATGTCCGTACCCGAGATCACGATCGACGAAGCCCGCCCGTGATACCCGATCGGCACATATTTGTAATTCGGCAGCAAAGGATTTTCGGGGCGAAACATCGACCCAACATTCGTCGCATGATAGATCGAGCAGTAGAAGTCGGTGTAGTCTCCAATATGAGAAACTCGGAGTTCAACCTCTGAAAGTGGAATCATCAACTTCTCAGCCAGCTTACGGTCTTTCGCGTTTGCTTCCATGCGGAGAATCTCGACAAGACGACGGCGGAGAGAACCATCACTTGGGCGGACGCTGCGCATCATCCACGGAACCGGTGTCGGTACAAAGCAGTTGAGATATTGATGCCTGTGGTGGAAAAGATCCACTTTGTCATCGCTAAACGCCAGCACGTAATCGCCTATTACGGCTCCGAACCTTCCAAATAAGGGTTGATCGTCATCTATCGGTGAAAAAACACAAAACGGCAAATTCTGTATCGGAAAATCCGTATTCGGGTCGTTGGCGCTCTCGACCCAGCTCTTAAGGTTCGGGTCGTGAGTTTCGTTAATTTCGTAAGTCATATATTCAAGTCAGCCATCGAGGCGGAAACACGAGCTGTAGCGAGTGTGCCCTTTAGCGCCGTAAAGATGTTTAGTGTAAAAAGTCATCGTCGCAAACGCACATCGATTTTAATACATAGAGGCACACTCGCTACTGCTCGTGTTTCTGCCTAGAACTCCGGCAGATCGTCTCCTTGCCCGAACAAAGTGTAATTCACGGCTCGTTCGACATTGATGGGCTTCCACAGGAATCTTTTACTTCCGCCTCGTGACCATACGGTCGTGTCAGATCCTATCAATCCCGCCTCGCGAAGCTGACGTGTTGCGTTGGCCTTGAACGCACCAAGCACTTTGTCAGGGGAAGCTGCTGCCGCTATGACAACGTGTATATGATTCGTTCGAACATTGATCGCGATCAACTTGTAGCCGCGTATAGCACAAACACGCCGAATCACCTCCCCTACCTTCTTTCGCTGACGGCTGTTGAGACGAACCGGAGAGGTATTCATATTCCGATCCATTGTTACTGAAAAAACCGGGTCCAGTTCAATTCGCTTTGTTCCATAGACATTTCGACCGTGCCTGTCGACCGACTTCCGTTGATCGCCATGAAGCCATGCTCCGTGCGTTCTGAAAGTGATGAAATGGGCAAGCGGATAATCGCTATCGTCCCATTCGTAATCTGACATAACAAAATAATGAAAGGGCACACTCGCTACTGCTCGTGTTTCTGCCTCTATAGTATTCCCAGCTGCTGCAGCTCCGACACGGGCTCGTCGAATGAGCAAGAGCCGAAGGACTGGATTCCGTTTTTGCGCAGAGCCTCGATCTGCCAGATGTTTAGCGAATACTGCTCGCGCCATGCGGCCGACTGGTCCTCGAATCGAAAGACCTCGACAAATTCCTCTTCCATGACTTCTTCGAGCAGGTTTTGGCGAAAGCCTTCACGAGCCATGCCGGTCATCAGAAACAGATTTAGAAAACCGTGCATCGTGCTCTGAACCGAATTCTCCTCATATGTGAGCGGTTTGAAACACCGTATCGGATGATGCAAACCTGCGGTCGCCTTGAACCGAACATTTGCCGCGAGACACCCGCGAACAAATCGAATGATGTCCTTCGAAGTCGGAAAAGCGTGGGGCGTGACGCCGCCCGTGCGAATCTTGGCGCGCCCGCCAGCGAGGCTGACGTCGGCGATCAGGTCGGCCAGCTCTTCGCCGAGTGGCAGTTCGAAATACGCGGTGACGCCTTTGGGAAGCTGCTCGATCGTGTTTTTGATCTTGGACGTGGTATTAGCGCGAACTTCGACGGAGTCGATGATCACGCCGTGCGACGCACCCGTGAATTGTTCAATGCGGCGGATCGTATCGCCGATGTCTTCGCCGGCGACGACGCTAAGGTGCCATTCGCTATCGGCGTCACGCGATACGAAGTCGCTTGCGCTCTCGTAAAATTCATCAAGCCGGGCCGCTGTCACGACAAAGCGGCCGAGCATCCAACTGTAATTGCTGTTGCGGTACGTCGCGTAATTTATCACCGCGTCGGCCATCGACACAGCCGACGGCGGAAACAGCCCGGCGTAGTCGATCGACTCGGCGAGCAACGTGCGCACCGATCGCAGAACCTCGACATTGGTTACAGTTGTCGTCATTGCATCAACTCTTGATGATAAAAACATTGCGCGGAATTTACAAATACATCGCTTTTGATGTATCTTGAGGTGAAATTCGGCAGTAGTAGATTTTAGTTGATGCGCGTTTTAGGAATTGATCCCGGCAGCGAAACGCTTGGTTGGGGCGTCGTCGACGGCAATGGAACACGATACGCGCTCGTCGGATTTGGCACCGTTAAGTCGAATCCGCGCGAAGCGTTTTCAAAGCGTCTGCTGAACATCTACGAAGGCATTGCCGAGGTAATGGCTATGCATTCGCCCGACGTTGTGTCCGTCGAAGACACGTTTTATGCAGTAAATGTCGGCGTCGCACTAAAGCTCGGCCAGGTTCGCGGGACGATGCTGCTGCTCGCCGAGCAACGCGGAATCGAGATCGCCGAATACGCGCCGCGGCTCATAAAGCAGACGGTCACCGGCTACGGCAACGCGGAAAAGCAGCAAGTTGGTCAGATGGTAAAAGCTCTCCTCGCACTAAAAGATGTTCCGACACCGCACGACGCGGCAGACGCATTGGCAATCGCGATCTGTCATTTTCATCACGCACGTATGAAGGAAAAAATAAAACGAATAGGAAAATAAAATAAAATCATGAAAACTCTCATCCCCACACTTTTTCTAATATGCTCGATGCTCTCACTAAGTGTTCAGGCACAACGACAACAGCAACTTCCACGTAATAGCATCGGTACTACTAAATCAACCGAGATCGGCAAGACAATGATCGTCGTGGACGACACTTTGTCCGTGCTTCGGACGAGGCCGAGTCTTTTTGCCGATGCAATTCAACGAATGCGCCGGGGTCGCAAGATTCAAATACTCGGCGTAACCGAAGCCGACGGCGTAAAGTTTTATAAAGTGACTGCGCCGCCGAGAAATTACGGCTGGGTCCAAACTGATGCTGTATTCGGTAAGTTTCGAGCAAGCGACGAAGAGCGGCTCGCCCGGCTCGTTCAGGCGCTCGACGGGTTTGATCAAATCGAGGCCGCTGTCGAATTTTTCAGGCTTTACCCGGCATCGAAATTTAAGCCGTCGATTCTGCTGCTTTTCGGTGATGTGCTCGAGGAAGTCGCCGTTCAGTTGTCGCGCCAAGCCGGCTCGCGCCTGAGCCGCAGGGAGATGGCCGCCACACAAGCACCGATGCACAGCTACTATCTCAACTTCAACATGCTCGACCGGTATCGCAAACTCGGCGTTGTATTTCTGTTCAACCCGGCGACCCGGCAATATCACTACAGCGGCGCGAGTTGGAAGGAAACGGTCGCAAAATTCCCGGCCGCAGCCGAAGCCGTCGAAGCAAGAAAACGACTCGACGCTCTAAAAGTGAAGATGGAGAAAACTGCCACAAAGTAGTAGCCCGGCAGATCTTTGTTGAGGCTAGTTTGACCGGCGAGTGCGCTGCTTTCGCTTTGTCTTTGTCACCTTCTTTTTCGGCGACTGCGTGGGCGCCGGCGCCACTGACGAATTGCCTGTGCTCGTGTTTGTATTTGCAGTTCTGAGGTTCGAGATTGGAAAGGTAGCCCCATCGTCAGTCGAATAAGGGCGAGGCGTAACGCGTGTCCGATTCGAATTCACACGTGTAACTGTCGGTTCCGGCCACGCGGCTTTGGCCCCGTCCGCATCGGCCTGCGCCGCCATAATGGCAAGAATACAACACGAGGTTAAAGTGATAACTGCCGGTAATTCGCGATTCATACTTTTTTTCTCCGTTTGATTTAATTAGACGCCCTCCACATTTCGTTTGGCAAAAAAGTCGGAGAAATTTCGAACGACCCGTTTTCCCACGTAGCTCGGTAGAGACCCATCGACTAGCTGTGGCTAACCACAGAGCAGGCGGCCGGATTCACGGCGCCTCTTACACGCTCAAAGGTTCTTATACGCACTGTTGGACGTCACGAGCAGACTCTTCCAATCGCTCTTTGGCGTATCGCGATAAAAGCGGATGCGGAATGTACGTTCCAAGCGCTGTTTGCCGCCGACGTCGTTCGTTCGTTCGGTATAAACCGCGCTGACGTTTAACGATACCGAGGATGGCGTGTGCCACTCGTACTCAGGCTCGGCGGCGAGGCCGATCGATTCTACCTTGCCGACGATGCGGTTGAAATAGTAATTGCCCATAAACTGCTCGACGCCGAATTTTGAGATCAGCGCCTGCACAGCGGCGGCGGTCGGATCGGGAAGGCCCTCGTAGCTGTTCGATGTCGTAAATGTGCGCCACTTGACGTATTTACCGCCCATTGTGTCGTAAACGATGTAACCCTTTACGATCACAAAGACTTCGGGGTCGTCGGTCTTGAGCTTTGACGTAAAGTGCCATGACCAAGCCCACTTAGAATATGTCTTGAACCACTCGATCTTGCCCGGCTTTCCGAGGGTTACTTTCACTGTCTTTGGCGCGGTGAGGTCCTTGATGATCTGCGCGTCCGTCGGCTGCGCCGTCACATCGCCGGACATCAGAGTAAACATCGAGAAAATACAAGTCGCGGTCACGAAAAAGATGTTACGTGTTAATTTCATTTCCACCTCCTATCAACACATGCTAATTTGTTTGGATACGCCGAATTATATTCCTTTATTTTGCCAAGTCAATAGTTTACGAGCACTTTGCACAAGTTTGTTATTGTCTTAAAAGTATGGTAAAAATCGATTTTAGTTGAACTAATTTTTCGCATCCGAGTTAGCGCGTTTTATGATGTCCGGTTTATCAAAACTGGCTCTTTGCATTACAGCCTCGATGGCTTTCGGGCTGGTGCAAGTTGCGGCGCAAAGTTCGGGCAAACTCAGCGGAAAAGTCACAGACACGACAGGCAAACCTCTCGCCGGCGTGACAGTCATCATTACTAATCAAACAAGTTCGCAACAAACAGTTCGACGAACGCGCAGTGACGGCAGTTACTCAGCGAGTTTGCGAGCCGGCGCGTATTCCGTTTCGGTCGCGGCGCCATACGAAGCTCGCTTTGACCGCGGAAAAGCGGCCGACTATGGTGTTTTCTCGAACGTTATCTGTGACGAGACGAAAAAGAAATGTCCGACGCTTGAGAATGTGATAATCGACGGCGACGAGCGAAAAATTGATTTCACCGCAGTCGATGCAAGCAAAGCAATCGCGGCCGGCGACGTTAAACCCGTGATACCCGCGCCGCCTGACCGCCGCGAGGCCCGCGACCGCTGGCGTTTTGAGTTTCCCGAATACGACCGCTACGGCGACAAAGGCGCGCGTGGCCGCGACATTCCCTTTAACCGAGGGCGCTGGTGGAATCCATACGATCAAAATGTTCTGAAAGGCGACCGCCCCGTTATCGGCAACGACATTTTTATGGTTTTGTCTGCTGTGTCGACGACCGGCGTCGAGCTCCGCCGCACGCCGTCGGGCAACAATGTCTCAACCGCCGACCCAAACAGTAACAACTTTTTTGGCCGTCCTGAGAGTTTTTCGTTCAGCCAGACTTTGCAGGTTTCGTTCGAGCTGTTTAAGGGACAAACGGTATTTCGACCGCGTACCTGGGCGATAAAGATCTCGCCGACATTCAGCATCCCGAATTACCTGAACGCCCGCGAGAACGGCATCGTCAATGTCGACGTCCGTCGCGGCACGACGAGGACCGACACGCACGTATCGCTCGAAGAAGCATTTGGCGAGGTCAAGCTTTTCGACACGAACGACAACTACGATTTTGTGTCGGTTCGAGCGGGCATACAGCCGTTTACGGCCGATTTTCGCGGCTTTTTGTATTCGGATAACAACCTCGGCATACGCGCGTTCGGAGCGTTTGCGAATAACAAAAATCAATTCAATCTCGCTTGGTTTCATCAGCTTGAGAAAGACACAAACAGCAATCTCAACGCGTTCGAGTTTCGCAAGCAGAACGTTTACATCGCAAACTTTTTCCGCCAGGACTTTTTGACGAAAGGTTACACGATGCAACTCGTCGGTGCTTACAACGACGACCGTGGGCTTACGCATTACGACACGAACGGCTTTATCGTCCGGCCCGCGTTGGTAGGCAGTGCGCGTGTTCACAAAGTGCAAGCCGGTTACGTCGGCTTTAACGGCGACGGCCACATCGGGCTGCTAAATCTCTCGAATCATTACTATTTTGCGTTCGGCCGCGATAGTTTTAACCCGATCGCGGGAAAACCAACTAACATCCGCGCACACATGGCCGCGGTCGAAGCTTCGCTCGATCGCGACTGGCTGCGTTTTCGGACGTCGTTCTTTTTCGCGTCGGGCGACAAAGATCCAACGGACAACAAAGCGGGCGGTTTTGACGCAATACTCGACGACCCGAATTTCGTCGGCGGGCAATTCTCGTATTGGAACCGCCAAGGCATCAGATTAGTGTCGACCGAGGTCGGTCTCGTGCAGCCGAACAGTTTGTTGCCGACCTTGCGTTCGAGCAAAACCGAGGGTCAGGCGAATTTTGTAAATCCGGGGATATTTATTTACAACGCAGGCGTCGACGCCGAGCTAACGCAGCGGATCAAAGCGATATTCAACGCAAACTATCTCCGTTTTCACCGCACCGAATCGTTGAAGTACGTTCTCTTCGATCCCGCCATTCGTCACGAGATCGGTTACGACCTGAGTCTCGGCGTGATCTATCGGCCGCTGTTGATAAACAATCTGACATTTACTTTCGGCGGAAATTTGTTCAAGGCGGGCAAAGGCTTTCGCGACATTTACACCGACCGGACACGCAATTGCCCGATACCGCAGTTCTGCACGCCGGGGCCAAACATCGTCGATCCGTCGAAGCCGCAATACACGCTGTTCAGCCAGGCGAAGTTTATTTTTTAGAAACGTTGTTTTTTTCGGAGACGCACCGCAATGACTTTGAACTACAAGCAAACTCGATTGAAGCTATTGATAGTCATGGTGTTTGCCGCATTGGTAGTTGGGGCGTTTATTGGCGCCAAAACTCCCGAGACTCGTGTCGCCGCGCAGTCAGCCGCACCTGCACCGACGTCAGCACCGACACCGGAAACTCCAAAACTCGAAGGCTGCGTTAAATGTCATGGGCAAATCGAGCCGATGCATCGTTACAACGCGCGCGGCGATGTGTTTGAAAGCATCGACGCTGAAGGAAAAGATGCTCTGGGCTTAACGTGCACGTCATGTCACGGCGGGAATCCGGCCGCGACAACTGCAAAAGAAGCTCACGTGCAGCCGAAGTTTCCGCGGGAGTGGGGCTGCAAGAACGGTGAGTGTTCGAGCCGCAACCCGGAACGCTCGAATACGCTGCTTGCAAAAGAGAGCCGTGAATTTGTTCGGTTTATTAACCCCGGCGACTTTCGCGTCGTTGCTCAATCGTGCGGCGAGTGTCACGCGGACGAGAACACGCGTGTCGCGCGTTCGATGATGGCTCACGGCTCGATGCTGTGGGGAGCCGCACTCTACAACAACGGCGGTTTTCATGTTAAGGACGCTCAGTTTGGCGAGAGCTACAACGAAGACGGCAACGCGCAGGCGCTTTTCCAAAGTCCGGAGCCAACGCGCGAGCAGCAAGCATTTAAAGGTTTTCTTTCATCACTCTATCCGCTGCCGCGTTGGGAATTGTCGCAGCCCGGCAACATACTTCGCGTTTTTGAGCGTGGCGGCAAACGTCGTCTAGAGGTCGCAAATCCTGACAAAGAAGAGGAGAACGGTAAACCCGATAAGGGCCTCAGCCCTCGTGGCCTTGGCACAAACAACCGCACCGATCCGGTTTACCTAGGTTTGCAAAAAACTCGCCTTCTCGACCCGACGCTCAACTTTTTAGGCACGAACGATCACGCGGGCGACTATCGTTCGTCGGGCTGTACGGCCTGTCACGTCGTTTACGCAAACGACACGAGCGTGGCGGCGTCGGCACATTATGCCGCGGCGGGCAATCAGGGATTCTCGCAAAGCGCGGACAAGAGCATTCCGCGCGAGCGGCCCGGACATCCGATCCGGCATCAATTCACCTCGCAGATACCGACCGCACAGTGTATGACGTGTCATATGCACCCGGGGACGAACATGGTCGCGACATACCTCGGGCGTACGTGGTGGGACAACGAATCGGACGGCAAGGTCATGTACCCGCAGGATAAACAGATAAATCCATCGCAGTCGGAGGAAATTCGCAAACTCGATAAAAACCCTGAGGGTTCGTCTCTGCGCGGTCTGTGGTCGGACTCGATATTCTTGCAAAAGACGGGCACGGTCGACTTTAACAAGATGCTGTCTCGAGTTCAGTTTGCCGACACGCACGGGCACGGCTGGCTGTTCAAGAACGTCTACAAAAAAGACCGAAAGGGCAACATGCTCGACACCGACAACAACATTGTCGCAGCCGATGACCCGAATAAATGGAACAAGGCCGTGCACCTTCAAGATATTCACACCGAGCGCGGCATGCACTGCGTCGATTGCCACTTTCGTCAGGACAGCCACGGCACCGGAATTCTCTACAACGAGCCGCGAGCCGCGATCGAGGTCGGTTGTATAGATTGCCACGGCTCGATGAAGGCAAAGGCCAACGCGATCACGAGCGGCCCTGCCGCTCTGCCGCCGACTGCCGGAGAGATCCGCCAGCGCGAGACGGCGAAGAAGCCGACCGTGGGACGCGATCTGACGCGTGTTCAGTTTCGCGGAACCGACGGTCGTCGAATGACCGTGCTTCAGGTCCTCACCGCCGGGACCGCCCGCACAAAAAAATGCAATGACGAAAAAGGACAGCCGATTGCTCTAAAAGCCGGCGACATTGTGCAAAACTCGCTTCTCACGCCTGGCAAATGCTGGCGCGTTACGCAAACCATTGACACCGTCACGCCGGGCACCGCCGATTACAGCGAAAAGTCAGCCTACGCAAAAACGATGCAGCGTGACAACAAAACTTGGGGAGACGGTAAAGCGAACGAAGAAGTGCTTGCACATCGCGAAAGTTCGATGACCTGTTACGCGTGTCACACGTCGTGGGTCACGTCATGCTTTGGCTGTCACCTGTCGATGGAGGCAAACCGCAAGATGCCAAACCGCCACAACGAGGGCGGCGATTCGCGTAACTTCACAAGCTATAATTTCCAAGTTCTACGTGACGATATTTTTATGCTGGGCAAAGATGGAACTGTGACCGGCCATCAGGTCGCACCGGTTGCTTCGCGCTCGGCGGTGCTCGTGAGTTCGCGCAATCAGAACCGCGAGTGGATCTATCATCAACAGCAAACGGTCTCGGCTGAGGGCTTTTCGGGTCAATCGTTTGCGACGCACGTGCCGCATACAGTTCGTGGGCGAGAAACGCAGACTTGCTCCGACTGTCACGTGTCAAAGGATAAGGACAACAATGCATGGCTCGCGCAGGTTTATCTTCAGGGCACCAACTTCGTCAACTTCATGGGCCGCTACATTTACATAGCGGCCGGCCACTCGCTCGACGCCGTCGCTGTCACCGAGCACACCGAACCGCAGGCCGTCTATGGAAGCAATCTGCACAAACTCGCTTACAAAGACAACTTCGACAAGTTTATCCGCGAAGGCCGCGAGCTTGACGAGGTTTACGAAAACAAAGGCCGTCCCGAAGTTGTGCAAGTGCAAGTCCGCGGCGAGTACGCGTACGTCGCAGCCGGCAAAGGCGGGTTGCGTGTCTACGACATCGCGCAGATCGACAACAAAGGTTTCTCCGAACGCATCGTCACGGCCCCGGTTTCGCCGTTCGGTCAAAAATTTTACGTCGATACAAAATATGCAGTCGCCGTCGCCGCGCCATCGACGCTCGCCGTCGATCCGGCGCGTTGGCGAACCGTGCGAAACGATGACGGCACATTCAAACAAGTTCCGCCCGACGAAGCTCTGCGGCTAAACGCCGAGGCAAAAGCCGCCGGCAAACCCGCTCCGGCGGTGAATGAAGAGCAGCCGATACATCCCTTATATGCTTACCTTTACGTCGCCGACCGCGAGGAGGGCTTGGTACTGGTCAACGCCGCGACGCTGCTCGACGGCGACCCGCTCAACAACTACCTAAAACGCGCGCTCACGTACAATCCGGGCGGTGCTCTGACCGGCGCAAACAACGTGACGGTCGCGGGCAACTTCGCGTATGTCACGACCGACAAGCAGCTTGTTATCGTCGATATCTCGACGCCGCTACAACCGAAGGTCGCAGCCGAAATCGCACTAAATCATCCGAAAGCTGTTGCGGTGCAATTTCTGTATGCGTTTGTCGTCGATGCTGATGGATTTAACGTTCTCGATATTCGCGAACTGCAAACCGGAGGAAAGGCGCGTGTCATCGATGGCGCGAATGTGCCGCTCAAACACGCGCACGACATTTACGTCGCACGCACATACGCCTACGTCGCGAACGGCGCCGACGGCATTGCGATCATCGACGTCGAGAAACCTGAAAGCCCAAGGCTCGATCAAACATTTAACGCCGACGGCACGATCAACGACGCGCATTCGATAAAAGTCGCGATGACAAATGCAAGCCTTTACGGTTACGTCGCCGACGGCAAGAACGGCCTTAAGGTGCTGCAGCTTACCGATCCCGAAACGATGCCTAACTATGCCGGTTTCAGCCCGCGGCCCGAACCGCGTCTGATCGCGACCTTTAAGACAAAAGGTGAAGCTCTTTCGATCTCAAAAGGCCTCGACCGCGACCGGGCTGCAGACGAGAGCGGCAATCAGATCGCAGTGTTTGGCCGACGCGGCGCACGCCCCTTTGTTTTTGACGAGCTGATGCGAATGCTGCGCACAAACAGCGGCACGGGTGATTTCTTTACGGTTTCGGACGAACCAACCAAGTGACGGCGTAAGCTTGAACCTTTTATTGACCAAGTGCTAAAGTGAGTTTTGGTGCGAGACCTTTATCTAAAATTAAGGAGAAATGATCTGCGACTCGTCTTCGCGGCATTGTTTTTATTTGTGCTGCTCGCCGAATTTAGCTCGCATGTAATGGCTCATGTCAGTGCATCGCACAGCCAGGAAGAACAGTTGGTTTCCATTTTTGAAGATGGCAATGGCGAACCCTGCAGACACGTCTTGCCATGCTGTGACAACGGGCAATCGGACCAACCGGTGCCGAATGCCGGCCATCAACTAATACACAATTCTCTTGCAGAGATCACACAATTTGCTCCCAAGATTGAGATCAATGTCGATCCGCCAATTCCCTTCGAGCAAGCGGACGCTCTTTTCCGCGAATTAACTCCTCCGTTTCATCCTCCGCGCCTTTCATAACCTTAACGAATCTGTAACCGGTTTGTAGTTATCGCATTCCACATGCGTTGGGTTTTGACATTTCGGCGATGGCCGAGATAACGAGGATTAAATGATGAAAAAGTTAGTTTTTGTTTCTGTATTTTCATTGAGCATTGTCTCGAGCGCCTTTGCCCAGAGCAGCGCAAAGATCAGCGGCACTATCACGCTTGCGGGCGCGGATTCGGTCTTGCATGAAGTGTCGGTGCAGATCGTCGAGCTGAAACGTGTCACCCAGACCGACACGAACGGGCGTTATGAATTCGGAGGTCTGCCGCCGGGAAGATATACATTGCGCACGCATCAGGCAGGATTTGCCGAGGCGACGAAAACGATCGTGCTTGTTGCGAACGCGGCGGCGGTCGTCGACTTTCAGCTGCAGCTTGCGGGGCTGAATGAGCAAGTGACCGTCACAGCGAGCGGAACCGAAATAAGTACGTTCGAGTCGATCGCTTCAGTCAACACTGTCAGCTCGTCGCAGATCGCGCAGCGCGCATCCGTCGGTCTCGGCGAGGTGCTCGATAACGAAGCCGGCGTTGCAAAGCGTTCATCGACCGCCGCGAGCCGTCCGGTCATTCGTGGTTTTGACGGCGATCGTGTAAAGGTCGCGGCAGACGGCATCGGCGTCGGCTCGCTCGCGTCGCAATCGGGCGATCATTCCGAACCGGTCGATACGCTCGCGGTTGAGCGAATCGAAGTCGTTAAAGGACCGGCGACGCTGCTGTATGGCTCAAGCGCGATCGGCGGCGTCGTCAACGTCATCAGCGGTCACGACGAGGGTGCACATCCCGGCTTTCGCGGTTATTTTTCCACTATTGGCGGTGTGAATAACAATCAGGCGGCCGCGAATGGCGGCATCGATCTTGGCACGCGCAGATGGATGTTTTGGGCAAACGGGGGCGGGCAGCGGACTGGCGATTACAAGGCCGGAGGCAATTTCGGCCGCGTGCAGAATAGTTTTACCCGGAGCACGAGCGGTTCGCTCGGCCTCGGATATTTTGCAAGCAAAGCTTTTCTTAGCGCAAACTATAGCTACTACACAAACAACTACGGCGTGCCGCTCGCCCCTGCTGACCCCGAAAGGCGCGAGCTTCGCGTTTGGCGCGGTAATTTGAAATCGACCTTCGGCTACAACGATCCGGCGTGGGCGATCACCGGAATAAAATTCACCGTCGATCTCAGCAACTATCGTCATCAGGAACTAGCCGACGAGATTGTCGGCACCACGTTTCGGAACGCAGTGAATTCGGTTCGTGCAATGTTCGAACAAAAAAAGAAAGGCAGGCTGAGTGGCCGGTTTGGTTTCGAGGGATATCGTCGCAATTTTTCGACAATCGGCGATGAAGTTTTGGTCAATGGTCCGGTCAAGCAGAACGCGTTTTCCGTCTTCGGTCTTGAAGAGCTGACGTTTGAGCGCTTCACGCTGCAGTTTGGCGGCCGCATCGAGCGCAACGCCTACGACCCGGCAGATCCGGCGCTACTGAAACGAACATTCACAGGATTTTCGGGCGCGGTCGGTGCAAAGTTCAACATTTGGAAAGGCGGCGTTTTTGTCGCAAATTATGCTCACGGCTATCGCGCCGCCGCACTCGACGAACTTTATAACAACGGCGCACATGACGGCTCGCTTCTTTTCGAAGTCGGCAACGCAAACCTTCGGCCGGAAAAAAATAACGGCATCGACCTCTCGCTGCGTCATCAGAACAGTCGTGTAAAGGCGGAAGCAAATTTTTACTACTACGCCTTTAAGGATTTCGTCTTCCTTGCACCGACGAATACTTTCGATCCTGACAGCGGTTTTGAGATCGCCCGGTTCTTGCAGGGTGACAGCAGATTCACGGGCACCGAGTTGAGTATTGATCTAACTACGGGAAAATATCTTAACGTCTTCACGGCTTTCGATTACGTGAATGCACAGCTTGACGACGGCCGCCCGCTGCCGCGTATTCCGCCAATGCGTTTTCGCACCGGTCTCGACTTTCATTACAACAGATTTGTCGTTCGGCCCGAGTTTGTGGCCGTCGGACGGCAGGATCGTATCTTTACAAACGAAACGCCGACAGCCGGCTACGGCACTGTTAACGTGATCGCGTCTTACATTCAGACGACTAAGCACACCGCGAACATATTTTCGGTCAACGCCTACAACCTGAACAACAAATTGTATTTTAATCACATTTCGTTCATCAAAGATCTTTCGCCCGAGATCGGCCGCGGTGTGAGGTTCACCTACACGATCAGATTTTTTTAAGTGGTAAGCCACGAATGCACGAATAGGCTTTTCTTTGATTCGTGCATTCGCGGCTTTTCTTTTATTATCTAGTCGGTGAGTAAAATGAAAACTGAAACTTTATCATTCGAAACAGCTAACGGCCCGTCCAGCGCGTACGTCGCATTTCCCGATGGGCCTGACAACGGGAATGGCAAAGCTGTGCTCGTCATACAGGAATGGTGGGGTCTGAACGATCACATAAAGGACATTGCGGGCCGCTACGCCGACGCAGGTTTTATCGCCATTGCGCCCGACCTTTATCGCGGCAAGATCGCAGCCGACAGTGGTGAGGCATCGAAGATGATGCACGATCTCGGAAACGATGAAGGGCTTGACACGATCAAGTGCGCGATCGACGCGGCCGCACTCGCATACGACATTTCACACTTTGGAATTACCGGGTATTGCATGGGCGGAACGTTTGCGCTGCGGGCCGCGTGCGAGTTAGAAGGCCTAAGCGCCGCCGCGCCCTTTTACGGTGACATTCCCGAGGACGACGTGCTGCAAAAGCTAACGACACCGACGATTTTTATTTCGGGCACACGCGACGCGTGGATCACGCCGGAAAAAGTTGCTCAGTTAGAAGATGTGACTGAACGGTTTGAGCTGCCGGTAACTTCGGTTAAATACGACGCCGATCACGCCTTCTTTAACGACACGCGGGCCGAGGTCTACGATGCGACTGCTGCAAAAGACGCATGGGCGTTGGTCATAGGATTTTTTAACGACAAGCTCTAGGTTCTGTTGACATTTTCTTGAAATGAATTAGCGTTGGCTAAAGCCCCCGGCAATTCATCAAGCAACTTTAGGTGTTCGCGATAAACTCTTCCAGCTCTGGTTTTGTTGGTAGAGCCGTGCGCGCACCGATTGCTCGACACTTAAGTGCCGCAACCGCATTTGCGTAAACCGCCGCTTTTTCAATAGTTTCGCCCACCAACATCCCGAATAAAAATCCTGTGCGAAACGCATCGCCTGCGCCCGTTGTGTCAATACAGCCGCCAGGAACTGCGAATGCCGGCGTCTCGATAAACTCTCCGTCTGCAATAAACAGTGAGCCGCGAGTGCCGAGCGTCACACCGACGAGCGCGCAGCCGAAGGTCTCAGCTAACTTATTTATCGAAGCTCGCTCGTCATCCAATCCCGTCATTTTTTTCGGCAGATCACTTGATGCAATGACAACATCGACAAGCGGCAGTAGATTATCTACGTTGTCAAAAATATTGTCGATGTCAATCGTGACAACAATCCCGTCTTTTTTTGCTTCGGCCGCAATAATGATCGCGGCGTCGGTGTCGTGAGGAGTCAGATGTAAGATTTTGCCGAGCGATGCGGCCGCGAGCGGAGCTTCATCTTTTGAAAAGCCAAGTCGTTCGTCGCGTTTCCAGAGAATTGTGCGCTCGCCGCTTCCTTCGTCAATAATGACGAACGCGACCTGTGTTTCGGCGTCTTCAACTGTCTCGGTAAAACGTGTGTCGACGCCTTCGTCGATCAACGATTGCATTCCTATCTTGCCGTTAGCATCGGAACCGAATCGTCCAGCGTACGCCGTTCTCAATCCGAGCCGTTGCAAGCCGACGAGTGTCGATGCAACCTCGCCGCCAGCCTGCATCGACTGAGAAGTGAATTCGACCTTTGAATTAAACTGCGGATAATCAGGCAGCCGGATGAGATAGTCGACCGCGTTCGTGCCAAAACCGACAACGTCAAACTCGCTGGTCGATCTCAATTTAAAAGGAAAATTCATCTATTGTCTTGCCAAATCATTTATATTCAAGTTAGATTATTTTAATCATAAGTATTTTCACTTTTTTCCGGAGATCATAAAAATGCCAACATCGAATTGTCCCGAATGCAGCGAAGAAGTTTATGTCGATGCGGAATGCGAACAAGGCGACAAAGTCACGTGCGACGAGTGCGGTTCGAGTCTCGAGGTCGTCGGCCTCGATCCGCTCGAGCTCGATTTGATGACCGACGCTGATGACGATCATGCGGGGGAACGCGACGATTTTGACAGCTATAATTCTGACGACCACCATTATTAACCAGCGGTTGTTCTGACCGACGACCTCCTCATCACTCGGTCAATCTGACCGATGCCTAATTTCTTTCGCTACATTATTTTCTGTTACAGACTGCATTTTGCACATATTTTGAATTGGCACGCCGTTTGAGTTACTAAGGGCGTGCTTTTTGTAAAGCATGTTGTAATTAAAATGTTGTCCAACAAAAATAAATTATTCCTGGCGAAACTTTGGCCGGTGTGGTTGCTGTTAGCGCTTCCCTCTTTGTGGCTGGTGTTTGCGTATTTCGGCGCCGAGTTTGCGTTTGTCCTCGTCCCGCTGCTTTTTGCCTCTGCCTTTTATTATCGCCGTCATCTAAAACGTCAGCTAGCTGAAATGACTCAAGAGATTTCAGACTCGAGTCGCGTCCATCTCGCGACCGTTGAAGCTCTCGCGACCGCAATCGACGCACGCGATCAAGTTGGAATCGGCCACGTTCGCCGCACGCAAATTTATGCGGTCGGCATCGGAAGAATGCTTGGCTTGCCCGAACACAAGATCGACGCGCTCAGAACCGGTGCTCTTCTTCACGACATCGGCAAACTTGCCGTGCCCGATCATATTCTTAACAAGACAAGCTCTCTCACCGAGGCTGAGCATGAAAAAGTAAAAATTCACGCCGAGGTCGGAGCGTCGATTCTTGAGAAAGTCGGTTTCGATTATCCGGTTGTGCCGACTGTCCGTTATCACCACGAGAGATGGGACGGCTCGGGTTACCCGAAAGGTTTGAAGGGCAAGCAAATTCCGCTCACAGCGCGCATTTTGTCCATCGCGGATGCGTTCGACACACTGCGTGGCGAGCGTCCGTATCGCCCTGCGATGACGCGCGAAAGGGCGCGACAGACGATCCAAGCCGAGGCCGGTACCAAATACGACCCGATGGTCGTATCGACGCTGATCAGACATCTCACGGCTTTTGAAAACGAACTCATCGCTGGCGGTCTTGCTTACACCGAAGCAGACAAAAATGCACCGGCGGTCGAAAAGAGTCACTTCGTCGAGCAGATCAAGCTTGCAAATCGTGAGGTCTTCAGCCTGTACGAATTGGCGCGCGAATTCAGCTCGTCCGCGCATCCGCATGACACGCTCGAACTTTTTTCTGCAAAGATCGCCGAGTTTGTGCCGTTCGAGACCTGCGCGGTTTATCTGCTCGATAGCAACAAACGCACGGCGAGTGCAGCACACGTTTCAGGTGCCAATGCCGAGATGATCTCTCTGCACAAGATAATAGTCGGTCAGGGAGCCACGGGCTTTGCTCTCAAATCACGCGATACCGTCCGAAACGTTGAGCCCGATCTTGATTTCTTTCTAACACAGCCCGATCTGACACAGATTTATAAAACGATGGTGTCGATCCCGCTTATTGCAGATGAAGAGCTAATCGGCGCCGTGACGATCTATTCCAGCGAGCTCGAAAGCTATGGCGAAGAGCACATTCGTCTTCTCGACACCATCTCGCGCATCGCCGCTGACGCCGTTCATAAATCGCTCGAACATGACGAAGCTAAAACCCACGCACTGACCGACCCGATGACCGGTCTGCCAAATGCACGCAGTTTGCAGAAGCAGTTTGGACGCGAAGTCGCCCGTGCAAATCGCGCTAAATCCAGCTTTCAAATGCTCATGCTCGACCTCGATGGCTTTAAGGCTATTAACGATTCGTTTGGCCACAAAGCCGGCGACCGCCTGCTAAAAGAGATTAGTCAGGTGATTCTAGGGCAGCTTCGCGAGTACGATTTTCTCGCACGATACGGCGGCGACGAATTCGTCGCGCTGATTCCCGAATCTGTTCCTGAGGATGTCACTGAGCTTAGCAAACGTATCGAAGCTGCCGTTGCAGCCTTTGAGTTAAAGATCGACGATGACCGAGTTGCAAAAGTCGGCGTCAGTCTCGGCAGCTCGAGCTTCGGCCGATTCGGCGGTGACTTTGACGAGATGATCGCCGCCGCCGACAAAGCCATGTACCTGCGCAAAACCCTTCGCAAACAAACCGCGCTACCCGTCGCTTACCCCGAAGCGATCGAGGTTCCCGCAAAGCCGCTCCAAGACAACCTCATCGTCGAACTCGACGACACGCACATCCTCCACCTGATGTCAGTAAACTAAAACGCCTGTGAGAATCTGAAGTGGATATGATCCTGCGGCAGTTTATAGAGTGCGTTTGGGCCGACGGTTTGGCGGATGATGAAGATCGGCGGGTTTAGCAGACGGCCATAGTCGAAGCCGAATTCACCGCCGACTGGCGTTTTTATTCTGAAGCCGAGGCCTACCGTGTGCGTCCAACGCGCGCGTTGGTTGAGGCCGTCGATGTCGGTGGCGGCGGGGTTTGCGGGATTGAAAATTTCTTTTGCGCGGCGAAAGACGTTGCCGCCGTCGTAGAACGGAACGGCGCGAATCGATTTCGAGATTGGAACACGAGCTTCGATATTTGTGATAGCAATCGCATTGCCGCCGAACGGGATCGTGAACGGATCGAGAAACACAGCGTTACCGCGGCTGTTGCGAAATGTTCCGGTGGGCACGATGACGACACGCGGTCCGGCCTCTTCAAAATTAAATCCGCGCAGATTGTTCGAGCCGCCGGCGAAGAAACGTTCGCTGATCGGCAGCAGTCCATTCAACGAAGGAAACGCCGCGTTTGTAAAGCGGTTGCCGTTCGAAAACACGCTGCCGGCGCCGACGATTGCACGTGCGGCGAGAGTTGTGCTTCGTCCTTTAACGGCCGGAAAAGTGTAGTAATAATTGTAGCTCGCCTGAAATTTTTGAAAGCCGATGTTAGCACCGAGGAAAGGCAGCGACACGTTGTAATCGGCCGTCAGATAATCGCCACGCGTCGGGTCGCTCGCATTGTAACGGCACGGGTCGGATTGCTCGCCCTTCGCGATCAGATCGAGCAGCGAGTATTTCACCGAGCAATTTTGCCGCGTGTCGCGCACGAACGTCACGCCAAAGCCCGAGATCCGCGTTCGGCTGTCGGGCAGCAGCAGATCTTTAATGAGCAGGCTGTCGATGTTGACGAGCCGCACGTCCTCGAAACGCGCTCGGATAAAAAGAATACTGCGATTTTTACGGCTGATGGTGCGGCTTGTCTCGGCCGTAAGAGCGAGGCGGTTAATCGTCGGGCTTCCCGAGGGAGCACCGAATTGATCGATCGGATTGCCGTTCGCATCTACGCGTTGGACGATGCCAAAAGTGCCTTGGTCAAACGCCGAGCGAAAAAATCGCGTCACCGTCGAATCGCGCTGATACTGCGCCGACAGCGTAAGCGGCGCAAAACGCTTCACACCATCGGGGATAAAACGCGGATTTATAAAATCAAATTGCACGAGCTGCTGGCGTTGACTGAACTTTACACGCGCGCCGCCCTGCCAAAGATTGCCAAAGAGATTGACGTGGCGAATGTCGAAAAATCCGCTCAGCCCCAAGTCGGTCGAGTAACCGCCGCCGTAAGATGCCAAGCGCGGAGGCTGTTCGTCAACGCTGACGATCACGTCTGTGAGCCGGCTGCCGTCGGGAGCATCGCCGACCGGCTGCGATTTTATCTCGACACGCGAAAAGGCATCAGTTGCATACAGATTTTGCTCGCTCAAATAAATGTCGGCCGCACGCAGCAACTCGCCTTCGCGCAGGGCGATTGTCTTCAATACCGAATCTCTGTCGGTATTGTCATTGCCGGTCACGAGCACGCGCCTTATGACAACTTTTCGCCCTTCGCTCTCTACTTTGAATTCTATTTTTAAATTACGCGGCTCGTCAGGTTTAGGATCGACAGGTTCGATGATCGACGAAGTCACACGTGCCTCGTAATAGCCCGCGTCGGAATAATATTTAGCGAGCCGCTGTGTTGCGTTCCGCACTCTCGCACGTGAATAATTACCGCCGATCAGCGAAGGGAGCTCGGCACGCAGAGTGTCCGTCGCGATCGCCTTATTACCCGTAATATCTACTTCACTAACAATGGTCGGCGGCCCTTCCTCGATCTCAAACGTAATGATTAGATCGTCGCCGGAAGGCGAAACGCCTCGATTAACACGAACTTGAGCGTATTGATAACCAAGTTCGTGCATCAGCGACTCGATAGTGCTTTTGTCTTCTTCGAGAATACGCTCGCTAGTGTAACCGCGGCCGTAACCAAGCACCGGAATGATGGCGAGCGGGTTCGCCACTTGCGAGTTGAGAATGGTGCTAATGTCCTCAATAGTAAGTTTGTCTGTGCCGCGAACACGAATTTTCGCAAGACGCAACTTGCGGTTGAGATCGACCTTGTATTTGACCTGCACCTGCTTGCCGGTCAGATCTTCGCCGCCTAGAAACGAGCAGAGGAACTGCGTGTCGTTCGCGATCGGGTTATTCTCGGTGTCGACAAGCTGCGGCGTCGCCGAACATAATGGCGTCACGTCTGCGAAAAAGTAGCCCTGCTCCTGATAATTATTTTCGAGCCGGCGTTCGCCCTCGACAATTGCTGCATAATCGAGTGTGCCTTCGCGTAACACCGGCAGCAGATTTTTACGCGATTCTTTTTTTTCTTTGCCCTCGGTTTCGGTTACGACTTCGACGGTCGGGCCGGCCTTGCCGGTAAAACTGACCGAGATTGCATTAGCGTCGCTGTCGTATGTTATGCGCGGCTCGTCGAGCTCGGGTGCGCCGAACTTTTCTTTTCGCAGCAATTCGCGAATTTTGGCTGTGTCAGTTATTACACGTTCACGCGTGTAAAGTCCATCTTTTCTGAGTTTCAGAGCCTTCGGAGGGATCGGCTTTTCATAACCTCCGATCTTTACACTCACCTCATCGACGCGAGCGGGCTCATTGAGAGCGACTCGAAAGGTCACGCCGACATCCGTTTGATACTGTAGGGGGCGCTGTTCGTAAACGACCTCGGAACGATAGTAGCCACGCTCGCGAAGGTAATCGAGTATCTGGTCGGCGTTGCTCCGAAGAGTCTGTTCAGTTATGACCGAGCCGGGCGTGACGAGATTTAATTTGAATAAAAGATCTTCCTCTGTAACTTTTTCACCGGCAGATTTCCCGACGACAACAGAAACACGCTGCGCCTGTGTCTTACGCCTTATATTGAAGTTCAGCGCAACGCCGGCACCGTTCTCGAGCGCGGCGGAGACCGAGACGGTATCAACTTTTTTTGTTTTGTAGAGAGCTTCGATCGCATCGCGGATACGCGGAGTCGAATAAACATCGCCAACCGCGTCGCGTGCGATGCCACGATATTCCTCGATCGCCTTTGTGTCGTCGTCGGCACCGCTGATCGAGATGTCGATCTTCGTGATCGGCCTTTGTTCGTATTTGTTTTGAGCAAACGGCGACGCCGCGCACAGCAGGACAACGCCGACAAACAAAAGCATCTGCCAGATCTTGTGCAAACTTGTGTTGGTGAAGCCTCTTGCCATCAAAACGCCGATTGGCGAAACCTAAAACCTCTTTCTAAATCGGACCTCAAAACTAAAGTTGTCGCGGTTGCGCGTAACGTTCGTCAACGCACGGTTCTCGTACTGTGCGACAAACGACAATCTATTCGACACGCGATACTCGAAGGCAAGCACCTGATTCTGATCTTGCGAAAGATTTGTCGAGTATGTGACGCGCAGGTTGTTGTTGATCTGCCGCCCGACCGTGAGGCGCGCCGACGCATTAACCTGTTGGCCGGAAATTATCGGGTCGATCTCAAAAACATTCAAACCAAATAATTTATCCGTTGCCTTTCGTGCCGGAGTATTAATGATCGAGTCAGTCAGAACTTCGGCCGCCGTGCTGATGCCGGTCTGCGCGAACGTCGGCAGTCCGCCGGCGGTGTTCGTTAAACTCCCCGTCGTTATGAGCGAAACAACGTCGGCCTGCGGTAACGCGGGACTCGAGCGCACGGTCAGCGTAGCGAGCTCCGATTCTTTAAGCGGCCCGTTGTAGTTAACAAAAATTTGGTAACCCGCGATCTCGGTCTCAGCTTGTAGTTGAAGGACGGGATCGATCGCCGTTTCCGGCGGAAATTCGAGCACGCCACGCTGCACTATGTAACGATCTTTGCGGAAAAGGATCGTGCCGCTGTTTGCTGTGATACGTCCCGCGAGACGCGGATTGTTTGCATCGCCGCTGAGCGCCAGCGACACCGATGCCGTCAGATCTGCGATATTGTTGCGAACTATAAGAGCGTCGCGGCCCTCGACAACTAGATCGAAACGCGGCGGCAACGTCGCGCCCGTTGTGCCCGAGAGAACCGGATCGCGTCGTGATGTCAGCAGATTTGCAAGGTCGATGTCTTTCGAATAGACACTTCGACGCGCGAGAACGCGACCCGATATCGTCATTTGCAGCGGAGCGTTTGTTGTAGCGCGTTGGCCGCTGACCTCAAGCTTCGCATCACCGATCGTAACGAAATCTTTCGGCAGCGGAACGGTGACGTTATCACCGATGAGTCCGAAACGAAATGCCTGCACGCTCAAACCGTTCAGCGTGCCACCGCCATTCGCAGTAAATTTGCCGCCGCCTAGATAACCGGTAGCTTCCTCGACTTCAACTTGATCGGTCGTGAAGATAAGGCGTGCCTTTATCCGGTCGGCGGTGAATCTGTCGGTACCGAGAAACGACGCGACCGCACCGTTGACGACGTCCGCGGTGCCCGAGAGACGCGCAGTCGAGTTAGGGCCCGACAGCCGAACGGATGTGTCGGCAAGACCGGCGAAGAACGTGTCCTTTGAAAAGAGATTGAGCAGCGTCAGGTTGACGCGGCCGTCGATCGACAGATCGTTTACCGCGTCGTCGGTGAGAGCTTTCGTTCCCGCAATCGTCATGTTCGAACCGCCGCCGGAGAAACGCGCCTTTTCAAAAAAGACTTCGCGTTTGTTGAATCGAATCACCACCGGTTCAGACGCCGCGAGTGGCGTGTCCTGAATCTGCAACGCAAGCTGCGAAAATTGCGCCGTGCCGCTTAAATTATCAGCCGTGAAGACCCGCTTGCCGTTTGCGTCCGTCGTTGTGAGATTGCCGCCGAATTCGACTCGACCGGTTCCGGTGCCGGTAATCGGATAACTTTTTAGCAACGGCACGAAAGCGAGAAACGGCGCGAGCGGACTCTGATCAAAGTCCGTCGACGCGGTCAGCGGCATATCGTCGCTGCCGAAATTTACGTTTGCGTTGATGATCTGCGGGCGGCCTTCGAGCGTTGCGGTTAGATTCGCGGTCAACACCTGGGCTCGCGTCACACCGTTAAATGTCACGTCACCCAATGCATTCTCGCCAACGTTGACGCCGCGTGCCATTGCGTTGAAATTGACGTCATAAGTCGAAGCCTGCAAAGCAACGCCCGTCGCTCTAGCCGTAAAATCCATGTCGCCTGTTATAACGGGAATCGCATCGTTTGGCGGCAAGAACGCAAGCGCGAGCGGGACGGGGACGGCATTGCCCGCGAGGTCGAAATTGAACGCTTCGCTCGCACGGTCGTAATTTCCTTTTACACTCAAACGCCCGGCTCCGACGCGCATCTCGGCTTGTTCGAGATCGATCCGAGTGCCCGCAAAGACTGCTTTGACCGCGAGATTATCGAATGCCTGACCCGCGATCACGCCGGTGGCGGCAGCGAGATTGAGTTCGCCCTGAGCGTTATTCGGCAAGCCGCGAATATCGATCGTGCCCGACGTGCGGCCGTTAAGATCACGAATTCTCACTGGCAATTCGACAGGCAAGGCGGCGAGCAAACTGCCCGCGTTGATGTCCGCAAGCGTCGCCGTGACAGCTATGTTATTCACTCCGCCAGTCGGAATATCGACCGTGAATTGCGCGCTTCCGCCGTCGCGTTGTTGCAATTTGCCCTTGGCAAGCTGGGTTCCCAACGGCGTAACTGAAACGTCGGTCGTCACGCTGCCGATTTCTTTTCCCTTTAAGGAGATCGATTCGAGCGCAACACGCCCTTTTACGTTTGGATCCGAAAAATTACCTGTGACCTGGCCATCAAACGTCAGATTAGCCGCGATCTGAACCTGCATCTCATCCATCTGTTTCGCAAATTCCGGCGACACGCCGAGCACCCGCACAAGACGATCGACCTCGCCCGCGTCGGTCGAGCGAAGTGCTAAGGTCAATTCCGAATTTTCGTCCTTCAGATCAAATCGGCCGGTGGCATTTAAGTTACTGTTTGCAGATGTGAGATTCGCGACATCGATCGTAAATAGGCCGTCAGTCCCGCTCAAATTCACCTCGCCGCTCACGGGAATCAAGCCATCTTCGGCGCTACCGGCATTAGCGATAATGTCGGCGTTGAGCGTCCCCGTCGCGTTGCGAAAACTCGTTCCTGCAAACGTCAGATCGACGCGGCCGGTCGTTTCGCCTGTCACCGGTATCACGCGTCCAGTCTGCAAGGCGAGCAGTTTGCCAATGTCGAGATTTGTAAAATCGCCCTTGATCTGCGACTGCGTCCGGTTGTTGAGCGCGATGGTCGCGTTGCCGTTGAGCTTACCGTCCATGACGTCGGCCGTGAGGTCGTTGAGAGCGGCCCGGTCATTGTTGATCTCAACTTTCGCACTCGCCGCGCCAAGCGACACGCTTCCCAGTGCTCCGCCGCCGAGACTCATGTCCGCCGTGACGCGATAACGGCCCGACGGTTCGAGAATAAAGACGGGTCGAGCAACTTTTACGTTTTCAAGATTACCGCCTTGCGGCAGCGTCGAGGTTTTATTTAACGCAACATTGCCGGCGTCGATGTCGTCGGAACGGCCTTCAACGCGGCCGTGCCGGATGTTGAGCCTGACGCCGCCTATATTCAAGCTGCCGAGATTTGCGGCGTCGGTACTGATCTTTGCAACGCGGAGTTTGTCTGCGTAGATGACCGTCTCTGCCCTGTTGTCACTAAGCTCAATCGACGGTGCCTCAAGTCCGAAGATGCTCGCGCCATCGGCATCGAGCTGTTCGGCGCGAAGATTGTCGGCGAACACTTCGTTCGATGTCGGCAGATCGGTGAAGCGAAACTTATCCGCCGAAAGATTTTTGAAACGAGTTCCTTTCGCCTCCGCACTTTGCGAACGCAGGCCATCGACATCTACGTCGGTTCTGCCGCCCTTGTCCGTCACACGGACGTTTCGTCCCGATATTCCGTTCAGCTTGTAGTCCTTTGTTGTGAACGAGCGGGCTTGCGCGTTTGGCGACGTGAGCCGAGTCGTTCCGTCTGCGCTTGAGAATTTTAGATTGCTGGCGTTTAGGTCGCGGAATTCGTTGCTCTTAATCTTTAAACTACTCGTCTGGCCAGTGGCGACTTCGGCGCGGAACTGGCGGTCCTTATATTCGGCAAACGAGTCTCTCAAAAACAAACCGCCGAGCGACAGCGACTTCGAACTGGCGGCCGCAGCCTGTAGATCGCCGAGCCAGCGGAAATCCGTACCCGTCCCTCGCACATTACCGACAAGTTTTAGAAAATCGACCCGAAAATCGTCGAACGTCAGCATACGCGCGATAGCCGTGCCGTTTGCGCCATATGAATTATTAACGCCGCTTACCGTCGCGTTAACGTTCACGGCTTGCAGATAGACGCCTGCGGCCCGCAAAGACTGGCTGTCGGCCTCACCGACGATCTTGTAAGTTTCACCTTCGCCAGTCACACGGCCATTGAAATTTGCAATGCCGGTCAGTCCCGATGCAGCGGGATTCGGTAAGAGCGTCGCGGCTTGTGTGAGATCAACCGTCGATCGAATGTTGAGATCGTATTTCGGCGACGCCCAATCGGTGAGCGTGCCAACCAGCGTTGATTCGCCGATGGGCGTCGTCAGTTTGAATTCGCTAATCTCGGCGCCGTTTCGCGTCGCGACGCCCGCAGCTCGAATGTCGATGTTCCCAACGATTTTTTCGTCATAAACAAAATTAGAGTCGGTCGAGGTCAGGTCGAATTTGTAACGCCGCTGCTCGTCGGGAACGTCGTAGTTTTCGGGTTCGAGAAAAAAGAGAACATTCTTCGCGTCGCCCGAAATCTTTCGCGAAAAATCGTCAAAATGCACGACGCTGTCCTGTATCGAAACTCGCGCCGACTCGTATCTAAAGTTCACGCGCGAACCTTCGTCTTCGACAAGGTGAAGATTCGCAAAATTTGAGCGGCCGTTCTCGTCAAATTTTACCCACACCTCGGCGCCGTTAATCTCGGTTTTATCGATCACAATGTCGCGGCTCAATTGCCACGAATACAGATCTTTGACCGTCATCACGAGCTGTGCGTCGCGGATGAAGAAAAGTTTTTCGCCTGTGAGCTTATCATTGAATGTCACGTTCTTTAGTTCGAGCGTGAGCGGATTGATCGTGACGCGAAAAACTTCGGCGTCGAACTCGATACCGATGTTCGACATCTTTGCGACGAACTGAGCTTTAATATACGGATCAAAAACCTCGTATCGATATAAAACGGTCGTGAGCAGAAAGATCACAATTCCGAGCAAGACGACGAGCACGATTGCAGTCATCGAATTACGGCGCGTCAAAAAGCGGCCGCGCTGTCGCGGCGTCTCTTCTTCCGGCTGAATTTTTTCGTCATCCGAGGCCATAAAAATCTACAGGCTGACAGTCTCGACAATTTCGAGATCAAAGGCGTCGAGCGCCGTCACGCGCGGCGGATGATTCGTCAGCAAGCGAATCTTTTTCACGCCGAGATCTTTCAAGATCTGTGCTCCGATACCATAGTCGCGGGTGTTACCGTAACCTGTCTCGCTCCGCGCGGTTTGAAAATCGACACCTTTCTCCTGCATGAGCGCGTATGTACGGAGCTGATTGACGAGATCGAGATTGTTCTCTCGCTGACGCAGGTAGAGGAGAATGCCTCGCCTTTCGTGCGAAATTTTTTGGAGAGATTCCTGAACCGCTTCGGCGGCCTCACCCAGCGTCGTGCCGAGCATGGCAAAGGTCACGTTCTCGGTTTGGACGCGCACCAGAACCCCGCCGGTTGCACTCGAAACATCGCCCATCACAACCGCAACGTGTGTTTCGCCATTAACAACATTCTCGTAAACGATCGTGCGAAACTCGCCGTAACGCGTCGGAAGATCGCACTCGACGACTCGGCGGACAAGCGTCTCACGCTCGATGCGATAACGTACGAGATCGGCGACCGACACGATTTTTAGCTCGTGCTTTGCGGCAAAAGTTTCAAGCTCAGGCATGCGTGCCATAGTTCCGTCGTCGTTCATTATCTCGCAGATCACCGCGGCTGGATGTAATCCGGCAAACCTTGCGATATCGACGCTCGCCTCGGTCTGTCCGGCTCGAACGAGCACGCCGCCGTCTTTTGCACGGAGCGGAAAAACGTGGCCCGGCCGAGCGAGATCGTGAGGTTTTGATGCCGGATCGACGGCGGTCAGGATCGTTTTCGCACGGTCGGCGGCCGAAATTCCGGTCGTCACGCCCTCGCGCGCCTCGATCGAAGTCGTAAACGCCGTGCCCATGCTCGACGTGTTCTCGGTCGTCTGCGGAAATAAATGAAGTTCGCGGCAACGCTCTTCAGTAAGCGGCAGACAGATCAGGCCGCGGCCGTGCACGGCCATGAAATTGATGATCTCAGGGGTCACTTTCTCGGCCGCGCAGACGAGATCGCCTTCGTTTTCGCGGTCTTCGTCATCAACGATGATGATAATTTTGCCGTCGCAAATGTCACGCACGGCGTCGTCAATTAATGATAGTGGCATCGTAAATTACGTCTCTAACAAGCGAGCGCGGCCTGTAATATGTAAATTTTAACGAATAGAGCTCATTAACGCGAGTGGCATTTCGGAAACGTGAAAAAGTGTCGCTTTTGTCGTTTGGAGCGCATCTTGGCACAATAAACTTTATGCCCGAACAAGGTGCGAATATTCGGCTGAAACTTATTCTGCACGTTATCTTTTTCCTCTCAGGAATTGCGACGGTTATGATCGGGCAGGTTTTGCCGATATTGGCACGGCAATTTTCGCTTAACGATCTTTGGTTAAGTTACTTTTTCCCGGCGCAGTTTGCGGGCTCGCTATTAGGGACATTTTTGACAGGCCGATTTGCGCGCCGCGGCGATCAGATCATGGCTGCTGCGGTCGGTGGAATGGCAATGGTGCTTGGTTTGTTGTTGATGAACATCGACGCTCTGCAAGTTTGTCTCGTCGGATTTTTTATAAACGGCATCGGCATCGGACTGACGCTGCCGTCGATCAATATGAAGATCGTCGAGCTCGAGTCAGACCGATCGGGCGCGGCGCTGAGCATTCTGAATTTTTGCTGGGGCATCGGCGCGATTATCAGCAAGCCGTTCGTCGACATATTTAGTACAGCAAACTCTGTTGGCGTGACCACGATCATTCTTGCAGTCGCGTTGTTTTTTCCGACGCTTTTACTTTTTGTTATAAAGAAAGACAAACTGGAACACGCGAGCCGAACCGACGCCACCCACGCTGACTTGTCGATCTGGACAATGCCGCTTGCGTGGATGATCGCGCTGTTCAATTTTATTCACGTAGGTTTTGAGAGCGGCATCGGCGGCTGGCTGACGACATACACCGAGCGGGTCGAGGGCGGCAATTCAGTTGGCTGGCTGTCGCCAACGCTGCTGTTTTTTTCTTTTTTCGTGATCGGACGCGGCGTAGCCCCCTTGTTATTTAAACGTCTGGACGAAACAAAGATGCTTTTTATCGGCCTCACAATCGTGCTCGTCGGAGTCATAATTGTCTTGTTTGCAAAAGATGTAAGTTTGCTTTGCATCGGTGCGGCCGTTGCAGGATTTGGAACTTCGTGGATCTTTCCGGCGAACATATCGCGTTTCTCGCACGCGTTCGGCCAAGCGGCGATACGTAAAGCGACACCGCTCTTTATCTGCGGAACACTCGGCGCCACATTTGTCACTTGGCTGATCGGCTATGTATCCGAGCGAAGCGGAAACCTGCGCAGCGGAATGTTCGTACTGGCGGCGAGTATAATTTTGCTTATCGTGTTGCAAATGATCCTGAGCATGTGGCAACGCGGAAAGGTTAATTCAAGACAATCAATTTAATGGACACAATTGTCGGCACTGCCGGGCACATCGATCATGGCAAAACCGCGCTGGTCAAAGCGCTGACCGGCACCGACGCCGACCGTTTGCCCGAAGAAAAGAAACGCGGCATCACGGTAGATCTCGGGTTTGCCGAGATGAGCGTCGGTGATGTGCATTTCGGTTTCGTCGATGTTCCCGGTCACGAACGTTTTGTGAAAAACATGCTCGCCGGCGCCAGTGGTATTGACATTGTGCTTCTCGTGATCGCCGCGGACGAGGGCGTGATGCCGCAGACGCGCGAGCACTTTGACATTTGCCGACTGCTCGACATCAAAGCCGGCATAGTCGTGCTCACCAAAAGCGATCTTGTGGACCCCGAAACGCTCGAACTTGCAAAGCTGGACGCAGCCGAACTTGTCGCCGATTCGTTTCTTCAAGCCGCCCCACTCATAGCCGTCAGCTCGATCACTAACGAAGGTTTGCCGGATCTGCGCGACGCTCTCGTAGCCGAGGCGCGCTCGTTGGCAAGGGCTGAGAACGAGCGCGTCATTCGTTTGCCTATCGACCGCAGTTTTTCGATGAGAGGCTTTGGAGCGGTCGTGACCGGCACGCTCGCGTCAGGTGAGATCAATGAAAGTGATGAATTGGAATTGCTGCCGTCGGGAGAGAAAGTACGGGTCCGCGGGCTGCAAACTCATGGAAAGCCTGTAAAGACAGCCTTATCCGGTCAGCGTGTCGCAGTAAATGTCGCCGGTATCGACCACTCAAAGATTACTCGCGGGATGGTACTCGCCGAGCCAAATATTCTTAAGCCAACGCAGATCATCGACGCAGAGATCGAAGTTTTATCCGACGCCGCAAGACCGCTTCGCACGCGGCAGCGGGTTCGCGTCGCCTTGGGAACTAGCGAGACCTTGGCGCGGATTCAGGTTTTGAATTCATCAGCAGAAATTGCGGCGGGCGAAAAAGATTTTATACAGGTTCGTTTCGAGACACCGGTCGTTGCCGTGCCCGGCGAGCGGTTCATCATCCGCAGCTACTCGCCGCAAACGACGATCGCAGGCGGTGTTGTGATCGACGCACTTGCGGCGAAACACAGGCGAAAAGAATTCGAACGCGCGAGTCGCAATCTTAGAAACTTGTTGTCGGCCGGCAATGAACACATCGCAACGGTGCGTCTGCTCATCGACGCGGCGGAGGCCGCGGGGTTAAGTTTTGCCGAACTTCAGTCACGCACTGCTCTCAAGAGCGACATTCTCAAATCTGCGATCGAAGAAAATGCTAGCAATGGCTCATTGGTCGTGGCCGGGGAGGTCTTCGTTGCGGCAGACAGTTTCAAAGCACTGACCAAATCCGTCGAAGCCGCGCTTGCGGATTTTCATAAAAAAGAACCGCTCGCAAAGGGCATCTCTCGCGAAGCTCTGCGCGAATCGGTAACGCAATTTATCTCGGCAGACGTTTTTAACGCCGTCATTACCACCCTGCATTCGTCCAGCGCGGTTGTCATCGACAAGGATACGATACGACTGGCGGCCCATAAAACCGAGCTTTCAGACGAAGAGGCTGCGTTGAGCGGTAAAATTTTGGCGAGTTACATCGACGCTCGCCTCGAGCCGTCGCGTCTCGACGAAGTTCTCGATCGGGCGGTCGGCGGCACACGATTTTCGCGCACTGACGCAAGAAAGTTTTTGCAGCTACATCTCGACTCCGGTGATATTGTTAAGATCGATGACGATTTTTATTTTGCGAAGAGCGAGATCGACAAACTCGTCTCGCGACTTCGTCAGTTTGCGGACACGACAGACGCAAGGCTTATAGACGTCGCAAAATTCAAAGAGCTCGCGGGCGTTTCACGCAAGTATGCAATTCCCCTGCTTGAGTATTTTGATCGTGAAAGAATTACGCGTCGAGCGGCCGACAAGCGTTTGATCTTATGAAAAAGTTTCTCACAGCTCGATGGCAGGACCTGATCATGGCAAATTACGAAGTCGCCCCCGACTTGCTCGCCTCACGCGTTCCTGCGGGCACGCAGCTCGACTTGCACGACGGGCGATGCTTTGTCAGCCTCGTCGGTTTTATGTTTCTCGACACGCGTGTCAGAGGTTTTCTCATACCGTTTCACATAAACTTTGAGGAAGTGAATTTGCGATTTTATGTTCGTCGCGAAACGGAAGATGAAGTTCGTCGCGGGGTCGTGTTTATAAAGGAAATAGTGCCGCGAAGCGCGATCGCGACAGTCGCACGCGTTGTTTACGGCGAGCCGTACGAACGCTGGAATATGGGCCACGAGTGTTCAGATGAACGTGTCGAGTATGCGTGGTCGAAAAACGATATTCGCAATGTTTTTAGCGTCGAGCGTGACGAGAATCTCGGCGTTCCCGAACAAGATTCGCACGGTGAATTTATCATCGAGCATTATTGGGGCTACACAACACGCGGGACGAAGCGCACTGACGAATACAAGGTGGAGCATCCGAAGTGGGAGCTTTTCTCAGTTAAAAACGAAAAGATTGACGTCGATTTTGGCAGGACCTATGGCGACGAGTTTGCATCCCTCGGCGACGCGACACCGCACTCGATTTTACTCGCTAAAGGATCAGAAATAGCCGTTTACAAAGGAGAACAAATTTCCAGGTAGATCATTTCTTCCTTTGCGGTCTTTGCTCACTTAAGTTAAAAATTTCTTATGATTATCGGCATCGTCGCCATCGACAAAAATTTTGCCATAGGCCGTGACGGCAAATTACCGTGGCGCGTGCAGGCCGATCTCAAACATTTTAAAGAGACGACAAAGGGCAACGCGGTCGTGATGGGCGCGAACACTTGGCGCTCGATAGGTAAGCCGCTTCCGGACAGATTGAACGTTGTTCTCTCGCGCTCAAGCGATCTTGAATTGCCCGCTGAGGTGATGAAACTTGCAAGCTGGGACGAGATCGTCAAACTAGCCGAGCTTATCAACAAAGACATCTATATCATCGGCGGTGCGAAAACTTATGCGAGCCTCGCGGACGTGATCGACGAATGGATCGTGACCGAAGTTCCACTCGAAGTGAAAGATGCAGATACGTTTATGCCGCGAAATTTTCTTGGGTGTTTCGAGCTTGAAAGTACTCGCAACCTCGGCGACGGACTTACCGTCAGATATCTGCGCCGAAAATAATTTTGTTGTAAGATAGACGCTAATTAGGAGGCCAAAAAACTATGATGGGCGGACGTACTTGGGACGAATGGATCGAGGAATATTCGCACGCGCACGAGCATCCGATCAACAAATGGACTCACAAGTTCGGCATACCGATGATCGCGTTGTCGCTGCTGCTTGTAATTCCCTCGTTTTTTATTGGCCGGCTTTGGATCATCGCGTTAAGCCTCTTTATCGCCGGTTGGATCCTGCAATTCATCGGCCACTATTTCGAAGGCAAGCCGCCCGAGTTTATGAAGGACTGGCGCTTTCTTTTTGTCGGCCTACGCTGGTGGATAAAAAAAACCTTTGGGTAAGTTTATCACCCTCGCTTTATTCCAAATCATAACGCCTGACCTTGAATACGCCACTCATTCTAGCTCTCGACATCGGTTCATCGAGCGTCCGCGCCGCGTTGCATGACGGCGACGCGACCGTGCTGCAAAAAACGTCTGTAAAGATCGGTCACGAATTCACAACATCAAACGACGGCGGCTCTGAGATCGATAGCGACAAAGCCCTCGATCAAGCCATAGCCGCCATCGATGCCGTTCTCAAAAAAACTGCAAAGATGAAAGGCGAGATCGTCGCTGTCGCGTCGTGTTCGTTTTGGCACAGCCTCGTCGGTGTCGACGCTAAAGGCAATCACACGCCGGTCGTTTTAGGTTGGGCCGATACGCGGAGCCGGGCGTTTACTGAAGTGCTCAAAAAGCGGTTTGACGAAACGGCGGTCCACAATCGAACGGGCGCGCATTTTCATTCGAGCTACTGGCCGGCAAAGTTGTTGTGGCTGCGAAGCGAATTTCCCGATGCGTTTTCGCGAGCGGCGGGGCTGATGTCGTTTAGCGATCTGTTGGGTTTTCGGCTTTTTGGCGAAATGGCGACGAGCGTTTCGATGGCTTCGGGAACCGGGATTTTCGATATTCGAAAATGCGAGTGGGACGCGGAATTGGTCAAATATCTAAAGATCAAACCAACGATGCTTCCCGCCGTCGCGGCGGACGATCATACATCTAAACTCAACACAAAGTACGCAAAACGCTGGCCTCGGCTTGCCGATGCAAAATGGTTCCTGACTATTGCCGACGGTGCGGCGGACAACATCGGTGTGGGCTGCGTTACAAAAAGCAAAGCAGCCTTGATGATCGGCACATCCGCTGCGATGCGTGTTGCTTACGCTGGTGAGCCGCCAAAGAAAATTCCCGATGGTTTGTGGTGTTATCGCATCGATAGGAACCGCGTCATCATCGGCGGTGCGCTTAGCGACGGCGGCAATCTGTATCAACTGATAAAAACTCGATTTAAGCTGCCGGCAAACACTGACGAACTTATCCGACGTCGCGGCGCGGCGAACGATCAGCTGATCGTCCTGCCATTCTTCTTTGGCGAGAGAAGCACCGGTTACAACGAAGATGCTCGCGGCGCGATCATCGGCCTGAAGCCAACGCACGATGGCGTCGATATTCTCCAAGCCGCCATGGAAGGCGTGGCCTTTCGCCTCGCCGAAATTTACTCTCGTTTGAAAAAAGTAACCGACATCCGAGAGATCGTGGCCTCAGGCGGCGCGTTGCGCGAATCGCCCGTTTGGACACAGATCATCGCCGACGTTTTCGGCCATGATTTGATCGTCACGGACACGCCGGAAAATTCATCACGCGGCGCAGTTTTGCTTGCACTGGAATATTTAGGAATGATGTCTTGATGTTTCATCAGCGTGATGCTATGATGCCATTGTTATGAGAACTACACTCACTCTAGATGACGAAGTTATGATTGGTATCAAGCGTATTCAGCAAAAGCGGCCTGGAACCACATTCAAGCAGATCGTTAACCAGTTGATGAAAAAGGGGTTAGCGGCTGAGGGCGATGTTGCGAACGTTCCGTTCAAAATCAGACCCTTAAAGGATTTGAAACCAAAACCCAACCTCAATTTCGATAACGTTTGGGCGCTAATCTCTGAGGTCGAGGGCGACTTTCACAAATGATTCTGCTGGACGCCAACATATTGATCTATGCGTATATTGACGAGTTGCCGCAACATAAAAAGGTTTCTAAATGGTTTGAGAACTTGATTTCAAGCCGCGTCGAATCCGTAGCAATTATCTCAACGGTGGCGACTGCTTTCTTAAGAATTTCCACGAACAAACGGATTTTCAGCAAGCCTTCAAGTATCGCTGACGCGACCGACCGTCTTGACGAGCTTTTTATGAGTCCGATGGTAGAGTTTGTCGGCCCTACTGAAAAACATTGGTCCATATACTCGACGATACTTCGCGAAATGAACATAACCGGAGATGTTGTTATGGATGCTTACATCGCGGCAATGGCCGTTGAACATGGCGCGGCTGTCGCAAGTGCCGACAAAGATTTTCGCCGCTTTTCGGACTATGTGAAGATCGTTGATCCGCTAGTAAGCTGAGTTTTGCAACTGTTAGTATACTCGTCTGCAGACTAGTTTTGCTTGCACTCGAAAGTATTGGCAAAATAGAAAACTAAATGAACAAACATCTCGATGAGCTTTGTATCAACACGATCCGCACGCTTTCGCTTGACGCCGTGCAAAAAGCGAACAGCGGGCATCCTGGCTTGCCGCTCGGCATGGCGCCGGCGGCGTATGTGCTGTGGACAAAATTCCTCAGGCACAATCCGAAGGACCCGAAGTGGTTCAATCGCGACCGGTTTATACTGAGTGCCGGCCACGGTTCAATGTTGATCTACAGCCTTTTGCATCTGACGGGTTACGATCTCTCGCTTGCTGAGCTGAAACGCTTTCGCCAGCTTCATTCGAAGACGCCGGGGCATCCTGAGAATATTTTGACTGCGGGCGTCGAGGTCACGACCGGGCCGCTGGGGCAAGGCTTTGCGAACGGCGTCGGCATGGGAATCGCAAACGCTCATCTCGCCGCCAGATTCAACAAACGCGGCTACAACGTCGTCGATAATTACATTTACTGTATCTGTTCGGACGGCGATCTGATGGAAGGTGTGAGTTACGAGGCCGCGTCGCTCGCCGGTCATCTGAAGCTCGGCAATCTAATTTTCCTTTACGACGACAACCAGATCACGATCGACGGCTCCACCGATCTCGCATTTACCGAAGATCGCACGAAACGATTTGTCGCCGCCGGTTGGCATGTCTCCGAGGTGAAGGACGGCAACGATCTCAAGGCTATCGAAGCCGCAATTCGCGCGGCGCAAAACGTAAAAGGCAAGCCTTCGCTTATCCGCGTCAAGACAATTATCGGCTTTGGCATGCCGAAGGCCGGGACGAGCAAGGCTCACTCGGACGCGCCTGGCGTCCAAGCCGTTCGCGAAACAAAACGCAACCTCGGCTGGCCTGAGAACAAAAGTTTTTATATTCCAAAGGAAGTCTCGGCTCATTTTAGAAATGCAATAAAATCGGGGGCGAAACTCGAAAAAGCGTGGAACGAACGAGTAAAAAAATACGAGCGAGTTCATCGCGAGCTTGGCTTCGCGTTCAAACAGATTCGCAGCGGCTCGCTGCCTGACGGCTGGGAAAAGAGCTTACCAAAATTCGACAACGTCGAGGCGAAAGCCACTCGCGGATACAGTGGCGACGTTATCAACGCCATCGCCGATGCGGTTCCGCAACTTGTCGGCGGATCGGCGGATCTCAAGCCGTCGAACAACACATACATCAATTCGTCCGCCGATATTCAGGCGGCTAAATATGAGAACCGCAACATCCACTACGGCATCCGCGAACACGCGATGGGCGCGGCGATGAACGGCATGGCGCTATTTGGCGGCGTGATACCGTTCGGCGGAACGTTTCAAACTTTTAGCGATTACATGCGGCCTGCGATAAGGCTCGCGGCGTTGTCGCATATTCAGGTGCTGTTTGTTTTCACACATGACTCGATCGGCCTCGGCGAAGACGGCCCGACGCATCAGTCGGTCGAACATCTCGCCGCGATGCGTGCAATTCCAAATCTCGCGCTCATTCGCCCATGCGACGCACACGAAGTCCGCGAAGCTTGGCGAGCTGCTTTGAAACGCACTAACGCGCCGACCGCCTTTGCTTTGTCACGTCAAAAGGTTGCGCTCATCGACCGCAAGAAATACGGCGACGCGCGCGGCCTGCACAAGGGTGCGTACATTCTCGCTGAGGCGGAAACTAAAAGCGGCAAAGCAACGACGCCAAAACTGATCTTGATCGCGACAGGCAGCGAAGTCGGCCTCGCTATGGAGGCCCGAATGCGCCTCAATGCCGACGGCACGCCAACCCGCGTCGTCTCGATGCCGTGTTGGGAATTTTTTGACGCTCAAACGCAAAAATATCGCGACGAAGTCCTGCCGCCGCGTATCACAGCTCGTCTCGCCATCGAAGCCGGCGTCTCACTCGGCTGGCACAAATACGTCGGCGACCACGGCGACACTCTCACGGTCGACAAATTCGGCGCATCGGCTCCGGCTGAGGATGTTTTTCGTGATTACGGCTTTACGGTTGATAATGTTTTGAAAATCGCTAAAAGATTGGTGTAATCAATCACTTGCGCATCAGCTTGGGGAATTTAGTTGAGTCAAACCGAGCCTTTCCATCTTTGTTCATCAACCACGGATTGCTGTAGTTGCGCAAAACCGAAAGTTCGGACTCGGTGTTAGCCGTTAACACTTGTTTTTGAGCGCGACGAAATCTGCGATTGTAAATTCGCTTGTCGTTCTTTTCACTCTCCGAACTGGTTATTCCCCTGATCGGGCTTTTGCGTCTTGACCTGCTCATTACTTTGTCGCCAGAATAGCCACTTAGGACGACTGCTAAGCGATATTGGTTGTCCCCTCAGCTTGGAATCAATGAAATGGTTTCATCTCGTCTTCGGCATTTCACTGTTCGTCGTTTTTACCGTGACGGGCAGGTATATGCGTGTCGATTTTCCTGACAAGGACGCGATCGACCAGTTTCTGCGCGTTCTGATGCGTTCGCGGCACATTTACATTCTCTTTTCGTCGCTGATACACATAGCTCTCGGCGTTTACATGCAGCTTCGTCCGCAAGCGTGGCGAAAGGTCCTGCAAATCGCCGGCTCGCTATCGCTAGTTGCCGCAAGCGTCCTGCTCGTTTGGGCGTGGCGAGTCGAAACTTATGATCTTCAACAATTCTCCGACCTCAGCCGTGAAGGGATTTACTTATCGCTCGCCGGCGTTGGGCTGCATGTGATCGGCGGCGTTTCTTCGGTTGCCCGCGCGTTTAGTGAGAAGCAGCAAGTATCAACCACAGATGAACACAGATAAACACAGATGAGATCAGCCGATTTGTCTTCAATCTGTGTCCATCTGTGTTTATCTGTGGTTAATTGTCTTTTAAGAAACTGGCTGCCCGCTTACACGAGACGGTTCTGACTTGGTATTATCTACCTGATGAGCGTTTACGAGAAGATGTCCGAAAGCCAGCAGTTCGCTGCCCGCGTCATCGCCGACCACGCCCGTGCGACGGCGTTTGCGATCGCCGACGGCATCTTGCCAGGCAACGAAGGCCGCAACTACGTGCTGCGCAAAATCATGCGCCGCGCCATCTACCACGGCCGCGAACACCTCGGCCTCACCAAGCCGTTTTTCTACAAAGTCTGCGACTTCGTCGTCGATAAAATGCACGGCGCCTTTCCCGAACTCGAAACTCAGCGTGATTTCATCGGCAAGATGGTGCGGCTTGAGGAAGAGCGGTTTGGGAATACACTCTCGGTTGGGCTACGCAAGTTAGGCGAACTCATCGATGAAAAGGGTGGTGACGGTGCCCGCCTTTCGATCAATGATGTAGCACCCTTAAAGGACACGTATGGCCTTCCCGGCGATCTTATCTATGTTGTGCTTGATGGAAGAAAGGCTGTCGTCGCCGACAAAGTCGACGAGCAGACTCTTGTTATCCATCCAGAACTTTTTGTCGACCAACTCGATAGCGCCGTGCAAGAGTTGCAGCAACAAACTGGCATCGGCAAAACTGAAAGAAAGTCCGAGGTCTCGCCGGTGTATGCTGCCGTACTCGAAAAGGTGGGGGCAAATGCATTTCACGGTTATGAAGCTACGCAGACCGCCAATGCAAAGGTCGTGACAATACTCGATGGCGACAAACAAATTAACGAGTTAAGTAAAGGAGTACAGGGCAGTGTCGTTCTTGATGCGACGCCGTTCTACGCCGAATCTGGCGGGCAGGTTGGCGATGTTGGAACGTTGACTGGTGCTTTCGCAGAGAACCACCCCGTCGGCGAAACGCCGACACCCCTCCTTCGTAAGGAGGGGAGCCAGATGAAGGCGACGGTCGCGGACACGTATTCGCCGGTTGCGGGGTTGATAATTCACAAAGTCACCGTCGATAAGGGAACGATGAAGGTTGGTGACACGGTCACTGCGACGGTTGATGTCGAGAAGCGCGATGCGACGCGGCGCAATCATACGGCGACGCACTTGGTTCACGCTGCGCTAAAAGAAGTTTTAGGTTCGCACGTGAAGCAGGCCGGCTCGGTCGTTGCACCGAATTACTTGCGGTTTGATTTTACGCATTACCAGCCGATGAACGATGCGGAAATTCAGGAAGCCGAAGACCTTGTGAACCGCTACATCCTCAAGAATGAGCCGGTTACGACTAATGTCATGGCTCTCGAAGAAGCGATGCTCAGCGGAGCGGTTGCGATGTTTGGCGAGAAATACGGCGGCGAGGTTCGCGTGCTTTCGGTCGGTGACGGCGCGTTTTCAAAAGAGCTTTGCGGAGGCACGCATGTGCGCTTCACGGGCGACATCGGTAGTTTTAAAATTACCTCGGACGAAGCTATCGCGTCGGGCGTTCGTCGCATTCGGGCAATCACGGGCCTCGATGCGTTTCAGCGTTTTCGCGAAGACGAAAAGCTGATCGATGCTTCGCTCGGTGCGTTGAACACACAACGCGATAATCTGCCAAATGCTATTGCCAAGCTAGCTGAAGAGCTTAAGAAAACACGCAAGGAAATGGACGAGCTTAAACTCAAGATCGCACTCGGCAGTGGTCAGGGGTCAGTGGCCAGTGGTCAGTCGTCGGATGAGGATCAAACTCGCGAGATAAATGGTGTAAAAGTTTTAGCAAAACAAGTTGATGGCCTCGATGCCAACGGTCAGCGACAATTGTCGGACACTTTATTAGCGCGCCTCAAATCCGGCGTCGTCGTACTTGGCCGCGCGAGCGACGGCAAGGTCAGCATCATCGTCCGCGTATCCGACGATCTGACCGGTAAAGTAAAAGCCGGCAACGTCATTAAAGAGATCGTGCCGATCGTCGGCGGTAAAGGCGGCGGCCGAGCCGACATGGCCGAGGGCGGCGGCACCGAGCCCGACAAACTCGCCGAGGCCATCGACGCTTCGTATAAGGTTATCGAGCAGATGCTTGCGTAAGATTTTTGCCGCAGATGAACGCAGATAAGCGCGGATCAGACAATTTAATTACTTATCTGCGTCATCTGCGTTTATCTCCGGCTAAAATTTCTTAAGGATTTTTATGAGTGCTGTTCTACCGACAAAATCCTAAGAGATCAATTCCTACGATCTGACTAGTCACAAAATAATTGAAACTTTCCTAACCAGCCGACTCGTTTACAAATTCAGGTCAAGCGTTGTTTGATACCGCAGCTATCGTAAGAAAGTTGTCATAAAGCCGTTGGTTGCGGTGTTTAGTTCTTTGAGAGAGAAGTATCGATTTTGCTGTGGCAACCTTTTCAATGATGTTTGCACTCATACGAAAACGGAACGTGTTTGAAAACATGCCGAAAGGCTGTCGGAGTTGATCTTCATCGCATAAGGGTGAAGAAGTTATAAGGAATGCAGAAATGCTCACGGGTCAACATCTCGGTCGTTACGAGATCCGGTCAATAATCGGTAAGGGCGGAATGGGCGAGGTTTATTCGGCTCACGACTCTGAGCTCGGCCGCAACGTCGCGATAAAGATCCTGCCGAGCGAATTCACGACCGACCCCGACCGCAAAGTAAGATTCCGGCAAGAGGCGCGTGTCGTTTCAGCGCTAAATCACCCAAACATAATCACAATTTACGAGATCGGCGAAGACGAGCACGGCAGTTTTCTTGCGACCGAATTCGTCGACGGTCGGACACTGCGCGAGGTGCTTCAGAACGAGTCGTTGACACTGCTACGCAGTCTTCGGATCGTCGAGCAAACTGCGCATGCTCTCGTCGCGGCGCATGCGGCAGGGATCGTTCACCGCGATATCAAGCCCGAAAACATTATGCTCCGGCTAGATTCGATCGTCAAGGTTCTCGATTTTGGCCTCGCAAAACAGAGCGAAAATCTTTTTCGAGACGACGGTTCGGGCAGCAACATCACTGATCCCGGCATGGTGTTGGGCAGCGCAAGGTATATGTCGCCGGAGCAATCCCGCGGTCTCGAGGTAGACGCAAGAACCGACATATGGAGCCTCGGTGTCGTGCTTTATGAGCTTGTGACGGGCAATGTGCCGTTCGCCGGCAATACCGCGGCAGACACGCTGGCGGCCGTGATCTACGAGGAACACGAACCGATCTGGCGGTTTTTACCAAACGCGCCGCTCGAACTGCAGCGGATCATTCGCAAGGCCTTGCAGAAGGACCGCGACGAGCGCTACCAGAGCGTAAAGGATTTTGCGCTCGACATACGCGATCTGCTGCATGAGCTCGAGCACACCGATAGTGACAAGCGGTCGGTTCATACCTCAGCGCAGCCGAATTTCAGCGAAAACCCAACGATCATCAGACGGGCCGACGGCAGCATTTACACATCGGACCAAAGCCGTGCGTTTGCGTCGGATCCACACGTCGCGCGACGATCGAGTAAGTTAAAGAGAACACTCGTGACGGCCGCCCTGTTAGTCGGCGCGCTTCTTCTGCTTATTGCCGGTGCCGGTGTGTACGAAAAATTTTCGTCCCAGTCGCCGCTGGCAGTCGGAGCATTCGCGAGGCCGCAGATCTCGCGAATCAACACGGACGGACGCGTGTTAATGCCATCGCTTTCGCCCGACGGTAAGTATGTCGCCTACGTCGCCGGCGAATTCGGCAGCCGCAGCCTCGTCGTCCGCCAGATCGCGACCGACAGCGTCGTCAGCGTGGTACCGCCGACGAATGTAAACTTCACGTCACTCACATTTTCGCCAACCGGTGATTACATCTACTACTGTCTTGGCAACACCAATTCCGCGGTGAGCACGCTCTACCGCGTACCGACGCTCGGCGGCGCAGCCAAAAAGCTGGTAGAGGACGTTGACAGCAGCGTCACGTTCTCGCCTGACGGCAACCAGTTTGCGTTTATCCGGCATCGTCCCGAGACGAATGACGACGTCGTGTTTGTCGCAAATTCGGACACGCTCGCTGCCGAGCCGCTATTGACCTCAAAGGCTGCCGGCTACGACTTTTTTTCGATGCGGCTCGCGTGGTCGCCCGACGGCCGGAAGATTTTGCTCGGCGCTGGCCGACGGCAAGGCGGATTGATAAGTTCGACTGATCTGGCTGAGGTCGATGTCAACGAAAAAGCGGTGAAGCCGCTGAACAGACGCGAGTTTTACGCCGTCACGAATGTCGCTTGGTTCTCGGACGGTTCGGGATTTTTGTTCACCGCTCGTGAGACGCAGAATAGCCCTGTGCAAATTTGGCGCGCGACCTATCCCGACACCGCGATCGAACAGGTGACGAGCGACTTTAACGATTACACCGACGCAAGCGTCGCCGCTGATGGACGCATGCTCGTCACGCTAAAGGCCGACACCGTTTCATCGCTCTGGAGATATTCACCGACTAGAAAAACGATGACGCAATTCGTCTCAGATTCGCGCAATATGCTCGGTTATCATGGCCTCATGCAAACGACGGACGGCAGCGTGATCTACACGCACAATGAAGGCAAAGAAACAGACCTGTGGATCGTCGACCGCGAAGGGAAAAACGCTCGTGCGCTGCTGGCCGAGCCCGGTTACGCGGTTTCGCCCGTCGTCACGCCCGGCGGCCGACATCTTATCTATAACCTGCAAAAAGACAAGTCCTCACGCATCTGGAAAGCGAATCCGGACGGGACGAACGCAGTTGCGCTGACGGAGGAAAACCCGAACGTCGCCGACTTTTCGCCGCAGGTGACGCCGGACGGAAAGTTTATCGTCTTTCAGCGAATGCTCGTCGACGGCGACCGCTTTGTCTTAATGCGGATGCCGATCGACGGTGGCGAGGCCGAGACGTTTTTCGAGTCCGAGGGCCTGAGCATCTACCAGCCGCGCATTTCGCAAAACGGAAAGCGCATCGCGTTTATGGCCTTCGACATTCGCTCGTTTCAGAAAAAGCTGATGATCGCGACAGTGGTCGACAACAAATTCGCCGCGATTGAGCGCGAAATTGAGAACAACCTCACCAACCAATACCTGTGGTCGCCCGACGGCCGTTCGCTAACGATCTCGACAAACCGCTCGGGCGCACAGAATCTCTGGCGGCAACCGATCGACGGCTCTGCGGCAAAGCCGATCACGGATTTCAAGTCGGGCAAGATAATGAATTACGCGTGGACCTCCGACGGCCGTGAACTGCTGATCGCACGCGGCAACACCAACAATGATCTCATTCTGATTCGCGACGGCGACAAATCCGCCCCTTCGACGACGGCCAGCTACCCTGCGAGCCGACGCCGCACGACATTTGAGATATTTGGCGGGGTTTTCGACATCCTTCGCTGATAACAGCCGTTTTTTCGCCACGCATCGATCCGGTGCGTATGCCCGCTCGCCGACCGAGATTCACCATTGCCTTGAGAATTTGCAACGGCTACTATCATCAGTATGGCCGTTCAACCAAAAGTGCAGCTCGCAGACGAGCAGATCGTGTCGTACAACCCCGCGACCGGCGAAGAGGTCGGACGCGTGCACGTGACCACGCCGCAGGAAGTCGCTGATGCGCTCGCTCGTGCGCGCGAGGCGTTTGGCGCATGGCGGCAGACTTCTTTCGCGGAACGACGTCGGCTCGTGATGGCAGCACGAGAGGTCATACTCGCCGACATAGACGGTATTGCAAAACTAGTCTCAGCCGAATCCGGCAAGCCGTTTGGCGAGGCGATCTCGATGGAGATCGCTCCCGTTCTCGACCTGATGCAGTACTTTGCCCGCAACGCCGAAAAGATGCTCAAGCCGCAAAAAATCAACATCGGTTTGTACGCGCTGATGGGACGCTCGTCGAAGATCGTCTATCATCCGCTTGGCGTCGTCGGCATCATTCCGGCGTGGAACTATCCGTTTTCGATACCGCTAGGCGAGACGGTGATGGCGTTGATGGCGGGCAATACGGTTGTGATAAAGCCGTCCGAGCTGACGCCGCTCGTTGGTTTGAAGATCGGCGAGATCTTGGAAAAGGCGGGCTTTCCGGCGGATTGCGTACAAATCGTCAGCGGCGCGGGCGAAACCGGCGCGGCTCTTGTCGATGCGGCGCCGGACAAGATAATGTTCACAGGCTCGGTCGCGACAGGAAAGAAGATCGCTGCGGCTGCGGCAAAAAATCTCACATCGTGCGTCTTTGAGCTTGGCGGCAAAGATCCGATGGTCGTCTTCGCGGATGCAAATCTCGAACTCGCGGCTTCAGCGGCCGTTTGGGGGGCATTTTGCAATTCAGGACAATCGTGCTCATCGGTCGAGCGGCTGTATGTTCACGAATCGGTCGCAGACAAACTTACAAAGCTCATCGTCGATAAAACGCGCGAATTAAAACAAGGCGTCGGGACACGTGAAGACGTCTCGATCGGCGCGATGTCGTCCGAGCGGCAGATAAAAATAGTCGAAGATCACGTTGCAGACTTTGTCGCGAGCGGTGCAAAGATCGAGATCGGCGGTGTTCGGAGTCCCGCCTTTAGGCGGCCAAACGCCGGACATGAGCCGCCTAAAGGCGGGACTCAAAACTTGTTTTTCGAGCCGACCGTCATCACTAACGTCAACAACGACATGCGGCCAATGCGGGAAGAGACGTTTGGCCCGACGCTGCCGATTGCGACGTTTACAAATGAAGAAGAAGCTATTCGATTAGCGAACGACAGCGAATTTGGCCTCACCGCTAGCGTCTGGACGACAGATTATTCAAAAGGCCGCCGTGTAGCCGAACAAATCGAGGCCGGCTCTGTCTGCATAAACGAGGTCCTCTACACGCACGGCATCGGCCAAACGCCGTGGGGTGGATTTAAGAACTCAGGCCGCGGTCGCACGCACGGTCGCGAAGGTCTAATGGAACTCGTCCAGCCGCAGCACATTCACACAAACCGCCTCGCGCTTCTGCCCGACGCGTGGTGGATGCCATATTCTGCAAACGCCGTCGCGACATTTCGCAAAATGACGCGAACTTTCTCGAGCGGTTCATTGTTCAGAACATCGCTGCTAGTTCCGCAGCTCCTAAAAAGGATCAGAGAATTGATGAAAAAGCGGTCTGGACGTTAGCCTTCGTCAGTCTGTGGCAAGGTGTTCTCAACCGTGGATTCGGGACGATAAGTTTTGAGCCAAAGAAGATGGACAGTAACGCCGACAGCGACCGCCGCTAGAAGCAAGGTAACCCAAAACGAGCCTGCGACGTACCAGATGCTAAATCCGATCGACGCCCAGAGGATCGCGATCGTGGAGATCTTTTGCCTGAGCGAGATGCCCTTGCCCGATTTGTAATCGCTGATGTATTTGCCAAACAGCTTGTTTGTCATCAGCCATTTATGAAATCGCTCGGAGCTATGCGAATAGCAGTATGCCGCCATCAGCAAAAAGACGGTCGTCGGCATCAACGGCAAGAATATTCCCAAAAGTCCAAGCCCGACGCACACCGTGCCGAGAAATATTAAAATTGCTTTACGAACGTCCATAAAACCGTAAATGACAGTTTAATCGCGCAGCCCGCTCCGTGTCCAACCGATTTTCGATGTAGAATCCAAGCAGGACGACACGAATACGTGCCGTGTTCTTCCCCCATGGCATCTCTTTTGGTTCGGTCCACGATGACCACGTTCTCGATCAGTCGGATGTACTGCAGAAAGATGCAGGAATATCGCCGAACGCGCAGCATCAGCGGCGGCGCGAATTCAATCAAGCATCGCCGAACCAATTATGATGCGAAACACGCTCCCGCCGCTCGCGTCCAACGACTTGTTAGACATCGCTTAACCATCCGAAGCCTCTTATTTTTTAGTGACGGCAGATTCAACATCGGCAAGTATTCGTTGTAATGTTTCCTTCGACAAATAGCGCCCGCCCGCCACAACGGCGGAAATCTTTTTTGTATTAGCGATATTTTCGAGAGGATTCGCTTCAAGCAAAACCAAGTCTGCTAACTTTCCTTTTTCGATTGTGCCAAGCGATTTTTCCAAACCTAAAAACTTCGCCGGATTGATGGTCGCGGTTTGGAGTGCTTCCAGTGGTGTTAAGCCCGCCTTAACTTGCAAAGCAAGTTCGTCGTGCAGGCTAAATCCGGCGATGACATACGCATTCGGCGCATCGGTTCCCGCCATTACCGGAACGCCTCCGCGATACATTTCCCGCACAAGATCCAATTCTTGTTGAAAATATTTTTTTTGGGCGGCGATATAAGACGGCGTGCGATAACGCGAGAAAAATCCGACACTCGGTTTCCAATACTTAACCTGCGATGCTTCCACGTATTTTGAATTTGGGTCGCCTTTGGCATCGAGCTCATCAATAAAAGTCCTGCCGTATTTGACTGACAGAGTCGGCACTTGCCACGTTTTATTTTTGCGAAAATGCCGAAAAACCTCCTTCGCTTTTTTGTCGTCGTAAGTTGCGATAAGCGCATCATAGACGCGCCCGATTCTGGTGGTAAATGCAAAATAGTCGCCTTCCTTGATCGGAGATTTCTGTGTTTCGCGCACTTTTTCGGGCGAGCCGGAACTGTCTTCGATTATCTTTCCGAGATGCTCGATGCTTTTCTGTCCGGCATCCGAGGCTTCGATGGTTGTAACAGCCGTCGGGACGTGACCGACAAACGGCAAACCCAATTTCTTCGCTTCGTCGGCAATCGCAAAATATGCTTCACGCGAAAGAACGTCATAAACCTTGATGCAGTCAACTCCTTTCGCCTGCAAATCTCGGACGGATTTTCTGCCTTCTGCGGGCGTTTTGATGAGAATTGAAAAAGCAGGATCGGCTTGCGGTTCACCGTCAAGAACTTTTCCGGCAGTGACGATTCGCGGAGAAATGATTTTGCCCGTCGCCGACTCTTCCCGAAACCGCAAAATTTCTTCAATGTTATGAACACCGAGATCACGAACGCCGAGAACGCCACTGGCAACAAATAACGGTAACATCCGGTCGGAGTTCAAGACGTGAACGTGCATATCCCAAAAACTCGGAATCAGAAATTTGCCCGTGCCGTCAATAATTTGAGCGTTTTGCGGCAGGCGAACTTTTCCGGTTTTGCCGATGGCGGAAATGCGATTGCCGACCATAACCACCGTCATATTTGGTTTCGGCGGCGCGCCTGTCATATCAATCACAGTCACGCGATTGAAAACAACGGGACGAGACTCCGCTGTCAACTTAAACTGCGCGACGAGTGATGTCGGCAACATAAGAAGTAATAACAAGGCAAGGATTCTTTTCATTAGTTCTTCAACCCTCACAGCCAAGAAGATGTCTAACTACTTAATTAACACCAAACACCGTTGATAATACACGCGATTCTGCGTATTATCTACAAATAAATGTTCAATCAACCGCCAAAGCTACTCGACAGGTTCGGAATCTGATCCGCTTACGGCACATGAGCCGCAAGACTGAAAAATCATTATGACATCCGCACCGTTCAGGAGCTTCTCGGACACAGGGACGTGCGGACCACCGAAATTTACACGCACGTTATGCAAAACAAATCGTTTGTAACAAGCCCGCTTGATCGATGAATCACTCGATGCCAAAGCTAATCCCGCTTAATTTTGCAGACGTTCCGGCTGACGAGCAGCGGCGGCGCGCGGATGAGTTTTTCGAATTACTAAAACGCCGCCGTACCGTGCGGGAGTTTTCAGATCGTGATGTTCCGATTGAGTTGATCGAGAAAGCGATTGCGACGGCGGGAACTGCTCCATCCGGAGCAAACATGCAGCCGTGGCGGTTTGTCGTTGTCAGGGATAAGGACGTAAAACGGCAGATTCGCGAGGCGGCAGAAAAGGAGGAGCGCGAAAGCTATCACGGACGCATGAGCGAAAAATGGCTCAGGCGCCTCGCCCCGCTTGGTACCGACGAGCACAAGCCTTTTCTAGAGATCGCGCCGTATCTGATAGTCGTTTTTCGTATAAACTCGATCACCGAGAACGGCGAAACCGAGCCGACGTATTACTCGCAAGAGTCGGTTGGCATCGCCGTCGGCATGCTCCTTGCCGCGCTCCACAACATGGGACTCGCCACGCTAACGCACACGCCGAGCCCAATGAAGTTTCTGCAGGAAATCTTAAATCGCCCAAAAAACGAAATTCCTTTCGTGCTGATCCCCGTCGGCTATCCGGCCGAGGACGCAAAGGTGCCGGACATTGTGCGCAAACCGATCGACCAAATAATGAATGTCATTTAGCGCCTTAGCCAGCCGCCATGAATAAGTATTTCGGGAATCTGGCGCACGATCTCTCTCATTTCGAGCCACATAGCGGCCGCCGAACTGCGCGTGGTTGTTTTCGGCAGGCCGAGAACGCCGCCGGTTGCGACGATGCTGCGCTCGCCGGCCTTGATTCGACCATTCATCAAACGCTTTCCAGTCTTCGGCATCAGAATGCCGTAGTCAGCGTATTCGATGCGCATGTTGCCGTAGCCGTCATTTTTTGAAACAAACGAGATCCACAGCACATACGCGTCCGTTTCACTTTTCGCTCGCTCTTTCGCATCGTTGAAATTCAGTTTGCCGATCTTCGTCGCGTTTACGCTCTTGCGACTTTCGCGCAAGTACCGGGCACATTCTTTCAGTGCATTGTCGAGATCGTTGGATTTGTAATACAAGTTGTCGTGAACAATTTCGCCCGCGACCAGGAACGTTGAAATAGACACGTCCGACGGTTTGATCAATGAAGTGTCATCATCCACATCAGTCGTCTTTTTTGTGGTTGTCGTGGCCACAATCGGCGTCGGCGTAGGTGTCGGCGCGGCTACGTTTAGTCGTCGGCCCGATTGCGCATTCGCAACGCATATCTGGAAAAGCAAAACAGCCAGACTTAATACAACAAGAATTCTCGAATCCCGCAACATATTCATCTAAATCTGGCTAATTAAGCATGCATATCTCATATTAACTCAATAACGAAGAGCTGTGTAAATAGTAGATGCTCGGTCTCAAAGAACGCAAAACTAATCTTCCAAGGATTGGTCAAGCTCTCATCCTAACTAACGTTTACTATTGAAAGCCTGAACGGAATCGTAAATAATCTTCCGCAGTCTGCTGCGGCCGTTCGAGCATCGGTGCATGTCCTATCTCGTGCATGATTATCACCTCGGAGTTTGGCAGCAGCCGGTGCAGCAGATTCGCCGTTTCGACATGTATCAGCCGATCGCGACTCCCCCATACGATCAGAGTAGGCGTGGCCAGACCGCTGATTCGCTGCTCGACGGAATCGGTAATAATCTGCTCAAAAATTCGCTGCTCGAGCGCGAAGTTCTGTATCCGCTCTTGGGCAAGAACATCCATAATTGGTCGCGGGACAAAGGGCGGGTCGCCCATAACAAGCTCAAACAGCCGTGCAAATTCCTCCTCGTTTCTAACCAGCAATGGATTTTCCCCGGTTTCACTAAATCTGATCCGCAGTTCGTTCGGCGGAGCCGACCACAATCCGGCCGGAGCCAAGAGCCAGAGTGTTTTGACCTCGCCGGGATACAGCGCCGCGTAGGTGAGAGCGATCTGGCCGCCCATCGAGTTGCCGCAGACGTGCACCGCGTTTATCCCTAACGCCTGCGCCAATTTGTGGATTCGCTCCGCTTGCTCCGTCGGTGAATAATCGGCGTCAGGCGGATGGGCAGACTCGCCAAAACCGACGTGGTCCGGGATGATGACGCGATATTTTGGCGTCAAAAAGGCCGCCATCCGGCTGAAGTTGTCCTTATTCGCACCAAAGCCGTGCAGGAGCATCAGCGGCTCACCTTGCCCGCCCTCGAGATACACATAGCGGGTGCCGTCCGCCAGCGCGATCTCTTTGCGCACTAGCCCCGCGCGCCATCGATCAAGATCGATAAATGCACGCGTCGCCGTTTCGGGTGCGAGGTAAACAAACCCGATGGCCAACGCCGCGATAGCACCGACAACGGCGGATACGAGGATTATGATTCGTTTAATCATCTTTGCTGATTGCACCGTCACTAAGAAACTCCGTCATCTTATCGCGATCGGATTTATGATCGCCTGCACGCCGCCGGTGATGCGGGCCGGGCCGAGGGTGAAGAGAAATTCCCAGGCCTGATCGCGCACCATTTCTTCGGTGTTCATGTTCTCGAGTATGTGAATGCCATTGAGCGCAAGCAGGATCTGATGAACCTCGTAGAGGCCCGAGCCGCTCTCGAACGGAATGACTTCGAAGTTTGAGGTGTCATTGCCGATCATCGCTACACCGCGAGACGCGAGATAACGCGCGCCGTCGCGACCGAGACCTGGATTGCCCGCTATAAAACGTTTGTTGTCTTTGCCGATGAGCTTTAGCCAGCCGGTGTAAAAGAGCACGACATCGCCTTTCTCGATCGTCTTGATGCCTTGGCGCTTCATCGCTCCTTCGATCTCGGCGCGGTTGAACGCCGTGCCTTCTTTCACAATGTCGGTGCCGAAATAACCGGCCATATCGAGCAGAACACCGCGCGTTGCGATTGCCGGAACATTCTCGATACCGAGCTTCGTCAGGCCGTCTGCCTTTGTAAATTCCGCGGCCTTGTTGCAGTTGTAATAAAGTCCGTCGATACCGGCGTGGCCGAAGCCATCAATTTGCGAACCGACGCCGACCCAGCCCGTAATAATGTCGTCGTTATAGGTTGTCTTGGTGGGCCCGAGCGCAGCCCCGCCGGCTTGATCCGGCTGAAGCACCGTTATCGCAAACTTACGCGTGCCATACGCCGGCGTGTCCTTGTTTGTCTCGATGCCAAGACGATACGCTTTGCCCTTGGTCACGAGCTTTGCTGCCGCGAGCGTTTTCTCAGGCCTGATGTATCGAACATTCCCGATCTGGTCGTCAGAACCGAATTTCGAAGCTGTAACACAGGGGCTTTGTTGAGCAAACGTCTGCGCCATTGCACAGATGCAAATTGTGCAAAACCACCCGAACCTAGCTCTAAAGTTGTTCATGTTGGTATCTCCTTTGGACTAACGTTAGACCAATCGTGAATAGATTTCAATAAAAAGGGCCGCGTGTGCGACCCCAAAAAAGAACATTTCATCACCGATTACGGCCTGATTATGTAATCCGGGAAGCACGATGTCGGATTCAAATACTTCTCGAGAAACTCGATTGCTGCCGAGTCGAAGTTTGTGGCTCCGGCTCGACCGCCCTCGGGGTTGAGTATCTTACTTACCTGATCGCGAACTGCTTCGAGGTGATAGCGTGTCGCTTTATCCGAAGCTCGTGTCGCAGCCGCACCCGCCGCAGCGCTGATCGCACGTAGTTCGGCTCGGTAAAACGCGCGTTCATCGCCGCTTGTAACAAACAACGCTGCAAAGCCCGGCGGCAGACCTTGCGGTGCCGTCTGGGCCGCGCCGTTTATCTTTGTGTTAGCGATGTCGAGATACGAACGCTGCAAATTGCGGCGATACGCATCGACCGTAACTCGCGGCGCGCTGAGTTCGCCCCAAACGCCGCTGCGAACATCGGCGAGAAAGTCAGCTGCGTTGTATGCCGCGTTGCCGTCGAGCGCTTGTTGTTCGATAAGCCGTGCAAAACGCGAACTCGAGAGCAGGTTGTTAAGCACGCTGTTCTGTGCGTTTCGCACGCGGTTTAGCGCGCCGATCGGCTCGATGCGACGAAGGATTTCCTTATCGACGGCCCACATCGGCGTTGCAAAAGCGTTGTCGTTTAGGAACTTCACCGCCTCGGTCTGGCGAGCTTTTGGCAACAGTTCGAATCTGACGCCGTTCTGCCCGATATGTTTCTGCTGCGTGCTAAATCCGCCAACGATCGCCGCGACGTGATTCATCTCGAGCGTCCACTGGCCGAGCATGCGGCCGTAAAGTTCGTTAAGATCGTCGTAAGGCTGCCCTTTTTCGGTCGTTGTCGCCGATATGAGGAACTTCGAAACCCGCTGAAGATTCTTCAGGCCGAGTGTCGAGGATTTAACGGCGTCGGCGTCACCGACCGCTTCGGTTAGCTCGCCCGGATCGCTGCCGGCTGAACCGTCGGTCGAAAATCTAAGCCACGGCGTCGTGTCCTGCTCGCGCGCCCACGCGTCCAAAGTCGCAAGTTCGGCGTCGGATGATTTGGCCGTCGGGATCGGCTTGTAACCCCAGGCGGTCGCCCACACGTCGTATGGGCCGATGCCCGGAATGAGGTCTTCCAGATCGATGTTGTCCTCGGGCTGGGCAACGTAATTGAACCGCGAATAGTCCATCAACGTAGGCGTGTGGCCCATCTTCTTAACCCATTCGCGATCCCGAACTTTATCCTGCGGGTATGTCGAGCTTGCCTTCATGTTGTGCTGGAAGCCGAGCGTGTGACCGACCTCGTGCGCGACGACGTATTCGACGAGCGTGCCCATCAGATCATCGGGTATCGGCAAACGCTGAACGCGCTTGTCGACAGCACCGGCCTGCAAGAAATACCACGAACGCTGAAGGTTCATGATGTTGTGATACATCTGAATGTCGGATTCGAGTATTTCGCCCGTTCGCGGGTCGTTGATGTGCGGGCCACTCGCGTTTTCGATCGTCGATGGCAGCCAGCGGACAACGGAGTAACGCGCGTCTTCGGGATCAAAGTCAGGATCCTCTTTTTTCGAGGGCTGCACCTTCGCGATGATCGCGTTCTTAAAACCGGCGGCCTCAAACGCCTTTTGCCATTTCTCGATGCCGCGTTTTGTGAACGGCACGAGCCAAGCCGGCGTCGCACGGTCGATGTAATAAACGATCGGCTTAACCGGCTCGGATATTTCGGCGTTCGGATCTTTTTTCTCAAGCCGCCAGCGCGTGATAAAACGCCGTTCTTGCGCACGATGCTCGGGACGGCCGTAGTCCATATTTGCAATCGAAAAATAACCGACGCGTTCGTCAAACAGACGCGGCATCATCGGATTTTCAGGCAATTTAACCATGCTGTGATGCAGCACGACGGTCGCGCTGCCCGGATTCATGCCCGCGCCCGTAAACGGATTGGCCGGAGCCGCCGGTGCTCCTGGCGGTGGAGCCACTCTGGTATAGGTTTGCGTCGCCTCGGCCTCGATATTCGTCGGGAACGGCGAGATGCGGTCGATGTAGGAACGTGTCGCGTCCATTGTCGTCGCATTCAGCCGCTGTCGTGCACTGAATTCGAACACATCGGTAGTAAATAATCGCCCGACCTCGATCACCGCCGACTCGTTATTCGCTCCCCAAGCCGCAACATTGAACGACATCAGTATCGTCTCGTGATTTGCGTTTTGTACGGCCTCGGCGATTGGCAGATTTGGGTTTGAGACGACGCTGTAGTTGACGTTGCGTAAGAGGATCTTGTTCTCGTTCACCTCCCAACGCACGACCCGTCGCCCAAGCGACTGACCGCCATAACCAACGCCGAGCGTCGTCTTCGCAATTTGCGTGACCCACAAAAATTCCTTGCCCATCTCGGTTTTCGGAATCTCGTAATAATACTTGTCCTTAACACGGTGCACCTTAAAGAGGCCGTCTTTCGACTTTGCATCCTTCGTGATCACCTTGTCGTAAGGCTGCGGATCCGTGCCGGGCGGCGTCGCACCCGGACGCGGCATGCCAGCCGGCATTTCAGGTGGCGGGTCTTGAGCAACTAGGTTAGTCCCGACTGCAGTTATTGCGAGACAGGTCGCGAGTAAACTTATCCCAAATCTTTTCATCACAACTCTCCTTAAAATGTCTGAATGATTCTAGTTATAGCATTGCGGCTGGTCTTGATTCAACGTTGAAACGTTAACTTACAAAATGCCGCGTTCCTTTATACGCAAATAAGTCTCGAGTAGTTTTGGTGCGAGAGTCTGTGCCGTAACGTCGAGGGCGAGGCCGCCGAGCGTCTCGACGAGCCGAAGCGCGGATTCGCGTTGGTGGATGATCTCCTCAGCTGCGGACTGCGTGAAAACGTCTTTGATGTCGGTCGGCGCCTCGCTGACAGCGGCGTTCAGGTCGCGATCACCAATGGTTGCGACGAGCGGCAGATGTCGAGGCCGCAGTAGTTTAAGCGAATTTATCAACTCCTTCGAACTGTCTTTGTCGACGAGATCGGTCAAAATCACCACGAATGCGCGCTTTTTCGTATTCGATGCGATGAACTGAAACGCTCGGGCGTACGACGGCTCGATAAGCTCCGGTTCGAGATCGTGCAAGGCTTCGAGCACGGCGTCGATATGTTCGGGGCCGCGTTTTGGCGGCAGATATTTGCGCACACGGCGGCCAAAGACGACAAGGCCGCAGTTGTCGCCGGCACGAGCGCATGCCGATATAAGAGCAAGGCTCGCGTGCAGAGCCGTGTCGAATTTTGTTTCGTCATCGATGCGGCCTGTCATCAGCCGGCCCGCGTCGAGCGCGATGATCACGGTCTGATCGCGCTCGATCTGATACTGTCGCGTGGTAAGGCGGTTGCGCCGCGCGGTCGCCGTCCACGAAATGTGCCGCATCTCGTCGCCGCGAACGTAATCGCGCATCGATTCGAATTCACGGCCTTCGCCGCGTCGAACCGAACGTCGCTGAATCGCAAGAAATGACCGCGGGCCTAAAGCCTTCAATTCCATTTCACGTGCGCGACGCAAGTTTGGGTAAACTTTTACTGATTGAGGTTCGCCTAATTCGCTCTGACACCAGACGAGACCGAGCCGCGAAAGAAAACGAACCGCCGTCCTGCCAAACGAATATCGGCCGCGTTTTGGCGGAGTGACGTGATAATAAAACTCGGCGCTTCGGTGTGGTTCAAGCGCAAATTCGGCTTCGCGTGTCTCGTCGAGATTGAGTTCTGATGGATATTCGTCCTTAACGCGCAGCACAAATTTACGGTCGCTCGAATTATCAAAATTCAGGCTGACCTTTACCGAATCACGAAGCGCAAGCCGCCGCTCGAACTCACGCGATGCGGTAAGCTCGGGCGGCAATTTTCGGCTCGCATAATAATCCGCTATCGCCGCCGCGACGAGTAGAATATCGTAGGTAAACACGGCATAACCCAGCCCGGCAAAGGTCCACGACAGCGACAACGGAACTAACCCGGCCGCAAACAGAAAGTAGAATCTACGCGAGAAGATAAATCGCATGCCGTGGTTATCCAAGATCGTTGATGCGCCGCGCCAGCGTGACATCGACGTCCGTGACGCCGCCACGGTCGTGCGTTGTTAGAGCGATCTCTGCGTAACCCCAGCCGAACGTGATGTCTGGGTGATGATCGGCGGCTTCGGCGAGCGCGCCGACGCGATTAACGAAATCGAGGCTCCCTGCAAAATTTGCAAAATCGTACCGCTTTTTTAAGAACTTGCCGTCAACCGCCCATCCACCGAGCGTGCGAAGAGCTGCGTGCAATTCGTCGGCTCTTAAAATTCGTCGTTCCATGTCTTAATACCGCTCGTATTTTACGCTATACTAAATGCTTTTGAAAGATGCGTATTTTATTAGTATTTACTTCTTTATTGCTGGTAGTAACAATGCTAACGGCGTGCGGCTCGGACGCTCCGTCAACGCCGGTCGAGACGTTCAAAACATACGTCAAAGCGATAAGAGCCAAGGACACAAAGGCTATGAAAGTCTTGCTCTCGGACGCGACGCTCAAAATGCACGAGCAGGAAGCGAAAGCTCAAGGCGTGTCGATCGACGAGATCATAAAACGCGAGACGCTGCTCGCTGAGGGGCAAAGAAACGTCGAATATCGCAACGAAAAGATCGACGGCGACAAGGCGACGCTGCAAGTTAAGTCGAGCGGCTTTTGGCAAACGATACCGTTCGTTCGCGAAGACGGCGTGTGGAAGATCGACAAACAAGGCGTCGCCGACCAGATGCTGCAAGATATGGACGAGAGCAATCGCAAGCTCAATGAGATGATCAATAACAGCAACACTAATCCGTCGGAACCGTCAAATTAAATTTTTCAGGAGTTATTTTTCGTGGCACTAATCAAGCCCTTTAAAGCTTTGCGACCCGATGCGTCGCAGGCAAAACAAGTTTCGTGCGTACCATACGACGTAGTTTACGAGTCGGAAGTGCGCAAGTTTATTGAGGAAAATCCGTTGAGCTTTTTGCGCGTAACGCGCGCCGAAGCTGAGTTTGCAGAAGGCTCCGATCCTGCCCCGGACGAAGTTTTTGCACGCGCGAAAGCGAATCTTGACGATTTCGTCGCGCGTGGTATTTATTCTATCGACGACCAGGACGTGATCTACATTTACCGGCTTTCGTCCAAAGGCCACACCCAAACCGGCGTCGTCGCCTGCTGCTCGCTCGATGAGTACGAGAACAGCGACATTCGTAAGCACGAGAAGGTGCGCCCCGACAAGGTCGAGGACCGGTTGAGACATCTTTTGGCGGTCGAGGCCCAAACCGGCCTGATATTTCTGGCGTGTAGGAATACGGTCACGCTGCACAAGCTGATCTCGGGTGGGGTTCTCGATGAACCGATATACGATTTTGAATGTGCGGGCGAAATTCGCCACACGGTTTGGCGAATTAAGGAAACAGCACCGTGGATCGACGCGTTTAAGGAAGTGCCGAGGCTTTATATCGCGGACGGCCATCACCGGGCCGAGAGCGCTTTGCAAGCTCGCGATATGCTGAGGCAGGAGCGCGGTCAAGCCGGCAGCGCGGATTTTGAGTATGTTGTTGCAGGTATTTTTCCCGCTGAAGACTTACGAATATTGCCGTATAATCGCGTCGTTAAGGACTTCGCGGGCTTAAGCGAAGACGAATTTTTGGCACGGCTCGCTGAGAATTTTATTGTCACCGATACCACTGAGAAAAAGCCTGAGAGCCACGGCGAGATCTGTATGTACACGAAGGGCAAATGGCGCCACTTGCGTTTTGCCGTACAGTATTTTCGCCAGCCCGACCCGATCGAGGCTCTCGATGTGAGTATTTTGCAGAACTTTGTTCTCGATCCGGTCCTGGGGATCAAAGATCCTCGGACGGACGATCGAATTGGCTTTGTCGGCGGTGCCCGCGGCACGGCCGAGCTTGAACGCCTCGTCGACGAAGGGGTCGCTGTCGCGGCATTCTCGCTTTATCCGACGACGATGGATGATCTTTTTGCGGTGTCAGACATGGGCGAGATCATGCCGCCAAAATCGACCTGGTTTGATCCGAAACTAAAGGACGGTCTGCTCGTCCACATGATCTGAACACTATGACAGAAGCGGGTCTTGACAGCCATCGTCGCGAATATTCGCGAAGCGAGCTATCGAAAAAATCGGTCGCTTGCGACCCTTTCGAGCAGTTTGGCACATGGCTAAATGAGGCACTCGCCTCCGACCTGCCGGAACCGACGGCGGTTACATTGTCGACCGCCTCGGTTGATTGTCGTCCATCGTCGCGGGTCGTGCTGCTTAAAGGCTTTGACGAAAACGGCTTTGTGTTTTTTACAAATTACCAGAGCCGAAAAGGCCGCGACCTCGAATCGAATCCAGTAGCGGCTCTTAACTTTTTTTGGCCTGAGCTTGAGCGGCAGGTGAATGTCAGCGGCAGTGTCAATAAGATCTCGGGTGCGGAATCGGATGAATATTTCGAATCGCGTCCTTTTCAAAGTAAGATCGGGGCCTGGGCATCTAATCAGGGTGAAAAAATCGAGTCAAGAACGGCGATAATGAAACGGGCCGCCGTCATCGCAGCAAAGCACCCGCTCGGCCACGTGCCGCGACCGCCGCATTGGGGCGGCTTCCGTCTAGAACCCGACAGATTTGAGTTTTGGCAAGGTCGTCCGAGCCGGCTGCACGACAGGATTTGCTACGAGCGAGACGGTGACGCCTGGCAGATCTATCGCCTCTCACCATAAAATCAGGCCGTCAATTGAATATCCCGAACCGCATGCAAGATGCCGTCTTTGTTTGGTCGTAGCGTAACGATCGGGTTAAAGCCGCCACGCTTACCTGGCGAGTCACGTTCGCGTTGTGTCAGGAACCTATCGCCCTCAAAAAGAATCGAGTCGATCCAGTCCTCTCGCGTATCGAGCGTAGTGATAGTCATGTGGACGTGCTGTGACTGTGTCGAGTTTGGGTACGACGCCGGTCTTATCGAGGTGAACTCATATCTTCCGTTCGCGTCGGTCAGCATCCAGCCGCGATACCTGCCGTGCTTGTGCTGGCCGGCACGCCCATAAATACCAAACTTGTCGGTGTGGTAAAAATAGATCAACGTATTCGGTGCCGGGGTTTTGCCATCGGCTCTATAAACGGTGCCTGAAACGATCATAGGCTCGCCGTCATCTTTACCGACATTGAATGCCGTCCGCCACGAAACGCTGTCCGGCACATCAATAGCACCCATGGCCTCCGCGCCAGCCGGCTGAGCATTTTTGCGCAGGGCAGCGAGGATGTTGGACGGTTCTTTTTGGGCGATAGTGTCGCTTTTGCAGCCGATCAAAAACGGAAATGCTGCCGCCGCTATTGTTATATGTTTCAAAAAATCTCTACGGTTTTCGGTCAAGCGATTCATATTATTTTGTCCTTTAGTGAAATTTCAAGGATAATTAGCATGGCAATTTCAATGCTATATGCCTTGATAACACCGCCAAAGCCAAATTTATGACAGCCGGAATTGAAGACCGCTCCAATAATTTGATGCTCGAATCTGAAAGACTTTCATTTCGCAAGATCACGCAGGACGATCTGCCGTGGCTGATAGAGATGCGTGCGCCCGAATCGATCAGTCGTTATCTCGGCGGCACCAAGCTGCAAAATCCAGAGGCACTTGCCAAGAGAATGAAATTCTATCTCGGTTGCCACGAAAAATACGGCTTCGGCATCTGCGTGATGGAACTGAAGGAAACCGGCCACCCGATCGGCACGAGCGGCCTGCAGCCGCTCGAAGATACTGGCGAGATCGAGGTCGGATACAATATGTCGGAGCAGTTTTGGCGCCACGGCTACGGTTACGAGTGCGCGATGGCCTGGCTGCGTTACGGCTTTGAAAAATGCGGCATCGGGCGAATCGTCGCGGTAGCGTATCCGGCAAATGTCGGTTCGTGGCGGATTATGGAAAAATGCGGGATGAAATTCGAAAAGAACGAGGAGCATTACGGCAGCGACTGTGTACTTTACGCGATCTCACACGACGAGTTTCAACGTCTGCATGGCTAATGTCTGATGCCGAATATTCCAAAACTTATCTTCGCTGGTTTGTTGAGCATCTACTTTTTGTGGATCGCATACGACCCGATGCAGGGCAGCTTTCTCGATAATGTCGATCTGCCGATTCACGAGACCGGTCACGTGATATTCAGATTATTCGGCGAGTTTATGGGCGTCGCCGGCGGTTCGTTGTTTCAGTTGATTTTCCCGCTGGTGTTTGTCGGATATTTTGTTTGGCAGAAGAGCTTTTATTCCGCGGCCATCGTGATGTTTTGGGTCGGTCAGAGTATTTTGAATGTTTGGGTTTACGCATCTGACGCGGTTGTCATGCAACTTGTTTTGACGAGCGGCTTCACAGGCAGCGAAGGCAGTTTTCACGATTGGAATTATATGCTCGACAGATTTGGAATGCTCGGTTCGACAAAAACCATCGCCGGAGTTATCAGATTTGTCGGCACGTTGACTATAATTGCAGCGAGTGCTGCGTCAATTTTTTACTCGTTTGCAACTCCCACGACCGCAGACTCCGATCTATGAAAGTCACGCTCATCACAGGCGCATCGAGCGGCATCGGCGAAGAATTTGCCCGCCAGCTTGCGGCCGAAAAGCACAACCTCGTTCTCGTTGCGCGCACCGAGAAAAAATTGCACGAGCTTTGTGACGAGCTGATGCTCAAACACAAGATCATAGCTCATTATGTCGTGCTCGATCTCGCCGAGCCTGATGCCGACAAAAAGCTTTTTGACGAAACTGAGCGTCACGGTTTCGAGGTCGATTGGCTGATAAACAACGCCGGTTTCGGCTCAATTGGCGATTTTGCAAAGCTCGATATCGACCGCGAGGCCCAGATGATCGAGCTGAACATTTCGGCCCTCGTTGCTATTACCCATCGTTATCTCAGCACGATGCGCGGGGCGCGGAGCGGCACTATCATAAATGTTTCGTCGGCTGCGGGCTTTCAGCCATTGCCGTTTATGGCGACGTACGCTGCGACAAAGGCGTTTGTAACGTCATTCTCCGAAGCGATCGGCGAAGAAAATCGGCCGTTTGGAATTCATGTTATGGCGGTTTGTCCGGGGTCAACAAAAACAAATTTCTTCGCCGCGTCGAATATCGATAAACCTCTGACGGTAAAGGGCCAACACACCGCTGAAGAAGTTGTAAAGATCGCGCTCAAGGCAGTCAAAAGAGGGCGAACACGGATCGTTCCGGGCATTGCAAATTACATCGGCGCCGTTTTGGGCACGTTTGTCCCGACTGTTGTAACGACGCGTGTCATGGCAAAAGCGATGAGGTCGAGGTTTCAAAAAGACGAATGAAATTCACAGTTCTCGGTAGCGGCTCGACCGGCAACGCCGTTCTGATTTCGAGCGAAAAGACAAATGTTCTTGTCGACGCCGGCCTGAGCGCGCGTGAAATAGTGAGACGACTCGCGCTCGTCGGCGTTGACGGCTCACAGCTCGACGGCGTACTTGTCACGCACGAACACGGCGATCATGTCGGCGGCCTTCGTGTACTGCTTGGCTCAGTGAAATGTCCCGTTTTTATTTCTGCCGCGACCGAGGAGGCTTACTACGATACGAGTGCCGGCGGCGGGAACGGCAACGGCGAATCGTCAAAAAGACGCTCCACAATGAGCAAACGCGTCTCGCACGTCGAATCAAGCCGCGATTTTCGCATTGGCGATATCGATTTTACGCCGTTCTCAGTTCCGCATGACGCGGTCGATAATTTTGGTTTTGTCGCAAAAAAAGATGGCGTGAAGATCGCAACGCTAATGGACTTCGGCCATATTAGCGACAGCGTTAAACTAGCGGTTCGCGAATGCGACGCCGTGATTATTGAGTCAAATCACAGCGTCGACATGCTGCGAACCTGTCACGTCTACACCTGGGAACTCAAGCAGCGGATTCTCTCGCGTACCGGCCATCTTTCGAACGAAGACCTCGCCGACTGGTTGCAAAACGATTTCGACGGCAAAGCTCGGCACATCGTTCTCGCCCATTTATCTCAACGAGCAAACGACCCGCATCTAGCGCTTATAATGGCCGAGACGGCGCTAAAAATGCGTGCCCCGCTTTTTCGAACCGAGACACGCATAACGTTATCAAATCCTAAAACCCCGACCGAGTGGATCGGATTCTAGAACCGAACCAAATTACTGTAACACCGGACTCGATGTCGGAGCTCCGTCGGCAGTGTTGCCTGCAAACACATTGCTGACGTGCGAGAAGATCAGGCCGCCGCCCGATGGGGATAGCCCGGTGCCATTAGCGGTTACCATGCTATTCATGACCCTAATTGATCCGCCCGCGAGTGACGAGATCCCCGTTGTGTTATTCGAAATAGTACAAGCCCGTACACCCATCGAAGCGCTCGCAGCGACCAGTCCGGTGGTATTGCTATTGATCACCGAATTGCTGATCGTTGCCTTCGTATTGCTGCTGAGGCTAAGACCTGTCGCATTATTATTGAGAAGCGTGTTGCTGACATCGAGCGAAACGGTGCCGCCGGTAACAAAACTGTTGATGCCCTGGCCGACGTTGCGTCTCATAGCACAATTGTCGATCGAAATTTTTGGCGTGCCACTCGTGGTTTCAATCGAAACTCCGTGCGTGCCAAAGCCGTCTATCACAACTTCCTCCAAATTAACCGAATTGGCCGCGAGCACTCTCACGCCATTTATTCCAGTATTCGCTCCATTGATGCTGAGACCGCGGAGCCTTACGGCCTTTCTCGTGTCGGTAGCCAATGTGATGTTGATGATAACGCCGTTTGTTCCCGCCGCAAGAATCGAGCCCTGCGTGTCTTCGCAATCGATGGTGATCGATTTTGTGATCGTCACTGCGCCGAAACCGCCGGGATCAAGACAGTTGATCTCGCCGTTCGTCGCGGTTTTTGAGATCGCACCGGCGAATGTTTTGCAGGGTGCCGTTCGGCTGCAAGGATTCACGTCGTCGCCGACGCCTGAAACCCAAGTTCTTGTGGCCTGCGCATTCGACGTCATAGCTGCTCCGAGCATGATGAACGCGAACGCGATTGTTGAGAAAAGTAGTTTGGATTTAAACATTTTTACCTCCTAAAATGATCGCCCCTAAAGCACTTAGTGCATTGGAGAAAGTCGCCAGAAGCAAGGCAGCCGAGCTGACCGAGCTTTTCGATTACGTATTCAAGGCCATCGGAACCGGCCCACTTTCATTATTGAAGCACGGTTATCATATCAGTTGAACAGTGTTTTGAAAAGTGTTTATCGGCCACGCAGGCTAAATGACACCATGAAACGACTTTCGGTGTATCGGGCACGAGCCGTGGATCTTGATCGCATCAAGGTGGGTCGCCGCACCGTAACCTTTATGCCCGGCAAACCCGTAAAGCGGAAACTCTCCGTCATACCTGCACATGAGTTCGTCGCGATATGTTTTCGCTAATATCGACGCGGCAGCTATCGACGCCGAGACAGAATCGCCTTTAATGATCGCGCGTTGCGGCAAGTGGGTTTGCTTTAATCTCAGCGCGTCAATAAGCAGATAGTCTGCGGCCGGTTTTAGCGAATTGATCGCAGAGAGCATCGCTTTTTTGGTGGCTTCGAGAATATTGATGCGGTCGATCTCGTCTGCCTCGACCTGGCCGAGGGCGTAGGCAACGCAAGTTTCTTTTAACTCAGCGGCTATTGTCTCGCGCTTTGCAGCTTCAAGCTTTTTTGAATCATCGAGGCCGTCTGGCAACGGCCTGTCATAATCGAGAATGCACGCGGCGGCAACAACCGGTCCGGCAAGGCAACCGCGACCAACCTCGTCTACGCCAGCGATAAAGAGATAACCTTGCTCGCGCGCCTGTCCTTCAAAAACTAAGCCGATACATTCGACTCTTAGATCCGCAAACAAAGAAACGCGGAGATCCGATTCGTCCTGTTTTATCGAATCGATATTCTCCGCGTCGTTCATCCCTAAAATCTCCGACTGTTATTCAGTAGCTTTTTTGCCTTTGGCTCGCGTATCGCGCTCTTTGATGCGGGCAGCTTTGCCGCGGAGGTCGCGCAGGTAATAAAGTTTTGCTCTGCGAACCTTGCCGCGTCTGATCACGTCGATGTGATCGACGACCGTCGCATGCAGTGGGAAGATTCGCTCGACGCCGACGCCGAAGCTAACCTTGCGAACCGTCACCGTCTCGCGTGCTCCGCCGTGCTTGCGAGCAATGCAAATGCCCTCAAATGCCTGAAGGCGCTCTTTGCTGCCCTCTTTGATGCGCACATGCACACGCAGCGTGTCGCCGGGTTGAAATGCCGGCGTTTTCTCTTTTAGTTGTGTCTTCTCGACAATATCTAGTCTGTTCATTTTTTTGTCGGCCAGAGGTCAATGAAAAAGTTTGTAGTCTCTGGTTCCAAGTTTCAAGTTAAAAAAAACCAGAAACTAAAAACACAAAACTAGAAACTTTGTTTATTCACTTTCACCATTTTCTCCTGTCAATAGATCTTTTCGATTCAATTTAGTTTTCTCGAGGGCTTTTTCCCGCCGCCACTTTTCGATCTCGGCATGATTGCCGTTCAATAAAACTTCGGGAACATCCATTCCTTTAAACTCCGCCGGCCGTGTGTAATGCGGACAATCGAGCAGCCCATCCGAAAACGAATCGTTCTCCGCTGAGGTCTCGCTGCCGAGCGCATCCGGTAACAATCTCACAATGCTGTCAACGACAACGACTGCCGCCGCTTCGCCGCCTGAGAGCACATAATCGCCAATCGAGACCTCGTCAGTAACAAGCGCTTCGTTGACACGTTCGTCAACGCCCTCGTAACGCCCGCAGATCAATACAATGTGCTTTGCGTCGTCGGCAAAGCCTTTCGCGAGCGGCTGCTTGAAGGGCTCGCCCTGCGGCGAAAGCAGCACAACACTTGTTCCGTTTGGATACTTGTCACGGTCGCTCGTTCCAACCAAATTTTCAATCGCAGCAAAGATCGGCTCCGGCTTCAAAACCATTCCGTCGCCGCCGCCAAACGGCCGGTCATCGACCATTTTGTGTTTGCCCACGGCGTATCCGCGAATATCGTGGACATTTATCTCAACAATTTCAGCCAGTTTTGCCCGCCGAATAATCCCAAAGTCAAAGACCGACGTAAAGAACTCCGGAAAGATTGTTAAGACATCTATACGCATTGTCGGGAACGCAGGCGCCTTCGCCTGCAACGCCGGACGACCGGCGTAATGATTCTAAACATTCAAAGAACCCGAGATCGCTATTGCGATCTTGCGGGCGAGGGCGCCCGCGTTCCCGGCTAAAATTCTAACAGCCCGTCGGGCGGATCGATGCGGATCAACTTATTTTCAACATCGACCTCGACACAGATCGTCGTAGCAAACGGAATCAAATAGTCTTTGTCACCATCCACGACCAAAACCTCAGTGCCGCCGGTTCGCATCAACTCGCGAACTGTTCCAATCGTCAAGCCATCGATCGTTTCAACTCTACAGCCGGCAAGCTGCCAATCGTAATACTCGTCCGTTTCGAGTTCAACAGCCTGGTCCTCCGCAACGCAGATTTCGGCGTCGCGCAAAGTTTCAGCAGCTTCGATCGAGTCGTGATCGACAAACTTCAGCACGATACGATCTTTCTGAAACCAGTGATCTTCAATTTTCAATTCACGCCGCCCCGTTTCGGATGTCGCGTCGGGCATCACAGCTACAACTTTATCAAGTCCCTCGAACCGCTCTGGGAAATCCGTCAGAATCTCGGCGACGACTTCGCCTTTCAGCCCACGCGGTTTTACGATCCGTGCAATTGCGACGAGATCGTCCATCAATCTTCGACGAGGTCAAGATGAAACCGCTTGCCGTGTTTATGACCTGCGGCAAATAGGATGCTGCGGATCGCTTTCACGGTGCGGCCCTCGCGGCCAATGACGCGGCCCATGTCGCCATCGGCAACGCGAACCTCGATGCGAACATTCTTGCCATCGGCGATCTCGTCAACCTGCACCAGGTCAGGTTCGCCCGCAAGAGCTTTGATAATTTTTTCGACCGCTTCTTTCATCAAACAAAATTAACTATGCAGCGACTTCGCCTTCGTCTTTTGTTTCGGCCGCCGGCTCTGCGTCAGCAATTTCGACCGGAGCAGAATCTTCTGTAGGCGCGGCCTCAGCGACTTCTTCGGTTGGCGCAGCCTCAGCAACTTCTTCGGTTGGCGCAGCTTCAGCAACTTCTTCGGTTGGCGCAGCGTCAGCCGGTGCTTTCTCGGCAACGTCTTCCGCAGGGGCCGCTTCAACGGGCGTCTCTTCTGAAGGCGTGGCTTCAGCGGCCTCAGCAGCATCGGGCGTCTCTAACGCAGGCGCGGCTTCAGCGGCCTTAGCAGCTTCCGCTTCAGCAGCGGCTTTTTCGGCTTCAGCCCGCTCGGCAGCTAAGCGTTCGGCCTCGACGCGTTTTGCTTCGGCCTTCACGGCTTCGGCGGCGGCCTTCTTCTCCGCACGCGCGGCCATCATCGTCTCGCGTTCTTCGTCGGTCAGAACCGGATTCGCTTTGATCAAAGAGCTAACGGTCTCGCTCGGCTGTGCACCGACACCGATCCAATACTGGATTCGGTCGTGATTCAACTTCACGTCCGCCGGATCGGCCAACGGGTCGTAAGTTCCGAGATTTTCGAGGTACTTACCGTCACGCTTAGAACGCTTTTCCTTAACTACGACGCGGTAGAAAGGTCTTTTCTTTGCGCCCATTCTCATTAAACTAATAGCCAACATAATTTCTCCGTAAATCGTGAATGGTAAATCGTAAATCGTTTTTTTCTATGTGCGATTTACTATTTTCGATTCACTATCTTTTCTTCTTGTGCCTCTTTTTCTTCTTAATACTTTTCGACGACCCGTTTGTATCGTCGTCTGAATAATCAACGCCCGCACCGCTGCCGAGCATGCCAAGCGGATTGCCCCCGCCGAGCATGTTGCCAAGGCCGCCTGCGAGCCCGCCGGCCATCTTTCGTGCCATGCCGCCAAACATACCCCCGCGATTCATCTGCGCCATCATTTTTCGCATCTGTTCGTACTGACGCAGAAGCTGATTGACTTCGCTGATGCTCGAGCCGGAACCGCCCGCAATTCGTGTCTTGCGGCTCGCATCGATGACCTTGTAATTGTTCCTCTCCGTCCGTGTCATCGAGCCGATGATCGCCTCGGTTCGCTTCATCTGGTGATCGACGAGTTCCGACTGCTCGTCCGTGATCTGCAGCCCGCCGGTCATCTGCTCGGGTAGCATCTTCATCAGTTTTGACATCGAACCGAGCTTCTTAAACTGTCCAAGCTGGCTCTGAAAATCCTCAAGCGTAAATTGATTTGTGGTCATTTTACGCAGTTGCTCTTGAGCTTCGTCTTCGTTGATCTTGCCTTGAACTTCCTCGATCAGCGTGAGCACGTCGCCCATGCCGAGAATTCGCTGGGCGATGCGATCCGGATAGAAAGGCTCAATCGCATCGTATTTTTCGCCAACGCCGACGAACTTAACCGGCTGACCAATGACCTGTTTGATGGACAATGCCGCGCCGCCGCGTGCGTCGCCATCCATCTTTGTAAGAACAACGCCGGTGATGCCAACGCGCTCGTGGAACGTCTGAGCCGAGTTGACCGCATCCTGACCGGTCATCGCGTCCGCGACGAACAAAACCTCGATCGGCTTTGTCTCGGCCTTGATCAGCTCAAGCTCGACCATCAATTCGTCGTCGATGTGCAGACGCCCGGCCGTGTCGATCATCAACGTGTCAAAGCCAAATTCGGTCGCGTATTTCACAGCGCCGCGAACGATCGCCATCGGATCGTTCGTATCTTTTGCCTCGTAAACCGCGACGTTTACCGCATCGCCAACGACTTTTAGCTGTTCCCGCGCCGCCGGACGATAAACGTCCGTCGAGACAAGCAGCGGCTTTCGCTCCTGATTGTCCGCGAGCCAACGCGAGATCTTGCCCGTCGAGGTTGTCTTACCAGAACCCTGCAAACCGACCATCATCACGACGTTCGGCGCGTTCTTGGTGAAAACGAGCCGGGACGACGTGCCGCCCATAAGTTCGCTAAGCTCGTCGTAAACGATCTTGACGACCTGTTCGTAAGGCTTTAGGCCGTTCCAAACCTCTTCGCCCTCAGCTTTGACGCGAACCGATTCAACAAAATCCTTTGCGACCTTGTAATTTACGTCCGCCTCGAGCAGCGCCATCCGAATCTCGCGCAGAGCCGCATCCACATGCTCCGGCGTGAGCTTGCCCTTGCCGCTCAAGTTTCGCAGCGATTTTTTTAGCTTTTCGGACAGCGATTCGAACATAAACACTGACTATAAGGAGACTTCGGCCACAATAGTCGAAACTCTAAATAATAGTTGCGCTTAGGGTAACTGTCAAGAATTGGACTTACGAAAGTAGGCGTTTTATCGCCGAAAAGACGGCTTCCGACCGCACGCTGAGGATGCATTTCGGCTCGCCGTAAACTTCGCAAATGTAGCCCGGACAAGGTTGACACGCGAATTCTTCGTAAACGATCTCGTTCGGAGCGTCGGTCCACGGCCGCCAGTGGTCGCGGTTTGACGAGCCGAAGATGACAACAGACGGCGTATTTACGGCGGCGGCGATGTGGGCAATGCCGGAGTCGTTGCCAACGAACAGTTTTGCTTTTGACGCGAGAGCTGTGATCTCGGGCAACGTGAGGTCGTCGTACGTTGTTATCGGGACTTTTGTGGCGGCGACAAGTTGTTTGAGTTTGTCAGCTTCTGCTTTGTTAGAAATCGCGACAGTGTGCTGACCTCGGTCAGCCAGGAACTCGGCTGTTCGTGCAAAATTCTCTACGGGCCATTGTTTTGTGAAAAAGGCCGTCGAGGGATGAAGCAAAGCGAATGCGGATTGCGGATTGCGGATTGTGGATTCAGACAGCCGAGTTTCTATTGATTTTTCAGCTTGCTCAGTCACAATCAATTTGCTTTTTGGCCGATCTTCGACCTGCACGCCGACAAAGCCCAAAAGAGCAAGCTGCTGCTCTGCCGAATGTGTCTTTTGTTGCTGCCAAAAGTCGCTTGCGGACGATAGTAAGTGATTATAAAGAAAGGGATACTGGTAATGCGAGTAGCCAACGCGATGTCGAGCTCCGCTGGCGCGGACAAACATTGTCGCGGTCGTTCCGCCGTGCAGATTGAACGCGATGTCGTATCGCTGTCGCCGCAATGTCCCCGCCGTTTTCCAACGTGAAGTTGAGCTTTTATCTACGCTGATCACGTTATCAACGGCATCATGACCATCGAGCAGAGGTGCGACCCAATCTTCAAGCAAGATGTCTATTTGAGCCTTTGGGAGAAATCTTCGAAGTGCGATCAACGACGGCGTTGACAGGACCGTGTCGCCGATCGATCGGAGTTTGACGACGAGAACGCGTTCAACTTCGGGCCAATGGATTGTGTTTGGATCGACTTTCAACGAATAAGGTCAAGGCAGAGGAAAGTCTTGTAGTGTCTGCCACAGACCGCCGCCTTGTTGAAGTATAAATGACACTTCGTGAAAGGTATATGTGAATGGTTTGATGCCAGTTCGAATAGCCTCCCAAATGTCGTCGGTGCAGCGACCGTTCCTCGGATGAATGAGCGTTATGTGCGGCTCATGGTCGCGAACCGGATCTGTGCCAAGCAAGTATGTCCGAAGATCGCGAAAAGTTCCGTCAATATCGATTCCGGGCAAGAAAACCAGATCGCCGTCGCGAACTGGGGAGCCAAATTCCAGCGTAACGGCAAATGTCACCTTTTCTAGCTTGGCGGCCAACAAATCCCAATCCTTTACTTCATCCTCTCGACACAGTGTGACGTGAGCTGAGATGAGTTCCGCTTGTTTTGGGTTGAACGTCCGCCGTATGGATTCGACAGCCGGGACATGACGTACAAAAAGCGTCGCCTGCCTTCGGGTTTCAGGCATATATTAGAAACTATTTTTCGGTTGTAGCCTCTTCGACCAGCATAACCGGAATCTCGTCGCGGATCGGGTAAACCAACAAACAGTCGGGGTTTACGCATTTTAGTCGCGTCTGAGCGTCGTCGATCTTGACCTCAGATTTGCATTGAGGACAGCGAAGGATTTCGAGTAGTTCGGGGCTGATAGACATTTCAATTCTCCAAATATTTTTCCATACAATTTTAGCGTGAACGGGCGTAAAATTGTAGGCACGAGGTGAAAATATGAAAAGTATCTTTTCGGCGATATCAGTAGGCATTCTCATCTTTGTCGTAATGTCGTGCAACCTTGCCCAGAAATTTGTCCCGGGTGGTACTGATATGAGCAAAACGGCAGAACTCTGGAGCGACGTTCCGCGCATGGACGGCCTCGATCACTCCGACATGGAAATGCCGCTCGCTATCAAGATTCTGATTAGAACTGCGCTCAATAATTTGTGGCGCCTCGACAAAGAAGGCGAAGACAAAACGCCTGCGACAGGCGACTGGATTGTTTTTACGTCTGACCGCAACCCGTCGGATGTTAAAAATTTCTACACAAACGCTCGGATGACCAGCTTCGGCAATTGGGAAGCGAGCAAGGAATCGACTTGTCTTGACGGAAAAGATAACGGCATCGACGGCTTGCTCTGTGTGTTTGAAAAAACGGCGGACAAAAAGCAGATCGGCCTGGCAATCGTCGCCATGCCGGACGAAAAAACTAAAAAGACCGACATATTTTTTCTTCGAGTCGAACAACCGTTCGACGCCAACGCTGCGAATAAAACTGCAAGCATACCTGCAAAACCACAAACCAAGGGGCCGATAACAAAGCTCAACGGCACCGCTCCATACGGAATTGAAAGCCGCCCAATGCCGACCGGGACCGATCTCGACCAACTGTTGCCGAAGCAGGTTGGCTCTTACATGCGGGCTTTGCTCGAACGCTCGGACCAACGCGGGACGGCGGCGACATCCATCGATATCGATGTAAACGGGGTTTACGCAACTTATCGTAATGGCGACCAGGAGGTATTTGTAGAATTCAGTATCGCAAGCAGCTCTGAAAGCGCTCAGTCTTCGTGGGATGTTGTCGTGGGCGACGCCAACGAAGGCATTTATCCTACCGATCCGCGCTTTGGGTCCTTCGGCACAGAGCCGAGTTACTTAAAGGTGATAAATGATAGCGGAGCATTTTTTGCATGGACGCGTGGCGGATATTTTTTCACCGCAAACGCAAAAGGCAGCGAGGCCGACTTCGACGCCTTTATGAATGCGTTTCCCTACTAATGAAAAAGGCAGGAGAAAATTTCCCCTACCCTTTGCCTTTTTACTTTTGCCTTTTTACTTAACCGCTTCGGTTTTGGTTCCGCATTCAGCACAGAATTTTGCACCCGCGGCGAGTTCGGCCTGGCATTTCGAACACTTTGATTTTTCCTGCGTCGAGCCGCACTCGGAGCAGAATTTTGCACCTTCGCGAAGGTTTGCACCGCACTTTACGCACGGAACTTGTGCGACCTCCATCTTGCCACCGCAGTCGGCGCAGAACTTGGCCGAAGGTTGATTCTGCTTATTGCACGACGGACACGCGACCGTAGCGGCCGCTCCACCGCCGCTTTGTGGCCCGGCACCGAAAGCGCCCGCCATCTGATTGCCGACGGCAAAACCTGCACCCAAACCTGCTCCGAGGCCCGCACCACCGCCTTCATTCTGAGCAGCGTCACGCAGCGCGTCCGCGGCCTGAAATTTCATATATTGATCGACGTTGCCAAGAGCTCCCATCGAAGCGCGTTTGTCCATCGCCTCTTCGACCTCGGGTGGCAGGCTGATGTTCTCGACAAAGAATTTAATTACTTCGAGACCCCACGAATTAAAATCCGAGTTGATCATCCCGCGAATCTGCTCGCCGATCTCTTTGTATTGCGCCGCGAGATCGAGTGCCGGTATCTTCAACTCGCCGAGAGCGTCCGAAAACTCGGTGACGATCGCGCGTTTTAGCTGATCGCCGATATCCTCGGTCTGAAATCTGGCGTTCGTGCCGGCGATCTCCTTGATAAATTCACTCGGGTTCGCCACACGCAAACTGTACGCGCCAAACGCACGCAGCCGCACGATCCCAAAGTCCGTGTCACGGAGCATTATCGGGTTCGACGTGCCCCATTTCATGTCCGTAAACTGTTTGGTGTTAACAAAATAGACCTCGGATTTGAACGGCGAGTTAAAGCCGTATTTCCAAGCACCAAGTTTCGAGAGGATCGGCGTGTTGCCGCCATCGATCGTGTATTTACCGGGCGTAAAGACGTCGGCGACCTGTCCCTCAAACACAAAAACCGCGGCCTGCGATTCACGGACGATCAACTGCGCCTCGTTCTTTATCTCCTGACCAGCGACCGGAAATCGATAAACCATCGTGTCGCCCGTGTCGTCGAGCCACTCGATAACCTCGATAAACTGATTCAACGCCGCCTCTTTAACCTTGTCGATAATGCTCATTATGATGTCTCCTAGTGACTGTTAACGATAGAATATCACACAAAGTTGCCGGAACCGGAAGCTTAGACGGCACGAGCACGCGGCCATTTTAAGAGCCAAAGCAGTAGAATCATCGCCACGCCGCCAGAGATATCAAGCAACACATCAGTTAGGGCGCCGGTCCGCGACGCTTCGAAGCTTTGGTTAAACTCGTCGATCGATGCGACCGCGACAACGAAGAGAATCGCCAGGATGTAACGCCATTTTTGTAAAAAACCGGACGCTGACATCGACAAAGCACGCACGGCGAGAAAAGCCAGAATGGCATATTCGGTAAAGTGTGCTGCTTTTCGGACGAAACCGTGAATTATTTGCCGCGTCTCGAATGGCATTTCGGGGAAAAAGAACTCGAGCAACGGGCCGATGATGCGCGAGGTTTCGGTCATTGCCCCGGCCGGGCTTGAGAGAAAGAAAATTACAACGAGCCATAAAACAATCGGCGCGTAAGCCCAAAGGCCCGCGCGCCAATTCGTTTTTGAATCAACTGAATCCAATCGTCTACGGCATCGAGCCCATACTCGAAAACGCTGAAAGACCGCCGCCAAGTACCATGATTATCCAACCGGCAATAACAAGCAGCAGCGGAACCATTCCCTGTTTCCTCATAAAGTAGAAAACAATGCCGCCCAGAGGTTGGCAAAAGAAATTGACCAGTCCCCAAATTACCTTCTCTTTGGTGTCTGCACCCGTTTGTATAGCCGTAACAACCAACCAAATCGTGCCGACGAGCAGCAAGATGTACCCCAAAATTAATAACATCGTGTCCCTCCAAAAGTTAAGTTTTTCTAAAAAAGGAAAAGCAGAGGAAGCATATACGAAAACAGTTCAAAGTTCAAAGCAAGAAAGTTCCAAGTTCAAGGACTGCGCTTTGCACTCTTATAACTTGGAACTTGGAACTTGGAACTTTGAACTATTGATCACGCCGCTGCGGCGCCCGAGACGACCTCGATGATCTCCTTGGTGATCGCGGCCTGGCGGATGCGGTTCATGTTGAGCGTAAGTGTGTCGATCAGTTCGCCGCATTCTTTGAGATCATTGTCACTAACTGCACGGCTCGATTGGGGTGAGCGTGTATTTTTCGGTGCCGCTGCCTTTATATACTTTATCCCCGGTGACCTCACCGGGCCCGCTGCCGGTCATCGTGCCAGGTTTCCCGAGACCGTCAGGAAGCGATATGGTGTAGGTGCCATTCCCCCGAGCGTTGAATGGCCCACCGCTGTATTCGTACGTTCCCGACATTCCCCCCGAAAAATTCACTACTAGAATGCTGCTCGTGAGCTTGAAAGGTTTCATGATGTCACAGACGCTGGTATTGGTCTGCCAGTCGTCGAGCCCGCCGACGATCTGGTACGATCCACCGCCGGTGTTTGCGGTGAGTTCGAGAGTCGCCCTACCACGCTTAGAAGTTGCAGTGAGTTTAATGGTCGCACTTTTGCCTATTTCGCCGGGTGCGACATAGGTGAGCGTTCCGGCTGTCTTCGGGATCAACGTAGGATCGACAGACTTTTCGCCGGCAAGAAGTGCATCCAGTTTTGAGGGAACATCAGCGCCTCCGAATTTGTGTACGACCTTGACCGGGATCTGCGTGGTTGAACTTACCTTGACGGAGCCGGGCGACGACGCGACGATCTGCACGCATTTTCCGTCCTGCCACTTGTCGCGCGCCATATACAAAACGGTCAGAGCGGCTTGATATGCGGCGTTGACCCCGTCGCCGGCAAGCACCGACGCTTCGTTCAGATTTTCCATGCTTTCGTGCACGTTCTGGGAGGACCGTATCTCCCGCTCGTTCGACATGGTGGGCTTATGGTTGGGGTCGTTGACATCGTCATTTAAAGTTAGCCCTGTCTCAACATACATCGAGCGGCCGTTCTTGACCTGGCGGGTGCCCTGGGTAATATCCATTGTCGTCGATGCTATGTCGGCGTTGTCGTTTACGGTAGTCCGGACGAACACTGTCAGGTCCTGTGCGACCTGAGCCCCACCGGATTCGCCGGCCAGGCGAAGTTTTATCGTGAGTTGGACCTGGCCCTCAGCGTTGGGGCATTCGTTCCCATCGACGCTGCCGGTCATTTCCGATGTCAGCGTGACACCGTTCTGAACGGATTCGGTCTTAACTTCCATACCAAATAAACTCGACCCGTCCTCCCTAAAAGTTAGTTCGCCGCCAAATGTCGTTGTAACGCCGTCTTTTGTAGTTACTTTTCGAGACTTCACCCCGCCTGTGCTCATCTTCGGATCGGTGTGACTTTCTGTCCATATATTTTTCAGGCCACCGATCAGTCCCCCGGCGAGAGCGGGATCTCGAAAGATGAAGACAGACGCGTCACCACCCTGAAACATCAGAACCGCGGCGGTCAACGGTTTAATGAGTTCGGGACGAACGAATGCGAAGTGCGGAATGCCGCTCGGCGGAGACGACGGCTCGGCCATTTGAGAAACCTTAGCACCGCCTGTCGTCCGGGCAGTCTGTCTTTCCGCAATTGCGCTGTTGATCGCACTGCGTTCGTTTGCTTCGATAGAAGCGCCGAATACGGCCAGGCTCGGGTCGATCTTAGCAAGACGGCGCACCACCTCGGCCCCGGGCGAAAAAAGCGGGGCTTTAGGGTCGAATGTCGGAACGTTCGCCGGCACGTCGATCTTTACGTTCAACAGCGGATCTTTTGAAAATTTGCCTTTAAGAAAGGTACACGACAGAGACACGCAAAGAAGAATTGCTATAACGGGTACGATCACCTTAGAATTTTTCATATCTCATTTCCTCCGCAGCTTCGCGCGCTAGCCGCAGTTCGTTGTACTTATATCGTGAAGAACCGTAACCGAGTACTATCGACAGCAAGGTCGGCTACACTTGGCTCGAGTTCCGAAAGCCTGCATCTTGCTAATGCACCCGGCCATATTGGGGCGCGTTAGGTCATAGGTTGGAAGATTGCCGGCTATCTTGCTGATATCGCCGGCCACTGCGCCATCTTTCGACCCGCGAAAGCGGCCGCACCCCAAGGCAAGGATGAGCATGATCACGAGCGCTCAGGAAGAACCGGAAAACACGCCGAGCCGCCTAATATTCATGTTGCAACATTGCTCACCATCTTTCGTTTCTGTCCCACAAATGAACGTCGCCTCGCTCGTCGCCGAAGCATACTATTGGAGCTTGCCAAAGGGCTTTCCGTCGAGCCATAAGATCCTGGAACCCTTAACAGCTGAAAAATAAGCATCATAGGTTCTGGCCCTGCCCTGGATATCAGAAAAAGTAACTTGCCAGTTGCTCGGCACGCTAAATTTACCGCTTGATTTCACGCTTTGAAATTTGATACTTCCCACGTAACCGCTCGCAACGCCGATGTTCCAGGTGTAAGCATTTCCGGATCCGAATTGAAAGCTTTCTATCGAAGCATGCGTGTCGGTGCCTGCACTCGCACCGGTGTAAGCGTTTACGTACGACAGCGAGCCCGAAAAATCATTTGTCCATTTACCCTTAAAGTCGGCAGGAGCAACGCTGAACTTGTTGCGAGTTGCCATGTTCTCCATTTTTTCCCAACCGGAGGTCGTTTGGTGATAAGGGCCAAATTCTTGCTCGAACACTGCCTTATTTGGAGTGACGAACTCTAAATACCGTCCGGCGCCGCTTGAATAATTCATCTTGAACAATACGACGTGAACCGTTTTCCCTGTCGCCTTTTCCACGGCGTCGGCCTCCGCAAATTCAATAGCCTGCCAGCCGGTGATCGGTTTGAATTCGAAATTGCCCGCCGCACTGTATCTGGGTGCGACCAGAACGTTCCAGGCATTCTTTAGTCCATCCAACACCACCGAATTATAAGCATCGGCGTTCTTATTTGGATAATGAACCAGAACTCTAATATTTGCCTTCGTTACTTGCACCCAGTCGTCCTGAATAGTGCTTGTCCATCCATCATCAAAATTGGTTGTAGTAAATGCATAACCATTGCCGGAAGAAACGGCGGGAGCATTCTTAACCGGGGCAACAGCAATTACGCCAACCGGTTTTTTTAGGCTGATCGATTCCAGGAAAGCCGATATATTTTGCTCGTACGCCTGGGTATTAGTGAGAATGAGAACATTGACCATTTTCCCAAAACCGCTTGCAGTCACGAGCATTGCGATCCCTTTTTCACCGCCTTTCTCAAATGGCGAGAAGCCACTCTGTATTTCCCAACCGTCGTCAGTGGCCGGACTTGCCATTTGCGGGGCGGTCGAAACATTTACCATCCCCTTAACAACCGTTTGCCATGCAGCATCAAAATTCTCCCTGGAATTATTGGTGCCGGGAAGGGACTTGAATAAGGTTATCAGGCAATAACTTCCATTTGCTTTGTCCTCGGTCGAAAGTTGAATTGAATTTGGGGTGGCTTGCTTGTGCCAACCCTTTGGCGGCTGAAACGAAGCAATATCAAATGTGTCGGAATATTGAGCCGGTGCAGTAATTGAAAAAGCAACTAAACATACAAATAAGGCCAGTATTTGTTTCATAACAACTCCAGTCACGTTTCAGTCTATCAGCGTTCAATTGACCGGGTCTATCTTACCCGAACTTCCCAGACTAGAAGGTACAGATCACGCGAATAAAAAATAGCGGCACGTAACGTATAAAACATCCGTGCCGCATGTGCAGTTGTTCTGACTTTTCTGAAGCTACGCCGCCGCGGCACCCGAGACGACCTCGATGATCTCCTTGGTGATCGCGGCCTGGCGGATGCGGTTCATGTTGAGCGTGAGTGTGTCGATGAGCTCGCCGGCGTTCTTCGACGCCGAATCCATAGCCGTCATGCGCGAGCCTTGCTCGGACGCTACGGACTCGATCATTCCTTTGTAGATTTGCGTCTCGACCTGCTTTGGCAGAAGCTTTGCGAATATCTCAGGCGCCGGCTGTTCGTAGATGTACTCGGCCTGCGCCCCTGCTGAATCGCCATCACCGTCGCTCGCCCTTTTTGGAATCGGCAAAAGCTGCTCGATCACTGGTTTTTGCGAGAGGACGGTCTTGAACTCGGTGAAGACTATAAACACCTTGTCGATCGACGTATCGTCTGTAAATGTTGCGATCAGTTTGTTTGCGATCTCGACTGCGTCGGCGTAAACGACCTGACCGCTGCCGGTGAGGCCGATGTATTCGTCGGTCAACTCGATCTCGCGGCGTTTGAAAAAATCACGTCCCTTTCGGCCAACAGCAACCATTGACGATTGTTTGTCAGAATTCTGTTTAAGGAACGCCTGCGTCGCCTTAATAACATTTGCGTTAAATGCGCCGGCGAGACCTTTGTCCGCGCTGATTAGCACAATTAGATACTTTTCATCGCCGCGCTCATCGAGCAGTGGATGCGAAAATTCGCCCGCGACCTTGCCGCTCAAATCGCCAAGCACTTCGCTCATCTTGCCGGCAAAGGGACGCGACGCCGTCACGCGGTCCTGAGCCCGTTTGAGTTTCGCCGCGGCGACCATCTTCATCGCTTTGGTGATCTGTTGCGTGTTCTTAACCGACTTAATTCGCCGGCGCATGTCTAACAAACTAGCCATAGATTGTTACAAGTGACGGGTGACAAGTAACAGGAGAAAGCACTTGTTACCTGTTACCGTTCACTGTTTACGCTGCTGCGGAAGCAGCAGCCTCCCAACGCGTCGCTTTGAAATCCTCGACCGCTTCTTTCATCGACGCTTTAAGGTCGTCGTCGATCGACTGCTTTTCACGAAGGGTATTGAGCACGCCCGGGTGCGATTCCTTTGCAAATTTCGTTAACTCTTCTTCAAATCGCTTTAAATCCTCGACCGCGACGTCGTCCGCGAGGCCATTGGTCACGGTCCAGATGATCAACACCTGTTCGACGACCTCCATCGGCTTGTATTGCGGCTGTTTGAGGATCTCGGTCAGGCGTTTGCCGCGTTCAAGTTGGTCCTGCGTCGATTTGTCGAGGTCGGAGCCAAATTGCGCGAATGCCGCGAGTTCGCGAAACTGCGCGAGGTCGATACGCAGCGTTCCCGCGACCTGCTTCATCGCCTTGATCTGAGCGCTGCCGCCGACACGCGAAACCGAGTTACCGACGTTGATCGCCGGACGCACGCCCGAGTTGAATAGATCGGCTTCGAGAAAGATCTGTCCGTCGGTGATCGAAATAACGTTGGTCGGAATATACGCCGAGATGTCGCCGGCCTGAGTTTCAATAATTGGAAGCGAAGTTAGTGAGCCGCCGCCGCGAGCATCAGACATCTTAGCCGCGCGTTCGAGCAAGCGTGAGTGCAAATAAAACACGTCGCCCGGATAGGCTTCGCGGCCCGGCGGACGTCGCAATAGAAGTGAAATTTCGCGATACGCAGCGGCTTGCTTCGACAGATCGTCATAGATCGTCAATGCGTGACGGCCGTTGTCGCGGAAGTATTCGCCCATCGCGCAGCCTGCATAGGGTGCAAGAAATTGCATCGCTGCCGGATCGGACGCCGAGGCGTTTACGATGATCGTGTAATCCATTGCGCCGAATTCTTCGAGCTTTTGGCGAACCTGCGCAACGGTCGACGCCTTTTGCCCGATGGCGACGTAAACACAGATCACGTCTTTGCCCTTTTGATTAATGATAGTGTCGATCGCGACCGCGGTCTTCCCTGTCTGACGGTCGCCGATGATAAGTTCACGCTGCCCGCGGCCGATCGGCACCATCGAGTCGATGGCTTTCAAACCTGTCTGAAGCGGCTCTTTAACCGGCTGCCGGTCAATAATTCCCGGTGCGATACGTTCGATCGGAAAATAAGTGCCAGTGATGATCTCGCCCGCTTCGTCGATTGGGTTACCGAGGGCGTCAACGACGCGGCCGATCATCGCGTCGCCGACAGGCACGCTCATGATTCGTTTCGTGCGCTTTGCTTCGTCGCCCTCTTTGATCTTTTGAAAATCGCCGAAGAGCACGCAGCCGACTTTGTCTTCCTCAAGGTTGAGTGCGAGGCCGCGAACGCCGTGGTCGAATTCTAACAGTTCGCCGGCCATGACCTTCTGAAGTCCGTAAATCTCAGCGATACCGTCGCCCACCTTGATAACGGTGCCGACCTCATTGACCGTCATCGACGCGTCAAAATTCTCTATCTGTGCACGAATGATCTCGTTGATCTCGTTTGCTTTGATTGATTCCATGTTCTTCGTTCGGAGTTCCGCCTTTAGGCGGCTCTTTGTCTAGTTAAGAGACCGCCTTAAGGCGGGACTCCAAACTAACCATTTACCAATTGTTCTCTTAAATTCTCCAACTTCGTTCTTACCGAGCCATCATAAACCGTCGAGCCGATGCGCGTTACGACGCCACCGATGATGTTTGCATCGACTGCGTAATTGACACGTACCGTTTTGCCGGTGAGGCTCGCAAGATTTTTTTCAAATTCTTTACGCGCTGTTGCGGGCAGTTCGCGGGCCGAGACTATCTCTGCCGAAACGACACCGCTGCGCTCGGCAAGCACCGACTCAAATCGCTCACTGATCTCGCCAAGTTCGGTAAGTCGGCTGTTTTGCAGCAGTACACGCAGAAAGTTCGCCGTCGTCTTCGCAGGTTTTGTTTTCTTAATAAGCTCGCCAAGCAAATTCTCTTTGCTCGCATGTGCGATCGCCGGGTTGCTAAAGACGCTTTCCAGATCGGCATTTCCGTCGATCATCGAGCCAAACGCCTTCAGCTCCTCCTTTACCGTATCGGTCTCGCCGCTTTTTAAAACCACATCGGCTAGCGCCGTGCCGTAACGCCGGGCTATCGTCTCGATACTCATATCAACTCAGGCCTCCGATCTCAGCAATGCTCGATTTGACGAGCTTTGCGTCGGTTTTGCCATCGATCTGTTTTCGCAACTTTTCTTCTGCAAGACGAATGCTCTCGACCGCCGAAAATCGACGAAGCTCAGCACGTGTTTGATTTGCTGCACGGGCAAGTTCGGCCTCGCTCTGTTGTCGAAGTCGCTCGACATCAGTTTTCGTTTGATCAGCCAGCCGCTTCTTCTCAAACGCAGCCTCGTCTTTGGCCTTTTGCAGAATGTTTTCTTTCTCGGTGTCGAGTTGTGCGAGTTTGCCCTCAGCGGACGTGAGACGCGCGAGTGCGGCCTGCTTTTCTTCTTCGGCCTTAATCAGCTCTGCGCGAATCTGCTCGCGTTTTGTTTTAAACGCGTCGCTCACCGGCTTCTTAACAAAATAGACCATCAGGGCGATAAAGATCGCGAGGTTAACAAACTTCCACGCTTCAAAACCGGGGATGTTGAACCAGTCGTTGTAAAACTTCATGAAGCCGCTCTGGGACCCGCCGCCGCCGGCCAGAAGAAGCACGAAATTTGTTAAAGTTGCAAGCATTATTGACAAAAATTAACCCTTGAGAATTCCCGCGGCGATTCGCTCCGCCATCTTCTCCGCGTCTGTTCGAAGAGCTGCCCGCGCATCGGCCGATTGTTTTTCGATCTCGGATCGGCCAGTGTCGAGCTTTTCGGCGACCTCGGTTTTTACTTCACTCAACTTCTTTTCGCGCATCGTAACAGCCTTATTTTGCTCTTTTTCTATAAAGGCATAACCGGCCGAACGCGCATCGAGCATCTCCTTATTATAGTGAGCCTCTCTTTCTTCAACGCCCGCAATTATCTCTGCCGCCTCGCTCGAGTGCCCGCCTTTATTGCGCTCACGCGCCGCGAGAACCTTATTTATGGGGCGATAAAGCGTGCGGTTCAAAATCCATATCATCGCCAGGATCAGCGCAACGTGGATAAAGATCGTTCCGTCTGGAAAAAGCTGGATACTTTCGGCAAAAAGCAGCAGATGCATAAGTAGTTTTGAGAGCGATTCGTACGGTTATTTATATGAAGCGATACTCCGCCCGATTCTCAAAAGATATAAGACTAACACGCTGAATTTTGGCGGTCAAATGACGTGAGAGACACGGTGTGATAAAGTTTTTTCTCGTGTCAGCAGCCTCTAAACAAGCCAAAGTTCGCGCCGCCCGGAACCGTACATTGACGCTCGACGCGAGCGAGATAGCTCGGCTCAGGTCTGCGATTCGTTACGACAAACATCTTGATATCAGCGATTTACGCGACTCCGTCGTTTGCGGTGATGCGTTCGAGGTGTTGCCAAAATTGCGCCCATCAGGCTTTGACATGCTCTTTGCGGACCCGCCTTACAACCTCAGCAAAAACTTTGGCACCGAGAAGTTTAGCCGCAAGACTTTGGACAAATACGAGGAATGGCTCGACTCGTGGCTGCAGCTTTGTGCACCGTTACTGCGTTCGACCGCAAGCGTTTACATTTGCGGGGATTGGCGTTCGAGCGCGGCCATCCAACGCGTCGGGTCAAAATACTTTCAGCTCCGCAACCGAATCACGTGGGAACGCGAAAAGGGTCGAGGCGCGCGCGCGAACTGGAAGAACGCCGCCGAGGACATTTGGTTTTTCACCGTATCGGCCGACTACACCTTTAATCTCGACGCCGTGAAGCAGCGCCGCCGCGTGATCGCGCCATACAAAGTAAACGGCACGCCAAAAGACTGGAACGAAAGCGCAGATGGTAATTTTCGCGATACGCACCCGTCAAACATCTGGACCGACATCAGCGTGCCGTTCTGGTCGATGGCCGAGAACACCGACCACCCGACGCAAAAACCCGAAAAGCTGCTTGCAAAGATCATTCTCGCGAGCACAAATGCCGGCGACCTGGTTCTCGATCCGTTCTCCGGCAGCGGAACAACTGGGGTCGCTGCAAAAAAACTTGGCCGCAACTTTGTCGCTATCGAATCCGATGAACAGTATTGTCTGCTCGCGCAAAAACGGCTCGAGATCGCCGAGCATGATAAAACAATTCAAGGTTTTTCAGAGGGGATATTTTGGGAGAGAAATTCTAAAAAATAGCCGCAAAAATGCGCAAAAGGCGCATAAATAAAAAG